>CACBMB010000004.1 GCA_902540275.1 uncultured Pelagibacteraceae bacterium | reverse complement strand
CTGATCCCTTTTTAAAAGAGCCTTTACTCTGATTAATTTCTGTAATTCTATCAAACATGAGCATCGGTGGAAGGGGTAATTTTGCATTTCCTGGCCCAAATAAACCACCTTCACCACAGTTAATTAGATCATTATAAGTATAGGAGTTTTTTTTCATAAGATTTTGTATTCTTATTTACTTGATTTTGACGACATATAATATAAATTTAAAGTAGTTTAGAATAATTTTAAATAACAATATGATTAATTAATGAAATATATTGAAAAATTAAGAAATTCTGGATTACGACCTACTAAACAAAGACTTCAAATATGTGAAGTTCTATTTAATACAGAAAAAACATTTCATTTCACAATTAATGAATTAAATCAGAAAATCAAAAGACAAATAAATAACAAAATTTCATTAGCAACAATATATAATACTGTCCACGCTTTTGAAAAAAAAGGATATCTTAAGCAAATACCTATAAATTCAAATCAAACATATTTTGATACAAATGTTTCACACCATCATCATTTTTATGATTTAAAAGATGAAAAATTGATTGATTTGGAAAATTCAGATGTGGGTCCAATTAATATTTTAAAAAAAATAAACGGAAAAAAAATTAAGTCAGTAGAAGTTCTAGTAAAATTAGAAGATTAATTTTTTTTATTTAGCGTCATTTTATACCAATTGACACCTATTTAGAATCATTATAAACTACGAATATTACCATAAGGAGACAAATTAAATGAGTACTGAAAATTTTAAAGATAAATCATTCAAAGCTAAAGAATTAAGTAAATGTCCATTTACTGGAGAAGGCACACCTGCAAAATTTTCTGCAGGTAGAGGTCAAACAAACAGAGATTTTTGGCCAAACAGTTTAAATCTTAAAATTTTAAGTCAGCACTCTAATCTAACAAATCCAATGGATAAAAAATTTAAATATTCTAAAGAATTTAAGAAACTTAATTATAAAGCTCTTAAAAGTGATTTAAAAAAATTAATGACTAATTCGCAAGAGTGGTGGCCTGCTGATTATGGTCATTATGGACCTTTGTTTATAAGATTAGCTTGGCATGCTGCTGGAACTTACAGAACTGGTGATGGCAGAGGTGGTGCTGGAACTGGAAATCAACGATTTGCTCCATTAAATTCTTGGCCAGACAATGTCAATCTTGACAAAGCAAGACTTCTTTTATGGCCAATTAAACAGAAATATGGAAAGAAAATTTCATGGGCTGATTTGTTTATTTTAGTTGGAAATGTTGCTCTTGACTCTATGGGCTTTAAAACTTTTGGCTTTGGTGCAGGTAGAGAAGATATTTGGGAGCCAGAGGATGACATTTATTGGGGTTCAGAAAAAGAAATGTTAGATGTTAAAAGATATAGTGGAAAAAGAGATTTAGAACAACCATTAGGAGCTTCACATATGGGTCTAATTTATGTTAACCCTCAAGGTCCTGATGCTAATCCTGATCCGTTATTAGCTGCACATGATATTAGAGAGACATTTGGAAGAATGGCAATGAATGATTATGAAACTGCTGCATTAGTTGCAGGTGGTCATACATTTGGTAAATCACACGGTGCAGCACCAGAGTCTCACAAAGGTCCTGACCCTGAGGCTTCAAGAATTCAAGATCAAGCCACAGGCTGGAATAGTAACTATAAATCTGGAAAAGGTGTGGACACAATAAGTAGTGGTATTGAAGGTGCTTGGACTCAAAATCCAATCAAGTGGGATATGGGATATCTAGATTGTCTTTATGGACACGAATGGGAACTTACTAAAAGTCCAGCAGGTGCTCATCAATGGACACCAAAGAAAAATGGTCAAGAAATTAAAATGGTTCCAGATGCTCATAATAAGAATGTTTTTCATCCTCCTATGATGCAGACTACAGACATTTCATTAAAAGTTGATCCAAGTTATGGTCCTATCACAAGGCATTTTCATGAGAATCCAAAAGAGTTTCATGATGCTTTTGCTAGAGCCTGGTTCAAATTAACTCACAGGGATATGGGGCCAAGAGCTTGTTATTTAGGAAGTGACGTGCCTAAAGAGGAATTAATTTGGCAAGATCCGATTGATAAACCAAAATATAAATTAAAATCAAAAGATATAAATTTTTTAAAAGCAAAAATATTGAAATCAAAAATTTCTGTTTCCGAATTGGTCTCTACTGCCTGGGGTTCAGCTTCTACTTTTAGAGGTTCTGATAAAAGGGGTGGTGCTAATGGAGCGAGAATAATGTTAGAGCCACAAAAGAATTGGAAGGTTAACAATCCAGATAAACTAGCCAAGGTCATTTCTGGTTTAAAGAAAATTAAAAAACAATTTGATGGTAAAAATAAAACAGTTTCAATGGCTGACTTAATTGTTTTAGCTGGAGGCGTTGGAATAGAAATGGCAGCCAAAAAAGCTGGTCATAAAGTGAAAGTGCCTTTTTCTCCGGGAAGAGGAGATGCAAGACAAGATCAAACAGATATTCACTCGTTTGGCTTATTAGAACCACAAGCTGATGGTTTTAGAAATTATTCAAATGGTGGGATGTCTAATGTATCGACGGAGGAAAAATTAGTTGATAAAGCACAATTAATGGGTCTTACAGCCCCAGAAATGACCGTCTTAATTGGTGGAATGAGAGTTTTAGACACTAATTTTGATAAATCAAAAAATGGAGTTTTTACTAGCAAACCTGGTGTACTTACAAATGATTATTTTAAAAATTTGTTAGATATGAATGTAACTTGGAAAGAGACAGATAAATCAGAACAAACATTTGTAGGATCTGACCGTAAAACAAAAAAAGCTAAATGGAGAGGGACAAGAGTTGATTTGATTTTTGGATCAAATTCACAGCTTAGAGCTCTAGCAGAAGTTTATGCGTGTGATGACTCACAAGAAAAATTCATTAAAGACTTTATTTTGGCTTGGGTTAAAGTCATGAATGCAGACAGATTTGATTTAAAGTTAAACTAAGATATAGAAGCGGAAACTACTTATATGACAAAAACTAGTTTTGAGGACTTTTACCAAGTCCCAAATCTTAATTTTGATATTACTAAATTGAGAGCTGACTTAGATAAAATACTAAAATCTAAAAAATTTATTACACCTGGAGCGACTCATTTTGGAGCAATACCAGTAAACCAAATTCCGAATGATGAGACTTCTATTGAAGGAGATAATATAAGAGGAAGATATTGGACTATCGCAGATGAAACTGGCAAAGAAGTTTCTAGAGATGTCCCGATTGATGAGTCTAAATATACAGAGTTGGTCTCAGAGTTTAAACAAACATACTTTGAGGAAGTTTATAAAACGTTGAGCAAAAGGTTTAAACTTGGAAGAGTTAGATTGCTTTTAAAAGAACCTCGATCAACATTAAGTTGGCATAAAGATCCAGAATGTAGATTACATGTACCAATTATTACCAATAAAGGTTGCTCAATGGTTATAGAAAATGTTGCAAAACATCTTCCTGCTGATGGTAAAGTATGGATAACAAATAATACAAAATATCATAATTTTTTTAATGGTGGAGAACAAGCAAGAGTACATTTAGTTGCTTGTGTTTTAGAAAGTCCTTTTAATTAGCTTTTAAGTTTACCCCAAATATTTTGAGTTTTTATCCAACCTTTAAATTTATCAGTTTTAATTTTACACCAGTTATTCTCACATTTTATCAAAAGCAAAACTCTACCTTTTTTGATTTTAGCTATTGGTTTTGAAAAATTTGATGGGTTTTTAAACAATATTTTATCCTCAAGAGGAATTAATGAATTAATTTTTTTTAATTGTGACGAATGAATCCAACCACTATTATTTTTGAAATCAATTATTCTTCTCCAATTTTCTTTTTTATCTATCTGTTTTATAGGAAGATTAATTTTTTTATAAACAAATTTAATTGGTGACTCAAAACTAGGACCATATCTTACATTTACTTTATTTTTTTTTAATGAAAGAAAAATTTCTTCTGAAATAGCATTAAATGAAAAAAAATAACAAACTAACACAAGAAAATAAAATATTTTCATTTTTAATTATATCTTATTTTTTTTAAATCTAATTTTCTTAAAACTAAGATTAAGTAGATCGATAATTAATATTTGATTTTTTAAATTTTGGCCAATTTGCATTATCATTTTTAAAGCTTCATTAGCTTGGGTGGTGCCTACAATTGTTGCTGTTGTCCCAAGAACTCCATCAAACTCGCAATTTAAAATATCATCAGATACCTCTTTTTCTTGATAAAAGTTTTTTAAAGACGCTGTTTTTTTGTCTTTAAAATCAAAAGTGAATATATGACCATCAAATTTACTTATAGCTCCAGAGACTAATTTTTTTTTTAACTTTTTACAATAATCATTGATTAAAAATTTAGTTTTAAAATTGTCTGAACCATCAATAATAATTTCATAATTTACAAATATATTTTTAATATTATTTTTGTTTAATCTTAATCTGTAAGTTTTAATTTTTGTTAGTGGATTGATTTCTTTTAGTTTTTGTGCAGCTACACTAACTTTTGATTTTTTAATATCTTTAGAATTAAATAAGCTTTGTCTATGAATATTTGAAAGATTGACTACATCATTATCTATTAGGCCAATAGTTCCAATACCTGCTCTTACAAGATTTTCTGCTGCCGGACATCCCAATCCACCTACACCCACAATTAAAACTTTAGCAGATAAAATTTTTTTTTGTCCCTTTGCGCCGATATTTTTTAAAACTATTTGTCTGGAAAATCTTTCAATTTGAGATTTATTTAAACCATTTCTCATTTACCTGTTGAACCAAACCCTCTCTCACCTCTTATAGAATCTGGAAGTTTATCGGACTCCTCTAGTTCCATTTTAATAATAGGGGTCAAAATCATTTGTGCAACTCTATCGTTATTATTTATAGTAAAATTTACTTTACTATGATTATATAAAATAATCTTAAGCTCCCCTCTATAGTCGCTATCAATTGTGCCTGGTGTATTTAAAACACTAATATTATTTTTTGCCGCCAATCCAGACCTGGCCTAATTTGAATTTCATATTCTTTAGGAAATGCAACAGACAATCCGGTTGGGACAAGACAAGACTTGCCTGGTTCTAAATTAATTGTTTTTTCTATACAAGCCATTAAATCCATACCTGATGCCCCACTAGTTTTATAAGAAGGCAATTGTGCTGAGGAATTTAATTTTTTAATAAATACTTTAACCATTAGTTTAAATGATTAATAATTTTTTCTACTATCTCATCTGAAATTTCAGACTTAAGTTTATGAGCAAGTTTGTCAATTTTATCATTCTTATAAAAAATTGAGACCTCATTATAATCAGAATTAAATCCAATCTTTTTATTCATTACATCATTTGCAATTATCCAGTCACAATTTTTTTCATTTAATTTTTTATTTGCATAATCTTCTAAATTATTAGTTTCAGCTGCAAAACCAACAACAAGTTTAGGTCTTAAAGAATTATGATTAGATACATAATTAAGAATATCTACATTTTTTTCTAACTCTAAATTGAGTTTGTCTTGTTTTTTAATTTTTATTTTAGAAGTTTTTTTTATCTTATAATCACCTACAGCAGCTGAAAATATTGCAACATCAACTGGTAAATTCTTTAGTGTTGCTTGAAACATTTCCTCAGCAGTTTCAACCTGTATTAAATTAATATCATTTTCTATTTTTAAATTTGTAGGTCCGGATATCAAGGTTGTATCAAAACCTTTTTTTGATAACGATTTTGCAATCTCATAACCTTGTTTTCCGCTAGATTTATTCGTAATAAATCTTACTGGATCAATATATTCATTAGTAGGCCCTGCAGTTACAATTGCTTTAAATTTATTTTTTGGTTTAAAATTTTCAAAATAACTTTTTAAATAATTTATTATTTCTTTGGGATCTAACATCTTCCCCTCACCATATTCTCCACATGCCATATCTCCAATAGTAGGACCAATAATTTTATAGTCATAAGTTTTTAGTTTAGCTATATTTTCTTTAGTAGATTGATGTTCCCACATTCTTACATTCATGGCAGGAGCAATAAAAATTTTTTTATTTGATGCAAGAGCAACCGTAGAAGCTAAATCATCAGAAATTCCATTTGCGAGTTTAGATATCGTATTAGCTGTAGCAGGAGCGATTAATATAAGATCTGCCCATCTTGACAGACTAATATGATCCATTTCTGCTTCATTTTCCAAACTAAAAAGATCTTGATAAACTTTTGATTGTGAAAGTGAAGTAATTGAGAGAGGTGTCACAAATTCGGCACCATTTTTTGTTAGAATCGTTTTTATAATCACACCATTTTTTTTTAAAAGTCTTATTATTTCAAGACTTTTATATGCAGCTATCCCACCACAAATTATTAATAAGACTTTTTTGTTATTAAAATTATTCATCGTGTGAATTAAAATACCAATAGACCAAAAATTACAAGGACTAATAAGCCAATAATAGATTGGTTTCTAAAAGCAATCATCTCAATTTTTTTAGTATTCAAAGCTGTATATGAATTAGAATTTTGTGGAATTTGACCACTAGCTAAATACGTTAGAGCTTGATTAGCCTTATCCATAATTTCTGGAAATTCTGGTAATCTTTTAATTACTTCAGAAGTGTTTTTAATTGTCTCGTTTATGGTTGTCATTGGATCTTTTGTTTCTTTAAGCCAGTTTTCTAGAACAGGTTTTGATGTAGTCCAAATATTAGTGTTCGGGTTTAGTTTTCTTGCAACACCCTCAACAACAACCATTGTTTTTTGTAACATTAACAGTTGAGGTTGGGTTTGCATATTAAATTTCTCAGTAACATCAAATAATTGTTTTAATAATTTACCACCAGATATATCTTTTACTGCCTGACCAAAAATTGGTTCCCCTATAGATCTTAAAGCTTGAGCCAAATCATCGATTGGCACTTCTTTGGGGACTAAGCCAGCGACTAGGTGAACTTCGGCAACTTTACGATAATCTCTTTGAATAAAACCAAATAATATTTCAGCTAAAAATCTCTTACTCATTTTGTCAAGTCTACCCATTATTCCAAAATCAATCGGTACTATGTGTCCATTATTATCAATAAATATATTTCCCTGGTGCATATCTGCATGAAAAAAACCATCTCTGACAGCATGTCTTAAAAAGTTTTGAATTATATCTTCTGCAATTTTTTCAGTATTAAATTTATTAATTTTTAGTTGTTCAGTTTCTCTTATCGAAATTCCTTCAACCCAATCCAATGTCATAACGTTTTCACTTGTAAAATTCCAATAGATTTCAGGAACTCTAAATCCAACATCATTTTTAGTATTTTCAGCATACTCATTAGCTGCAGCAGCCTCGAATCTAAGATCCATCTCAAGATTGGTGATTTCTTTCAACAAAAAAACTACTTCAACTAATTTTAATCTTTTTGTTTTTTTCACGAATGATTCAACTAAGAAAGCAAAAAGCATCATTGCATCTATTTCCTCATTGAATATTTTTTTAATGTTTGGGCGAAGAATTTTAATAGCTACATCTTTTATTGTTCCATTATCATTAATTTGTGCCTTATGTACTTGAGCTATTGATGCTGCAGCTACAGGATCACTTAAATTAATTATAGAATTGAAACAATCATCACCTAAATCATTTTTAATTATTTCCTTTGCTTCAAGTAAAGAAAATGGTGGCAATTTATCTTGAAGATTCTCAAGTTTTTTTGAGAGTTCTTCACCAATAATGTCTGGTCTTGTAGCCAAAAATTGTCCAAGCTTTATAAAAGTTGTTCCTAATGACTCTAATGTTTTGGATAATTTTTCCCCATCATTTGTTGAAGTTTCATTTTGTTTTTTTGAGCTTAAAGAAAATGATAAAATTTTAAATAAAATTTTAATCATTAAAGGAGGTTGTTGAAATTTTGAGGCAATATCTAAAATATCTGATTTTGCAATTTTTCTTCCGAGTCGAAAAAGGGTGATTAATTTTTTAATCATTAAATTTTCCATCCAGTATGTATAGAAACTATGCCACCAGATAAGTTTCTATAACTACATTTTTTAAAATCATTTTCTATCATCAAATCAATTAATTCCTCTTGATTAAGAAAATTATCAATACTTTGAATAAGATATTCATAAGGTTCTCTTTCTCCTACTATAATTTTTCCAATAGATGGAATTATTTTTGAATAATTCTTAAATAAAAAGTTTAGGTTTGAATTTTGAATTTTTGAAAACTCAAGACATAAGAAACGACCACCAGGTTTTAAAACTCTATAAGCTTCGCTTAATGATTTTTTGATGTCTTTTGTGTTTCTTAAACCAAAACTTATTGTATAAAAATCAAAAGCATTATCATTTACAGGTAAATTTTCTGCAGAAGAAACTATCCATTTTAAATTTTTAAATTTTTTTAATTTGTCTTTTCCCTTGCTCACCATTCCTCTATTTGGATCCACACAAGTAATTTTTGCATCTTTATTTGTGTTATTTAAAAAAAGCTTTGCTATATCTCCTGTGCCACAAGCAACATCAATCAAATTTTGGTTGTAAGAAGGATTCATCAAATAAATTAAATCTTTTTTCCATAAGCGATGTATTCCTAATGACATTATATCATTCATTATGTCATATTGATCAAAGACTTTATCAAAAACATTTTGTACTAGCCCTTTTTTATTTTGAAGATATTGTTCCATATAAAAAAATTATATACTCAATATAATATTAAATGCCAGAATTACCAGAAGTAGAAATAGTTAGACAATCACTTGATAAAAAAATTAAGGGAAAAATCATTAAAAAAGTAATAGTTAAAAATAGAAATTTAAGGTTTAAGGTTCCTTTAGGGTTTGAAGATTTTTTAAAAAATCAAAAAATAATTGAAGTAAAACGTTTCTCTAAATATCTGAATTTATTTTTGTCAAACAAGCGTATATGCGTCATACATCTTGGTATGTCTGGAACCATTCATTTAGTTAAAAGTAAAAAAAAAAATAATATGACAAACACGAGTTTTTATCATTCGCCGTTTTTACCTAAAAAACATAATCACATAGAAATTTTTTTTGATGATTTAAAATTAGTTTATAATGATCCAAGAAGATTTGGTTTTGTTGATATTGTAGGAAATTATAAACTTTTAGAAAAAAAATTTAAAAAATTTGGTCCTGAACCTTTTAGTTCAAAATTTAATTCAAATTATATTTTTTCATTTTTAAAAAATAAGGAAAAAAATATTAAAAGCTTTTTATTAGATCAAAATTTTGTTTCTGGTATAGGCAATATATATGCAAGCGAAATATTATATTTGAGTAAAATTAAACCTAGTAAAAAAGGAAGATATTTAAATAAAGAGGAATGTAAAAAACTTGAAAATGATTCAAAAATAATTCTTCTTGATGCAATAAGAAAAGGTGGATCAAGTATAAGAAATTTCAAGAATATTATCGGTAAAGAAGGTAATTTTCAAAGAAACTTCAAAGTTTATCAAAGAGAAGGTCTTAAATGTAAAAGATATAACTGCAGTGGAATTATTAAAAAAAAAAATATTTCAAATAGATCCTCTTTTTTTTGTAATTCTTGTCAAAAATAACTAATTATTTGATTGACCAGTATAAATTCTCAAGTTATATAGCACGCCCAAATGGCAAATACTAAATCAGCAATAAAAAGAATAAGAAGAATATCAAAACAGACTACAGTTAATAAAGCTAGGAGAAGCAGATATAAAAATGCTCTTAAAAAAATGAATTTACTTATAAACAGTAAAAAAAAAACCGAAGCATTAAAGTTCTTACCTAAGTTGAATTCTGAACTTATGAAAGTTGCTAAAACTGGAATAATTAAAAAGCAAAATGCTTCAAGGAATGTGTCAAGGATTACAAAAAGAATTGCTTTAATTTAATTTATACCGTGAGTTGTTTTTTTAAATACAACTTGCCGATCTACAAAATGTATAGTCCTCTATATTTAAAATACAAGATTTAGAGTTAGTAAATATTTATTCTTTTACTATTCAATCATAAATTTTATTTTTAAAAACTAAATCTAAAATTTATTTATAATTTATCAAAATACATTAATAGATTGCACAATCCTAGATTTTATTTTTTTTTTTATTTTAAAAATAATTTGTTGAAATAAATTTATAATAGCTCTAACTGGACTCTCTCCAAAATAATAATGAAAAATAATATTATTAATCAAAATTTAAATAATTTAGAAATTAAAAACTTTGATTGGAATTTAATTCAAAGTGAAATGAAAAATAGATTAGGTGTAGATATATTTGAAAGCTGGTTAAAAAAGATTGATTTTATTGAGGAACACCATAATTACCTTTTACTCTCAGTTCCCACAAGATTTATTCGTGATTGGATTACCTCTAGATACCTGGATCAAATATTACAAATTATAAAAAGTTATAAAAAAGATGTAACAAGAGTTGAATTTAAAATTATAGACAAAACAAAGAATGAATATCAAAATATTTTTGAAAAAACTAAAGATAATGAAAATATTTCATTTATAAAAGATTCTTATTTATTATATAATCGAATAGATCCCAACAAGAGATTTGATAATTTTGTAACTGGTAAGAGTAATAAATTAGCACATCAAGCATCTCTAAAAGTCTCAGAAAAAATTTCATATTATAACCCACTTTTTATTTATGGGGGAGTTGGAATGGGTAAAACTCATCTTCTTAATTCAATAGGACTTGAATTAAAAAAAGATAAAAAAGTAATGTTTATTTCAGCAGAAAGGTTCATGTATCAATTTGTAAAATCAATAAAAGCAAACGATATGGTCAAGTTTAAAGAATATTTTAGAAACACAGATGTTCTATTAATTGATGATATTCAATTTATGAATGGTAAAGAAGCTATGCAGGAGGAGTTTTTTCATACTTTTAATGCATTGATAGAGAAAGGTTCTCAGATAATCATTTCAGCTGATAGACCTCCTAATAGATTGTCTAGAATACAAGAAAGAATTAAATCAAGATTTTCAGGTGGATTAGTTGTTGATATACAAAAACCTGATATTGATCTTAGAAAAAAAATAGTTGAAAAAAAATTAGAAGAGTTGTGTAGCTTATACCCTGAACAATCTAAAATTTCACAGGATGTACAAAATTTTATAAGTTCAGAAATAATCACTAGTATTAGAGAATTAGTTGGTGCAATCAATAGAATAGTTTCATTTTCAAGAATTTATAATAAAACTCCAAGTTTATCAGAGACCAAAGTGATATTGAAAGATCTTCTAAATTTGAATGAAAATAATGTAACCATTGATTTGATACAAACTTTAGTTTGTAAATTTTTCAAAATTAGTAAAAATGAAATGTTATCATCTCGAAGATCTCGATATTTAGTAAGACCAAGACAGACAGCCATATATTTAACTAAAATTTTGACTTCAAAATCCCTACCTGAAATAGGTAGAGAATTTTCTAATAGAGATCATACAACTATAATTCATTCTGTTAAAACGATTGAAAAACTGAAAGAAAAAAATCCAGAGGTGACTGAAAATATAAACAAACTTAAAAATCAAATATTATACAATAAAGAAAATGAAATTTAACATTAATCAACAAGACTTACAACAAGCGTTGGGTTATTGCCAAGGAGTAATAGAAAAAAGAAGTACACTTGAAATTTTATCGAACATATTATTAGATGCTCAAAATTCAAAATTAACATTAACCGCTACAGATCTTGACTTAATTTTTATTCATCAAATTAAAGATGTTGAAATCTTAGAGGAAGGAAAAACAACCACAAAATCCTCTGTAATGCATGATATTGTGAGAAAATGCTCCTCTGGTAAAAAAATAAATTTAAATTTAACAGATGTGAGCAAATTACACCTCGAGTCAGAGAAATCTATTTTCAATTTAAATTGTATAAGTCCTTCTGAGTTTCCAGTTACGGATGAAAATTTTAATAATAAAGAGTTTTCAGTAAAATCTAAGGAGTTATTAAAACTAATTAACAAATGTAAATTTTCGATATCAAATGATGAAACAAGACACTATTTAAGTGGAATTTATCTTCACCAAACTGAAGTAGAGGATAAAAATTATTTGACAGCTGTTGCAACAGACAGTCATCGTATGTCCATTTCGAAAATGAAATTAAAAAATAAAATAGATTTTGATTCAGTTATTTTACCAAAGAAAACTATTTTTCAACTATGTTCATTATTAGAAAATTATGATGGTGAAGTTAAAATATCAAATATAAAATCAAAAATTAAATTTGAGCTTCAGAATAGTATATTAATTTCAAAACTAATTGATGGTAAATTTCCTAATTATATTCAAGTAATCCCGAAAAATAATATTAAAAAGCTTGAGGTCGATTTGAAATTATTTTTAAATTCTGTTGATAGAGTTGCGTCAGTATCATTAGATAAAAAAGATGGTGTAAAATTTATATTAAATAAGAATACTTTAAACCTATCAGTTAACAATTCTAATAGTGGAGATGGAAAAGAAACTTTAATGATAAAGTTCGATTATGATTTAGAAATAAGTTTTAATTCACGATACCTCATAGATGTAGCTTCACAAATTGATGGTGAAAAAATAGAATTATTTTTTAATGACTCAGGATCACCTGTTTTAATAAAGGATCCTGGTGATTTTGATAGTATTTATGTAGTTATGCCTATGAAAGGTTAATTTAATAAATCTAATTCAGAATAAATTTTTTTTTCAAGTGTATCAAGAAATTCACCTTTATTAAGTCCTGGAGGTATGGGTTTAAGAATAGAAATTGTAATTTCTTTATTAGAATTTTTGATTGAATTTTTCGGCCAAACATATCCTGAATTTATAGCTATTGGAAGACAGTCAATTTTTAATTCTTCATAAATTCTAGCTACACCTTTTTTAAAATTTGGTCTTTCTGAGGGTGGAACTCTAGTAGCTTGTGGGAATATTATTAGAGGTCTATCAGAATTTTTTACTTTATTTGAAATATTTTCAAAAAAATTTAAATTATCCTTAGTTATTTTATCTCTTTTAATTGAAATAGAGCCAATTTTTTTTAAGTACCAGCCAAATATAGGAATATTTAAAAGTTCTTTTTTAAGAATGAAAATTGGAGAGTTAAAAATGGTTTGGAGGTAAAATGTTTCAAACATTGATTGGTGAGAAGAAGCAATAAAAAATTTTCTATCATTTATAATATTTTCTCTACCTTTAAGTGTAATTTTAGTGGATAATATAAATCTTAAACAAAGTTCGGACCAATAACCCATCAATTTTCCACCAAACAAAACTATTTTTTGGGATAAAAAAAAGGATGGAATAAAAACAATAGAAATTATAATTATTCCTATAAAAAAAAAAATTGAGAATAAAAAATTTTTTATCATTAAAAAGGTTAAATTAAATCTTTTAGGTTCTGTCTTTTATTTATAATTTTTATTTTTGAATTTTTAATAAGTATTTCTACTGGTTTTGGTCTTGTATTATAATTTGAACTAAGTGACATACCATAAGCTCCAACATCACAAATTAAAATTAAATCATTTTCATGTAATTTTTGAAATTTTTTGTTTGTAGAAAATTTATCAGTACTTTCGCAGATTGGTCCAACAAATTCATAAGTTTTGTTTGATTGACTTTCATTTTTTATTGCAGGTATTATTCGATGTCTTGCATTGTATAAAGCTGGTCTCATAAAATCATTCATAGCAGCATCTAATATAACAAAGTTCTTTTTATGACCTTCTTTAATATATATTATTTTTGTAATTAGTATTCCTGAGTTTCCAATTATAGATCTTCCAGGTTCAAAAATTATTTTGGTTTTATGTTTTTCTTTAAATTTTTTAACAATTAATGAATATTTTTTAAGATTTAATTTTTTATTACTATTTTTATAATCAATCCCCATACCTCCACCTAGATCGATATATTCAAAATGATAGTTAGTTTTTTTAATAATTTTGTTTAAAACCATTAGCATTTTTTCATAAGGTTTTATATCGAGGATTTGACTTCCAATATGAACACTTAAACATTTAAGGTTCATATACTTAGAGTGCCGAATATACTTTGTTAATTCTAAAAATCTTTTTTCAGATACACCAAATTTATTTTCTTTTTTTCCTGTTGATATCTGACTTAAAGTTTTAGCATCAGTATTTGGATTAAGTCTTATTCCTACATTAACTTTTCTTTTTTTACTTTTTGCTATTTTTTCAATTTCTAAAATTTCGCTTTTTGACTCGGCATTTATCAACAAAATTTTTTTCTCAATAGCAAAACTCAATTCATTTTTTGTTTTACCAACTCCAGAAAATACAATTTTATTTGGCTTAATACCTGATTTAAGAGCTTTTAATAATTCACCAATTGAAACCACATCTGCACCTAATCCTAATTTACCTATTTCATTTAATAATATTTTATTTGAGTTAGCTTTCACACTAAAACAAGTTAAAGGATTGATACGTTTAAAATTTTTTTTAAAATCTTTAATATTTTCTCTCAATCTTTTAAAGGAATAACAATAAACAGGTGTTTTGTATGTTTTAGCTATTTTGTCGACATTAAATCCATCAATCAAAAATTTTTTTGATTTATATCTCATAACACCATAATCAACTTGGTGTTTGATAAATTTAATTTTGACTCTTTAAAAACTGGATCACCTTTTTTTCCACACGCAAAAATAAAAATACCAATAATAAAAAATAAATATATTTTTTTTATCATAAATTTTTTTTGTATTTTACTATCATTTTTTTAATATTATCAAAAGCAGTTCCTCCATAAGATTTTTTTGAATTTATGGAATTTTTTAAATCAAATATTTTAACTACATCATTTTTCAATTTTGGCTCAATTTTTTTTAATTCTTCAATGGTCAATTCATTTAGTCTCTTTTTCTTTTTTTCTGCCAGATTAACTATTGCTGCTGTTTTTTGATAAGCCTGTCTAAATGGCATAGAATAATTTTTGACTAAATGCTCAGCTAAATCGGTTGCAGTTATATATCCTGATTTAGCAAGTTCTAACATTCTTTTTTTATTTGGATTTATATTATTTAAGATTTCAATTAATATCTTCAAGCAATTATTAAGAGTTTCAGTAGACTTAAAAATAATTTCTTTGTCATCTTGTAAATCTTTAAAATAGGATAAAGGTAATCCTTTTAAGATTGTAAGCATTGAAAAAAAATTTCCATATATTGTTCCAGTTTTACCTCTTAAAAATTCTAGAAGATCTGGATTTTTTTTTTGAGGCATTATTGAAGAACCTGTAACAATTTTGTCTGAAAGTGTAATTAAATTAAATGCATCTGAGTTCCAAATGATCAAGTCTTCTGCTATTCTTGAAATGTGCATAGAACAAACCGAACAATTATACAAATAGTCTAAAACAAAATCTCTATCTGATACAGTATCAATGGAATTATTAGTAGGATTTTTAAAACCTAATTTTTTAGTTGTATAATTTCTATCTATATTGAATGAGGTTCCAACTAAAGCTGAAACACCTAATGGATTTTCGTTTAAACTTTGCATGTTATTTAAAAATCTTTTTTTGTCCCTGTTGAACATTTCAACATAGGCCATTAAGTAATGTCCAAATGATAAAGCTTGGGCATTTTTCAGATGTGTGAATCCTGGCATAATTGTTTGAATATTTTTTTCTGCCAATTTTAAAGTAACTTTAATCGTTTTGTTTAAATTCTTATTTATATCTTTATTGGCAGATTTAATCCAAATTTTAAAATCTGTTATAACCTGATCGTTTCTAGAGCGAGCAGTATGAATATATCCTGCATCATCACCTATTATTTCAAATAATCTTTTTTCTATACTCATATGAATATCTTCATATTCTTTATTAAATTCAAATTTTTTTTTTTGAATTTCCTTTTCAATCTTATTCAGCCCATAAATAATTTTATTTTTAATTTTGAAAGAAATTATTTTTTGTTTGAAAAGCATTTCTACGTGTACAATTGATCCTTTTATATCTTCTTTATAAAGCTTTTTATCAATATCAATTGAACTTCCAATTTTTTGAAAGAGTGATGAAGTATTATCTTTAATTCTTGTATTCCAAATTGCTGTATTGTTTTTATTTTTTACCATGATAACTACTTATACATATTAAATATGAAATTTTTAATAATATTCTTTTTTTTAACAACAAGTGTTTTTGCAAATATAGATCAAGTTATTGAAAATCTAGTAATAAATAAAGAATTAAAAAAATACAATGATTTAACCTTCTTAGACGTTGAAAAAAAAGAATTAAATTTAGATGATTTTCGCGGAAGTCTGATTTTATTAAACTTTTGGGCGACTTGGTGTGAACCATGTAAAGAGGAAATGCCGTCTTTGGATATATTAAAAACAAAAAAAGAACTAAATAATTTAATTATTTTTCCGATTAATGTTGGACAAGATAAAGTTGAGAAAGCCGAAAAATTTTTTCAAAATTTAAAAATTAAAAATTTAGATCTATATTTTGATAAATCAATGACAATGGCTAAAAATTTTGCATTAAGAGGAATTCCAACTTCAATTT
This sequence comes from uncultured Pelagibacteraceae bacterium, assembly GCA_902540275.1. GTDB lineage: Bacteria > Pseudomonadota > Alphaproteobacteria > Pelagibacterales > Pelagibacteraceae > Pelagibacter. Next base: position 108,106 of record CACBMB010000004.1, on the reverse strand, counting down.
TGTTAAATAAAGATGGCGAAGAATTTGCAAGAATTATTGGATCTATCAATTTTAATGATAAAAATTTTATAGAATGGTTAAGTTCTTATAACTAATTTTTAAAAAAATAGGCAAAGCCAACTAAAACTATAATTGCAATAAATTGAAGCAAAACTCTTAACTGCATAAGTTTATTGGAATATTTTTTACTTGTTTCTCCACCTTTAAATAGTGTACCAATTCCTAAAATAAGAATTATTCCCACAATTATTAATAATGAAATAGACAGAATCTTTATAAATATTCCAGAAACCATAATTGTATTGTAGGTTGTTTTAAAAATAAAAAAACATAAATAAGCATATATGACATTTTGTCTAGACTCAGTTCAAATAAAGCCAGAGAAAAATAAAGAAATAGAAAATGCAATAATTCTACTTCATGGATACGGAGGGGATGGTAACGATATAAGCATGTTGTCATTAAATTGGAAAAGACATTTGCCGAATACAATTTTTATTTGTCCAAATGGTCCTGAAAAATGTTTAATAAATCCATCTGGTTATCAATGGTTTGATTTAACTCGAGAAAATTCTAAATATATTTTAGAAGAGTCTAAAAAAAGTGAAGAAAAATTAAAAGATTTTATAGATCAAGTTAAAAAAGAATATAATTTATTAAACAAAAATATATGTTTGTCTGGTTTTAGCCAAGGCTGCATGATGTCTATTAATTTAGGTCTAACTTCTGATGATGAATATACCTGTATTGTTGGTTTTTCTGGAAAAATAATTGATGAAAAAGATTTAGAGACTAGAAAAAAAATTTCAGCAAATATATTATTGACGCATGGTGAAAAAGATGAAATTGTACCACCAAATTTTATGTTAGCTGCAAAAGATTTTTTCATAAGAAATAACATTAATAATGAGACTCATTTAATTAAAAATTGTGGACATCATATTCCAGTAGAAGCTTCAAGTATAGCATTGAATTATATTTCAAAAAAATTTAATAATTCCTAAATATTGAAATAATTTTTTTTTTCAGTTAAACTTATTTAATGAATAATTTTATTGAACAAGAAGTATCTTTAGAAAAATGTCCTGCATTAGTATTAAATGCCGACTACAGACCTTTAAGCTATTATCCTTTGTCATTATGGTCTTGGCAGGACACTGTTAAATCTGTTTTTTTAGATAGAGTAGTTATAGTAAGTTCTTATGATAGAATAATAAGAAGCCCCTCTTTTAATATGCAATTACCTAGCGTCATAGCTTTAAAAAGTTATATTGTTCCACAATCAAAACCGAGTTTTACAAGATTTAACGTTTTTTTAAGGGATAAATTTTCGTGTCAATATTGTGGTAGTGGGGATGAACTTACATTTGATCATTTATTACCAAGATCTAAAGGTGGAGAAACTAATTGGGATAATGTTGTTACCGCATGTTCAGATTGTAATGTCAAAAAAGGAGGAAAATTATTAAAATCTTCTGGAATGAAACTTTTTCAATATCCTTATCAACCATCTACAGAAGATCTGCATCGAAATGGAAAAAATTTTCCGCCAAATTATTTACATAAAAGTTGGATGGATTATTTATATTGGGATGTAGAATTAGAAGCATAAATTTTAAATTTTCTCAGAAATATTAATAGCTATTTTTGATCCGGTTTTTATTATTTTATCCATTATAGAATAAAATCCACTTTTTGTAGCACCTTTTTCATAAGCGATATCTTTATGATGTAATTCGTCTTCTCTAAACTTTATAATTTTTTTCTTTAAGTCTTTTTCTTCGGGACCAAGTTGATTTATTTGGCTCTGATAGTGTTTATCAATTACTTCTTCAACTGATGCAGTACATAACATTGCTGCTTTTTTACCGAGAATAGTGGAACCAAAACCAAGTCCAACTCCAAGTAAATCCCATATTGGTAAAAATTTTGTTGGCTTAATGTTTCTTTTTTTAATCTCGTTTTCAAAGAATTCACAGTGTTCTTTTTCATGGATTTTCATTTCTTCAATAGTTTTTTTTAAATCATCATCTTTCACAAAAGTATTTAAAGCTAATAATTGACCCTCATAAATTTTAACAGCACCTCTTTCACCTGCATGGTCCACCCTAATAAACTCTTCTACTCTAGTTTTTGAACTTTTCATAATTTTTAAATATTCTTATTAACAAAATAACTAAAATTAAACTTATAGCCATATTAAATGTTGTAAGTGAAAATCCAAAAACTCTAAATGTCACATCCTTACAGCTTACAGTTTTCAGCTGAAGTTGTTTCAATAATTCCTCTTTGGAAATAACATCGGAGGCATCTTTTATTTTACAGACTGTTGACTCTTCAAAAAAACCTTGCTCAATTCCAAAGTGATAAAATGAGATTAAAAAAGAAAAGGAAAATGTAAAGATTAATAATAAAATAATGAATTTTTCATTTTTTTTTTGAAAAAAATTTAAAATTATTAAAATCAAGCATAATACATAAGGTATCCTTTGTATTAAACATAGATTACAAGGTTGGTATCCAAGCACATATTCTATTAAAAAAGCTGAGATTATTGAAACTAAACTTATAAAGAAAATTATCTTAAGGTATGAGCTTATTTTATAATTATGCATGAGATCCAAATATTAAATAAATTATAATACCAATTATAACAATTATCATTCCGAGAAATGTAAATGACTTAGATCCGTATTTATCTAAAAATTTTGTGAATAGATAACCAAATTTGTATGAAAGATAAGATACTATGAAAAAACGCAATCCTCTAGAGATCAAGCTTATTAAAATGAAAATTAAAATATTAAAACCGATTAAACCACTTGCAATAGTAAAGACTTTATAAGGCAGAGGTGTAAATCCAGCTAGAAATAGAATACCTAGCCAGGCATAAAATCCTTCACTATTTATAAGATTATCTTTTAAGTCTGTAAGTTTGTCCTCATAACCATAAAAACTCATTATTTGTATTCCAATATCAAAAAAAAATGCTCCAATAAAATAACCTAATATTCCACCTAAAACAGAAAATATTGTTGAGATAAGAAAAATTTTTATAAAATCATTTTTTTTTGATATTACCATTGGTACTATCATCACGTCAGGTGGTATTGGAAAAAAAGAACTTTCAATAAAAGACACCAAGCCCAAATAATACTTTGAACTTTTATGTGCTGCTAAATTTAAACATTTTTTATAAAGATTATTAAACATTTTTTGGTTTTAATATAAATTTAGTTCTTATACTATTTAATAAATTTTTAAACAATTAAGGGGCGAATGGCGGAACTGGTAGACGCGCACGACTCAAAATCGTGTTTCGCAAGAAGTGAGAGTTCGATTCTCTCTTCGCCCACCAAAATATGGAACTAAATAAAATTAATAGCTTAGTAGAACTTTTTTTTAAAAAATATAATGAAAAAAAAGAATTAAAAAATCAGATTTTTTTAAGTTGGTTAAAAACAAGTAATGATGTTTTTTTAACATGGGAACAAGTAAAGAATAATATTTATTCATTGTCTGAGTATTTAACTGAGAGATTATCTAAAGGGGATAGATGTGTCTTATTATCTGAAAATCGACCAGAGTGGCTTATAGCAGACATAGCAATTATGAATGCAGGAGGAGTGACTGTTCCATTATTTACCACATATTCAGAAAAAGATTATGAGTACATAATTAATGATTGTAAGCCTAAGATATGTATAGTTTCAAATCATATTCAATTTCAAAAAATTGAAAAATTTATATCAAGTAAAACAAAAGTAATATCATTTGAAAATTTTAATAAAAAAATTGAAAGTATTGAAAATATATTTGAAAAAAATCCTAAACAATCAAATAATACTTTTAATAGTTATAATTCTGAAATAATTAGAAAAGATCTTGCTTGTATTATTTACACATCAGGCACAACTGGAAACCCCAAAGGTGTAATGCTCAGTCATGGAGGAATTTTATCAAATTGTGAAGGTGCAAGAGAAATTTTAGAATCATTAACCAAGGATCAAGCACCGGTATTTTTAACTTGGCTTCCATTATCTCATTCATATGAACACACAGTTCAATACGTTCAAATCACTCTTGGAGCAAAAGTTTTTTATGCAGAAAGTCTTGAAAAATTATTACCTAATATGTTGATTGCAAAACCTAGCATTATGACAGCAGTGCCAAGATTTTATCAAAATTTATACAGTAAAATTCTCCTAAATTTTTCTAAACAAAAAGGTGTTAAGAAAAAGTTGATCGAAAATACTATTTTAATTGGAACAAAAATTTTGAATAATGAGAAACTTGATTTTAAGGAAAAAATAATTAATTTTTTTTGTGAATTATTAGTTAGGAAAAAAATTAAAAAACAATTTGGTGGCCAATTAAAAGCATTTGTCTCTGGGGGAGGGGCATTAGATAAAAAAATAGGTGAATTTTTGAATTCCATTGGTTTGCCAACTTTGCAAGGATATGGACTAACTGAGACCTCACCAGTTGTAAGCTGTAATATTCCAGGAAACATAAAAATAGAAACTGTTGGACCTCCTTTCAGAACCAACCAAGTAAAAATTGCCTATGATGGTGAAATTTTAGTAAAAGGTGAAAATGTTATGCTTGGATATTGGAATATGAAAAAGGAAACAGAGGAAATAATTAATAATGGCTGGTTACACACTGGAGATATAGGAGAAATAACCAAAGAAGGTAATTTAAAAATAACTGATAGAAAAAAAGAAATTATTGTTAATCTTGGTGGTGACAATATTTCACCATCTAAAATTGAAAATTTATTGTGCTTAAATGAAAATATCAAACAAAGTTTTGTATATGGAGATAAAAAAACATATTTAGTTGCATTAATAGTAAGTGATAAAGAAGAAAATAAAAAAGAAATTGAAAATTATTTAGAAAATTTGAATAAAAGTTTATCAATAGTTGAAAAAGTTAAAAAATTTATCTTGATTAAAGAGGAATTTACTATTGAAAATGGAATGTTAACTCCAACTTTAAAACTAAAAAGAAAAAAAATTTTAGAAAATTATAAAAATGAATTGGAAAAACTTTATTAATTAAGTTTTTAAATTGATTATTATACGCATAAACACTTACTTTTTAAACATGTTCACAATAAAAATAAAAAAATATTATTTTTATTTTTTAAAAAATTTTAATTTAAATTTAAGAATTGACATAACGCATATAAAAAAATAAAAATAACATATCAGCGAATCAAATTGATTCGTTTAACTAAAAAAGGGAGCTAAAGATGCCTAAGAGAAGAAAAAAAGCTAAGAAAGCTAAGAAAGCTAAGAAAAAAGCTAAAAAAAGAAGAAGAAGATAATAAATTAGTATTCTTTTTTAAAAACGCTTCTCATAACTTTTGTGTGAGAGGCGTTTTTTTTTATTCTTCTATATTTTCTTCATTTTCAGCTATTGGCTCGTCAACATTAAGATCAGGCGTGGTAGCTTTTACTGCTTGTGTAGGCACATCTTTATTTTCTGTATTTAGATTCCTTTTTAGAGCTTTATCTAATTTTTTTTGAGTATCTTCTAAAGAAATGTTTAAAATTATTTGAAATTCAGACAATAACCTTTCATAAGCTTTTTCAAAAAGTTGTCTTTCACTATATGATTGGTCAACCATGAGATCATCTCCTTTATTTAAATCTCTTACAACTTCAGCCAATTCATAAATTTTTCCAGAAGAAATTTTTGCCTCATATTCCTGAGCCCTTCTACTCCACATTGATCTTTTAATTTTTGGTTTACTTTTTAAAATAGATATACATTTATTTACTTGGTTAATAGTTGCGAGGGGGCGCAGATGTGATTGTTTGTTTACTGGAACCATTCCATTAGCTTTATCTTTTTCAAATTTGATTATATAAGTTTCAACATCAATTCCACCAATACTAATTTTTTTAAATTCAGTAATTTGTCCCACACCATGTTTGGGATAAACTACATAATCTTTAATTTTATACTCTCGTTTTTCCGTTTCTTGTTTTTTTACTTTTTTAATTTCAGGCTTTATTTCATTAGATTTAGAAATACGTAAATTTTCTGTTTTTACCTCAGATTTCTTTTCTACAATTTTGGTTTTTTTTGTAGTTCTTTTTTTTAATCTAGTTTTTAGTAATTTTTTTTTTTTATTTTTAGAAGGATCAACTTTTTTTTTTAAAACTTTTTTTACACTTTTTTTCTTTTTATTTTTGTTAAATGTTTTCTTTAAAATATTTTTCAAACTTATTTTGCTCATCTTTATATTTTTCATGATCCGAAGGTGGATCTTTTTTTACATTTATATTGGGCCAGATCTCAGAATATTTTTTATTGATTTCTAACCACTTTTCACTTCCCGGTTCAGTATCTGCCTTTATAGCATCAACAGGACATTCAGGCTCGCAAACGCCACAATCTATACACTCATCAGGTTTAATTACAAGCATATTTTTCCCTTCATAAAAACAATCGACAGGACATACTTCTACACAGTCGGTTAATTTACATTTAATACATTTATCATTAACAATATAAGTCATTATAAATATTCTTTTTTAATTTTATTTTTAATATCTCCCATAGTTATATTGTCAACATACAATAAGCCAGCAAGTCGTCTCATCAAGCTAGTTTCATATACATCAGCTTCATTATTTGAATAAATAATTCTCCATAAACTTTCTATAATTTTTTTTTTATTATCAATATCCATATTTTTTACTTCTTTAGTAAATTCCAAAATTTGGTTTGAGTTGGTTTCAATTTTTTTTCCATCTTCAATAATTTCATTTATATTCTCACTATTTGCCCCAAGTTCTAATAGTGTTTCTTTAATTATTTTTTCTTCATTAAGTGAATAATTTTCATCAATTTTAGCTGCATGAATTAATAATGCTGAGATTTTTATTAAACGATTATTTTCAATGTTTTTGATATTTTTTTTGAAAAACATTATCTTAATTCAATTGTAAATTTTTTAAAATATTAAAGGGGTTTTCTTTTTTATCTTTTTTATTAAAAGTTTTTTTACTTATTTTTTTTGGGATATATCTAAAATAAATTTCATTTTCTTCTTCTTTAATTTTATAACTCATGTTTTTTAAAAGATTTACAAAGTTTTCTTTGTTGCATCCTAAAAGATTTAACATTTCAGGTACCATTTTTATTTCTTTTTTTTCTTTAATATCAGAATTAATAATTTGAACAAATAATCTTTCGAGTATATCTATTCTAATATAATAATTATTAAATTTTTCGAAACCACAAAGTAACATGAATTTTTGATTTAAATTTTTATCATCTAAAAAATTAAGACCAAATTTTGGTGGAACTAATTTAAAGTATTTTTGATGATAATTTTTCCATAATAAAGTTCTTAATGATACGGCTTCTGGTTTAATAAGTTTAAATAAAAAAATATGATATCTGCCAAATTTAACTCCAAGATCTCTTAAAATTTTCCTGTCGTTTTGTTTTAAATCTTTCACGTATTCTAGTACATTTTCTCTCTTAAGAACTCCATTATTCTCATAAAGTTGAAAAGCTAAGGCTTTGATTGAGGAATTATTATCTTTTAAATTTTTTAAATCGATAAGACTTTTAAGTACAGTTTTGATTTTATTTTCTAACCATACATCAATGTAATTCATTAATTTTTTTTTTTGGTCTTGTTCTAAAATTTCGTCTACAATTAATTCAAAATTTGGATTTAAATAATCTTTTCCAGATGTTAGTTTTGCTATTGGAGACTCATTCCAGTAAATTTTAAAATCATCATGTAATTCAATTAATCCTGTTTCAGTTATCATTTGAATTCTTCTTTTAAATTCTGGTCCTATTGTTTGTCTAGCAGCTTTTTTTAAGGATTTAATATCTGTCTCTAATGCATTTTTTTTTAAATCTAATTCCAATTTAAGTCCATTAATTTTGCCTATAAACTGATCATCAATCATAACCTTATTGTTATCCAGGATTTTCATATCAAATTCCATATCTTGTTTTAAACCTCTTGCAAGTATACTTGCTCGTTTATCAATGAAAGTTTTTGTAAGTTCTTCATGAAGTCTATCTGAAAGTTTATCTTCTAGTAATTTAGTTTTTTCAATCCAATAATCTTGATTTTCTACCCAATTATTTTTATTAGAAACATATGACCAAGTTCTCACATTTGCAATTCTATTCGATAAAGAATCAACATTTCCTTCGAATTTATTAAGTTTTAATAGTTGAAGATGTATATAATCTTCAGTTATTTTTCCTTTTTTTTCATTTAAGAATTTGAAAACATTGGCTATTACCTCAAAATGATTTCCGTAAGTTTTTTTAACAAAATCTGGTATTTGACAACATTCCCAAAGAAGTCTTAATTTTTCCTCATTCAATTTCATATTTTCAAAATTTTTGTCTCTTAAAAAAAATTTGAGAGCCTTTTCATCCTCACATTCATGTATTTTTCTTAACCACCCTTTATTTGGTTTTTCATCTAATGACTTGATAAGATTTAATGGATTTTTAAAATCTAGATTTGAGTTTCTCCAAAATAAATATTGTATTTCCTCAAACCTATGATTTTCAAGTAAATCAACTTCTTCAGCATTAATCTCTTTACATTGACCGGTAATTCCAAAATATCCATCATTTAAGTATCTACCCGCTCTACCTGCAATTTGGCCTATTTCAGATAAGTTAAGTTTTCTTAACTTTCGTCCATCAAATTTTTTTAAATTTGAAAAATATACATGATTAAGATCCATGTTTATTCCCATTCCTATTGCATCCGTAGCAACTAAAAAATCAACATCACCTGATTGATATAATTCAACCTGAGCATTTCTAGTTTTCGGACTCAATGACCCCATGACTATTGCAGCACCACCTTTCTGTCTTCGAATCAATTCTGCTATTGCATAAACTTCTTCTGCTGAAAATGCTATAATTGCAGTCTTTCTACTAATACGAGAAATCTTTTTATGACCTGAGTATGAAAGTTTTGATAACCTATTTCTATTAATAAATTCTATGTCATCCTCTAATTTTGATATTATATTTTTTATTGTATTTGAGCCCATAAACATTGTTAATTTACTGCCTCTCATATTTATCAAACGATCTGTAAAAATGTGACCACGTTCATGATCTGCACACATTTGTATTTCATCTACCCCAACAAACTCTAATTGTTTATCAATTGGCATTGACTCAACTGTGCATAAGAAATATTTCGCATTAGTAGGAATAATTTTTTCTTCACCTGTAATTAAAGCTACTTTATCTAACTGAATTTTTTTGATTACTTTGTCGTAAACTTCTCTAGCAAGTAACCTCAATGGAAAACCAATCATTCCAGTATCAAAAGCTAACATTGTTTCAATGGCCAAATGTGTTTTACCTGTATTTGTAGGACCTAAAACTGCTGTGATTTTATTTTTTGTCATTTCTATCTTTGGTATATTCTTTTTTTTTCCTACCAGATATAGTTAGTGCTAAAGAACAAAAATAGACTAAAACATGACCGAATCGAAGGATAAAAAGTTCTCATTTGCTTTATTAATTAAATTTATTTTATCACAATTTAGTTTTTACAAAACATTAATTCTGACATGAAATTATCCACCTGGTCCTAAATCAGAGGGTTTGACTTTTAAAATTTTCCAAACTCCTGAAGCAGAAGTAATAATTTTATTTTCACATTTTAATTCACAGAATACAAATATTAAAGTTTTTGTTTTTTTAAGAATTTTTACATGCCCAATTATTTCATCACCTAATTTTGATGCACCTATAAATTTAAGATCTAACGAAATAGTTACACAAGGAGCATTATCAGCTGAACGGTGTGCCGCGGTTCCTGCCCCTGCATCTACTAATGCAGATAAATATCCACCATGAGTAATGCCCGCCGCATTTAAATGATTTTCATTTATTTTAGATTTAAATTCATATTCTATTTCTGAAATATTTCTAAACATAACACCACCGTTATGTTTCATAAAACCCTGTTTTAAACTTATTTGCTCAAATTTCTTAGACATAATTCTTTATAGTATAAAAGTTAAAATTAATAAAATTATGAAAATGATTATAAAAAAATATATAACAGACATTTGAAGAGAAGCATTTATTAACCATTTAAACATATATATTACACTTATGGTGCGCCTGCTAGGAGTCGAACCCAGAACCTCCTGGTCCGTAGCCAAGCGCTCTATCCAGTTGAGCTACAGGCGCGTTTTTAAATTTTTATTTAATTATAGTATACTAATTTTTAGTGTATTTTAATGCTAAGATAAATTTAAAATTTTATGGTTAATAAATCAAAAGAAGTAGTTATCGCTAGCGCAATTAGAACACCGATAGGTACTTATAAAGGATCATTAAAAAATATACCCTCAGATCAACTTGGATCTATAGTCATAAAAGAAGTTTTAAAAAGATCTAAAACTACTGGAGAAGAAATTGATGAAATAATAATGGGACAAGTATTAACTGCAGGAGCTGGACAGAACCCAGCTAGGCAGGCTGCTATAAATGCTGGTATACCAAACTCCAAACCTGCACATATCATCAATCAAGTATGTGGATCTGGACTTAGAGCAGTTGTGTCAGGATATCAATTAATAAAATTAGGTGAGTCATTAAATGTAATTGTTGGTGGTCAAGAAAATATGTCAATTTCACCACACTCAATTTTTTACAGAGATGAAAAAAAATTTTCTGAGGATAGATTATCGGATACGATGCTTAAAGATGGATTAATAGATGCATTTAATAATTATCATATGGGCGTTACAGCAGAAAATGTAGCAAAAAAATTTGATATATCAAGACAAACCCAAGATGAATTCGCATTAAATTCACAAAAAAAAACAGAGAAAGCAATTAAGAGTAATAGATTTAATGATGAATTAATTAAAGTAGATTTAGATGGAAACCTATTAGCTTATGATGAGCATCCAAGGTTAGATCTAAAAATGTCTGACTTAGAAAAATTAAAAACTGTCTTTAAAAAAGATGGAACTGTTACACCTGGAAATTCTTCTGGAATAAATGATGGTGCTGCTGCTTTACTCCTAACTACTTTAAAAGAAGTAGAAAAAAGATCAATTGAGCCATTAGCCAAAATAGTGTCATGGGCATCAGTCGGAGTGGATCCTTCCTTGATGGGATTAGGCCCCATAGATGCCGTGCGTTTGGCTGCCAAAAAAGCAAAATGGAAATTAGATGAAATTGATTTGTTTGAAATTAATGAGGCTTTTGCTGCACAAAGTATTGCAGTAATTCAAGAGCTAGGTATTGATCAAAATAAAGTAAATGTAAATGGTGGAGCAATTGCTTTAGGTCATCCTATTGGGGCATCGGGTGCAAGAATTCTAGTTACACTCATACATGAAATGAAAAGACAAAAAATAAATAAAGGTTGTGCAACACTTTGTATAGGTGGTGGAATGGGAATAGCTTTATGTGTTGAGCGAATTTAAGAATTAATTTTTCCGTATTTCTCTTCTAATAAAATTTTTTGTATCCATATTTTAGCATCTATATAAGTGCTATCTTTTGGCTGAATAAGTGTTTTTAATAACTTTTTAATCATTTTTGAAGCATACAGTCAAAGAGTGTCAAAAAATTGAGCAGAATGTGTTAAGATTTGCATTTAACAACTTTTTTATAGTGTATAAAACATAAAAATGACTGAAAAATTATTAGTTCCGGACATTGGCGATTTTGAAAATGTTGAGGTAATTGAATTACTGGTTAAAGAGGGTCAAGAAATTAAAAAGAATGACCCTGTGGTTACTATAGAAAGTGATAAATCTAGCGTTGAAATACCATCAATTTTTTCCGGAAAAATTGATTCTATAGTTGTAAAAGTTGGAGATAAAGTTTCTAAAGGTGATTTAATTTTAAACATATCAAGTGATGATAAAAAATCTTCTTCTTCACAAGAAGTTCCGAAAAATACTGAAAATTTAATTCAAGAAGCAGAAAGTTCGTTAAAAAAAAATCAAGAACAAAAAAAACTGACTCAAAAAAAAGTTGAGGAAAAATCTGAAACAATACAGATTAAAAATCACGGAGATATTGATCCATTAGAGACAAGTGAGTGGTTAGAATCTCTTTCGGATGTTATAGAAAAAGATGGAAATCAGAGAGCTCATTATTTAATAAAGGAATTAATTAATAAAGCTTACATGGAAGGAGCTAATATTCCTTATACGCAAAATACTCCTTATATAAATACGATCCCTGTAAGTGATGAAAAAAAATCAAATGGAGATCAAAATATAGAGAGAAGAATAAGATCTTTGATAAGATGGAATGCTGCTGCGATGGTAGTGCGGGCAAATAAAAAATTTCCTGAACTTGGAGGTCATATAGGAACCTTTGCATCTGCTGCTACCTTATATGATGTTGGAATGAATCATTTTTGGAGAGCCAAAAATAATAAATTTGGCGGAGATTTAGTTTATTTTCAAGGTCACAGTGCTCCTGGCATGTATGCTAGAGCATTTCTTGAGGGAAGATTGAATGAAAAACAATTAGATAGTTTTAGACAAGAGGTTAATCCTGGTGGCTTGTCTTCTTATCCTCATCCATGGTTAATGCCAAAATTTTGGCAATTTCCAACTGTTTCAATGGGCTTAGGACCAATGCTTTCTATTTATCAAGCTAGATATATGAAATATTTGATTAACAGAGGTCTAATTAAAGATGAAGGCAGAAAAGTCTGGGCATTTCTAGGTGATGGAGAAATGGATGAGCCAGAGTCTCTTGGAGCAATAGGTTTAGCTGCAAGGGAGAAATTAGATAACTTAATATTTGTGATAAATTGCAATCTTCAAAGATTAGATGGACCTGTAAGAGGTAATGGAAAAATTATACAAGAATTAGAGGGAATTTTTAGGGGTGCAGGTTGGAATGTTATTAAAGTTATATGGGGCTCTTACTGGGATCAATTATTAGCAAATGATAAAACTGGTCACCTAGTAAAAACAATGAATGAAACGGTTGACGGCGAATACCAAGCTATGAAAGCAAGAGATGGAGCTTATGTTAGAGAAAAATTTTTTGGAAAATATCCAGAAACTAAAGATTTAGTCTCTAGTCTTTCAGACAAAGATATCTGGAGATTAAATAGAGGAGGCCACGATCCTCATAAAGTCTTTGCTGCTTATGACAAAGCATCTAAAAATATTGGAAGCCCAACAGTTGTAATTGCTAAGACTATCAAAGGTTATGGTATGGGCAAAAGTGGAGAAAGTGTAAATACTACACACCAGACTAAGAAATTAGATGTTGATGACTTAATGTATTATAGAGATAGATTTGATGTTCCATTAACAGATCAACAGGTAAAAAATATTGAATATTATAAACCTGATCAAAATTCTCCAGAGATTAAGTATATTAAAGAAAGAAGACTTCAATTAGGTGGATTTATTCCAGAAAGAACTACCTATGCAAAACCAATTAAAGCTCCTCCTAAGGATATTTTTGACAATATGAAAGTTTCAACTGGTAAAAAAGAAATGTCTACTACAATGGCACTTGTGAGAATGCTTACAAATCTTCTAAGAGATAAAAATGTTGCACCCCGATTGGTCCCTATTATTCCAGATGAAGCTAGAACATTTGGTATGGAAGGTTTTTTTCAAAAAGTTGGGATATATGCTCACGAGGGACAAAAATATGAACCTGAAGACTCTGCTCAATTGAGCTCTTATAGAGAGGAAAAAAGTGGACAAGTTTTAGAGGAAGGAATTACGGAAGCTGGAGCGATGTCTTCTTGGATTGCAGCAGGAACTTCCTATACAAACCATGATATTGAGATGATACCTATTTATCTTTTTTACTCAATGTTTGGATTTCAAAGAATAGGGGATCTTGCATGGGCAGGAGCAGATAGTCAGTCTAGAGGATTTTTAATCGGAGCTACAGCTGGAAGAACAACTTTAGCAGGAGAAGGTTTGCAGCATCAAGATGGCCATAGTCATCTTATGGCTGCAACGATTCCTAATTGCGTATCATATGATCCAACATTTCATTATGAATTAGCAGTTATTTTTAGAGATGGATTAAGAAGGATGCATGAAAAAAAAGAGAATATTTTCTATTATATTACAACCATGAATGAAAATTATCCTCATCCAGCTATACCTAAAGATAAATCTTGTGAAGAAGGAATTTTAAAAGGAATGTATAAAATTAAAGAATTTAATAAATATAAAAAGACTAAAATTCAATTTCTAGGATCTGGCACAATCTTAAGAGAAATGATTGCAGGTGCTGAAATATTACAGAAAGAATATCAAATAGACAGCGAAATATGGAGTGTAACAAGTTTTAATGAGTTAAGAAGAGAAGGTTTAGAAGTAGAAAGATATAATCTTTTAAATCCAGATAAGGAACCAAAAAAGTCTTATGTCGAAAAATGTTTGAGTAAATCGGAAGGACCTATTTTAGCTGCTTCTGATTATATGAGAATGAATTCAGATCAAATTAGACCATATATTAATAAAAGTTTTTATTCTCTTGGAACAGATGGATTTGGACGAAGTGATACAAGAAAAAATTTAAGAAATTTTTTTGAAGTTAATAAGGAGCATGTTGTTACTTATGGATTAAGCGTATTAGCCAAAGAACAATTAATTACATCTAAATATGCAAAAAAAGCTATTGAAAAGTATAAAATTGATCCAAATAAACCAATGCCAACAAAATTATAATGTCAGAAATTGAAATAAAAGTACCTAATATTGGAGAATTTAAAGATGTCGAAGTGATAGAAGTTTTAGTTTCTGAGGGTCAAACACTAAAAAAAAATGATCCTTTAATAACAATAGAGAGTGACAAATCAAGTGTGGAAATTCCTTCAAATCTTGATGGTAAAATCAAAACTTTAAAAACAAAGGTGGGAGATAAAGTTTCAGAGGGTGACTTAATTTTAATTTTAGAAGAAATTAACGAAATACAAAAAAAAGTTGAAAAAAAGTCAGTAATTAAAAAGGAGATTAAAAAAACTCAAGAAATAAAACCAGAGGCTCAAAAAATATCAACTGATAAAAATAAAGTTTTTAATATATCATCTGCAAGTCCAAAGGTTCGAAAGTTTGCAAGAGAACTTGAGGTAGATATTAATCAAGTTGTAGGCAGTGAACGCAAAGGTAGAGTTATTGAGAGTGATGTAAAATTATTTGTAGCTTCAAAATCTAATAATTTAGTTAATCATGAGAACAAAAGAAATGAAAAGTTAAAACAAGAATATTCTCATTCAGAATTTGGAGAAGTAGAAATAAAAGATATACCAAGAGTTAAAAAATTATCATCAAAATACTTGATGAATTCTTGGACAAATATTCCTCATGTAACCAATCATGATGAAGCAGATATCACAGAGCTAGAGGAATTTAGATCATCACTTACCGATATATATACTGGAGAAAAAAAAAAAATTACACCTTTAGCTTTTATCGTTAAAGCTTTGACTGCTTCATTGAAAAAATTTCCTAATTTCAATAGCTCTATCGATGATATTGATACTGGAAAAATGACTATTAAAAAATATTATCATATTGGAATAGCTGTGGATACTCCGCACGGTTTAATGGTTCCTAAACTAAGAAATGCAGACAATAAAAATATTAATCTTATAAGTTCTGAACTTAAAAATCTTAGTGATCAATGTAGAAATCTTAAAATTGATAAAAAAGAATTATTTGGTGGATCTATGACAATAACAAGTTTAGGTGGAATTGGAGGATCGTTTTTTACACCTATTATAAATTTTCCTGAGGTTGCGATATTAGGAATTGGAAGATCTGAAAAAAAACAAGTTTTCTTAGATGGAAAATTCCTTACAAGAACTATGTTGCCTTTATCATTGTCTTACGATCATAGAATTATTGATGGAGCAGAGGCTGCTCGTTTTAACAACGAGTTAAAAGAAAATTTAGGAAAAAACTTTGCTTACAAATTAGCAGTTTAAAATAAATTATGTCAAAAACAGTCTCATTATTTAGTGCATTATTATGCACATTCATTTGGGGAACTACTTTTATTGCCCAGGATACAGGTATGGATAATATAGGTCCTTTCACTTTTAACGCTGTAAGATTTTTTGTCGGATTTTTGGCAATTTTACCTCTTGCATTTTTATTTGAAGTAAAAAAATTTAAATCAGAATTCAAATTAGACTTTAAAACATTTGCTACACTCTCCTTTTTAATTGGGTTATCACTTTTTTTAGGTTCAGCATTACAACAAGTTGCTCTTTTGTATACAGATGTTGCTAACGCAGCATTTTTCACAATTTTTTATGTCCCTATGGTACCAATAATAATTTTTGTATTTAGAAAAAAATCAATACATTGGAGTATATGGCCCTCTGTAGTTCTATGTTTAATCGGTGGTTATTTACTTACAAATTTTCACGATGCAACAGTAAGACTTGGAGATACACTTGTTGTATTAGGCGCTTTGTTTTGGAGCACCCATATCATTTTTACTGGAATAATAGTTACAAAATATAATTTACCTTTAACTTTAGGTGCTATTCAAACTTTATTAGTAGCGTTATTCTCTTTTGTGATTGGATTTATTTATGAAGAATTTATAATCGAAAATATTTTAAATGAAATTGACTCAATTTTATATGCAGGAATTCTTTCAGGAGGATTTGCTTTCGTTTTACAAATTTACGCACAAAAAAATATTACACCAGCTCCAGCAGCAATAATTTTTTCACTAGAAGGTGTTTTTGCGACAATTGCAGCCTGGTTTTTATTGAATCAGATATTAGGAGTTAATAATTTATTAGGATGTTTTTTTATACTATGCGGTGTTTTATTATCTCAATTACTACCTTTAATAAAACGACCAGTTTAAAAATAAATTATTGATAATAAGATTAATGCAATTATTAATCTATAAATTACAAAAACATTTAATGAAAATTTATTTAAATAATTTAAAAAAAATTTTACTGTTATATACGAAAATAGAAAAGACAAAACTATAGCAATAATTACTAATAAATTGATTTCTAAAGTTTCTTTCTGTATATCTTTTAACCCAAGAAAACTTGCTCCTGCTAAGGCAGGGATAGAGAGCAAAAATGAAATTTTACCTGAATCGACTCTGTTGAAGTTTAAAAATCTTGCAGCAGTCATTGTAATGCCCGCTCTACTCACACCAGGTACTAATGCAAGTATTTGAAATAATCCAATAAATAGAATAGCTTTTATACTAAGATTTGAAGAAATATTTTGATCAACTTTCCTCTGATCAGCAAAGTATAAAATAATTCCAAAAAATAATGTAGTCCATGCTATGATCTTAATATTTCTTAAAAGATGTATTAATTCAGTTGAATGTAGTATGTATCCAAAAATAATAAGTGGTAAAGAACCTATAATGATTAGTTTTAATAATTTTTGATTATGTTTTATATTAAATAAATCTTTTCTAAAAAAAAATATTATTGCTATTAAAGAACCTAAATGTAAACTTATGTCTATTAATAGTGAGCTTGCTTTAAGATCATAAAGGTTTGATACTATAATCAAATGAGCTGATGAACTTATTGGTAAAAATTCAGATATTCCTTGGATGGCTGATAGAATGAGAATTTCTATAAAATCTTGAAGCATATAAGTGTGGTAGCCCAAATAATAACCTTTTAAAACAATTCGATTTAATCATATTAGGTATGCAAAAAATAAAATTTCTTTATTTTAAGCTTATTTTAGCAAAATATAGGTAATAAATACTGACCTAAATAATTCTTTTACTAATAAAAACAATGTATATTTTGCCATAAATCTAAAAAAAATATGACTGATAAAATGCTGAAATTTGTAAAAATAGGTCAACAGACTCCACCTAAAAGAGTTGTTGAGACTAGAAAAAAAGACTTTAATGAAATTTATGACGATTTTATAAAGCAAAAAGCCCAAGAACAATCAAGTAGATGTTCTCAGTGTGGGGTACCATTTTGCCAAGTGCACTGCCCTTTAAGTAATAACATCCCAGACTGGCTGAAATTGACAGCAGAGGGAAGGCTAAAAGAAGCATACGAATTATCTCAAAGCACAAATAATATGCCGGAGGTTTGTGGAAGAATATGCCCACAGGATCGTTTGTGTGAGGGTAATTGTGTGATTGAGCAGTCAGGTCATGGAACTGTAACTATTGGGTCGGTAGAAAAATACATTACAGATAATGCATGGGAAAAGGGCTGGATTAAACCCATTGATGTAAAATATGAAAAGGAACAAAGTGTTGGCATTATAGGAGCAGGTCCAGCAGGTTTGGCTGCAGCAGAACAACTTAGAAAACATGGATATAAAATTACTGTTTATGATCGTTATGATCGCGCAGGAGGTTTATTAATTTACGGGATTCCGAACTTTAAATTAGAAAAAAATGTAGTCGAAAGACGAACAAAACTTCTTAAAGATGGTGGTATAGAATTTTTGCATAACTTTGAAGTTGGTAAAGACGCAACATTAGGACAGTTAAGAAAGAAACATGATGCAATTTTGATTGCAACAGGGGTTTATAAGCCAAGAGAGATAAACTTGCCAGGAAATGATTTAGAAAATATTTTTCCAGCTATGGAATTTTTAACAGCATCAAATAAAAAAGGATTAGGAGATAAAGTTGAATTATTTGATAAAGGAATTTTAAATGCAGAAGGAAAAGATGTTGTTGTTATTGGTGGAGGAGATACAGCCATGGATTGTGTTAGAACTTCTGTAAGACAAAAAGCCAATTCAGTTAAATGTTTATATAGAAGAGACAAAGAAAACATGCCAGGATCTGCAAGAGAAGTTGCAAATGCTGAAGAAGAAGGTGTTGAATTTGTGTGGTTATCGAGTCCAAAAGAATTTAAAGGTACTAATAAGATAGAAAAATTAATTGTTAATCAAATTCAATTAGGTGAACCAGACGATTCAGGAAGAAGAAGACCTGAAATAAAAGTGGGTTCTGAATTTGAGATGAAAGCTGACATGGTTATCAAAGCTCTTGGATTTGATCCAGAAGATCTACCTTATTTATTTGATGCAAAAGAATTACAAGTTACGAAATGGGGAACTTTAAAGACAAACTTCAATACAATGGAAACTAATTTAGAAGGTGTTTTTGCTGCTGGAGATATAGTTAGAGGTGCATCGCTCGTTGTATGGGCCATTAAGGATGGTAGAGACGCAGCAGCTGCTATGAAAACTTATTTAGAAAAAAATGAATTAAAAAAAATAAAAGTAGCATAATGAGTAATTATAAAAAAAATCTAAAACTATTAAGTGAAAATCATGTTTATTCAAAAGAAATGGAACATGATGCTTGTGGTGTAGGTGTAATTGCTTCAACTGAAGGAAAGAAGTCTAGAGAAATTGTTGAATATGGGATTCAGGCCTTAAAAGCTGTATGGCATAGAGGTGCTGTAGATGCTGATGGAAAAACTGGTGATGGAGCAGGTATACACGTTGAGATTCCTAAAGATTTTTTTATAGAAAAGATTGAAGTTACAGGTCACGATTATGATAACTCTGAAATTTGTGTTGGTATGATTTTTTTACCTAGAAATGATTATTCTTCACAAGAGAGTTGCAAAACTATTGTAGAAAGTGAATTAACTAAAAATAATTTCAGCATTTATGGGTGGCGACAAGTTCCAGTAAACCCTAAAATTTTAGGTGTAAAGGCATTTCAAACAATGCCAGAAATAATTCAGGTTCTATTTAAATCTAATGATCCAAACTTAGTAGATAAAAATTTAGAGAGAAAAATATATGAAACACGAAAAATAATTGAAAATAAGGCATTTGAGTTATCATTGAACAACTTTTATATTTGTTCAATCAGTTCAAGATCAATCATTTACAAAGGGCTTTATCTAGCTGAAGCAATATCAGACTTTTACTTGGATTTGAGAGACAAAAGATTTATTTCAAGATATGCAATATTTCATCAAAGATTTTCAACCAATACAGCACCAAGTTGGAGTTTAGCTCAACCTTTTAGAGCTATTGCTCACAACGGAGAAATTAATACTTATAAAGGAAATAAAAATTGGATGAAAGTTCATGAACAAGAAATGAGTAGTCCACTTTTTGATGATGTAGAAAATTTAAAGCCAGTAATTCAAAAGGGTGTTTCAGACTCAGCAGCATTAGATAATGTTTTTGAACTACTTAACAAGTCTGGTCAATCTGCACCTTTGGCAAAATTAATGTTAGTACCAGATGCTTGGTCAAAAAAAAATAAGACTCTTCCAAAAAGCCATCAACAGTTATTCAATTTCTTAAATAGCACCATGGAGCCTTGGGATGGGCCTGCTGCTATAGCGGCTACAGACAACGAGTGGGTTATTGCTGCTAATGATAGAAATGGTCTTAGACCTCTTAGATATGCAATTACTAAGGATAAAATGCTTTTCGCAGGTTCAGAAACAGGAATGATAGAATTAAATGAAAAAAAGATTTTGTCGAAAGGTAGATTAGGTCCTGGTGAAATCATTGGAGTAAGAATTGAAAAAGGGAAAATTTTTTCAAACGATCAAATAAAAGATTACTTGGCTAAGGAGTTCAAACACTTCAATTCACAAATAATTGATTTAGATGAAAAATTAATTATCTCAAATGAACAAAATAACTTTGAAGGAGAAAATTTAAGAAGAAGACAATATACATTTGGAATAAGTCTAGAAGACTTAGAGCTTATTCTACATCCGATGGCTGAAGATGCAAAAGAAGCAACAGGTTCTATGGGAGACGATACTCCCTTAGCTGTTTTATCTGATAGATATAGACCACTTTATCATTTTTTTAGACAAAATTTTAGTCAAGTAACTAATCCTCCAATTGACTCGTTAAGAGAAAATAAAGTAATGAGTTTAAAAACTAGATTTGGAAATTTAGGTAACATTTTAGATTTTGATACTTTAACCAAAGAAAATATTTATGTCTTAAACAGTCCAATTTTATCTAATTCACAATTTAATAAATTTATAAATTTTTTTGGCAAAAATTCTATAAATTTAGATTGCACATTTTTACAAAATGAAAATCTAACAAATGCTATTACAAGAATTCAAAAAGAGGCTGAAATAGCAGTAAGACAAGGTGTTAAACAACTTGTTCTTAGCGACAAGGATCTTTCTTCAGAAAAACTACCTATACCAATGTTGTTATGTGTAGGAGCTATAAATACCTTTTTGATTGAAAAAAAATTAAGAGGATATGTTTCAATTAATGTTCAATCTGGAGAGGCTTTAGATACCCATTCATTTGCTACACTAATAGGTGTTGGTGCTACTACAGTAAATCCATATTTAGCGTTTGATAGTTTATATCAAAGATATTCTAAGAAACTTTTTGGTCAGTTTAGTTTTGATGAATGTGTTCAAAGATATATAAAATCAGTTAATGCTGGTCTTTTAAAAATAATGTCTAAAATGGGAATTTCAGTTTTGAGTTCTTATAGGGGTGGTTGTAATTTCGAAACTGTGGGACTTAGCAGAACCGTTGTTAATGATTATTTTCCTGGAGTTACATCAAAAATATCAGGTATCGGTTTAACTGGTATTGAAAAAAAAATAAGAGAAATTCACAAAGAAGCATTTGAAAGTACAGAAACAGTATTACCTATTGGTGGTATTTATAGATATAGAAAAAATGGTGAAACTCACCAATATCAGGGAAATCTTATTCACTTGTTACAGAGCGCAGTAAGCTCTAACTCTTATGATGCTTATAAGAAGTATGCTGAAGGTATATATAATTTGCCACCAATAAATTTGAGAGATTTGGTAAATTTTAGAAAAAAGAAATTAGGACCGTCAATAGAATTATCAGAGGTCGAACCTTTAGAAAATATTTTAAAGAGATTTGGTAGCGGAAGTATGTCTCATGGAGCATTATCTAAGGAAGCACATGAAACTCTAGCAATAGGTATGAATAGAATCAAAGGAGCATCATGTAGTGGTGAGGGTGGCGAAGATGAAAAAAGATTTAAAGTTATGGATGATGGAGATAGTGCTAATTCCAGGGTAAAACAGATTGCCTCTGCAAGATTTGGAGTAACAGTAAATTATTTAAATAATTGTAATGAAATCGAGATAAAGATTGCTCAAGGAGCAAAACCTGGTGAGGGTGGTCAATTGCCTGGGTTTAAAGTTACAGATGAAATAGCTCGATTGAGACACTCAACTCCTGGAGTAACATTAATTTCTCCACCCCCACATCACGATATATATTCAATTGAAGATCTAGCTCAATTAATTTACGACTTAAAACAAATAAATCCAAAGGCTAGAGTTGGTGTAAAATTAGTTGCATCATCTGGTGTTGGAACGATTGCTGCAGGAGTAGCAAAAGCAAAGGCAGACATAATTTTAATTTCAGGTCACAATGGTGGAACTGGAGCAACCCCACAAACAAGTGTTAAATATGTTGGTATTCCATGGGAAATGGGACTTACAGAAGCCAATCAGGTTCTTACTTTAAATAATTTAAGACACAAAGTTACTTTGAGAACAGATGGAGGTATTAAAACTGGTAGGGATGTAGTTATTGCTGCTATGATGGGAGCAGAGGAATACGGAGTTGCAACGACAGCCTTAGTTGCAATGGGATGCATTATGGTAAGACAATGTCATTCAAATACTTGTCCAGTAGGTGTTTGTACACAAGATGAAAAATTAAGAGAGAAATTTTCTGGTACCCCTGATAAAATCGTTAACCTATTTACTTTTATTGCTTCGGAAGTAAGAGAAATTTTAGCAGAACTAGGTTTTAAATCTTTAAATGATGTTATTGGAAGAACAGATTTATTAATGCAAGTAAGTAAAGCTTCACCAAATTTAGATGACTTAGATTTAAATCCTTTATTTGTTCAGGCAGACCCAGGAAATAACAAAAGATATTGTGAGTCTGAGGATATAAATGAGGTTCCTGAAACATTAGATCAAGAAATTTGGCCTGATATAGAAAAGTCTCTAGATAATTCTGAAAAGGTTGAAAAAGAATTTGTAATCAAAAATACAAATAGAGCAGTTGGTACAAGAATTTCTCATCATCTTTTCACAAAGTACGGTTATGAAAAATTAGATGAAAATTTTCTCACTTTAAACTTTAAAGGTTCAGCAGGTCAATCTTTTGGAGCCTTTTCAGCCAAAGGTTTAAAACTAAATCTTAAAGGAGATGCAAATGACTATGTCGGAAAAGGACTTTCAGGTGCAACGATTTCAATAAGTCTTTCTGATGAAAGTAATTTAGTTTCAAATGAAAATACTATTATTGGTAATACAGTTTTGTATGGAGCCACATCAGGCAAACTATTTGCTGCAGGACAAGCTGGAGATAGATTTGCAGTAAGAAACTCTGGAGCTTTAGCAGTTATAGAGGGGTGTGACTCGAATGGTTGTGAATATATGACCGGTGGAACAGTTGTTATTCTTGGAGAAGTTGGAGATAATTTTGCTGCTGGTATGACTGGTGGAATGGCTTTTGTTTATGACAAATCAAGAGAGCTTGAAAAAAAAATAAATTCAGATTCTGTAGTATCACAAATTGTAGAAACAGATTATTGGATTAATTTTTTAATGAAATTAATCAAAGAACATTACGAAGAAACTGGATCTCAAATATCAAAAAAAATAATTAGCAATTTTGCAGAAGAGATAAAAAATTTTGTACAAGTTTGTCCAAAAGAAATGTTAAATAAGCTTAAAAATCCAATCAGCTTAAAGTCAAAAATCAAACAGGTTGGTTAATAATTAATTTTAATTCTTTTTGTAAAATTTCTAACCATTTAGGTGAGGATAAACTATGATCACCATTTTTGACTAAGACTAATTTTTTCTTTGAATTAACGAACATATTTAAAACTTTTTTTGAATAACTGACAGGGACAGATTTATCTTTGCTACCATGAATCATTGTTACATTGATTTTTTGATGAATTTTTCTATGTAGTACTTTATTTTTTCTTCCATCCTTAATAAGTTGAAATGTAATAGGATATTCATAATCTCCATGTTTGAGATTAATTATTCCATTTTTTTTTATTTCTTTTTTCATTTTTTTTGAAAATTTTTTCCACATTAAATATTGTAAAAATTCTGGAGCTGAGCCTATTCCAATCAAACCAGAAATTTGATTCTTAAATTTCAAAATCTGATTTAAAGAAATCCATGTACCCATACTTGAACCAATTAGTATTATTTTATTTTTTTTAACAATTTTTTTTATTAAATATGAAGTTTCTTTACTCCATTTTGAAATATTGCCATTTATAAATTGGCCAGAGGATTTTCCGTGACCAGAATACTCTAAAGCTAAAAAACCTAATTTATTCCTTTTTGCAAAATTAAAAAAAACTTTAGGTTTTTTTCCTTCAAGATCTGACATAAAACCATGAAGAAAAACAAGATAAAGGTTTTTTTTTTGAAAAATCTTTAAATATCTTATCTTTTTATTTTTTGTAATTTTAAGGTAACTGAATTTAGCCATAAAAGTTTATATCTTATATCTAATATTATATAGTAATAGTGAATGACATCTAATTTAAAAGTTTTACAAGTAATCCCAAAACTTGGATATGGAGGAGCTGAAACGGGGTGTTATGATCTTGCACATTATTTACCAGAAAATAACTGTAAATCATTTATTGTAACAAGCGGTGGTGAATTATTAAAATATGTTGATAAAAAAAAAGTAAAATTAATTAGACTACCAGTACATAGTAAAAATCCTTTATTGATGATACTAAATTCAGTTATATTAATCTGTATTATTTTGATTTTTAATATTTCAATTGTTCATGCACGTAGTCGAGCACCTGCTTGGTCCTGTCTTTTAGCAACAAAAATTACTGGAAGAAAATTTGTAACAACTTTTCATGGGACTTATAACTTTAAAGGAAAATTTAAAAAATTTTATAATTCAGTTATGTTAAGATCAAATTTAATAATTGCTGGTTCAAATTTTATTTTTTCACATATAAAAGAACATTATTCAGAATTTTTAGATAAAAAAAAAAAACTTTTAGTTATATTCAGAGGTATTAATGTAGATTATTTTGATCCTTCTACAAAATTAGAAAATGAGGAAAAAAAACTTCTTCAAAAATGGGATATTAAAGATAATAAAAAAATTATTTTGCTACCAGGGAGGCTTACAGGATGGAAGGGCCATGAATTATTTCTAGAGTCAATCAACTTAGTAAATATAAAGCTTGGATACGAAGCATTTAATGTTGTGATTTTAGGGAATGACCAAGGAAGAAATTTATATAAAAAAAAGTTAATAGAATTAACTGAAAAGTATAGAATGACAAATCAAGTAAAATTTATAGATCATTGTGATGATATGGCGCTAGCCTATAAAATTTCAGATATTATTATTTCGGCATCAATTGAGCCTGAGGCATTTGGAAGGGTTGCTGTAGAAGCGCAATCAATGCAGAAACTAATTATTGCGAGTAATATTGGTGGATCAAATGAGACAATTGATGATGAAAAAACTGGTTTATTATTTAAATCCGGTGATGCTAAATCTTTATGCGATAAAATTATCCAAGGATTTACTATGGATGAAAGTTCATTGAAAATCATGGGCAATGAAGGTAGAAAAAACATCATGAAAAAGTTTAATGTTGAAAAAATGTGTTTTTCTACTTATTCAGAGTATAAAAAATTATTTAATTAGATGCCTACAATAACTTTACCAGACGGAAAAAATTTAAAATTTTCTAAAAAAGTTACAGGTTTACAAGTTGCTGAAGAAATCAGTAAATCACTTGCTAAACAAGCTATGGTAATTTCTATCAATGGTGAACTAAAAGATCTGGACTTTTTAATTGAGAGCGATTGTTCTGTAAAAATTTTTACAGCCAAAAATAATGAAGGTCTTGAAACAATAAGACATGATACAGCTCATATTTTAGCTATGGCTGTTCAAGAACTTTTTCCTGGAACACAAGTAACAATTGGTCCAGTAATTGAAAATGGTTTTTATTATGATTTTGCAAGAAAAGAACCATTTACAGAGGATGATTTAAAAAAAATTGAAGAAAAGATGAGAGAAATTGTAGATAGGGACGAGATAACAAAAAGAGAAGTTTGGGATAGAGATAAAGCGATTAAGCATTTCAGAAATAAGGGGGAAATTTATAAAGCTGAATTAATTGAAGGGATTCCAAAAGGAGAAGAGGTTTCTATTTATTTTCATGGTAAATGGCATGATCTTTGTAGAGGTCCTCATTTATCCTCTACGGGTAAAATTGGTAAATTTTTTAAATTAACTAAAGTTTCCGGAGCTTATTGGAGAGGTGACTCAAAAAATGAAATGCTTCAAAGAATATATGGAACAAGTTGGGCGAGTCAGAAGGATTTGGAAGCTTATTTAAAAAGACTTGAGGAAGCGGAAAAAAGAGATCATAGAAAATTAGGAAAAGAAATGGATTTGTTTCATTTTAGAGAAGAAAGTCCTGGATCAGTATTTTGGCATGAAAAAGGTTGGGCTTTATTTCAAAAATTGATTAACTACATGCGAGCACGGCAAGATGCAGCAGGCTATCAAGAGGTAAACACACCAGAAGTATTAGATAGATTGTTATGGGAGAAATCAGGACATTGGGAAAAATATGGGGAAAATATGTATACATCACAAACTCCTGATGAAAAAGTTTTTGCTATTAAGCCTATGAATTGTCCAGGACACATTCAAGTTTATAATCAAGGTTTAAAAAGTTATAGAGATTTACCATTAAGAATTACAGAGTTTGGAAAAGTTCATCGTTATGAACCCTCAGGAGCACTCCATGGACTTCTAAGAGTAAGGGCATTTACCCAGGATGATGCTCACATTTTTTGTTCAGAGGATCAAATTACTAGTGAATGCTTAAATGTTACAAATTTAATTTTAGATATTTATAAAGACTTAGGTTTTAAAAATGTAGTTCTAAAATATGCTGATAGGCCAGACGTCCGAGTTGGAGATGATAAAGTATGGGATAAAGCTGAGTCTTCATTATTAGATGCAGTTAAAGCTACTAAATTAGAATATTCTATAAATAAAGGTGAGGGTGCATTTTACGGTCCAAAAATAGAATTTGTTCTAAGAGATGCAATTGGCAGAGACTGGCAGTGTGGAACAGTTCAGGTTGATTTAAACTTACCTGGAAGATTAAATGCTTCATATGTTGATAAAGATGGAACAAAGAAAGTTCCAGTGATGTTACACAGAGCTTTGTTTGGTTCACTTGAGCGATTTATCGGAATATTAATAGAGAATTATGCAGGAAAATTTCCATTTTGGATTTCTCCGTTACAAACAGTTGTGATACCGATTTCAGAAGATTTTGAGGACTATGCAAAAAATGTGTCAGAAAAAATTAAAGAAGCTGGTATGAGCTCAATTGTTGATTTAAAAAACCATAATTTAAATTATAAAATTAGAGAACATTCATTAGCAAAAATACCAGTTTTATTGATTTGTGGTAAAAAAGAAGTTGACAGCAACTCTGTAACCATTAGAAGGTTGGATTCTAATAAACAAGAAAATATGGAAATAAATCTATTCTTAAAAAAATTCTCTGCTTTAAACAAAGTATCCCAAAATTAAGTGGCGGACTTCAAACAAAATTATTTTCAAAAAAAAAATAAAGATCGTGGACCAAGATTTAATAATAGAATTTTGTCACCAGAAGTTCAGGTAATATCTAGTGATGGAGAAAATTTAGGTATTTTAAATACAAATGAAGCCATAAATAAAGCAAAAAAAGAGGGCCTTGATTTAATTGAAATAGCGCCAAATGCCAATCCTCCTGTTTGTAAAATAATGGATATGGGTAAATTTAAATATGATGCACAAAAAAAAGCTAATCTAGCAAAGAAAAAACAAAAAATAATTTCCTTGAAAGAAATTAAAATGAGACCAGTAACTGAAACACATGATTATGAATTTAAAGTCAAAAATGCGAAAAAATTTATTGCGAAAGGTGATAAGGTTAAATTTACTATAAGATTTAAAGGAAGAGAACTTCAGCATTCCCATTTAGGAAATGAATTAATGAGTAAAATTAAAGAGGATATGAAAGATATAGGAAAAGTAGAATTACATCCAAAATTTGATGGAAAACAAATGATAATGGTAATTCAACCTCTATAAGGCCTTAATATAGGTTGTAAATTTATACCTTTCTTTGTATAACGTCGCTCAATTATGCCAAAACTTAAAACTAAAAGCTCAGCAAAAAAAAGATTTAAAATATCTGCCAGGGGTAAAGTAATTATGGCTCAGGCTGGAAAAAGACATGGCATGATTAAAAGAACAAATTCTCAAATAAGAAAATTAAGGGGCACGACCACAATGTCAAAACAAGACGGCAAAATTGTTAAATCGTATATGCCTTACAGTATTAGGGGTTAAGATGGCAAGAGTAAAAAGAGGTGTAACTAGTAAAGCAAAGCATAAAAAAGTTCTAAAAGCAGTAAAAGGACAATGGGGCAGGAGAAAAAATACAATTCGAGTTGCTAAACAAGCAATGGAAAAGGCAATGCAATATGCTTATAGAGATCGAAGAAATAAAAAAAGAGATTTCAAATCACTTTGGATCCAAAGAATTAATGCAGGTGTAAGAGCTGAAGGACTTACATATTCTAAATTTATTAATGGGTTAAATAAAAGTGGTATAAAAATAGATAGAAAAATTCTTGCTGAAATAGCCTATGATAGTCCAGAAGCCTTTAAATCTATTGTTCAAAAAGCTCAATCTGCATTAAATTAATCTTCTCTATTGTTTTATTTTTCTGAAGAAATAATCTGTAAAAATGTCAGATCTAAAAAAAATAAGAGATGAATTTTTATCTAAATTAAGATCTAAACTAGATCTTTCACAAGTTAACCAACTCAAAACCGATTTATTTGGTAAAAACGGTTTAATAACAAAACAGTTTAAAAAAATTGGATCAATTTCAGACTCTGAGAGAAAAAAATTTGCAACAGAACTTAATAACATTAAAGATGAGTTACAAAATTTAATTAATTCAAAGATAAGTGAAATTGAAATTTCAGAGGTAAATGATAAATTAAAAAAAGAAAAAATTGACATATCTTTACCAGAAAGATCAATTTCAATAGGTAAGATACATCCTGTATCACAAACTATAGATGAAATTTCATCAATATTTTCAGAGATAGGTTTTAGTGTTGAAGAAGGTCCAGATGTTGAAAATGAATTTAATAATTTTACAGCACTGAACACTCCAGATCATCATCCTGCCAGAGATATGCATGATACCTTTTATCTAGATGAGAAAAAACAAAATCTATTAAGAACACATACATCACCTGTTCAAATAAGAACAATGATTAATAATAAACCGCCATTTAAAATAATTGCTCCTGGAAGAACTTATAGGTCTGATAGTGATCAAACTCATGCACCAATGTTCCATCAGGTAGAGGGCTTACATATTGATAAAGAAATAAATATGGGGCATTTAAAGGGATGTCTTAATTATTTTATAAAAGAATTTTTTGAGGTTGATAAAATTAAAATGAGATTTAGACCGAGTCATTTTCCATTTACTGAGCCATCAGCAGAAGTAGATATAGGTTACAAAATTAAAGATGGAAGAATTGTTATAGGCGAAGGTGATCAATGGCTTGAAATTTTAGGATGTGGAATGGTTCATCCTAATGTTTTAAAAAATGTGAGAGTTGATCCAGATAAGTTTCAAGGCTACGCCTTTGGAATTGGTATAGATAGATTGGCAATGCTCAAATACGGAATTAATGATCTTAGAGCTTTTTTTGATTGTGATTATAGATGGTTGAACCATTTTGGATTTGATCCTTTAGATGTGCCAACAAATTACAGAGGCTTAAGCAGATGAAGATCACATTAGATTGGCTAAAAGACTATTTAAATACAAGCTTAGAAGAGAAATATCTTGTAGATCAACTTACTAATATTGGATTAGAAGTAGAAAGTGTAGAAAACTTATCTGCTGATAATAAATTATTTAAAGTAGCAAAAATTACTAAAACAGAAAAACATCCCAATGCAGATAGGCTTAAAGTTTGTGATGTTGATATAGGAGAAAAAAATATAAGAAAAGTTGTTTGTGGTGCAAAAAATGCTAGAGCAGGATTAATCACAATTTATGCTCCTCCTGGTGCAACTATTCCTAAAACTAAAACTAAATTAGTAGTAGCTAAAATTCGAGGCATAACGTCTTATGGAATGTTATGTTCTGAATCTGAATTAAATTTGTCGGATGAAAGTGAAGGAATCGTAGAATTATCAAAATCTAAATATCAGAAAATTGTTGGTAAAAATTATTTTCAAAATAATAATTCAAATTCTATTGACTTATCTGTTACCCCTAACAGACCAGATTGTTTAGGTATTAGAGGGATAGCTAGAGATCTTGCTGCTTCTGGTTTTGGAAAATTAAAAAATTTTAAAGAAAAAAAAATCCAATCTAAATTAAAACAAACATTGAGTGTAAAAATTACAAAAGAAAAAGGTCAAGGTTGTAATGTTTTCGGCAGTTGTTTAATTACCAATGTTAAAAATACGGAAAGTCCTAAGTGGCTTAAAGATAAACTTATTTCAATTGGTCAAAAACCAATTTCAGCAATAGTTGATATAACCAACTATGTAATGCTTGATATTAATCGACCACTTCATGCATATGATGCCGATAAAATTGAAAAAGGTATAATTGTAAGAAATTCTAAATCTGGAGAGCAATTTACAGCTTTAGATAACAAAAATTACAAACTTGAAAATGACATGTGTGTTATAAGTGACAGCAAAGGTGTTTTAGGTTTAGGAGGAATAATTGGTGGAACAAGATCGAGTACAGAACTTGATACTAGAAATATATTATTAGAATCAGCCTATTTTGAACCAAAATCAATAAGAAAAACTGCAAAAAAATTAAATCTTGATACAGATGCGAAATTTAGATTTGAAAGAGGAATAGATCCATTATCTATTGAAGATGGTTTAAATAAAGCAGCATTATTGATTAAAGAGGTGTGTGGTGGTGTAATTAGCAAGATAGATGTTCAGAGAATTGAAAAATTTAAAGCTAAGACAGTTAAATTTGATCCAAACTTATTCGAAAAAGTAACAGGTCTTGTAATTTCTAGGAAGAAAATTTTAAAGATTTTAGAAGATCTTGGTTTTAAACATAAAAAAGAAAAAAAATATCTAAAATTAACAATTCCATCATGGAGACCAGATATTTCCCAACCTATTGATATAATAGAAGAATTGGCAAGAATACATGGATATGATCAAATAAAAACTATTGAACCAACAAAGGAAAGGCATAAACCTACTTTAAACAAATCACAAAAATTATTTCATTATTTACAACGAGCAATTGCCTCAAAAGGTTATGTTGAAGCAATCACATGGTCATTTACAGATTCAAAATATAACAATTTATTCAAAGAAAACAAAAAAGAAATTAAAATTATCAATCCATTAAGTTCAGAAATTGGTGTTTTAAGAAATTCAATTTTTTCAAATTTAATTTTTTACATGCGAAAGAATTTAAATAGAGATATTAAAGATTTATCTTTATTTGAAATTGGACCAATATTCAGTGGTTCAAATCCAGGTGAACAAGAAACTGTTATTGGTGGACTGAGATCTGGAAAAATGTCAAGATTATCATGGATAGAAGATGATAGAATTGTAGATATATTTGACGTTAAAAAAGATATTATTCAAACACTAATCGAGGCTGGATATGATAGATCTAAAATTTATATAGATGACACAACTCCCAATTATTATCATCCTGGAAAATCGGGAAGAATTTTTATAAATAAAGAAAAAGATAAAATCGTTGGTTATTTTGGAGAAATCCATCCAAATATAATCAAGAAAATTGAAATTAAAACGGAGTCACTTGTAGGATTTGAGATTTTTGTCGATAATCTAAAAAGACCTAAAAAATTATTAAGAGATCAAAAAAAGGTTTATCGAGTGTCAGATTTTCAAAAGTCAGAAAGAGATTTTGCTTTTATAATTGATAGAAACTTTAAATCACAAAAATTAATAGAAATTATTTCAAGTGTTAATCCGAACCTTATAAGAAATGTAGATATATTTGACGTTTATGAGGGCGAAAATATTCCCGTTGATAAAAAATCAATTGCAATAAATGTAGGCATCCAATCGTTAGATAAGCCTCTCAATGATGAGGATTTAGAGAAAGTGAATAAACTGATAATTGATACCGTTGAAAAAGAAACTGGTGCAAAAATAAGATCTTAAAGTTTAATGACAACTATTGATAATATAAGAAATTTTGCAATTATAGCTCATATTGATCATGGGAAATCAACAATTGCGGACAGAATAATCCATCACTGTGGTGGGTTAACAGAAAGAGAGATGAAAGCTCAAGTTTTAGACTCAATGGATATAGAGAGGGAAAGGGGAATAACTATAAAAGCACAAACAGTCAAATTAAATTATAGAGCTAAAAATGGAAAAGATTATATATTGAATATAATTGATACTCCCGGTCATGTTGATTTTAGTTATGAAGTAAGCAGATCGCTTTATGCATGTGAAGGATCAATATTAATTGTTGATAGTACTCAAGGAGTTGAGGCACAAACTTTAGCAAATGTTTATCAAGCACTAGATACTAATCATGAAATAATACCAGTATTAAATAAAATTGATTTACCTGCATCCGATATTACAAAAACAAAAAAACAAATAGAGGATGTTATAGGTATTGATACAGAAAATGCTGTTCCCTGTTCAGGAAAAACTGGAGAAGGAATTGATAATATCTTAGAGCAAATAATCGATAAATTGCCTGGACCAATAGGAAATGCTAACGAAGACCTTAAATGCTTGTTAGTCGATAGTTGGTACGATACCTATCTTGGTGTTGTAATATTGGTAAGAGTAATAAATGGAAAAATAAAGAAAAATATGAAAATTAAAATGCTTTCGACTAATCAAGATTATATAGTTGAAAAAGTTGGAGTTTTTACCCCTAAACCTAAAGATATTATCGAACTTAATTCTGGTGAGATCGGTTTTATTACAACAGGAATAAAAGTTTTATCTGAAACAAAAGTAGGAGATACAATCTGTGATGCTACTAAAGTTTTAGCTGATCCTTTGCCAGGTTTTAAACCAAGTAAGCCTGTAGTTTTTTGTGGATTATTTCCTGTAGACAGTTCTGAATATCAAAAATTAAAGGATGGTTTGGCTAAATTACAATTAAATGATGCAAGTTTTTCATTTGAACCTGAATCTTCATCAGCTCTAGGTTTGGGTTTTAGATGTGGATTTTTAGGATTACTCCATCTTGAAATAATAACTGAAAGATTAGAAAGAGAGTTTGATGTTAATTTACTTACAACAACTCCAGGTGTTGTCTATAAAATAAATTTAAATAAAGGAGATACTATTGATTTACAAAATCCTTCAAGTCTTCCAGATCCAACATTAATTAAATCAATTGAGGAGCCATGGATTAAAGCTACAATTATTACACCTGACGAATATTTAGGATCAATTATTAAATTGTGTCAGGACAAAAGAGGTATTCAAAATAATTTAGGCTATTCTGGGAATAGAGCAGTCCTGGTTTATGAACTGCCTTTAAATGAAGTGGTATTCGATTTCAATGATCGTATTAAGTCAATGACCAGTGGGTATGCTAGTTTTGATTACGAAATAATTGGTTATAGAGAAGGTGAACTTGTCAAACTTGGAATATTAGTAAATAGTGAACCAGTCGACGCTCTCGCAATGATGATACATAAAGATTTTGCTCAAAAAACTGGCAGAGAAGTTTGTGAAAAACTTAAAGATTTAATTCCAAGACATAATTTTATGATACCGGTGCAAGCTGCTATTGGAGGTAAAATAATTGCAAGAGAGACAATTAAAGGTTTTAAAAAAGATGTTTTGACCAAAATTCATGGTGGTGGTGCTACAGATAGAAAAAGAAAATTACTTGAAAAACAAAAAAAAGGAAAAGCAAGATCCAAACAATTTGGTAGAGTTGAAATACCTCAGGAGGCATTTATAGGCGTATTAAAAATTAACAAGGAAAAATAATTATCTTATATTTTTTAAAATACTAGATATAATTTTTTGAGAAGAAATTTTATCTGAATTAAAAAATTTAACTTTATTGTAAATAGTTTTACTAGATTTATTTGTGTGTTTTGGATAATAAATACTAAACACTTTCTTTTTTAATGCAGCACCTATACAAATTGGACCTGACTCATTTCCAATAACTAATGAGCAATTATTCATTATTGAAATTAATTTATTAAAGTTTGATTTGTACGTAAAAAATATTTTTTTTTCATTTTTAAATAAATCTAATATTTTTTTAAAAGCTTTAACTTTTGAGGGATCAAAATTGATAAAAATTTTATTAGTAGATTTTTTTTTTAAAATTTGTTTAATCAATTCAATATAATAAATCAGGCTCCAATTATTAGAATCATGTCTTGAGTCAATGCTTATAAATATATTTTTTTTTGATATTTTATTTTTCTTTAATTTAAGAAAATAGTTTTTATGGAATTGTATATTTGGTAATTCAATTTTTGATTGTTTAATTATATATTTAGATAAATCTCTCGTATTATCTTTTTTAAAATAAATTTTTTTTTTAGAGTTTGAGAAAATTAAAGGAATTATCAATCTTCTAGTAGGCGCGGTAAGGATGCATATGTCAGATTTAAAGGAATTTATTTTTTTATAAAATAAAAAAGAATTTTTTATCTGATTTTCTCTTTGAAAACTTATGTATTCAATTTCTTGTATTGATTTTTCATTTTTAAGTAAATTTTTAGCTTTACTAACTTTGTTAGTGATTAGAGTAATTTTAGAATTATATTTTTTTGATAATCCTCTTATTAACGGTATATGAAAAATTAAATCACCTATGCCTCTATAAGGAACTACTAAAACTATTTTCATATAAAATTGATGTTATTTTTGACTTTAGTTTAAAATAACCATAAAAAGACCAAAATAAACTTAAAAATCAATTTAAATGAAAAAAGTATTAATTACTGGTGGTGCGGGTTTTATAGCTCATCATATTATTGCATATATAATTAAAAACACAGACTGGAAAATTGTAACAATTGATAGATTAGATATTTCAGGCAATCTGAATAGGCTTAACGAAATTTTAGAACAGTTTTCAATTGAGGATAAAAAAAGATTAAAAATTGTTTTCCATGACTTGAAAGCAGAGATTAATTCTCAGATAGAATCAGCAATCGGTAAGCCAGATATAATACTTCACTTGGCAGCAGCTAGTCACGTAGATAGATCGATTACATTTCCAATGGAGTTTGTCCAAGATAATGTAGTAGGCACAGTTAATTTATTGGATTTTGCTAGAAGACTACCAAAACTTGAAAAGTTTGTATATTTTTCTACCGACGAAATATTTGGAAATGCTCCAGAAGGCGTTTCTTATAGCGAGTATGACAGATATAACTCTACTAATCCATATAGCGCAAGTAAAGCTTCTGCAGAAGAATTCTGTGTTGCGTATGAAAATACTTATAAATTGCCAATTAATATTACTCATACTATGAATGTTTTTGGAGAAAGACAGCATCCTGAAAAATTTATACCTATGACGATTCAAAGAGTAAGAGATCAACAAAAAGTTTTAATTCATGCTAACAAAGAAAAAACTAAAGCAGGCAGTAGACATTATATTCATGCTCAAGATGTAGCTGATGGTTTGATGTTTATACTCAAACTTAAAAATTATAGTCATAAAGGAGATTTTGGAAATGCTAAATGCCCTAAATTTAATTTAGTTGGTCCTGAAGAAATTGATAATTTAACATTGGCTCAAACTATTGCAAAAGTACAAAAAAAAGATTTAGTTTACGAATTAATTGATAATCATTCTTCAAGGCCAGGACATGATCTAAGATATTCACTTAGTCCAAAATTATTGAAATCTTTAGGCTGGGAACCAAAAATAAAACTAAGTAAAAGAATTGAAGAAGTAGTTGAATGGAGTTTAAAAAATAATCGTTGGCTTTCATAAAAATAAAAAACTGCCTTGCCTGTGGATCAAAAAGAATAACTAAAATTTTTGATCTTAACAAACAACCTTTAGCAAATTCATATCAAAAAAAAAAAAATGCAATAGAAAAAAAATATGAGCTTAAAGTAAATACTTGCCTAGATTGCACTCATTTACAATTATCTATAGCTGTTGATCCGAAAATAATTTATAGAAATTATGATTATGTAAGTGGAACAACACAAACTTATCTTAGATATATGAAGCAGTTTTATAATTTTTGCATTAAAAATTCATCTAAAATTGTTTATAAAAATATTTTAGATATTGGTTGTAATGATGGGTCACAACTAGATGTTTTTAAAAAAAGAGGTTATAAAACCTATGGTGTTGATCCTGCAAAAAACATTTTTAAAATTTCCTCAAAAAAACATAAAATATATTGTGATTTTTTAAATAAAAAGATAATTAAAAAAATTAATAAAAAATTTGATTTAATAATTCTTCAAAATTCGTTTGCACACAATCCAAAACCATTTGATTTATTATCTAATTTAAAAAAACTTATGCATGAAAAAAGCACATTAATTATTCAAACTAGTCAGGCAGATATGTGTAAAAATAGAGAATTTGATACAATTTATCATGAACATATAAATTTTTTTAATGTAAAAAGCATGCACCAATTAATTAAAAGAGTAAAATTAAAATTGCACAATGTAGAAAAAAAAACAATACATGGCTCAAGTTATTTGTTTGTTATAAAATTGAATTCAAATTCAAATAAAATTAAAAAAATTCTTAAAAAAGAAAAATTTTTAAATTATTCTTATTATAAAAAATGGGCTAATGAATGCTCAAGAAAAGTTAAAATTATTAAAAATAATGTAAGAAATATTAAAAAAGAAAAAATAGTAATTGGTTATGGTGCTGCAGCTAAAGCAAACACATTTTTAAATTTTGCCAAGATCAAGTTAGACTATATTATTGATGATAATAAACTCAAACAAAACAAATTTTGTCCTGGAAGTAAAATACCAATCAAACCAATAAATTTTTTAAAAACTTTTAATGAAGATATAGCTCTATTACCACTTGCTTGGAATTTTTATAATGAAATTAAAGCTAGAGTCAAAAAAGTTAGACCTAATAAAAAAGATTTTTTTATTATTTGTTTTCCAAAATATAAATTAGAAAAATAAATTAAATTCTAAAACTTGATTTTTTATTTAAATAACTATTAAGTAATCCTAAAAATCTATGTTTATAAATTAAGTACTTTTTTTTGTTTATGAAAAAATAAAAATTTAATTTGAAATATGCTGATAAAAATTTTCCAATAGTTAATCTATAAGCTTTAAAGAAACCATAATGTTTTTTGTTAAAATAGAATAAAGACCACATATAATGCCAATTTCTTTGAATTTCCATTTTCTCTGAATAGATTGGATCATGAGATTTTCCAGCCAAATGTTTTACAAAAATATTTTTTGATATATAAATTTTTTTATTAAGAAGCTTCAATCTTTTACATAAATCAATTTCCTCAAGGTATAAAAAAAAATTTTCATCAAAATATCCAGATATTTTACAATTTAAGTTATTAACTAACATCACAAATCCTTTTACATTATCGACTTCCTCGACATCTAATCTATCTTGATTTAAAATTTCGGTTATATTTGTACTTTCTTTACAGGATAAAATGCCAAGATCATTAATGTCCTGAGCAACTTCATACATTTTAAAAATAACATCAGAATTGATAACTACATCAGGATTTAAATGGAAAATATATTTAGAGTTAATTTGTTTTGCACCAATATTAAATGCAGAACCGAAACCAAGATTTGAATTTGTTAATATACATTTAGCATTTTTTCTTTTTTCAATTTTTTTCTTTAAAATTTTATTATCAGAGTTTTCTACAACTGTAATTTTAAAATTTTCATCAATGTTTGATAAACATTTTTCAATAATATGATCTGATTTATATGTAATTGTTAAAATTTCTATTTCTTGGTATATTCTTTTCATATTAATTACTATTATATTAATAATTAAAAAAAAACATTTTATAAAAATATTTTGAACTATAAAAAAACACTGACATTTAAGGCATTTAAAAAAAGCAAATACTTTTCATTAAAATATTTTAATTATTTTCCTATTTATGACTCCTTGTTAACAAGATTTAGAAATAAAAAAATAATCTTTGTTGAAATAGGTGTTTTTTCAGGTGGTTCTTTATTTATGTGGAGAAATTTTTTTGGAAAAAAAGCAAAAATAATAGGAATTGATTTAAATCCAGATATCAAAAGGTTTGAAAAATATGGGTTTGATATATTAATTGGCGATCAAAGCAGAGATGATTTTTGGAATAAATTTTTTAAAAAATATGGAAAAGTCGATATAGTTTTAGATGACGGAGGTCATACAAATTATCAGCAAATAAAAACTGTAAACAGTTGTATTCCAAATATTAAAGATGGAGGAATTCTTATAACTGAAGATATTCATACAAGTTATATTAAAGATAAGTGGTATAATCCTAGTAAATATTCTTTTATAAATTATACAAAAAAACTAATAGATGATATTAATTCTAGATATCCAGGTTTAAAAAAACAAAATTTTTCCTTAAGCAAGTATATTTATTCAATTTATAATTTTGAGTCGATCACAGTATTTAATATTGATAGAAAATTATCTAAAATGAATAAAGAAGTGAGAAATAATAAACTAAGTATTAATCCAAAAGAATTTAGAGCTTCTTTGAGCGAAGATAGTTTTTTTTATAAAATAAAAAAATTTTTTAACACTAAAACAAATTTTACATATTTAATTTTTCTGATTAATTCATTTAAATTGATGAAATTTTTTAAATAATTGGAGAGGTGGCCGAGTGGTTGAAGGCGCACGCTTGGAAAGCGTGTAAAGGGGAAACCCTTTCATGGGTTCGAATCCCATTCTCTCCGCCACAACTAATATATTAAACAATTCAGGTGAGTTTTATTTTTTTGGATTTTATAAAAAATTTTATCAAAATTTTCAATTTTTTCTTTTTCAACGTTTTTTTTATCTAATAAAGAAAAGAAGTTATATTTACTTTTTATCAATCTTATGATTTTATGTGAATTCTCTTGTCTTATAAAGTTGTGATCAAATTCAATTATTAATGGCACACTTTTATTTATAAATTTAGTTGCACTCATTAAAACTTTATTTTCAAAACCTTGTACATCTATTTTTATTAATAATTGATTTAAATCAAAATAATTAATAAAAAAGTCTAGTTTAACTATAGGAAAGTTTTTTTTTCTATTTTTACTTATTTTAAATTTATTATCACCATAATTGT
This sequence comes from uncultured Pelagibacteraceae bacterium, assembly GCA_902540275.1. Classification (GTDB taxonomy): domain Bacteria; phylum Pseudomonadota; class Alphaproteobacteria; order Pelagibacterales; family Pelagibacteraceae; genus Pelagibacter. Next base: position 68,672 of record CACBMB010000004.1, on the reverse strand, counting down.
TTTTATTTAAAGTTAAGGATAAATTTTCATTTTTCTTATCTGAGATAACATATTTATAGGTTTTTATTTTATCATTTAATTCATTAAGGATTATATTTACTTTAAGAATATCATTAATTTTCTCAACAGGCTCTATAGCTATACATTTTTTAATTAATCTATCTTTGGTGGGAGGTATACAAAATGTTCCAATATTTGCTCCAACATCAATTAGATACTTAATTTTTTTATTTAATAACGTTTTAGATTTTTTAAATAAATGATAATCATGTGGACCATTCACATAGGTTTCTTTCGAAATATATTTATCTTTTCCAAAAATGATAAAGAAATATTTTTTTGTATATAATCGATATTTATCTGAAAAATATTCAAATTCTATTTTTCTAATTCTTCTCACTTTATTTTTGATAAATACCAATAATTTAATAATAATAATAAGCAAAATATTAATAATTTTTATGTAAAATTTTTTTATCATTATTAAATAAAATAATTCATTTATATATAACTTTTAATTTGTTTACATAATGGTATAATCTAATTTCTTTAAAAAAATTAATGACAAAAAATTCTTCTTATCAGGCCGATTCTATCAAAGTTTTAAAAGGACTTGAAGCTGTCCGTAAAAGACCAGGAATGTATATAGGTGATACCGACGATGGCACTGGTTTACATCACATGGTTTACGAAGTTGTGGATAATTCCATCGATGAGGCTTTAGCTGGTTTTTGCAAGAATATTCATGTTTTTATAAATAAAGACGGAACTATAACTGTAAAAGATGATGGTAGAGGGATACCTGTCGATATTCATAAAGGTGAAAAAAAGTCAGCAGCAGAGGTGATAATGACTCAACTTCATGCTGGAGGTAAATTTGATCATGATTCTTATAAAGTTTCAGGAGGTCTGCATGGTGTTGGAGTTTCAGTTGTAAATGCATTGTCGGAAAAGCTTAAATTAGAGATAAATAGAGATGGAAAAAAACATTATATAGAATTCTATGATGGAGAGTCAAAAGCTCCTTTAAAAACTATTGGTAAATCAAAAGAAACAGGAACAAAAATTACTTTCCTTCCATCTAAGGAAATTTTTTCATCTACAAAATTTAGTGCAAATATTCTCATAAAGAGAATGAGGGAGTTAGCTTTTTTAAATAAAGGTATTCAAATCAACTTAATAGATAATAGTCAAAAAAAAGAAAAAAACTATAAATTTAAATTTGATGGTGGTGTTCTTGAATTTGTTGAATATTTGGATGAAAAAAGAGAAAAATTATTAAACAAAAATGGAAATCACTTATTTAAAAAACCAATTTATGTTGAAGGGAAAAAAGATAATGTTGAAATTGAATGTTCTTTAAAATGGAACAGCACTTATTCAGAGGATATTTATGCATATACAAATAATATTTTTCAAAAAGATGGTGGAACTCATTTATTAGGTTTTAGGAGTGCCTTAACAAGAATTGTAAATAAATATGCTACAGAACAAAATCTTTTAAAAAAGAATAAATTATCGATATCTGGGGATGATATCAAGGAGGGTCTTACTTGTGTATTATCAACAAAAATTCCAGATCCAAAATTTTCTTCACAAACTAAAGATAAATTGGTTTCATCTGAAGTTAGGAATATTGTTGAAACTTTAATTAATGAAAAACTATCAATATGGTTTGATCAAAACCCATCTGTTGCAAAAATTGTTTTAGCTAAGATTATTCAGGCAGCTTTAGCTAGAGATGTGGCTAGAAAAGCGAGAGAAAATGTTAGAAGAAAAGGTGCACTTGAGCTAAGTGGACTACCTGGAAAACTAGCTGATTGTCAAATTGGAAAACAAGAAGGAACTGAACTATTTATAGTTGAGGGTGACTCAGCTGGTGGTTCTGCGAAACAAGGAAGAAACAGAGAAAATCAGGCAGTACTACCTTTAAGAGGGAAAATTTTAAATACTTATGTTGAAGATTTGCAAAATAAAAAAAATGGTAACGGTAATAAAAATATTAATGAACAAAAAACTAAGGCATTATCTAAAATGATATCGTCAAATGAAATAGTAACTTTAATCAACGCATTAGGTTTAGATCCTAAGTCTCAAGAGATAGATTTAAAAGATTTAAGATATGGAAAGATTATAATTATGACAGATGCTGATGTTGATGGATCTCACATTAGGGCATTATTATTAACTTTTTTCAACAATAGACCATTTAATAAATTAATTGAATACGGCCACATATATTTAGCACAACCACCTTTATTTAAAATTAACAAAGGGTCCAAAGGAATTTATATTAAAGATGAAAAAGAGCTTGAAAATTATATTATTCAAAATAATAAAGAATTAAAGAAAATTAAAAGAGGTTCAAAAGAATTTTTTAAAGGTATAGAGATAGAGAAATCTAAAATGAATATTCAAAGATTCAAAGGACTTGGGGAAATGAATCCAGAGGAACTCTGGAGCACAACATTAAATCCTGAAACTAGAAATTTATTACAGGTTCAATATTCAAAAGATAGTAAAAAAGATCAAACATTGATACATACATTGATGGGAAATGATGTGTCTCTTAGAAAAGATTTTATTGTTTCAAATGCTATAAATGTTCAGAATCTAGATATTTAAAAATGGAGTTTTTTGAGACTTCGAAATACTATTCTTTAAAGAAATCCACTTATATTTCACTTAGATGGATAGCTATAATTGGTCAATTAATATCAGTAAATATTGTCTTTTTTTACTTTCAATTCAATTTTGATTATCTTTTATCAACTTTTATTATCTTTATTGGTATCCTTAGCAATTTTTATTTAATCTTTTTATATAAAAAGACTCAACTATCAAGTAGATCAGCTTTTGTTTTTTTAAATATAGATATTTTCCAATTAGCATTATTAATTTATTTGACGGGAGGCATAGTAAACCCATTTGTGATTTTTTTAATTATCCCAAGTATATTTGCCTCAACAAATTTAGGCATCCGAACTAATTTATTATTAGTAATTATAACTGTATCAGCTCTTATTTTTCTTACATTTTATCACAAAGATTTACCTTCACCTTTAAATGAACATTTTCACATTGATAAATATTATTTTTACTCAATACCTATTGCTTTAATAATATCCTTAGTTTTTTTGAATTATTTTGCTTTTATTTTTGGAACAGAATCAAGAAAAAGAAAAGAGGCATTGAATAAGATGGAAGAGGTAATGGCTAAAGAGCATGAGATGTTATCTTTAGGAGGTCAAGCAGCTGCAGCAGCTCATTCTTTAGGTACACCATTGTCAACAATAAAGATTATTTCACAAGAACTTTTATTACAATTTAAAGATAATAAGGAAGTACAGCAAGATATAAAATTATTATCAAGTCAAGTAGAAAGATGTAATCAAATTCTAAGACGCCTGTCTTTAAACCCTCTTGAAGAAGATGAATTTATTGATGAAAATTTTACTATGAAAGAATATCTTAAAGAAATTATATCCTCGTTTAAAGAAACAAGTGAAAAAAATTTTATTTTTAATTTTGACCAAGACTCAAACTCAAAAAAGATGACGAAATCTGCTGAAATTGTTTATGGATTAAGAAATTTTATTGGTAATGCAAATAAATTTAGCTCAAAAAATGTTTTTATAAATTTAAAAAGTGATAATGAATTCACCGAAATAACAATTGAAGATGATGGCGAAGGTTATTCTAGTGATGTTTTGTCTAAAATAGGAGAGCCTTATTTAAAAGGATTTAATCCAAATCATAAAAATAAAACAGGTTTAGGCTTGGGAATATTTATTGGAAAGACTTTATTAGAAAAAAATTTTGCGTCAATCAATTGTAGAAATTCTGAAGTAAGAAGTGGCGCAGAAATAACAATTAAGTGGAAAAATAGTGATCTATTAAAAATTTAATGTAATTTATTTTTTTTATCAAAAAGTGCACCAAGTTGAGAAATCATTACATCACCCAATTCATTTACATCTGTAATTTTTATAGCACGATTATAATATCTTGAAACATCATGACCGATTCCAATAGCTAATATTTCGATTTCTGTTTTATCCTCAATATGTTTAACAATTTTTTTCAAATGTTTTTCTAAAAAATCACCAGAATTTACTGATAAAGTCGAGTCATCTACTGGAGCACCATCTGAAATAACCATAAGGATCTTTCTTTCTTCTTTTCTTTTTTTTAGTCTATTAAAAGCCCATAGTATAGCTTCACCATCTATATTTTCTTTTAACAACCCTTCTTTTAACATTAAGCCCAAATTATTCTTTGATATACGCCAATGTGTATCTGCACTTTTGTAAATTATATGTCTCAGATCGTTTAATCGTCCAGGAGTTTTTGGTTTTCCTTTTTTATTCCAAAATTCTCTACTTTTTCCACCTTTCCAATTTTTTGTAGTAAAACCTAATATTTCGACTTTTACAGAACAACGTTCTAGAGTTCTTGATAAAATATCTGCACAAATTGCTGCTATAGTAATTGGTCTTCCTCTCATAGACCCTGAATTATCTATTAATAAGGTCACGACAGTATCTTTAAAATCTAAATCTTTTTCCTTTTTAAAAGATAAAGAATTGTAAGGATCCATTATAACTCTAGGTAATTTTGAACTATCTAACAATCCTTCTTCCAAATCAAATTCCCAAGCTCTATTTTGTTTTGCTAATAATTGTCTTTGAAGTTTATTTGCTAGTTTAGTTATGACATCTTGAAACCCTATGAGTTGTTGATCTAAGGTTTTACGTAATTTTATTGCTTCATCTGAATTTTCTAAATTTTCTGCTTTAGTCATTTCATCAAACTGATTGGTAAATATCTTATATTCTAAATTTAAATCATTTATATTTCTCTTCTGAATAACTTGTTCATCAGAGTTTTGATCAGAGTCAGTATCAACTAATTGTTCTTCTAGCTTATATTCATCAATATCATAGTCTGAGTCTAAGCTAGTTTCGGTTTCTTCATCTTTATTTTGATCTTTTTTTTCATCAGAGTTATTTTCTTGATCATCATTTGATAAATTATTTTGATCATTATCTTGATTTTCCTCATTAGTTTGCTCATCTTCTTCATTTTGCAATATATCCATTTTTTGAAGTATTTCTGAAAATTTTGAGGAATACTTTTGTTGATCCTCCAAGTTTTCCTTTAAGAAATTAATATGTTTCTCAATAGCTTGATCAAAATCTTTCTCCCAAAAATTTAACATTGTGTTAGTCAGAGAATTTAATTTTATACCGTGAAATTTCTTAAGCATATATAGCTCAAAAGCTTCAATTATAGGAACATCATCTTTAGATTTAAGTTGATCTTTTCTTTTTAATCCAACAATTTGATTATAGTTGTCTTGCAGATTTTTTTTTACTCCCTTTAACATTAAGGAACCTAAAGCCTCATATCTTACTTTTTCTGCAATCGAATAAAGGCTTTTACACGATAAATTTGATGGTAAATTTTTTTTATGAATTTCTTCATTAGAAAATTTTTTTTTAAGAGCTGCAGTATCTGATTCCGCTCTAGCTTTTATAAAATCACTTTTTGAATTAAAATTTTCTAAATTAAAAAAATCAAATTCGTTTGAACTCTTATTTTGTTCATTCTTTTTTTTTAAAGAAAAATCGTCTGAAATTACTCTAGCGGTTGAGGTCAGTGCTTGTTTGAGTTTTTCTTTGAGATTTGTTTCTTTTTTATTACTCATTTAAATTTGAATATTTACCAATGACTCAGGTAAATCTTCACCAAAACATCTTTGATAATATTCTGCGATAGTATTTTTTTCTATTTCATCGCACTTATTTAAAAATGTAACCCTAAAAGCATACCCAACATCTTTAAAAATTTCCGTATTTTCTGCCCAATGTAATACAGTCCTTGGGCTCATTACTGTTGATATATCTCCAGCGATAAAACCTTTTCTAGTTAAGGAAGCCACTTTTATCATATTTGAAACTTTTTCTTTGCCTTTTTGATTATTTAAACTTTTATTTTTAGCTAAAATAATTTCCATTTCTTTATCTAGGCTTAGATAATTTAATGTTGTGACAATGTTCCATCTATCCATTTGTCCCTGATTTATTTGTTGAGTACCATGATATAGTCCAGTCGTATCACCCAATCCAACTGTATTTGAGGTTGCAAATAATCTAAAAAATTTATTTTGTTGTATGACTTTATTTTTATCAAGAAGAGTAAAGTTTCCTTCAGCTTCTAAAACTCTTTGTATCACAAACATTACATCTGGTCTTCCAGCATCGTATTCATCAAATACTAAAGCAACAGCATTTTGTATTGACCAAGGTAATATTCCTTCATTGAATTGTGTTATTTGTTTTCCATCTTTTAAGACTATGGCATCTTTACCGATTAAATCGATTCTACTTATGTGACTATCTAGATTTACTCTTATACATGGCCAATTTAATCTTGCAGCAATTTGTTCTATATGAGTTGATTTACCTGTTCCATGATAACCTTGGACTAAAACCCGTTTATTAAATGCAAAACCAGAGATAACAGCTAATGTTGTATCTCTATCAAACTTATAGTTTTTATCAATTTCAGGTACATATTCATTTTTTTTTGAAAAAGCATCAACCTCCATTTCAGTATCAATTCCAAATGTTTGTTTTACTGAAACTTTAATATCAGGTTGAATGTTTAAATTAGGAGTCAATTTTTTCTCTATATGTGTTTTTTAATTGCGTATATGCCAATGTAATAAGTTTAAGTTTTTCTTCGTATTTTTTATTACCAGAATTCATATCAGGGTGAAATTTTTTGACAAGCATTTTGAATTTTTCTTGAATTTTATTCCATTTTAAACCTACTGAAATGCCCAAAATACCAAAAGCTTTTATATCTTTATGGTCAAATTTAAATTGACGCATGTGATTAAAACTACTTTTAAATTTTTCTTTATCAAACTCATCTTTAAGTGTGTTGTTCCATAAGATCTTAAAAAAATTATCAGAGGAACTGAAACTTTGTGTGGGTTTGTGCCAAGTCATATCTGATTTTAAAAAGTTAATAACTTGCTCATCATTCATACCAGAAAAATAATTCCAGTTTTTATTGAATTCTTTGACATGTTCTAAACATAACATTCTAAATTTCTTGCTATTATCTTTTTCAATAGGTGCTTTATATTGACCTATTTCTTTACAATTATTCCAGTCACAAATATTTTTCATGATATAGTTAATATTTATGAATATAAATGAATTAATTGCAATAATTAAAAAAAAAATACAAAAAGAAATTTTGGTTGAAAATATTGTTATAGAAGACAAATCTTTTCTTCATGCAAAACATGCAGGAAATAATCCAAACAAATTTCATATTAAGATTACAATAGAGTCTAATCAATTAAAAAAAATAAGTAGACTAAATAGCAATAAAAAAATTTATAAAATCTTAGATTATGAAATGAAAAAATTTATTCATTCGTTACAAATATTAATTATTTAACTCTTTTTTTAAGAATGATTTGATGTAATTTATTTTATAATTATTGTTTATTATTGGTAACCCTATACTCTTTAATAAAATAAGATTTATTTTTTTTGAAATATTTTTTTTATCTTTTTGCATGAATGATAAGATTTTATTTATATCTTTTTTAGAAAAAAATTTTTTTATATTTGATGGCAAAGAAGATTTTATAAAATGATCTACAATTAATGAGTATTCAATTCTTTTTAAAATCTTATTTTTATTACTAAAACTCAAAGCTATATACATTCCTAATAAAACTGCTTCACCATGATTCAGTTTTTTTGAATAACCAAGTGTAGCCTCAAATGCATGTGCAAATGTATGCCCAAAATTTAGAATTTTTCTAAAGTCTTTTTCATTTTCATCTTTTTCAACAACATTTTTTTTAATCTTACAACTTTCATAAATTGCATTTTCTAAAAAAGGAGTTTGTAATTTGAGAATTTTTAAATAATTTTTATCAAGGAATTTAAAAAACTTTTTATTTGCTATTAAAGCATGTTTTAATATTTCAGCATATCCACAAATAATTTCTCTAGATGGAAGTGTCTTCAAAAAATTAGTGTCACTTATAACTAGGTGCGGTTGGTAAAAACTTCCGATAAGATTTTTTCCATATTTGGTATTAACACCCGTCTTACCTCCAACTGAAGAGTCTACTTGAGAAAGAAGTGTAGTTGGAATATTAATAAATTGAAGACCTCTTTTGAATAAACTAGCGGCAAATCCACCTACATCACCTGTAATGCCCCCACCAACAGTAATTAAACAATCTTTTCTTGAAAAATTTTTTACCAATAAAATCTTAAGAATTTTGTTTATAGTTTTTAAATTCTTATTTTTTTCATTCATTGTAAAATATTGAAAAAAAATATTTTTATTTTGAAATGATTTTTTTATTGAAATAATGAATTTTTTTGGAACTTTTCTGTCAACAATAAATAAACATTTATCAAAATCATTTAAATATTTTCTCATTGTTTTTGATATATTTAGAATTAAATTAGGTCCAATTACGATTGAATATTTTTGAGAAACGGTTTTAATTATTAATCTTTTTGGTTTCATAAATAATTAATTATTTTATTTACAATTTTAATTTTTGTATGTTTACCACAATCGATCTTATATAATGCTTTTGAGTAAATATTAGAACGTTTTTTTATTAAATTTGATAATTCATGATTACTTAGATTTAATGCAATAGGTCTCTTGTGGCTATTTTTTATTCTTTGAATTAAAGTCTTGTCATCACAGTATAACCAAAAAGATATATGATTATTTAAAATTTCTTTTCGGATATTTTTGTTTAAAAAAGCGCCTCCACCAAGAGATACAACAATTTTTTGTTTTTGTTTCAGTATTCTTAAAGTTATTTTTTCTTCAATAGTTCGGAAGAATTTTTCACCTTTGAGAGTAAATATTTCTGAAATCTTTTTTTTAAGTTTATTTTCTATTAATTCATCTATGTCATAGAAATCCAATTTAAGTTTTTTAGAAGTTAATTTACCAATTGAAGTTTTTCCAGAAGCCATCATACCTAAAAAAACGATATTTTTTTTTGATTCCATAAAATCTTTATTGAAAAAACATAAATATGTCTTAATTTGAAATTACCTAAAACTATATGCAATTTATAAAAAAAACAAGTTCGAGAATGAGTATTGTTGGATTAATTGTAAAATTGTCTTTAGCTATATTAATTTTAATTGGAATTGTTTTTTTATTAAATAAAATTGACTTCCCCTCTCCTGAAAAAAAAATTGAAAAAGTTATTCCAAATGAGAATTTTAAGATCATTAAATAAAAAATATTTTTTTCTTATTTTTTTGTTTTTTTTTATTGGCAACAGTAATGCTGAAGATGAACCTGTAGATATTTGGAATGTGGATAAGAATAAAATTCAAAGTAATGATTTCAATTCAAATTTAAATGAAAAAACAAATGACAGTTTAACAATTAAATCTGAGTCAACAATTTTTAATATGCAGTCAGATAAAAAAATTTCATCAATAAATTTAGATGAGGATCTGAATTCTGATGATATTAAAATATTTGGCTTGTATGATCCTGAAGAAAATAGTTTAGATATTAATATGTGGTCTAATTCTGATGGTGATCAGTTGAAAAATATTTTTAAAAAATTAGATAAGATTAACTTATCTAAAGACGCAGCTTACATTATGAAAATATTAATGCTAACAAACGCGTACATACCTACAAAAAATATTTCTGAAAAAGATTTTTTAAAATTTAGGTCGCAATGGCTTATTAAAAATTCAGATTTAGATTTAATTGAGGAATATTTAATTAAAAATCAAATTTTCAATATTCATCCAAAATTAACTAAATTTTTATTAGATGAATATATTTCTACTTCTAATGTCCAAAAGGCTTGTGAAATATTTTCAAAAAATAAAGAACCAATTGATGATGAATATCTTATTAAGTTTAATATTTATTGTTTGATAAAAAATAACAGAGTTGAAGAAGCTCAATTAATTTTTGATTTAAAAAAGGAATTAGGATTCTCAGATAAATATTATGAAAAAAAAATAAATTATTTATTAGGTTATGCTACAGAGATTGATGAAACAATATCAGAAAAAAATATTTTAGAATTTCATTTAGCTCACATTACGAATCCAAAATTTTTATTTGAACCTAAAGAAACTACCAGTAAAATTATTTGGAAATATCTGTCTTCTTCGGGTTTACTAAGTTCTCATGAAAAGATAGATATTTTCGATTTGGAAAAAATCTCTACCTTAGAAAAAGCTACTCATAATAAAAATTACCCAGAAAAAAATTTATTTAAAATATATAAACGATTTCAATTTGACATTAATCAACTTTTAAATGTCGAAGAATCATATAAATCTTTATCTAATATTGAGGCAAGAGCTTTAATTTATCAAAAAATTTTATTAGAGTCAGAAACAGTAGAAAAATTAAAGTTATTAAAATTATTAAAAAACAATTTTGAAAGTGATGATAAAAGTTTAGCTTTTGATGAAGAATTGAGAAAATTTTTAGATAAGATAGAACCTACAAATGTTCCAGATAATTTAACTAGTTTTTATTATACTAATATAGAAATCAAAAAAAAGAATTCGAGTGAAATCAAATTTAACAAAGAAGTTCTTCATCAATCAAAACTTTTAAATTATTTTAGTGGAGATTATTCAAAACCAAAAATTGAAAAAGATGTTAATAATTATCTAAAAAAAATTAAAAAGAATAAAAAATATTTTTTTTCAAAAAAAGATCAAATTTTTTTAGAATCTTTAAAATATGATGGAATAGAAATTTCAGATAAATACAATGATTTCTATGAAATAAATAATTCTGAAATACCAACAGATATACAGGTGATGATTAATAATAATGAAAAGGGCACAGCTTTATTAAGAATTGTTGAAGTTATTGGACAAGATGATCTGGAAAAAATGGATGAAGACACTATCTATTTCATTATCAGCACACTAAATCAATTAAATATTGGATTAATAAGAAACAAAATTTTACTTAAAGTTCTTCCTTTAAAAGTTTAAAAATTATATTAAGATAAAATATCATGACAGTAAAAACAATACTTACAGAACCCAATCCGGTCTTAAGGCAGATTTCAAAACCAGTTAAAAGTGTTGGTGCTGACGAAAAAAAATTAATGGATGATATGTTAGAAACAATGTATGCAGCAAATGGCATTGGTCTAGCTGCAATTCAAATAGGTATTCCAAAAAGAATTATTGTCATGGATTTAAGTAAAGATGAGAATAAAAAAGAACCAAAGTTTTTTGTCAATCCAGTCATTAAAAATAAAGATAAGTCCAACTCAACTTATGAGGAAGGCTGCTTATCTGTTCCCAATCAATTTGCAGAAATAGATAGACCAAAAAAATGTGAAGTTGAATATTTAGATTATAATGGTGATAAAAAAATTCTTAAAGCTGATGGTTTATTAGCGACCTGCATTCAACATGAGATGGATCACTTAGAAGGAATTCTTTTTATTGATTATCTATCAAAATTAAAAAAATCTATGATTATTAAAAAATTATCTAAGGTAAAATCTACCCGAATAGTTGTTTAATAAATGTCAAAAAAAATCATTTTCATGGGTACCCCTATGTTTGCGGTACCAATTTTAAAATCTCTGTATCAAAATGGCTACGACATATCTGCAGTTTATACCCAGCCACCGAAAAAATCTCATCGTGGGCAAAGAATTAATAAATCTGCAATTCAGGGAATTTCTGAAACATTAAATTTAAATTTTAGATCACCACATACTTTAAATAAAAATAAGTCCGAATATGAGTTTATTAAAAATTTAAATGCTGATCTAGCAATTGTAGTTGCTTATGGACAAATTATTCCTAAAGAATTTTTGGGTTTAACAAGAAAAGGTTTTATTAATATACATGGCTCAATACTTCCTAAGTGGAGAGGAGCTGCGCCAATTCAAAGGTCAATTATGAACCTAGATAATGAAACAGGTATTACTATTATGAAAATAGTTGAAGAATTAGATAGTGGGCCAATCAGTAACATCTATAAGATTAAGTTAGAGCATAAAAATAATGCACAAGAAATATCAGAACAATTATCAATATTAGCTGCAGACAAAATTTTAGATAATATTGATGATATAATTGACGATAAAGTAAAATTTATAGAACAAGATCACTCCAAGGCAACTTATGCAAAAAAAATTGATAAATCTGAAGGTCAAATTTATTGGAATGAAGAAGCTATTAAAATCATTGCTAAAATAAATGGTTTATTTCCCACACCAGGAGCCTTTTTTAATTTTAATGGTGAAAGATATAAAATTTTAAAAGCAGAAATTGGAAACGGTAAGGGGAATGCAGGAGAAGTGATATCAGATAAATTAGAAATTGCTTGTAAAAATAATCAATCAATCAAAGTTGTTGAAATTCAGAGACAAGGAAAAAGACCTCAAAAAATAGGAGAGTTTATGCTTGGATCTCAAATTAAAAAAGGATCAATAATATCTAATGTATAGATATCAAATATTATTAGAATATATTGGGACTAATTTCAAAGGATGGCAAATTCAAAAAAAAGGAAAAACTATCCAAGGTCTTGTTGAGGATAAGATTTCAAAGCTTTTAAAGGATAGAATTATTTTACATGGTTCCGGTAGAACAGATGCTGGTGTGCATGCAATTGAACAATCTGCACATTTTGATACCAAAAATAAAATAAACCAAACTGATAAATTTTTGAAGTCAGCGAATTATTTTTTGAATAAAGATGGAATTGCAATTCTTAAGATAACAAAGAAAAGTAAGAATTTTCATGCAAGATTCTCAGCTAAATTGAGAATATATAAATACATAATTATTAATCGCCTTAGTAGACCAGTTTTAGAAGAAAAAAGAGGTTGGCATATTATGAAAAAACTTGATCTTAAAATTATGAAAAAAAGTGCCAAAAAATTAATTGGCACTAAAGATTTTTCAACATTTAGAGCTTCAAGTTGTAAGGCAAAAAGTCCAATTAAAACTATGAGGTCAGTGAAAGTCAAATCTTCAAAAGACAAAATTATCATAGAATTTAAATCTCAGTCTTTTTTGCAGCAACAAGTACGTTCGATGGTTGGTTGTTTAAAATACGTAGGTGAAAAAAAGTGGTCTTTAAAAAAATTTGATAAAGTGATTAAATCTAAAAAAAGAACCTTGTGTGCTCCTCCAGCTCCAGCAGAGGGTTTATTTTTATTTAAAATTATTTATTAATTTTTTTTTATTAGAGATTGAAAATTTTTTATTAATTCTCCATCTACTTTCAGCTCTTACAATCCAACCACAACAATTTTTTGCTCCACATTTACATGGAAATTGTTTATAATCTTTATCAAAACCAAATCCATAATCACAAGTAAATTCCTCACCTTTTTTTATATCTCTTATTGTTGTTACCCAAACTTTTAAACCCTTTCCCTCATAATCACAATTGTTATCACAAGAGTGATTTATCAAACCCGCTGTATTCCATTTGAAATCTCCATCTAGAGTATATTTTTTGTTTAAGGTGAGTAAATAGATAGGTTTTTTATTATCAAATTTTTCAGACTCTTCAGCAAATTTGTTAGTTATGATTTTGCCTATATAATTAATTATTTTAGTTCCAGCTTTTATATTTTTTGTTGCATATAATCCACGACCTTTATTGTCAATTTTTGATTTTTTTATTCTATATAATTTCATGAAGGCTACTTATAATGTATTAGCTATTAATCAATTGGATTCTATTAATGCATCAACATGTCTCTTAGTACTATCTTGTAGTGCTTTCAAATCATATCCACCTTCAAGAATAGAAACAACTTTACCATTACAGAATTTCTTTGATGTTTCTAAAATTCTTTTTGTAATAATATAAAAATCTTCAGTTTGAAGTTTAAGCTGAGCTAAAGGATCCGCTTGATGTCCATCAAATCCTGCACTTATTAGAATAAATTCAGGTTTAAACTCTGTTAATTTTTTGAGAGCAAATTCAAAAGCATTTAAATATTCTTCAGAATTTGTTCCAGCAGCTAACGGAATATTAAAAATATTATTAAATTTACCTTTTTCTTGTTCAGATCCACTGCCAGGATAATAGGGATATTGATGAGTGGATATAAACAAGACGTTTTTATTATCATAAAATATATCCTGAGTCCCATTACCGTGATGAACGTCAAAATCTATTATAGCAACTTTTTTGTATTTATATTTATTAATCAAATACTTTGCACCTATAGCTACATTATTTAGAATGCAGAATCCCGCTGCCTTATTTTGATTGCAGTGGTGGCCAGGTGGACGAACTGAACAAAAAGCATTTTTAAATTCTTTGTTTTGCACACCATCAATCGCTGCAACAATTGAACCGGCCGCATCAAATGTAGCATTTTTACTTCCTGGTGAAATAATAGTATCTCCATCTAAAGAGGAAAAACCTTTCATTGGAAATGAACTTTTCACCAAATCAAGGTATTTAGCTTCGTGGGCATCTTTGATTATATCATCAGTAATTATTGATGGTTTCTTCCATAAAATATTTTTATTATTTAATTTTTTAAAGTTTTCATTGATTACAGTGACTCTAGCGATCTGCTCTGGATGTCCGGGACCCGTGTCATGATTCTGATAAGTATCTGAAGTAATTAAACCAGTTTTCACTTGAAATAACTTTGTAAAATATTTTGATAAATTTTTGTTAAATTTTTTAAATCTTTTACTGATACAGCCTCATCAACTTTATGCATAGTTTTCCCAACTAAACCAAATTCCAAACCTGGCGATAATTTTCTTATGAATCTCAAATCTGAAGTTCCACCTGTAGTAGACAATTTAGGCTTAATTTTAGTAATTTTTTTAATAATCTTTTGTATCATAAAAGTTGTCTGATTGGGCTTTGTTAAGAAGGCTTCACCAGAAACTCTATATTCAATTTTATATTTAGATCTATTTTTACTACTTATTTTCTTAAAAATATTATTGAGTTTTCTTTTTATAGAAACCGAAGAATGTTTGTTATTAAACCTTATATTAAAATTTGCCTCTGCTTTTGCAGGAATAATGTTATCGGCCCTGTTGTCTATATTGATTTTGGTTACTTCTAAATTCGTTGGTTGAAAGTTTTTGTTGCCTTTATCAAATTTTAATTCTTTTATTTCATTTAAAATTTTAACAATTGTTGTTGATGGATTATTAGCCCTTTGAGGGTAAGCAACATGACCTTGCATACCAAATATTGTAAGTTTTCCAGTTAAACTTCCTCTTCGACCTATTTTTATCATTTCACCCAATTTATTTGGATTAGTGGGCTCACCAACTAAGCAGAAATTTATTCTCTCTCTCTTTTTTTTTAGATATTCTACAACCTTTTTTGTTCCATTAACTGCATCACCCTCCTCATCTCCAGTTATTAATAGACTTATTGATCCATCAAATTTATTATTTTTTGATATAAAAATACTCACAGCAGCAACAAAAGCTGCAATAGAACTTTTCATATCATTTGCACCTCTTCCAATTAAATGGCCCTTTTTTACAGATGGTCTGAATGGATTTACGGTCCAATCTTTTATATTACCTGGAGGCACAACATCCAAGTGACCTGCGTAACATAAGTTTGGTCCTTTTTTCCCCAATCTTGCATATAAATTTTTTACAGGCCTAAAACCTTTTTCTTTAAATTCTAGTATTTTTGTTTTAAATCCAAGTTTTTTTAACTTTTTTTCTAAAAATTTGATCACTCCAGCATCAACTGGGGTAATAGAAGGAAATCTGATTAGCTCTTTAGCTAATTTTAACTCATTAAACTTTTGCATAATTAATCTCTTAAAAGATCGTTAATGGATGTTTTAGATCTCGTTTTTTCATCAACTTGTTTAATTATTACTGCACAATACAATGATGGTGCAGATGAATTATTTTTATCTGGTAAAGAACCAGGAACAACAACTGAATAAGGTGGAATTTTTCCGTAAGTAATTTTTCCAGTTTTTCTATCAACTATTTTAGTTGATTGGCCAATATACATACCCATACTTAGAACTGAACCTTCACCAACAATAACACCTTCCACCACTTCTGACATTGCTCCCAAGAAAACATTATCTTCAATTATTGTTGGCAATGCTTGTGCTGGTTCTAAAACTCCACCAACACCTGAACCTGCAGATATATGACAATTTTTTCCAATTTGACAACAACTACCAGCTCTTGCAAAAGTATCTATCATTGTTCCTTCATCGATATATGCACCAATATTTACATAGCACGGCATAAGAACAGCATTTTTTCCAACAAAAGACCCTTTTCTGACTGGTGAATTTGGAACCATCCTAAATCCTGCTTTTTCATGATCATCTTTTGTCCATCCAGCAGTTTTACCTTTAAGCAGATGAGCTTTGTCATACCAACTACTATAAGGGCCATTTAAATTTTCCATTGGATAAATTCTGAAACTTAACATGATGGCTTTTTTTAAGTGTTGATGAGTCACCCATTCTCCATTAATTTTTTCTGCAACTCTTGATTTTCCACTATCTAGATCAGCTATAACTTGATTAATAGTATCTTTAAGTTTTTGATCAGAATTTTGATTTATTTGATCCTTTTTTTCCCAAGCCTCGTTTATAATTTTTTCTATGGTCATAATTTATTGGTTTTTTAATAACCTTATTTCTCTAAGAAATAAAGATAGATTTTCAGTTTTGTGTGAAATAAAATTTTTATCAGCATCTATTTTTCCAAAATGCTCATCATTAATTAACCAAACGGTTATACAACCTCGTTCATGTCCAATTCGGAGGTTTTTCGCTATATCCTCTATGTAAATCGTCTCTTTTGGGTCTATACCGAATTTTTTGACCATTAGGTCAAAAGTTTCCGCCTCAGGTTTAGGAACATATCCCGCATCTTTTATATCAAAAACTTTATCTCTGCCAAATAAATCATAAACACCAAGGTGTGATAAGATATTTTTAGCATGTTCTGCACTACCATTTGTAAATATATATTTTTCCATATCTAATTTTTCAAGTTCATTTCTCATAATTTTATCCTCTTTCATAAATGATAGATCTATTTGATGAACATAAGTCAAAAATTCATCTGGTGATATTCCATCATGTATCATTAGTCCTCGTAGAGATGTGTTGTATTTATAGAAATAATTTGTTTGTAACTCTTTTGCTTTTTCTTGGTCTATTTTTAGTTTTTCCGAAATAAATTTTGTCATCCTTTTTGAGACTTGACCAAATACTCGCTCTAATGAGTAATTATTATGTTTTCCATAACACACACCATCTAAATCTAATAAAAGATATTTTTTTTCACCAAAATTCATTTTCTTATTAATGTTCCAGAACCTTTATCTGTGAATAGTTCAAACAATATAGAGTGTTTGGGTCGAGCGTCAATTATTCCAACTGCAGTTACTCCATTATTGATTGCATTCAAACAAGTATTTATTTTTGGTATCATACCACCAGTAATAGTCTCATTTTTAATCATCTCTAAGATTTCTGATGATGATATTTCCTCTATTAATTTTTTTTTTTTATCTAAAACGCCTTCAACATTAGTCATCAAAAGCAATCTTCTGGATTTTAAAGATTTAGCAATTGCTCCAGCAGCAGTGTCTCCATTAATATTAAAAGTTTGATTTTTTTGTAAACCTAAGGGTGAAATAATTGGAATTTTATTTTCTTTAATAACATTAAGCAAAATATTGTTATCAATTTTATTTGGTATACCAACGTATCCAAGTTCTGTTGCTTCTGGAATTACTTCAATAATATTATTTTTTTTTGAGTGTATTGAGGTTGCATTTGAGCCAATCTTTTTTAATGATTTTACAATATCATCATTAAAATCAATTAGAACATTTTCAACTATATCTATAATTTTTTTATCAGTCACCCTAAGCCCTCTTATAAATTTTGATTGAATGTTTGATTTTTCTAATTCTCTTTTTATTCTAGGCCCACCACCATGAACAACCACAATAGAAAGACCCAATTTATTTAATATACTTATATCAGATATAAAATTGTCGAAGATTTTTCTATCAATAAAAACATTACCCCCATATTTAATAACTATTAATTCGTTTTTGTATTTATCAATATATTTAGAAACCTCTTCTATTGGTGGTCCGTTTTTAGGAAGTATTTTTTCTAAATCCATAAATTTCTATTAGTGTGATTTTTATCTTTATGTTACAGTTTTAACAGTCGTTCTTTTCATTATAAAAACTTGTTGAGCCATAGTTAAAATATTATTCACAGTCCAATAAATAACTAAACCACTAGGAAAAGGTGCAAGAATTACAGTTAAAAAAAGTGGAAAAAAAGCAAATATTTTTGCTTGCATTGCATCTGTTGGTGCAGGATTTAATTTTTGTTGTACCCACATCGAAACACCCATTGCCACAGGCCATGCTCCAATAATCAAAAAACTTGGAACATCATATGGTAATAAACCAAAAAGATTGAATATACTTGTAGGATCACGCTCACTCAAATCATGTATCCAGCCATAAAATGGCATTTGTCTCATTTCAATGGTTACAAACAATACTTTGTATAATGCAAAGAAAACCGGGATTTGTACTAATATCGGCAAACATCCAGACATAGGATTAACTTTTTCTTTTTTATAAAGAGACATCATTGCTTGCTGTAATTTCATTTTATCATCTTTATGAAGTTCTTTAAGTCTAACCATTTCTGGCTGAAGTGCTTTCATTTTTGCCATACTTCTAAATGAAAAATTTGCTAATGGAAAAAAAGCTAATCTAATACAAATTGTTATGGCTATTATTGCTAGTCCATAATTTCCTAATAAATTGAAGAAGTAATCAATTCCATAGAAAAGAGGCTTAGTGATAAAATATAAGAAACCCCAATCAATGACTAAATCAAATTTTTCTATATTAAGTGTTTTGGCATAACCATCAATAACGTCTACTCTTTTGGCGGCAACAATGATTTTTAATTCATCCTCAATTGAACTGTTTCCATTTAATTCCAATGGATCTGTAGTAATAAAATTTGCTCTAAATTTGTTTTTATAATCAAATGTTGTTTTAAATTCTGTATTTTTGGGAGGAATTAATGATGTAATCCAATATTTATCACTTATTCCTAACCAGCCTTTATTAGCTATTTTAGTAAATTTATTTTCTTGAATATCATCATAATCCTCTTCTATTAATTCATCATCTAAAGTTGCTATTAGACCTTCATGAAGTATAAGAAAATCAATTATTTCTGGAATTTCATTTCTTATAATTTGGCCATAAGAGTAAAAGTCATACTTATTATTTGTTTTATTAATTACTTTTTGTTTTACTGTAAAAAGATACTTGTCATCTAAAGATATTTTTTTTTCAAATTTTAAACCTTGATTATTAGTCCATGATAGTTTGATTGGAGATTTGTTAGTAAGCTTATTATTACCCTCAAGTGACCAAATCGTTTTTGAATTTGGTACATCAATATTTTTATCAGATGTTACAAAACCACTTTCTACTAGATAGCCCTCACTTATATTCCTTGGTCCTAATAGAGTTACTCTATCTTCTTTTTCAAGACTTACTTTATATTTTTTAAAAGTTAAATCATCTATCGAAGCACCTTTTAAAGATATTGATCCTATGATATTATCATTTTCAAATTGAATTCTCTCACTTGTACTTAACGCTTCATCTCTCGAAATAGCTATTAAAGTTTCTTTTTTTTCAATGCTTGGAGTATCAGAAACTTGTTCAATTTTTTCTTTTTTTGTTAAATTTTGATTTGTAGAAGTTTGTTCTGGTATAAAAAATAAAGAATATAAAACTATTACAGCTGATGATAAGGCTATTGCAGCTATAACGTTTTTTGAGTCCATTATTTTTTAACCTTTATTTCTTTTTTAACTGGATCTAATCCACCACGACTCCACGGATGACAACATAGAATTCTTTTTGCACTTAATAATAAACCTTTGAATAAACCATATGTTCTTAATGACTCAATACTGTACTCTGAACAAGTTGGAAAATAACGACAAGAATTTCCAAATAATGGGCTAATTAAAAATTTATAAATTTTAATTAATTTAATTAAAAGATAGACAAAAATATTCATTATTTAATTTTTTTAAATTCCTGAAATAGAGTTTCTTTTATATTATTAAATTCTTTTTTTAGCATAGTTGGCTTAGCAATAACAAGATATGAATAATGAAGTTTTATTGATATTTTTTTAATAGCATCATTCATAATATTTTTTAGACGCCTTTTTATTTTGTTTCTCTGTACTGCATTACCTATTTTTCTTTTTGTGACAAAAGAAATATTAAATTTTTTATCGTTTTTATTTTCTAAATTTCCATAAAAAATTGTGACATACTTATTGGATATTTTTTTCATTTTGAGAAGAGTCTTAAATTCTTCATTCTTCGAAAGAGCAATTATTTTGCTTCTCATCAATTTAACCAGATACAGTTAATGACTTTCTTCCTCTTGCCCGTCTTCTTGCCAAAAGTTTTCTTCCACCTTTAGTTTTCATTTTAGACCTAAAACCATGTTTTCTAGCTCTTTTAATTTTGGATGGTTGATAAGTTCTTTTCATAATACGTGGTTAAAATTTATAAAATTTCGCTCTTTATAATAATTAAATATATAAATAGCAAATAGAAGATTTATAATTACTATGACAATTAATGGAAAAATCTAAAAAAATTAAATTATTTATAGGTTTATTCTATCTAATTTTTATAAGTTTATTTTTATTTTATCTTTTTTCAAAATTTAGTTTTCAAGAATTAACTTCTTATGAATTTATTAAAAATAATGTTAATTATTTTTCAGATTTGAAAAGAACTAATATATTCTTTTTATCTTTATCTTTCCTATTTTTGGTAATTTTATGGGTATTCCCCTTTTTAGGTTTTGGCGCACCTATTGCTTTATTAGGAGGATTTATTTTAGGAAAATGGTTGGGAACTGTTATTATTGTTTTAGGATTAAGTATTGGAGCAACTTTTTTGTATATTTTTGCAAATTATTTTCTTAAGGAGCTAATTAGAGAAAAATTTCTAAGTAAATTTCAAAATCTAGAAATAAAATTTAGAAAATCAGAATTTAATTATTTGTTATTATATCGGTTTATTGGAGGCATACCTTGGCAATTAAGTTGTGTTTTGCCAACTATATTTGATGTAAGGGTTGTAAATTTTTTTTGGGCAACTTTAATTGGGATTATTCCTCAAATCTTTCTTGTAGTTTCAATAGGATCAGGCCTTGAAAAGATAATAGAAAATAATTTAGCGGCACCAAGTATTAAAGATATTATTTTGTCTAAAGAAATTTATTTTCCTTTAATTATTTTTGGCTGTTTAGTAATTTTAACAATTTTTCTGAGAAAATATTTTTACAAAAAATAATTTTGGTGCTCCCACCCTGTACTGACCAGGGAACTAGTCCTTACCAAGGACTTGTTTTACCATTAAAACTATAGGAGCAATTCAACCAAAAAGTTATATTTGCTAATTATTGCCATATTATTTTATTAGTTTATATATGATTTACAAAAAATTTTTTTATGAAAATTTATACAAAAATAATTTTAGATAAAAATGACAATCTTCTTTTAGAGGAATATTTTCAATATGAGGGTTTAGTGATTAATTTGATGGGCATTCATTATGATTATAAGAGCACAAGATCGGCAAAATTAATGGAAAAACAAGCAAAAAGAGAAAAAAAACTTGCTGAGAGAAAAGCAAAAAGAATGGCCAAAGAGGGTAACAAAAAAGATGAAGATAAACCAAAAACTTTGGATGCATCAAAACCAATAACTTTAGATTTTCTTACAAACCCTGATAAAGAATAAAGAAAAAATGAATGGTAAAATTAAGGCCAGAAAAAATAGAGAGGCTTTGGCTTTACGTAATAATTTGAAAAAACGAAAATTATTTGAAAAAAAAAATAAAAAAAAATCTAAATAACAATGTCAGTTTTATCAGATAAATGGATCAGAAAAATGTCTAAAGAAAATGACATGATCTCACCTTTTGAGGAAAAACAAATTAGAGGCAGTAGCATATCGTATGGACTTTCATCATTTGGATATGATGCAAGAGTTTCAGATGAATTTAAAATTTTTACAAACGTAAATTCTGAAATTGTAGACCCTAAAAATTTTAAACCAACTAATTTTTTAACTAAAAAAACTAATGAATGTATTGTTCCACCAAACTCCTTCGTTCTCGCTAGGACAGTTGAAAAATTTAAAATACCTGATGATGTATTAGTTATTTGTTTAGGAAAATCTACTTATGCTAGATGTGGAATTATTGTAAATGTCACACCATTAGAACCAGGTTGGGAAGGTTATGTAACTCTAGAATTTTCAAATACCACTCCTTTACCAGCAAAGATCTATTCAAATGAAGGTGTTGCTCAGTTTGTTTTTCTAAAAGGAAATGAAAAACCAGAGGTAACATATGCAGATAGAAAAGGTAAATATATGGACCAGGGACCAGAACCAACACTTCCAAAAGTTTAACTATGCAAAAATTAGAGGTTGTTGGAGGTAAAAAACTTTCTGGAATATTAAAAATATCTGGTTCAAAAAATGCCTCTCTACCAATATTAGCCGCTTCTCTTCTGTCCAAAAAAAAAATTGAACTAATTAATCTTCCCCAAGTAAAAGATATTAAAACAATGTTGATTTTACTTGAGTCATTAGGATCAAGTGTAAAAAAAGTTGGAAAAAAAATAATTATAGATAATTCTAATCAAAATAAGACAGAAGCAAATTATAATATTGTCAGGTTAATGCGTGGAAGTTTTTTAGTTTTAGGACCACTTCTAGCAAAATTTGGAAAAGCAAAAGTTTCAAGCCCGGGAGGTTGCAGTATTGGAGTAAGACCAATTGATATTCATTTAAATGCACTAACTAAACTTGGTGTTAAGATTAAAATAGTCGATGGGTATGTGATTGCGAAAGCTCCACAAGGTTTAAAAGGAGCTAAAATTCGTTTTCCAAAAATATCAGTTGGAGCAACTCAAAATCTAATCATAGCTGCAAGCCTTGCAAAGGGCACCACAATTTTGAAAAATTGTGCAATTGAACCAGAGATAAAAGATTTAACAAATTTTTTATTAAAAATAGGATGTAATTTAAAGTGGATTTCAAAACGAACAATAAAAATTGTTGGTGTAAATAAAATAAAGGAAGCAACTTATTCAGTTATGTTTGATAGAATTGAGGCTGGAACTTATTTGATAGCGGCTGCAGTAACTGAGGGAAATTTAAGAATTAAAAATGTTAATCCTAATATTTTGAAATCAGAAATAAAAATTTTAAGAAAAATGGGTTCAAAGGTGAGTAGTAAGAAAAATGAAGTACATATTATTGGAAATAAAAATATTAAAAGTGTTAATATTAAAACGGCCCCTTGGCCAGGTTTGGCTACAGACCTTCAAGCTCAAATAATGGTACTACTATGTAGAGCTAATAAAAAATCTATAATTCAAGAAAATATTTTTGAAAATAGATTTATGCACGTCTCAGAATTAAATCGAATGGGTGCTAAAATTTCTATTATTGGAAATAGAGCTTTCATTAAAGGAAATACTAAGTTTGCTGCTGCTGAGTTAATGGCCACTGACTTAAGAGCATCAGTTTCTTTAATTTTAGCCGCTTTAAGTGCTAAAGGAAAATCAGTAATTAATAGAATCTATCATTTAGATAGAGGATATGAAAATATTGAAATAAAATTAAAAAAAGTTGGTGCGAAAATTAGAAGATTTAATTAATGAGCAATAGGTATTTAGCAAAAATTATTGCAAATGATAAAGAAGGTTTGCAAATGATCTCAGCTTGTATGGCTGGTGCAAAAATTAGACTTACAGATATAAAATTTCTCGAATCTAACAAAATTTTTTTATTATCTGCTGAACGCATTGCAGTAGAAAATGAAAATGATAAAAAAAAAATTAATAGTATATGTAAATTTGATTTTATTGATAATGTTAAATCTAAGAACATTGATCAAAATAATAGTCAATTAATTTTGGAACTTTTGGCAATAGATTATTTTAAAAATAAAGAAAATTTTGAGATTAATTTGATTTTCAAGAATAATGCTCATATTATTTTAACTTCAGAAATGATTGAAGTAAGACTAGAAGATCAAAATTAAATAAAAATATGAAAACATTATTTTCCAATAAAAAAAACTTTGATAATAATTTAAATATTTTTTTGGAAAATAGAAAAAAAAAAATACAATCAAATACAGTCTCTGTAAGTAAAATTATCAAAGATGTAAAAAAAAAAGGTGATTCAGCATTAATTAAATATGAAAAAAGATATAATAAAAATAAAACGATAATACCTTCAAAAAAACAAATTTCTAAATCAATTTCACGATTAGATAAAAAAGTTAAAAATGCAATTGATGTAGCTTATAAAAGAATTTTTAAATTTCATAGTTTACAAAAATTTACAGATATCTCTTACGTAGATAAGTTTAAAAATAAAATTGATTACAAATATTTACCAATTCAGTCAGTTGCAATTTATGTTCCTGGCTCAAGGGTATCCTATCCATCTAGTTTATTGATGAATGCTATTCCAGCTCTAGTTGCTGGAGTTCAGAGAATTGTGCTTTTAAACCCTTCATACAGAGGAATTCAAGATCCTGCAGTTTTGTATGCAGCAAGAAAATGTAAAATTAATGAAATTTATTCAATTGGAGGACCTCCAGCAATTGCAGCTTTAGCATATGGAACAAAAAAGATTAAAAAAGTTGATAAGATAGTTGGTCCTGGAAATGCTTATGTTGCAGCAGCAAAGAAAGAAGTTTTTGGAGATGTAGGTATTGAAGGTATGACAGCCGGACCATCAGAGATATTAATTGTAAGTGATAAATCATCTAACCCAGAGTGGATAGCTAGTGATTTAATTGGTCAAGCAGAACATGATGAACTCGCACAATGTATTTTAATATCTAAAGAAAAAAAAATTATTGAAAAAGTAAAAATAGAAATATTAAAACAACTAAAAAAAATTCCAAGAGCAAGAGTTGCAAAAAAAAGTTTGTTAAATAATGGGATATTAATATATGCCAATTCTGATAGGAAAATTTTAGAAATTATAAACAAAATTGCACCTGAACATTTAGAATTAAATATAAAAAACTACAAACCTTATCTAACAAAAATAAAAAATTCAGGTTCAATTTGTTTAGGAAAATATGCAATAATGGCAATGACTGATTACAATGTTGGCTCAAATCATATTCTCCCAACTAATAGCACTGCTAGATACTCAAGTGGTATAAGTGTTAACGAATTTTATAAAAGAATTTCATATATAAATTTATCAAAAAAGGGTATTGAAAGTCTTGGACCATCAGTTATAACTTTAGCAAATTATGAGGGGTTAGTTGGTCATGCTCTCTCTGTAAAAAAAAGAATTAGGAGAAAATAGATTTGTCAAAACAAGACTTACTTGAATTTAAGGGCAAAGTAACAGATTTATTACCTAATGCTATGTTTAGAGTTAAATTAGAAAATGGTCATACAGTAACTGCACATACTGCAGGAAAATTGAGAAAAAATAGAATAAGAGTATTGCAAGGAGATAATGTAACCGTTGAAATGACACCTTATGATTTAACAAAAGGAAGGATCATTTTTAGAGGGTAAAATATATGGGACTGTGGTGTAAGTGGTCTGCACGAACGCCTGAAAAGCGTTAGGCTATAAGTTCGATTCTTATCGGTCCCACCACCATTTAAAGTCTAATTAACATCTTGAAATTAATCTAAAACAAACTAACTTCCGATTATAATAAACAACATAAAGGACTAAGAAATAAGATGAGTACAATACAAGGTAAAGTAAAGTGGTTTAACGGTAAAAAAGGTTACGGTTTTATCGAAAGGGATGATAAAGAAAAAGATGCCTTTGTTCATGCATCAGCAGTCAAAGCAGCTGGTATGAGATATTTAAATGAAGGTGATAAATTGGAATTTACATTAGAAGATGGTCCAAAAGGCCCTTCAGCAGTAAATCTAAAAAAACTAGATTAATTTTTCAAAATTATAAAAGGGTACGAAATCTATAAAAATAGATACGTATCCTTTTTCTTTTAAGGGTTGCATAATTTTATTTTTTGTCTAAAAGACCTTTAATGACTAAAGAATTGTACACAAAAAAAAACTATATGAGTACTTTAGGATTTACTCTTAAAGGAACGAGCAAAGGTGTGCATAATCACTTCCATGCTGGCTAAAGCTAGCATTTCAAAACTTATTAAATAATTTAAAAAAAACATAAAATAAGATAATAACAATACAAGGAGCCTTGGTGGTGAAATAGTATCACGTCGGTTTGTGGATCCGAAATCGTAGGGGCAGAACCTACCCAAGGTACCAAAAAATGGATAAAGATAATAAATTAATTCCTGGATTACCTTCAGGATTTGAAGATCGTTGGGATAAAAAACTTCTTCTCAAAAAAAAGCTTTTGAAAGCTATTGAGAAAAATTTTATAAAATTTGGAGCAGTAGCTCTGGAAACCCCTTCGTTTGAGATAAGTGAAAACATAGGATCTTTTTTGGCAGAAGATGATAGTAATCCTATGTCTGACGTATTCTCATTTCAAGATGGAGAAAAAAGCATCACTTTAAGGTATGATCTTTCAAGTCCGCTAGCTAGATTTGTTGCTCAAAACAATCAAGATCTTCCATCAATATTTAAAAGATATGCTATTCAAAATGTCTTTAGAAATGAAAAGGGTGGCAATGGAAGATATAGAGAATTTATGCAGGCAGATTTTGATATTGTTGGAAATGTTAATTTTGCTCAAGCTAATGCAGAGCTTTGTAATTTAATATCAAGTACTATGTTAGATTGTGGTCTAAAAAAAGATCAATTTACAATTAATGTGAGTAATAGAAAAATAGTTCAAGGATTAATTGATGATTTGAAAATACCAGATGATAAACAACTAAAAGTAATCAGAGCAATTGATAAATTAGATAAACCAGGTTTTGGTTTAAAAGGTGTTGAAGATCTTCTTAAAAAAGAGAGAAAAGATAAAAGTGGTGCAATCACCAAGGGTGCAGATTTAAACGATGAACAAGCCTCTCAAATACTTAATTTTCTAAAAATTAAAGATTTAAAAGAATTAAAAGAAATTTTAAAAAATCCATTATCTCAACAAGGAATTAAGGAATTAGAACAAGTATTTGAAATATTGGGATACAGTACAAACTTAAATCAAGTTAAAACTAATTTAGCAATTGTTAGAGGATTATCTTATTACTCAGATTTTATTGTTGAAACAAATCTAAATTTTACAGTTACAAATAACAAAGGTAAAAAGGTCGATATAGGCAGTATTTGTTCAGGAGGAGCCTATGCAAAACTAATCTCGAGATTTAAAGGTGTAGATATTCCAGGAACTGGAATTAGCTTTGGAGTTGACCGACTGTTATTTGCTTTAATGCAATTGGACCAAATAAAAGTAGATAATCAAAAACCAGTTTTAGTTTGTGTAATGGAGGAAAAATATCTAAAAAATTATTATGAAATTTTAGATCTATTAAGAGATAATAATATAAATGCTGAAATTTTTTTAGATACAAAGAAAAATTTAGGTAAGCAACTAACCTTAGCAAATAAACGTGAGTTAGATGTAGCAATAATATGTGGAGAAAATGAATTTAAAAAAAATACAGTGACCGTAA
This sequence comes from uncultured Pelagibacteraceae bacterium, assembly GCA_902540275.1. Lineage (GTDB taxonomy): Bacteria > Pseudomonadota > Alphaproteobacteria > Pelagibacterales > Pelagibacteraceae > Pelagibacter. Next base: position 40,882 of record CACBMB010000004.1, on the reverse strand, counting down.
AAAATCTTAAAGGTGTTAAGGGTGAAAATAACAAAACATTTCCAAAAGAAAATTTAATCGATGAAGTCAAAAAACTTATCTGAAAAAATCCTTAGATCAGTAAAATCTAAGGGTTTTAAATATATTGATTTACCTTCAGTCATTGAGGCCAACCACATCGTTCAAAGATCAGGAGAAAATTTTAGAAAGTTTATCTTCTCTTTTACTGATCAAAATGGAAGTGAGTTATGTCTTAGACCAGATTTAACTATTGTATCTTGTTTAAGATATTTAGAAAATAAATTAAAGAGCAAAGAAAAAATTTTTTATAGCGGTCAAGCTTATAGAAAGTCCCAAAATAAAAAAGACTCAATAATTAGAGATCAAGTTGGCTTTGAGATCATAGGATCTCGAGATGAAAAAAATGATGACAAAGAAATAATAAACACTTCGTTAAAATCATTAAAAGACTTTAAATATTCATCAGGCACCCTTACCGTTGGTAATGTTGAAATTTTTAATCTTTTAATTTCAAAATTAGATATACCAAAAAGATGGAAATTAAGGCTCTCAAGACATTTTTGGAGAGAAGACTATTTCAACGATTTGCTTAAAAGATTAGAGACAAATTCTGATGTAGACCCAACAATTGTTGAAGTTGATAAAAGACGTTATCTAAAAATGCTAAAAGATGATCAATCATCTATTGTTGCAAGTAGAACAATACAAGAAATTTTAGAAAGATTTGATAAAAAGATTAAAGATCCAAGGATAGCAAGCAAGGGTAGAAATATTTCTAAAATTATTAAAGAATTTTTAAGAATTAAATGCCCAATAAATAAAGCTGCCATAAAACTAAATAAGTTTTTTAAGAAATATAAAATTAATCTTGTTGTAGATCAAAAATATTTTCCAATCTCTAAAAATAAAGTTTCAAAATTAAATGTAATTTTCTCTTCTGCCTTTGGTAGACAGCTAGAATATTATACAGGAATGGTTTTCAAGATAGATATTAAATCAAAATCAAAAATTATTAATTGTTGTAATGGAGGTCGTTATGACAAGTTAATCTCTGATCTTGGTTCTAATAAAAAAATCCCAGCTGTAGGAGCCGCACTTAATCTAAATAGTTGATTATGAAAAATGTAATAAACATAGGAATACCAAGTAAAGGAAGATTAAGGAAAGATGTTTTAAAAATTTTTATTAAAAAAAGATTAAAGCTTATTTCTGAGCGTGGAGAAAGAGATTTAATAGGATCTATTAAAAATAAATCTAATATTAAAATTTTATATTTACATGCAAGAGAAATTATTGAGAGATTAGGCGATAGTTCTTTAGATATTGGTTTTTCTGGTTTTGATTTACTAAAAGAAAGTAAAATTAACATTCAAGATAAGATAAGTATTGTTAAAAAACTTAATTTTGGAAATGCTAATCTTGTTGTAGCTATACCAGATCCTTGGATCGATGTTCAAACGATAGCTGATCTTGAGGAAATTGCTTTTGAATTTAGAGATAAAAAGAAAAAAAGATTGAGAGTTGCAACTAAGTATCCAAATTTAACAAGAGAATTTTTGTTTTCAAAAGGTGTTACTCAATTCAAATTAGTGGACAGTTTGGGGGCAACGGAAGCTTATCCTTTTACTGGTTCAGCTGAATTGATTACTGATATTACTTCTACAGGTGAAACTCTTAAAGCAAATAATTTACGTATTTTGAAAGATGGTGAAATCTTAAAGTCCCAAGCATGTATTTTTAGCTCTAAAAGAAATAGTAAAAAAAAGGGATTTAAAAACTTGATTGAACTACTTTCTGAGTAATTTATCTTTAAAATAAATCAGAATAATTTTTATAATATCTAAATTTCTAATAATCGCGTAGGCTGCAATTATAATACCTAAGCCAAATATTATTTTTAAAATAAGATAATATTCCATAAAAATCCCTTATAATACAAGTTGCGAATCATGGACACAATTTTATTAATAATCTTAATACTTATATTTGGAGCGACATTAGCTAGTTTATATTTAAATATTAGATCTAAAATAAAAGATGTAGATAATGATGAAATAGCAAATTTAAATGCTGAAATTATAAGATTAAAAGACAGCTTAAATTTTACGATTAATACATCTCTAAGTTCTATGTCTAACTCATTTAATTCGTTATCAACTGGTGTTACCAAGGATATGACTGAGGCTCTTACTAAAGTTGATGAGAAGGTTGGTAACTTCAATGAACAAGTAAAATTATTAAACCAAAGCCAAGAGGGGATAACTAAAATTTTAGCAGGGGTGAAAAAGTATGGAACTTTAGCAGAGTATTCTTTGGATGCTTTAATAAAAGATTTGTTGCCTGCATCTCAATTTATGACGAATGTTAAGATGAAAGAAGATACAAGTGAAAATGTGGAATTTGCAATCAAGCTACAAGGTGATGTTTTAGTTCCGGTAGACTCTCATTTTCCTGTAGAAAAATTTAAAGCTATTACCGATGCTTATGATGCAGATGATAAAAAAGCAGTTGCAGATGCTAGAACAAAATTAGCAAGTGCATTTAAGGCTAAAGCAAAAAGCGTTATGGAAAAATATATTGTTCCACCTAAAACAACAGATTTTGCAATAGTGTATGCCCCAACTGAAAGTCTTTACAAAGAGCTAACAGAATATCAAGATCCAAGTACTAAAGAGTTATTAACTCAAGAATTAATGAAGAAATATAAGGTAGTAATTTCTGGCCCTAATACTCTCTCAGCTTATTTACAATCCTTACATATGGGTTTTCAATCGCTGAAAGTTCAAAAGGGAGCTACAGAAATATATAACCACCTTAAAACTATCACTACAAGATTTGGAAAACATTTTGATAATATTATTACTCTTAGAAAAAAATTAGAAGAGGCAATGAGTGTAGTAGATAAGTTTGGTACTGATGCAAGATCAATTAGCAGAACATTAGAAAATATAAAGGATCCCGAGCAAGTTGAAAAAGCTGTACTGACAGAGAACGTTGAGAGTTTTGTTGAAAGAAATAAACAACTTAAAAAATAATTTCTTTTTTCAGATAATACCGACTATAAGAAATCACATGCGTTGGAATAAGAAATACAATTATCCTACATCATCAAGAGCTACAGAAGATGGAATAAGAAGATACGTATTAGGAGAAACGAAGTTACCTAGTGTTACTTCAATTCTTGATGCAACAAAGTCCGAAGAAGATAAAGCTGCTTTAGCAAATTGGAGAGAAAGAACTGGCCATAAAGAAGCTGAAGCAATTACAAAAGCTGCAAGTAGCAGAGGTTCACAGATGCACAGCTATTTAGAGTCTTTTCTTTTAGGTAGAGAAAATTTAAGTTTTTTTGAAGATAATGAACAATACAAAAAAATGGCTAAAGAAATTATTGATAAGGGTTTAACGAACAGATTAGACGAAATATATGGTGTTGAATGCACAATGTATTATCCTGAAAAGTATGCAGGCACTGCTGATTGTGTAGGAGTATATGAAGGAAAAGAAACAATAATTGATTTTAAACAATCCAATAAACCAAAAAAAGCTGAATACATAGACTCATGGTTTTTACAAACTGCAGCTTATTCTTTAGCACACAATGTTGTTTACAATTCAAATGTCACAGCTTGTGTTATACTTGTTTGCACAGTAGATAATTTGTTTCAAGAATTTAAAATTCAAGGCCCTGAATTAATTACTTATCAAAATTTATTTTTAGGTAGATTAAAAAAATTTAATGAAATGAATAACTTGGGTTAAAAAAAATGGATAAAATTGTAATTTACGATACTGAAACAACTAATAGTACTATTTGGGGTTCTATAATTGAAGTTGGAGCAGTTGTTGTTGATAAGAATTTAAAAGAAATCGGAAAATTAAACATACGAGGACGAATGCCCGAGGGAGAAGTACCTAGTGCTAAAGCATTACTAGTTAATTCGACAAGTATAGATCTATTAACAAAAGGTAATTATTCACATTATGATTTTTTAGGTGCAGTTGAGAATTTTTTTACAAAATGTGCTCCTGCAACGTTTATGGGTTGGTCAAATTTAAATTTTGATAGAAGAATGTTTCATTTCAATTTTTTTAAAGGAAATAGATATCCGTATGCTACTCATTCTTCACCAAATAAAGAACATGATGGTTTGCATATTGCAAGAGCAGCTCAAACTTTAAATTCTGAAACTTTAAAAACTGAATTAACGGAGGCTGGAAATCCAAGCCTAGCTTTAGAAGCATTAGCTAGAATGCAAGGATTTGATACTTCTCAACAACACACAGCTTATCATGATGCATATACTGCTTTAAAGGTTTTAAGGATCATTAAAGATAAACATAAAGAAAATTGGGAAGAATTTTTAAAAACATCAACAAAATCAAGTGTAGAAACACTTTTAAAAAATGAGGGGATTTACTCTATTTTTGAAAACGTAAAGGGAAGAAATATGATGTATCTTGGTTGTTCATTACACTCCAAACATTCCTTTCATCCATCCTATGCTTCATGGGGATATTTGTGGGACTGTCGTAGAGATCCAGAACCATTATTAAATTTACCTGTTAATCAACTTAAGGATGTTCTAAAAAAAATGAGTCCCAAAGCTCTAAGAGTTTTAAAAACAAATAAAGCCCCAGTAGTTTTGGATAAACAGTTTGCTTTAAAACAAAAGCCATATTCAGATTTAGATTTAGAGACAATTAAAAAAAGAGCATATTTAGTTAGAAATAGTGAAAATTTTTGTAAAAATATTCAAACTATTCATAGAGAAGCAGCAGAAGAAAAAGAACAAACTAAAACACAAGAAGATTTATTACCGGAGGAGACTCTATACGAAAAATTTATACCTAATAAAGATACTGCTTTGTTCAAAATCTGGCATAGTTCATCTTGGGAAGAGAAATTAAGAATGCTAGATAAATTTACAGATAAAAGATGTAGTTGGTTTGGTCAAAAAATTATTTACCAAGAAGCGCCGCATATTTTACCACCTGATTTATATAGAAATATTAAAAGCGAAATTGCGAGAAGAATTTTAAGTAAAAATAAAGAAAAGTGGCAAACAGTTAATATGGCCTACACAGAAATTGATTACTTAAGAGATCAAGCATCAAATAATGACAATGAGGAAGAACTTAAAAAACTTGATGAAATTAATCAATTTATAATGTCTATTGAAAAAAAATATGAAATAGCCTAGTTGACATTGATGATAATAATTATAGATAGATCATATGCTTACAGATTTTAAAGATGAAGATTTTGATAGTAAAATCAAAAATGAAGATATTTCAGTAATTCAATTTAGTGCTGCATGGTGCGGTCCTTGTAAAGCTCTTAAACCAATCATGGATAAACTGGCTGATGAATACAAAGGTAAAGCAGGCTTTTATTATGCAGACATTGAGGATGGTGGAATAAATACAGGAAGTGCCGCAGGAATTAGAGGTGTGCCAACAGTTATAATCTACAAAAAAGGTATTGAGGTTGATAGAAAAGTTGGTGGAGTTCCAGAAAGTAATATGAAAGAATTTTTAGAAAAAAATATTTAATTCAAATTAAAAAATTCTCCACTCAAATACAAAGAACCTGTAATTAATAATAAATCATTTTCTTTTAAAGGTATTGATTGAATAGCATCTTTGATGTTTTTTTTGTACTGAACATTAGGGAAATCTTTAAATTTATCTTTTAACTCTTTTCCACTAATCGCGTTTGGTTGATTAGGAATATCAATTGTTGTTAAAGAGGAAATATTTTTGAAATAAGATATATATTTTTTATGATCTTTATTGGCCATCATTCCAATAATTACATGCTTGTTGCAATCTAGAGTTTGCAGATATTCATTAAGAACTTTTGCTCCTCCTGGGTTATGTGATGAATCTAGAATTAGTCTATTGTTTTTAACTAGATCTTTAATTTTACCAGATTTAATCTCCTCCAATCTAGCAATATTATATGCTTTTTGAATTCCATTAATTATGTGTTGGTCCTTAATTTTTATATCATCTAAAATTCTTAATGTTGCAATAGCTGTAGATGCATTTTCGATTTGAAATTGACCATTTAAATTTGGTCTAGGAATTTTTAAATTTCCATATTTATCTTCATAATAAAAGAAATCATTTTCTTTTAAAACAAAGTTATAATTTTCTTTAAAGTAATATTTATTAGCACTATTTTTAGAGATATTCTTTTTAATACATTCTGTAATTTTATCAGAGCTTTGTTTTGCAACTACTATATTTGAGTTGAGTAAGGATGAGGTTTTTTCGAAGATAATTCTTTCAATAGTTCTATGATTTTTTGGTAACCAATCTAAGTGATCTTCACTACAAGAAGTCACTATATTACAAAGATTTTTTTTTAGAATATTAACAGCATCACCCCTTCCAAATAGACCAAATTCTGCAATGACTAGATTCTGTTTATACTTTTTACATCCATGAAAGAATGCAGCTGTAAGAGCCTCAAAATATGTTAAAGGTTGACCATTATTAGTTTCCTCAATTTCATTTAATAAATTCGAAAGATCATCGTCATTTATCATTTCATCATTGTATATAAATCTTTCATTAATACATTTGACATGAGGCGAGGTATAAATATTACATTTAATATTAGCCTCTTTAAGAATTGATCTTAAAAAAGAAATTGTGCTTCCTTTTCCATTTGTACCACAGACTTGGATACAATTTATTTCATCTTGCGGATTTCCTAATTTTTCACAAAGAAGTTTTATACGATCTAAACTAAGATCAATTTCTTTAGGATGCAGCTTTTGTAAGCGATTGACTATTTTCTGAAGTTTCATTTTCTTCAGAACTTATAACAGAATTTTTCTTTAACAATATCGATAATAAAGTTCCAATTTTTTCTGATAGATTTTTTCTTTCGACAATTAAGTCTACAAATCCTGTTTTTTCAACATACTCACTTTTTTGAAACCCTTCTGGAAGTTCTTCTTTAACAGTTCCTTGGATCACACGAGCTCCTGCAAAAGCTATTAGAGCACCGGGTTCAGCGATATGAATATCTCCTAACATTGCATAAGATGCTGTAATTCCACCTGCAGTAGGATCTGTAATGCAAACTAAATAAGGAAGATTATTTTTTTTTAACTCATTAATTGCTAAAGTTGTTCTGGTCATCTGCGATAAAGAAATTAAACTCTCCATCATTCTCATTCCACCTCCAGCACTCACACATAAAAAGGGTGTTTGGTTTTCAATAGCATGTTGAATTCCATACAAGAAAGCCTCTCCCTCAGCAGCAGCTATTGAGGCACCCAGAAAGTCAAAATCTGATGCTACTGCAGTAATTTTAATATTATTGATTGATCCGCTAACAACCATCATTCCACAATCTAGTCCAGTTTTTTTTCTAGCAGCTTTTAATCTATCTTTATATGATTTTGAGTCAGTCCAATTCAAAGGATCATCTTTTGGAATCGGTGTTTTAAACACTTCATAGTTATTTTTTCCAAACAAGATATCAAATCTTTGTTTCGGACTTATTCGATGATGTTTATTGCACTCAGGTTCAGGACAAACCCAAAGGTTGTCCTCTAAATCTTTTTTTAAAATTGGTCCTTTACAACAAGAAGTCCAATCACTATTAGCTATATCCTCTTTAGTAGCTCTTTTGTGGATAGCAGATTTAATTTTTTCCCCTGCTTTGATTATTTTTGTTATCCAGTTCATTTAATTTTATTTTTTAATCTTTTCACTACATTAGTAACATTTGTGACAGCATTTTGTCTTTTTTTAATTGAGTTAGTTATTTCCTTACAAATTGCACTTCCAACAACTAATCCGTCAGCTTTTTTAAGAGAATTTATGGTTTTTTCAGTTATTCCGAATCCTATAACTACGTTTTTAGATGAATTTTGTTTTTTTATTTTTGAATATTCCTCTAATATTTTTTTTGGAGAAACTTTCAATTTTCCTCCAGTTGTGGATAGCATACTAATATAATAAATCATATCATGAGAATTTTTGATAATTTGTTTTAAACGTATTCTTGATGTAGTGGGTGAAATAAGTTGAATAAAATTAATATTTTTTTTTTTACATTTTTTAGCAAAAGTTTTATTTTCAGGAAATGGTAAATCTACAACTATGAGACCGTCTACTTTCGACTTTTGACATTTTTTAATGAATTTATTTTCATCATATTGATAAATCATATTATAATAACCCATCAAAATAATTGGTTTGTTTTTCTTGAGTTTTTTAAATTGAGTTACAATCGAAAAAACATCATTTATTTTAATTCCGTTTTTTATAGCCCGGTAAGCACTAGTTTGGATCTGACCGCCATCAGCAATAGGAGTGTTGTGAGGAAAACCCAATTCACAAATATCTGCATAATTAGAAATTGATTTGAGAATTTCCAATGATTTTTTTTTTGTATTATCTCCAGCAACAGTATATGTGAGTAGAGCTGGTCTATTTTCATTTTTTGTAATTTTGAATGTTTGATGAATTAAAGAATTATTCATTAATATTTTCCTAACCTTTGTTTTAATATATCCCTATCTTTTTTTGCATCCCCACAAGAGTTCACAATACAAATTGTCTCTTTACTTAATTTTGGAGCAATTTTAATTGCCTCTGCAAAGGCATGACTAGGTTCTAAACTAGGATTTAATTTTTCAAATTTTGTTACTAACTTATATGCATTTAAAGCTTCTTCATCAGTTGCAAAAGTATACCTTGCTCTTTTAGTATCTTTTAAAAAACAATGTATTGGACTTACTCCAGGATAATCTAGACCAGCACTAATGGACTCTGTTTCGTGAATTTGACCTTCATTATTTTGACAAACATAAGAGGCTGCACCATGGAGAATTCCAATTTTAGCGTTTCTACTTAAAGGTGCAGCATGTAATTTTGAATTTTTTGGACCACCTGCTTCTACGCCAATTAATTCAATCTGTTTTTTATTATAATCAATAAATTCACTCCAAAAACCATAAGCAGAACTACCGCCTCCTACACAATTGATGAGTTTAATTATTTTTGGCATTTTTTTAAATTCTTTTATTAATTGATTCTTTAATTCCCTAGAAATTTGAGCTGTACTCCAACCACAAATTTTAACAAAAATATTTGGCCCAACTGTTGATCCCACACACATATGTGTATTATCACAGTTCGATACCCAATATCTCATACATTCACTTACAGCATCAACTAGAGTTTGGCTTCCAGAATAAACAGGTATAATTTCAGCACCGTTTTTTCTCATCGCATCACAATTAGGTTTTTGTCTTTGAATATCTTTTGCGCCCATAAAAATTTTACATCTGAGACCAAATTTTTTAGCAGCCATGCTTAACATTTTGCCTGCATATCCAGCCCCGGTATCACCAACGATGTATTTTTTACCCATGGCCTTACATATTAAAGCATGAACGGTAGCATTGTATATTTTATGAGCTCCACCATTAGCTTCGGAAACAACTTTTGCCCAGACCTGTGCTCCTCCAAGATAGCTAGATAGATTTTCTAATTTAACAAAAGATGTTGGAGAACCTACGTAATTCTGAAAATAAAAATCTCTTTTTTTAATGAATTTTTTATCTTTTCTTAGTTTTTCAAATTTTATTGTTAAATCTTCAATTGGTTTTTTGAGAGTTTCAGGAATAAAGCTTCCACCAAATTTTCCACCCCAAAATCCATATTTGTCATGTTGATCAATTAAGGGAACTTTTTTTTTTAATTTCATGTTATAAATTTTTCATTTTATTTAAAAAAATTTCTATTTTGGAAATATCTTTTAATCCATCAGTTTCTAATCCACCAGATATATCAATAATATGTGCTATTTTTTTTAAATTTTCAAGAGTATCGTCAATTTGAATGTTACCGGCAATCATAACTTCTTTATTCAAATTTAAATTTTCTATAAGTGCGTGATCAAATGACATACTATTTTCATAACCCTTACTATCAAATAAATAAATATCCGTTACATCAGCAAACTTTTTATATTTATTTTCGTCTCCTTTATCTTTTATAGTTATTGCAGTAATAATTTTTTTTTTATATTTTTTTTTTATTGATTTTACTTTATAAAGATCACAATCATAAAGTTGATAATAATCAAACGGTAAATCCTTAATTTCCTCTAGAATATACTGATTTGGATTTACAAGGACTGCAACATAAAAGGAATTTTTTTTTTTAATTTTCATAAGATCCTTTAATTTTTTAATATCAACATATCTTTTTGATTTTGGGTAATTTACAATAAAGCCTATAAATTGTGGTGGGTGTTTGTGATTAACTATAAAATCTAATATTTTAGAGTCTGAAACTCCACAAATTTTTGACTTAAGGATCATTGACGTAAATGATCAATTAATGTTTGCATGTTTTTTTTTATATTACCTTGAGTAATAGGTCTTCCTATCACAAGCCAATCACTTCCATTTTTAAAAGCTTGTTTCGGAGTTAAAGTTCTTTTTTGATCATTTTTTTTTGAATCAAGTCTAATTCCAGGTGTAATTATCTCCTTTTTAAAAACTTTTTTAACTATTTCTACTTCTTGCGCACTACAAACTATTGCGTCTAATTTTGCTTTAGAGGCTAACCTTGCTTGATGAAAAACCAATTTTTTTAAATTTTTATCAAATCCTATTTCTTTTAATGATTTATGATCTAACGAAGTAAGAATTGTTACGCCTATTATTTTTATTTTTCCTGATACTTTTTTTGAAGTCTTCAGAGCATCTAAACCTGAGCTTATGTGCATTGTTAAATAATTAACATTTAGATCTTTAATTGCTTTTATTGTTGAAACACATGTATTTGGAATATCGTGTATTTTAAGATCAGCAAAAATAATCTTATTTTTTAATTTAGATACAAAATTTCTTCCATTCTTAGAGTTTAAAAATTCTAATCCAAATTTATAACCAACCTTGATTTTTGAATTTTGAGTTTCACTAATTATTTTTTTTATTTTAGAAATTTTTTTACTATCACAAGCAATAAATATTTTATTCTTTTTCATTATTAATCTTTTTAAACATTTCTTTACTCATTTTCCACTGAATAACCTTTTTAGATGGTACTGCAATTTTCTCTCCAGTTTTTGGATTTCTTCTGATCGAAGCCTTTTGAATTTTTGTACTTAGAGTGCCCCAGCCTCTAATTTCAACTCTCTCACCTCTTCGGAGCGATTGTTGAATTTCTTTTAAAATAATATCTGTAAATTTTTCAATATCTTTTTTAAGAAAATTAGGAAAATTTTTTGAGAGTTGTTTTATAAGCTTTGATTTTACAATAGCCAATTTTTCAATCTTCTAAATAGTTTATTTTTTTACTTTATCCTTTTTTTTTAATTCATCAGACAACGAAGAAAATGGTAAATTTTTACCTGAGCCCTCTGAACCATATTTTTCTAAAGCTTCTTTTTTCTCTATTTCTTCCAGAAGCTTTATACTCAAACTAATTTTTCTTTTATCCATATTAATTTCGGCTATGGCACAATCTAGCTTTTCTCCACCTGTCCATCTGTTTGGACGAGCATCAGAGGCATTAATTGCTATTTGGGATTTTTTAATTAAAAAGTCCATTTCACATCCTTCAGGTCTTACAGTTAAGCCTTTATTGTCAGTCGAAATTACTTTTACCGTTACAGTTTGATTAACTTCTTTATTTTTAAAAAAATCAAGAGGATCTGGTTTAGTTTGTCTTAGACCAACTCTTATTTTTTGCTCCGAAACTTTAATTTCTAAAACTTTAACTTTTATTTTTTCACCTTTTTTATACATATTTAATTCTTCTTCACCATTATTTAAATAAGTAAGATCGTTACAGTGCAGGAAAGCATCTACATCTAAGTCTTTAATTTTCACAAAAAGAGAATATTCATTTTTATTTACGATTTCACCTTCAACTATTGTACCAACAGGATATTTTTTCTCAAACAATTCAAAAGGATTTTCTTGTGCTAATTTATATGAAATAGCAACTCTTCTTTTTTCTTTATCTATCTCTGTTATAATACAATTAATCTCATCTCCAACTTTAAGAATTTTTTTTGGAGATAAATTCTTTTTTGTCCAACTAAGCTCACTTGAGTGTAGCAAAGTTGTTAATCCAGGTTCTAATTCACAAAATGCTCCAAAATCCATGATCTTCATGACCTTTACTTTATAAATTTTTTTAAGCTCATAATTTTCTATATGTTCAAAAGGATCAGGAGATAATTGTTTTACTGAACATCCAACTTGTAGTTTTTCTTTATCTACAGAAATTACTTTTAGATCATGTTTTTCTCCGATATTAAAAACTTCATCTGGATGATTAACTCTAGAATATGATATTTCCTGAAGATGAACCAAAACATCAAGTTCATTATTTACATTAAAAAAGCAACCAAAAGAACTATATCCCTTCACCTCAGCATTTTTAATTATGTCTCCAACTTTATATTTCTCAATAATTTTAGCTTTATCTTCTTTTTTAAAAGAGGAAATTATTTCTTTTCTTGAAACGCAGGCATTACCCCTAACTTTATCTAATTTAATAAGAGCAAATTTTTGCGGCTCATTCATTAGATGGCTAATATCCTTAAGTGGTTTATCACTTATCTGAGAACCGGGTAAAAACATTAACGAGCCAGTATCTATATGTTCAACAATACATCCACCTTTACATTTTGATGTAATCTTCCCCATGATTGGTTCATTTTTTTCATAAGCTTCCACAAGTTTATCCCAACCACGAATTTTTTGTGCTTTGCTTGCTGACACCAAAACCTCTCCATTTTTGTCTTCAATACGTTCTAAGAGCACAGGAATTTTTTCACCTAATTTAATTTTATCTAACCACCCCATACTTTTTAATTCATTGATATCAAGCACAGGTTCACTCTTTAAACCTTCAATAAAAAGAAAAACAAATTTCTCAGTAATTTTATTTATTTTTCCCTCAATTATTTTTCCTTCTTCTATTTTTGTTTTTGAAAGCTGGCTATTTAGAAGTTTTTCGAACTCTTTAGAGGCTTGGTTTGTTAGGTCTTTATAAATTTCCATTAAATTTTAAGTTTATTATCCATTATTTTTTTTATTTTTAAAAAGCAGGCTTTTTTAGTTAAATTTGTTGTATTAATCAAGATTGAATCTTTAGTTTTCTTTAAAGGTGAATATTTTCTATTATAGTCACTTTTATCACGTTTTTTAATACTTTTAAGAACATCATTATACAAAATTTTTCTTTTAAGAGATTTTAACTCTTTAAATCTTCTTGATGCTCTTGTTTTAACCTCTGCTGTTATAAAAAATTTAAACATAGCATCTTTCATAATTACGCTAGTAATATCTCTTCCATCAAGAATACTTCCGTTAAATTTTTTTGGAGGGTAATAAGCACATTTTATTTGAAAATTATAAACAATCTTTCTTATTTTTGGATCTTTGGCAACTATAGATGCTTCCATTGCAACTTTATTAGATAATAAACTTTTATCATTTAAATTATGAATTTTTAATTTTTTCATTTCTTTCTTAATTAATAAATAATTAAACTTATTTTTATATTTTATTTTTAACTTACCTATGAACCTATAGATCTTTCCAGTATCAAGATGAAAAAGTTTATAATGTTTTGCTATTAATTTAGCTTGAGTACCTGCTCCAGCAGCTGCAGGAGAGTCGATAGCAACTTGAATTAAATTTTTCATTTTATCTTGGCTCCTAATTTTTTGAGTGTTTCTTTAAATGATGGGAAAGAGGTTTTATAACAATTTTGATCATGAATTCTCCAATTGCCACCCAATGTAAGTCCAGCAATTACACAAGCCATTAAAATTCTATGATCTTTTAAATATTTTTTAATTATAATTTTTTTATTAAGTTTAAAATTTTCTTGACCCCAAATTTTGATACCAGAATTTTTTATTTTTTTTACTTTAATTCCCATTAAAGAAAGAATTTTAATTCCCCAATCTAATCTTTTAGATTCTTTTTTGTTTAATTCACCTAGATTATTAAAAATACTAATTCCTTTACATTTACATGCAACTAAAAAAATTAATAAAAATTCGTCTATAGCAGAGCTGTTGTATCTTGGATCAAGATTAACTGAATTTAATTTATTTGAAGATTTAACAATAATATCTCCGATTTTTTCACCTTTATAATTTCTCAAATTTAAAATTTTTATTTTGCCTCCCATCATTTTAAGAATTTTTATTACTCCAGTTCGTGATGAGTTTAGGTTTACATTTTTTATCTTTAAGATTTTATTTTTTGATAATAAAGTTAAAACTATAAAAAATGATGCTGAAGAAATATCGCCTGGTATTTTATAGTTAAATGGTTTTAATTCTTTTTGTCCATTAATATTAATTATTTCGTATTTTTTTTTCTTAAATATTTTTATTGGAATTTTTAAAATATTTTTAAACATCAGCTCAGTGTGATTTCTAGAGGGCAAACATTTTAATTTAGTTACCCCTTTAGTTTTTAATGCAGCAATCATTACAGCTGATTTACACTGAGCCGAGCCTAAATTTTCAGTAAATTTTATAGGTCTTGGACATTTAGTGCCTTTAATTACTAAAGGAAGTTTCCCATTTTTACTCTCAAAAAAAACTCCAAATTTTTTTAATGGATTTATAATTCTTTTCATATCTCTTTTTTTAAGAGATTGATCACCTGTGATTTTAATTTTATAATTTGAATCAATTAATAGCGAACATAATAATCTTGCTGTAGTTCCAGAATTTCCAGTATTCAAAATAAGATTTTTTCTGAATTTTAGGCCAAACAAGCCTCTTCCAAAAATTTCAGTTTTTTTACTTTTGAAAATTGTTTTTATACCTAATTTATTTATACAATTAATTGCATTTAAAACATCTTCGGATTTAAGTAAATTTATAGCAGAGCATTTACCCTTTGTTAAAGCAGATAATAATACAAATCGAATACTTAGAGATTTGTCTCCTTCAACCTCAATGAATTTTTTTTTAAAATTCTCTATTTTATTCTTAATAATTATATAGTTTTTCACTTAATAGATTAATTAAACTTAAAGTTCTCTCCAAAGTAATATTTTGCAGCATTTTCATTTTTCATAAGTTGATTAGGAGTTCCCTCAGCCACAATTTTTGAATTTGAGAGTATTACAGCTTTGTCACAAACAACTAGAAGATCTCTTGCTTGATGATCAGTTATCAAAATCGTAAGATTATATTCAGATTGTAATCGTATGATAATAGATTGTAACATTTGAATTGTTTGTGGATCTAAAGCGGCCAATGGTTCATCCATCAATAATATTTCAGGGTCACCTAATAAGGACATGCTTATAACTAATCGCCTTTTCATCCCGCCACTTAAAAACTTTGCTTCAACTTTCCTAACAGCATCAAGTTCAAATTTTGAAATTAATTCCTCTATTTTAGATTTTCTATATTTTTGATCTTTGATTTGTATTTCACCAATAGCATTTAAATTATTTTCAGTCGTTAAATCAGAAAAGTATCCTCCAATTTGAGGAACAAAAGAAATTTTAAATTTTTTTGTTCTTTGATATATTGGATATTCAGTTATATCTTCGTTATTTATAATAATATTTCCATAATTCGGTTTAAGAATACCAGTTATTAAGTTCATTAATGAGGATTTACCAGCTCCGTTGGGACCTAACAATCCTATTATTTGACCTTTAGAGATGTCTAAAGAAATATTGTCCAAAATTAAATGATTTTTTTTAAACGAAAGGGAAATTTTTTTTAGTGAAACTAAAGGTTTACTATTCTTTATTTTTGTAATTCTAAATTTTTTAATAACTGACATATCTATTTTAATTCTGAATTAATCATCACTTTATTGTTTGAATTATGCATATATATTTTTAAATTTTTAGTTATTAAATCAATCTCTAATACATCAGCTTTCATCTCATATCCAGGCTTTTGAAACAAAACATTGTGTGACATTCTTAATATATTTTGTTCTTTACTTTGATCATTTTGAGCATTTTCTTTATCAACCTCTAAAACCATGTATAATTCATCACCTGTTACAATCTCATTTAGTCTTATAATTTTAACATTTTTTATAAATGTAGTTTCAAAAGTCTTTGTATTAAAATTTGCAAAATTAGAGGTCAAATAAATATTTTCTTTTTCTGAATTATTAAAAATAATTTTACTTCTAACATTTGTTAGAAACATTAATTCTGGATCCTCTAAACTGGCCTCTCCAAAGTCTGCTAAAATTTCATAAACATCACCTTCGGTATTATTTGCTGTATATTTTATGTCTTCAATAAGATTTTGTTGGCTTGATAGTGATTTGTTATTTGAAAGATTTTTCTCATCACTAATTTTATTTTTTTTTACTGGTGAATTTTTTTCATAGTAATAATTAAAAATTGAAATAGATAAAATGACTAATATTATCAATAAAATTATTTGAATAAAATATTTCCTTCTCATCAAGATAATTAAAGAATACCAGCACTAATTAAGTCATGTACATGTATTATTCCTATAGTTTTTTTTTTATTTATATTAGTATGGACACATAGACTTGTAATTTTTTTTCGATTCATGACTTCAATCGCTTTTGCAGCAAGTTCATTTTTATTTATTGATATAGGATTTTTAGTCATTATTGATTTAATCATTAAATCATTAATCACCATATTTTTTTTCTTTTGTATTGTTCTTTTAATGTCTCCATCTGTAAAGATACCAGTTGTCTCTTTTTTTTTATTTCTTACAACAACTACACCAAGTTTCTTTGAATTAATAACCTTAATAGTTTTTTTGAGAGTTGAATTTTCATTAATAAAAGGAATTCTATTTTTTACAATCATAAGGTCTTCAACTGTTTTTAATTTTTTTCCTAAACTTCCAGATGGATGAAATTTTTTAAAATCTAATTTACTAAATTTTTTTTGGCTCATTAAAGATATTGCAATAGCATCTCCAATAGCCAATTGAGAAGTAGTGCTTGAAGTAGGAACTATTCCGTGACCTGACTCTTTTACTTCAGGTATTAATAATTTAATATTTGAACTTTTATACAATAAAGAATTTTTTTTTGACATAATACCAACAAGTTTAATTCTATTTCTATTTGCATATTGAATTATATTTTTTAATTCTTCAGTATTTCCAGAATAACTAATCAAAATTAAAATATCTTTTCGGGAAATAGATCCCAAATCACCATGTGAACTATCACTCGCAGAAATTGTAAAAGAAGGAGTTCCAACTGATGATAAAGTAGCAGAGATTTTTGAAGCAATTAAACCACTTTTTCCAACACCACACAATATAATTTTAGACTGACATTTGCTTAAAACTTCTATTGTCTGATCGAAAGAACTGCCGATTGAATTTTTTAATTTTTGTAAAGCTTTTATTTGAAGTTCGATTACTTTTTTTCCAATATTATTATATTTTTTTTTCATAATTAATGTTCAAATGTAGAAAGTTTATAACCAGCTATTTCCATATCTACTAAAACAGGAATTACATGCATAGATTTTCTAAACAAATCAATTCGTTTTTCCCTTTCCAACATGTTTATTAATTTTTTTCTAATATCAAAAAGATATTCAGTATCTGAAGCTGCGTACTTTATTTGTTTTTCTGAAAGATTTGGATTACCCCAATCACTTTGTTGCTCTCTTTTGGAAATATCTTTTCCACATAATTCTTTGACAAGATCTTTATATCCATGAAAAGAACTTGCTGTTCTTGCGATTTTAGATGCGACTTTAGTACAAAAGATATTTTTTGGTTGTACTTTTAAATGATATTTTAACCACAGTAAATCCTGTCTAGCATAATGCATAATAAATTGAGTGTTAGTATTTGATAAAATTTTTACTAAATTTGGTGCATGATAAGTTTCCCTATTTAGCTTTATTAAATAAAAGTTTTTTGACTCCAAGCCCAATTGAACTAACGTTAATGGATCTCTTCCCAAAACTAACCCTAAAGCTTCATTGTCTAATCCTATAAGCTTTTCATTTGATAAATCTAAATCTTCAGGCAAATCGTTTTCAAAAACTTTGATATTATTCATATATTTATATATATAAAGACTAAACAATAATGTCTATTTTTTGATAATTATTATGAAAAAAATATTAATTTTTGGAGGCACAGGGCAGGTTGGTACTCATCTTGTAAGATTGTTAACTAAAAACAACTATAAGGTTACTGTAGTCACAAGAAATATTCACAAAAAAGGCCATAAAATGAAAATTATGGGGAATGCTGGATATATAAATTTAGTTGAAGCAAATATTTTTGATGAAAAAAAAATAAGAGAACTTTTTAGTGATGCAGATATATGTATTAATTTAATAGGTATTCTATTTGAAAAAAGAGCTAATTCTTTTAGAAACATACATACAATATTTCCATCAATATTAGCAAAACTATGTAAAGAATATAAACTAGAGCATTTTGTTCATTTGTCAGCTTTAGGTGTCAATAAGGCTATAGACTCTGAATATGCTAAAAGTAAATTAGAAGGAGAATTAGAAATTATAAAAAATTTTCCTCGTGCTATAATTTTAAGACCGTCTGTAGTTTTTTCTAGATCAGACAGTTTTACAACCTTATTCATGACTTTATTAAATAATCTACCATTTTTTCCTATTTACTATCATGGAAAAACAAAATTTATGCCTATCCACTGTTCAGATTTAGTAGAAGTGATTTATTTTGTAATTTCTAAAAATATTGATTTAAATATTATAGAATGTGTAGGTCCAGAATCTTTATCATTTAAACAAATACTAGAGAAATTATTAAAATCAATTGATAAAAAAAGAATTTTACTACCCTTACCTTTGATTTTTGCTAATTTTTTAGCGAAAATTTTTGAATTAATGCCGACACCATTATTAACTCAAGATCAATTAAGATTATTGAAATATGACAATATTTCCTCAGGAAAATACAAGACTAATTTTGATATAGGTGTTCCTAGTAAAAGATTTTTTGATCAGGAGGTCGAGAAATATTCTTATATGTGGAGAGAAGGAGGTCAATATTCTACTGAAAAATATAATTAATAAAAATATAATTATGATTATGCAGATTGCATTTTCTTTTTAATAATTTCTGGTATCTCATCTTTTTCAGAAAAATCCTCTTTCTTACCCTTAGGTTGATAAGCGTATAATAAATGTAACTTACAATAAGAAAAATCTTTTAATGATGTTCTGCCACAAAAATAAAAATTTTTTTCATCAGGGTGCCCTATTGGCCATTTGCAGGAATTTTCATCTAGCTCTTCTAGTTGTTTTGGATTTTCTGGCTCAAAATCTTTTTCTATTATTAAAGATTTAAACTTACTTCTTCTACCTCTCTTAAATTTCTCATTTTTAACATCTTGCGAATTTTCAAAATTTTGGTTGCTTGTAGCAGTTCTAGTTTTTATTTTTGCTGATAAATTTAATCTATGTGCTTTACCAATTACTGCGTTTCGACTGATACCCCCTATAATTTCAGCAATTTGACTTGCAGTATTTCCTTTACCCCATAATTCTTTAAGTTTATTTACTTTTTCTTCAGTCCAACTCATATATTATCTATATAATGTGTTAGTTAAATTTATATATACTATATAAAGGTATCTTAATAAAATTGATAAGTAATTTTACAAGTTATGCACATTAAATAATTTTTTTATGCAAAGTATTCAATCCATACTTGTATCTAAAAATTTTAATTATAAAAAGTTTATGAAATGAGTTATTTAGCAAAAAATTATAATAGAAGAAAAATTTCTTTTAAATTTGGAAGAGGGAGCTATCTTTACTCTACTGATAATAAAAAATATTTAGATTTTGTTCAAGGTATAGCAGTAAACTCGTTGGGTCATGCACACCCCGAATTAATTAAAGCAATTAAAAATCAATCAAAAAAACTTTGGCACGTTTCAAACGCTTTTCAAATTCCTGAGGGAGAAAAATTGGCCAAAAAATTATGTCAAAAAACATTTGCTGATTATGTTATGTTTCAAAATAGTGGAGCTGAAGCTACGGAGGCAGCAATAAAAGTTGCAAGAAGATATTTTTTTTCTATTGGCAAACCTAATAAAAATAGAATTTTATGCATTAAGAATTCATTTCATGGTAGAACATTAGCTGCAATTTTTGCAAGTGGATCCAAAAAAATGACTGAGGGATTTGGACCGAAAGTGCCTGGATTTGATCATATTCAATTTAGAAATTCAAAACCAAGATTTCCAAATATTAGAAATAAAATTACAAAAAATACAGCAGCTATAATGGTCGAAACTATTTTGGGTGAAGGCGGTATTAAAACCATACCTGACAAATGTTTAAAGTATTTAAGAAAAATTTGTAATAAAAAGAATATTTTGTTAATTGTCGATGAGGTTCAATCAGGTATATCAAGATCTGGTGATTTTTTTGCTTTTGAACAGTCCAAAATTAAACCTGACATAGTACCAATTGCAAAAGGTATTGGTGGTGGATTTCCTATTGGTGCTGTTTTAATGACCAAAAAAGTTGCTTCTGGAATGATACCTGGCACGCACGGATCAACTTTTGGAGGTAACCCATTAGCAATGGCTGTTGGAAATATTGTAATGGATATAGTTTCAAGTAAAAAATTTCTAAATAATGTTAAAAGATCCTCAAAATATTTTTTTTTAAAATTAAATGATTTAAAAAGAAAATATCCAAATATTATAAAAGAGATAAGAGGAAGGGGTTTATTAATAGGAATACAACTACATAGGAATCAAGTTGAGTTTATAAAAAAATTAATGGATAATAATCTGTTAACTATACGTGCATCAGAAAATGTTGTTCGTATATTACCTCCACTTAATGTTAAAAAGAATGAGCTAAATCTTGCCTTAAAAATAATTAATAAAGTTTGTTCAGAATTTAAATAAAATGAAACATTTTATAGACTTAAAAGATATTCCGGTAAATGATCTAAGAAAAATTTTAAAAGACGCTAAGAGCAGAAAAAATTCAAGAGGAAAATTAAACATTCTAGAAGTTGACAATGGAGCTCCATTAAAGGGAAAATTATTGGTGCAAATGTTCGAAAAATCTAGTCTTAGAACTAGATTAAGCTTTTATTTAGCGATTAAGCAACTTGGTGGTAGCACCTTAACACTTAGACCAGATGAATTACATTTATCAAAAGGAGGTGAAAGTATTGAGGATACAGCTAAAATATTGTCAAATTTTGGAAATGCTTTTATGCTTAGAACAGACAATGATAAAAAATTAAAAGAATTTAAGAAGTATCTATCAATACCGATTATTAATGGATTAAGTCCAAGCTCACATCCAACACAAATTTTATCAGATGTATTTACTATTGAAGAAATAAAAAAAAAGTTGATATCAAAATTAAATATCGCATGGATAGGTGATTCAAATAATGTTTTAAATTCTTTAATAGCAGCATCAATTAAATTCTCTTTTAAATTAAATATTGGTTGTCCAAAGGAGTATAAACCTAGTAAAGAAATATTAAGCTATATTAAAAAGAATAAAAATAAAATTTCTATTAATCATGATCCAAAAGAAACAGTATTAGGAGCTGATGTCATTTTTTCAGATAAGGTAATATCAATGAATGACAAAGTTAATAAAATAAAAAAATTAAATCATTTTAAAAGATTTAGAATTAACAAAAAATTAATGAGTTTTGCGAAGCGTGACTGTATTTTTCTTCACTGTTTACCTAGAGGGAGTGAGGTAGATGAAAAAGTGTTTTTGAGCAATCAATCAAAAGTTTGGCAACAAGCTCTTAATAGAGTTCACGTCCAAAAATCTATTCTGCTTTATTGCTTTGGAAAATTAAGGTAAGGGTAAAGGATTATCTGAGTTTTGATTCAAATATTTAATCACAGAAGCTCTATCTTTTTCTTTTCTTAATCCAGCAAATGCCATTTTAGTACCTTTAATCCATTTAGCAGGTTTGATTAAATAACCATTTAATTCTTCAAATGTCCACTCTTTGCCATATTCAGAAAGAGCATTAGAGTACTTATAATCATTGATAGCCCCAACTTTTCTACCAACAACATTATAAAGAGCAGGACCAATGTTATTTTTACCACCTTTAACAATTGAATGACAAGCAGCACATTTTTTAAAAACCTTTTCTCCTGTAGCAAGGTCACCCATCGCCATCAATGTACCTATATCTATTTTTTCCACAGAGGCTTCAGCAGTTGAAACAACATTTGAAGCAACCACATTCTCTACTTCCACGACATAACCTGGTGTTTTAGGTTTTTCTACATAAAAGATTATATTTGATAGTTTTCCTATGCCAATTATTAGAAGAGCAACCAATAATACTGCAGCAATTATCTTATTTAACTCAAAAGAATCCATTTTATAAAATTTTGTTTTGAACGTATAACATTATAAATTAAAAATTGCTTATATATTTTGATGTACAATTTTGCCTCTGTTGTAATATTAATTGAAAAGATCAATGAAAACATTAGTTATAATTCCCTCTAGATTATCTGCTACAAGATTACCAGGAAAACCATTATTCAAAATTAATGGTTTGTCTATAATTTCTCACGTTTTTAAGAAGGCTGAGGAAGCAAGTATTGGTGAAGTAGTAGTCGCCGCAGAAGACCAAGAGATAATCGATGATGTAAAACAAAATGGAGGTCAAGCAATTTTAACTAAAAACTACCATAAAACAGGAACGGATAGAATATACGAAGCTCTTCAAATAATTGGTAGTTCAAATATAGATTTAATCATGAATTTGCAAGGAGATGAACCTTTAATGGATGTTAACGATATAAAAAACTTGAATAACTTGATGATGAAAAATAATTCACAGTTAGGAACTTTAGCCTCGAATATATCAAATAAAAAACTATATCAAGATCAAAATGTGGTTAAAGTAATTACAAAAAAACCTTTGGATAAGTCAAATTTTCCAGAAGCATTAAATTTTATTAGAAATACAAATGGTGAGAAAAAAAATATTTATCATCATTTAGGTATTTATTGTTATAAATTAGAAACACTAAAAAAATTTGTCTCTTATAAACAATCAAACAACGAAATTAAGAATAAATTAGAACAAATGCGAGCTCTAGATAATAAAATTAAAATAAATGTTGCACATACAAAATATTCTCCAGTGGGAGTAGATACGGAAGAGGATTTTGTAGCAATAAAAAAAATTATGGAATATAAATCCTGATGAGTAAAATATATTTTCAAGGAACGTTTGGAGCTTATTCGCATCTAGCAGCTTTATCAGTTGAAGCAAAAGCCGAAGTTATTCCATGTAAAACTTTTGATGAGTGTTTTTCAAAAGCTTTAAAAGACTCAAATTCAAAGATTATAATTCCCGAATCAAATAGAATTACAGGTAACATAGGAATAGAATATTTAATATTTAAGTATAGGCTAAATATTTATTCAGAATATTTTCAAAAAATTGAACATAATCTTCTAGCTTTACCTGGTGCGAAAATTTCTGACATAAAGGATGTATATTCACATTCACAAGCATTATCTCAATGTTCGCGCTACATTAAATCAAATAATTTAAATGAACATGTTAGAGCAGACACGGCAGGTTCTGCTGAAATGGTCTCAAAAAGTAATGATAAAAAGAAATCTGCAATAGCATCTTCATTAAGTGCACAAACCTATGGTTTAGAAATTATTAAAAAAAATATAGAGAATGAGAAAGGTAATCTTACAAGATTTTTAATAATGGGAAAAGATATATCCCAACCTGAGTTTGGTAATAAAAATTACATAACATCTTTTTTATTTAAATTAAAAAGTAAACCAGCTGCTTTGTATCAATCATTAGGAGGATTTGCTATAAATGGGGTAAATTTAACTAAACTACAAAGCTATCCTGAAAAAAATTCTTTCGACTCATACTTTTTTTTGTGTGATTTAGACGGTCATATAGAAGATAGTAAAGTCCAAAGATCTTTAGAATCTTTAGAATTACATTGTATGGATTTTCACGTTCTAGGTGTTTTTGAGGCTGACAAAATAAGAGAAAAATAAATTTTAATCTTTTGTTGTGGATTAGAAATCATTACTGCTATAATAGTTTTTGGAGGCTAGAGGTGGGTGCTGCTTAAACCCGACCAGATCTTAACGGAAGCAGTCGTAGAGACAGTTATTCAGGTTCTAGTCTCCTAAGGAAAAAAATGAATAAAAATTCAAAAGTTCTTGCATTAAAATATAGGCCATCAAACTTTGATGAACTTATAGGTCAGGATTTAGTATCAGAAACTATTATGAACTCTATTAAATCCAATAAAGTTCCTAATGCATATTTATTTACTGGAATACGTGGTGTAGGAAAAACTACAATAGCAAGAATAGTTGCCAAATCATTAAATTGTTTAAATGGAATGGAAAATCAATGTGAAGTAAAATGTGATAATTGTGACGCAATTACTAATTCTAACCATATTGATGTCTTAGAAATGGATGCGGCTAGCAAGACTGGAGTTGATGATGTTAGAGACTTAATTGAGTTTTCAAGATATGGGCCAACATCATCTAAATATAAGATATTCATAATCGATGAAGTACACATGTTAAGTAAGCAAGCATTTAATGCTCTATTAAAAACATTAGAGGAACCACCAGAGTATTTAAAATTCATTTTTGCAACTACAGAAATAAAAAAAATCCCCGTAACAGTTGTTTCAAGATGTCAAAGATTTGATTTAAAACGAATTAAATCATCTGAGTTATTAGAATATATAAAAAAAATTAAAGAAAAAGAAAATGGAAAAGTTTCGGATGATGCTCTTAAATTAATTGTTAAATTATCAGAGGGCTCAGTAAGAGATGCACTTTCATTGTTAGATAGAGCTTTATTAACATTAAATAAAGATGATGAATTTGATTTAAACTCTGCAAAAAAAATTTTTGGATATTTTGATAAATCACAACTTATAGAAATGTTTGAATTAATTTTACAAGGTAAAGAAAAACTTGTAATAGAAATTTATAGAAATATCTATGATCAGGGAATAGAACCCAAAGTTTTTATAAATGATTTTTTAGAATTGATTTATTATTTTAAAAACATTAATTCATTGACACTAGAAAGCACTAATTTTTCACTTAATGATGAAGAGTTTTCTAAAATAAAAGAAATCTCTAATAATGTTGATAATGAAGTATTGATACTTTTTTGGCAATTTACAATCAAAACATTAGAGGAATTAGACATCATATCAAATCAAAGTTTTTCTATAGAAATGTATTTGATGAGATTAATGTATCTCACATCTTCAAAAGATAAAAAAGAAAATTTAAAAAAAAAGGACTTTTCAATCTCAATCGAAAAAAATTTAGATGATAAAAAAGATATTCTAAATCTTGAAACTGACACAATAAATCAAATAAAAAACATTACTCAGGAAAAAAAAATAAAACCTGAATTAGAAAAAAAACTTAAAATTGAGGGAAAAAATGAAATTAACTCATTTCAAAAACTGTTAGAAATTTGTTTTGAAAAAAAAGAGATAAAATTAAAATATGAATTAGAAAATAATGTTAATCTAGTGAATTTCGAGAAAAACAGAATTGAAATTTCATTTAATGATGATCTTGATAAGAATTTTGTTAAAGATTTATCTTTAAAACTTTTTGAGTGGACTAATGAGAGATGGATAATTACATTAAGTAAAACAAAAGGTGAGATGTCAATTAAAAATAAAGAAAAAAATGATAAAATTGAGGTTATAAAGAATATTAAAAATTCTAAAATTTATAAAGATGTATTAGAAAAATTTCCAGATGCAAACTTAATTGATGTAGTTATAAAAAAGAATGATAAAAATTAAATGACTGATTTTTCAAAAATTTTAGACAAAGCAAAAGAACTTGAAGCTAAAATGAAAGAAAGCCAAGAAAAGATAAAAAAGATAAGAGTTGAAGGTGCTTCCGGATCTAATTCCGTAAAAGTAATTTTAGATGGAGAAGGAGAAATGCAAAAGATTGAAATTTCAGATGAAATTTTAAAAGAAAATAAAACAGTTATTGAGGATTTAATCGTTGCAGCTCATAATAATGCAAAAGCTAAATTAAGATCTATAACCACAGAAGAAATTTCAAAAGCAGCTGGTGGATTTGGAATTCCAGGATTTAAGTGGCCTTTATAGATGCAAAATATTAATGAGATTGATGAATTAATAAGATTAATTTCAAAACTTCCTGGTCTTGGTCCAAAATCTGCAAAGCGCATAGTATTAAAATTGATTAATAGTAGAGATGAATTAATAAAACCCTTAGTGAAAACATTGGCAGAGGTGTATAAAAATATTTCTAGATGTAAGATTTGTGGGTCATTAAAAGCTAATTCAATTGAGTGTGACTATAGTAATTGTAAAATTATCGGAAAAAAATACGAAAAAATTTGTGTAGTTGAGAATATCTCTGACCAATGGAGTATAGAAAGTTCAAATATATACAAAGGATATTTCCATATCCTAGGCGGTACTATTTCTTCTGCGGGTCAAAAAAAAGAGGATTTATTAATAAATTCTTTAGTTGAAAGAGTTAAAAAAGATAAAATTGAGGAGGTAATATTGGCAACTAGTGCCACCGTAGAGGGTCAAACTACAGCATATTATATTCAGGATAGTCTAAAAAATCTAAATATTAAAATCACTAAACTAGCCCAAGGTTTACCAGTGGGCGGAGAAATTGAGAGTTTGGATGATGGAACTTTAATTTCTGCTTTTAAAAATAGATCAAAATTAAATTCTAGCTCAGATTAGTTTTTTTTCTATTCTATTAAGGTGTAGTAGTGGCTCTGTATACCCAGAAGGTTGATCTTTTCCCTTAAAAATTAAATCGCATGCAGTTCTGAATGCTAAAGAATTATCGAAATCATCGCTCATTTTAACATAATTTTTATCCTCAACGTTTTGTTTATCTACAACTGTTGCCATTTTTTTCATGATTTCTGTAACTTGAATTTTTGTGGTAATGCCATGATGTATCCAGTTTGCAATATGTTGAGAAGATATTCTTAGTGTCGCTCTATCCTCCATAAGTCCAATATTATTTATATCAGGTACTTTAGAACAACCTACACCTTGATCTATCCATCTTACTACATAGCCTAAAATAGTTTGAGCAGAATTTGCAATTTCTGAATTTATATCTTCTACTGACCAATTAGGTCTATCAGCAACTGGGATTGTTAAAAGATCATCTAATTTTGCTTTTTCTCTATTTAAAATTTTTTTTTGTTCACTAAAAATATCTATTTGATGATAGTGTAAAGAATGTAAAGAGGCTGCAGTGGGTGAAGGTACCCAAGCGCAGTTTGCTCCAGATTTTAAATGTCCAATTTTTTCTTTCATCATCTGTTTCATCATATCAGGAGCAGCCCACATACCTTTACCTATTTGTGCTTTGCCTGAAAAACCACAAGTTAATCCTATATCTACGTTATTATTCTCATATGCAGAAATCCACTTTGAGGATTTCATATCCCCCTTTTTAATCATTGGCCCAGCTTCCATGGAGGTATGCATTTCATCGCCTG
Source organism: uncultured Pelagibacteraceae bacterium (assembly GCA_902540275.1). Taxonomy (GTDB): domain Bacteria; phylum Pseudomonadota; class Alphaproteobacteria; order Pelagibacterales; family Pelagibacteraceae; genus Pelagibacter. The sequence continues at coordinate 13,311 of CACBMB010000004.1, read as the reverse complement.
TACGATCTAAAAAGCCAGTATTAATAAAAAAAACTCTATTTTTGAGTGTTCTAATACATTCTTTTAAATTTGCAGAAGTCCTTCTTTCTTCATCCATTATACCAATCTTACATGTATATTTTGGTAAATCTAATGTTTCCTCCACTTTTGTAAAAATTAAATCAGTAAATGCTGTTTCATCTGGTCCGTGCATTTTAGGTTTTACAATATAAATTGAACCTTTTTTTGAATTTTTTTTTCTTTTTAAATCATGTAAACCGGCTGCAGTTGTAATAAATGCATCCATAATTCCTTCTGGTATTTCACTATTGTCTTTTAAAAGAATAGAAGAGTTTGTCATAAGGTGGCCAACATTTCTGATTAAAAGCAAGCTTCTTCCATGCAATTTTAATCCTTGCCCTTCTTTTGAAATGTAACTTCTATCAGGGTTTAATTTTCTTTCTAAAATTTTACCTTTTTTTTCAAACTGCACTTTCAGATTGCCCTTCATTAGACCAAGCCAATTTATATAGTATGCAACTTTATCCTCAGCATCAACTGCGGCAACACTATCTTCATTATCACAAATAGTTGAAATAGCTGACTCAGCAATCACATCGCTAATACCCGCAATATCATGAGCAGCACTAAAGGCTCTTGGGTTAATTATAATTTCAAAATGAAGATTATTATTTTTAAGAATTACTGCCTCAGGTTTATTCGCATCTCCTCTATGACCTATAAACTTTTCTTTATCTTTCAATTTATATTCATAATCATCCTTCAGAATTATAAGATTTTTTTCAAATATTTTTAATCCTGCAATATTTTTCCAACTTGTTCCATCAATTGGAATGAATTTATCAAAAAATTCTCTAACATATTTTATCACTTCTTGACCACGATTTGGGTCATATCTTTCACTACCCCCTTCTTCTGATTCTATTATGTCAGTTCCATACAAGCTATCGTATAAACTTACCCAACGAGCGTTAGCTGCATTTAAAGCGTATCTTGCATTCATTATTGGAACAACTAATTGTGGTCCTGCAATTTTTGTTATTTCATCATCTACATTATTTGTTTCAATTTTAAAATCAGATCCTTCATTTTTTAAATATCCAATTTCTTTAAGAAAATTTTTATACTCATTAGAATTAATTTTATTACCTTTATTTTTTATATGCCAATCATCAATTTTTTTTTGCAGATCTTCTCTTACTTTTAGTAATTCTTGGTTTTTTGGTGCTAATTCATGAACAGTTTTATCAAATCCAGACCAAAATTTTTCTGGAGAGACATTGGTATCATTTAATAATTCTTTATTAACAAATGTAAGTAAATCACTTGAAACTTTTAGATTATTAACATTTTCATATTTAGTTTTCATTTGATCTTTTCTAAAACCCTAATAAAATGAAGTCAATAATTAATAGTAGCATAGTAATATTGACATTTTGTTGTCATTTTTCATAATTAATAAACAAATTATATTAAATGAAAAATTATCTTAATTTTGAAACAGAAATAAAAGACCTTGAGAATGAGTTAGAAAAACTTAAAGACCCTTTTAATCAAAGTGGTCTTTCAGAAGTTGATACACAAAAAATTTCTAAAACACAAAATGAGCTAGATGATAAGTTAAAATCTATTTATTCAAACCTTGACCCTTGGCAAACAACTATGGTCGCAAGACATGAAGATAGACCAAAGTCAAAGTTTTTTATTGATAATTTATTTGAGGATTTTATTTCTCTATCAGGTGATAGACATTATGGAGAAGATAAATCAGTTATATCTGGTTTTGCAAAATTTAACGGAAACTCTGTTTTGGTTATAGGTCAAGAAAAAGGTGAGGATTTAGACTCTAGAATAGAACGTAATTTTGGAATGATGCGACCTGAGGGATATAGAAAAACGATACGTTTAATGAAGCTGGCTGAAAAATTTGATATCCCCATAATTTCGTTTATTGATACGCCTGGTGCTTATCCTGGTGTTGGGGCTGAAGAGAGAGGGCAAGCAGAAGCTATTGCAAGATCAATTGAATGTTGTATGGAATTAAAAGTTCCTACATTATCAATTATAATTGGTGAAGGAGGATCAGGAGGTGCGATTGCATTAGCCTCATCAAGCAAAGTGATTATGTTAGAAAACGCCATTTACTCAGTTATATCACCTGAGGGATGTGCAACAATTTTATGGAGAGATCCAAAAAAAATGTTAGATGCAGCAAAGGCTATGAAACTTTCAGCAAAAGATTTACTAGATTTAGAAATTATCGATGAGATAATTGCTGAACCAATCGGAGGTGCACATAGAGATAAAGATCAAATGCTTTTAAATGTAAAAGAAACTTTAAGTAAAAATTTAGAAAAATTTAAAAACATGTCGTCTGATGAAATTTTTAATGACAGAAAAAGTAAATTTTTGAAAATTGGCAGGAAAAAAGGATTTATTGATAATCTTGAAGAATTAAGTTCAATCAAACCAAAGCTAAATTCTTTTGAAAAAATAAAAGATTTTAAAAGATATGCTATACCAATAAGTATAATTTTTATTTTAGCTTTATTTTTGATCTACTATCTATAAAGCACCGCAACAGTTCTTATATTTTTTGCCTGTCGCTTCACACCTGTCATTTCTTGAGATTTTTTTACCTCGATTTAAAATTAGCAAACATTTAGGATTTTCCATGATAGGTGTCCTTTTAGTCTCATCTTTGTTTTGAGATTGTTCAACTATTTTTAAATTTATTAAAATTTTTATATAATCAATCTTGAGTTTCTCTAGTAAGTTTTCAAATAATTCAAAGGCCTCTTTTTTATATTCTATAAGAGGATCTCTCTGTCCATATGATCTGAGACCGATTACTTGTCTAAGTTGTTCTAAGTACTGAATATGTGATTTCCAATTTAAATCTAATGTTTGTAAAAAAATTCTTTTTTCTATTTCTATTGATTGTTCTTTACCTAAAAATTCAATTCTTTCATTTCTCTTATCATTAAATAATTCAATAATTTTTTTTTTAAATTCATTATTATTTAATGATAGTAAATTTGTTAGTTTTTGTTCATCAAAAGATTTACCTAAAATATTTTTTAATTTATTCAAAAATTCATTATTATTTGGGTTAGATAAATTTTGAATTTTAAAATTAATAATTTTATCTAAAATTTCTTCTAAGAATTCATTTGAGTAATCAAAAATTTTTTCACTATTCATCGCATTTTTTCTTTGAGAAAAAATTACATGTCTTTGATCATTCAAAACATTGTCAAATTTAATCAAAGTTTTTCTAATATCAAAGTTTCTGGCTTCAACTTTTTGCTGAGCTCTTTCTAATGCTTTATTGATCCATGGGTGGTCTATACTTTCCCCATCCTTTAAACCTAATTTTTCTAACATATTATTCATAGTTTCTGACCCAAAAATTCTCATCAAATCGTCCTCAAGACTTACGTAAAATATTGAAGAGCCTTCGTCGCCCTGTCTTCCAGATCTTCCTCTAGCTTGATTGTCAACCCTTCTAGACTCCATTCTTTCGGTGCCAATTACAAAAAGTCCCCCAAGAGATTTAATTTTATTTTTATTTTCAGAAAGTTCATTATCATTTATAGAACCTTTTTTTCCACCAAGTTGAATATCCACACCTCTTCCCGAAATGCTTGTTGTTATAATCACAGAGTTTTCCTTACCAGCGTTGGCAATTATTTCTGCTTCATTTTCATGATTTTTTGCGTTTAAAACTAAATGTTTGATATTTTTTTTTGATAATAGTTTTGAATAAATTTCAGATTTATTAACACTAGATGTGAAAATTAATAGCGGTTGTCCTGAATTATGCACTTCTGAAATTTTATTCACTATTGCATTATTTTTTTCAATTTCTGTTCTAAAAATTTGATCATTAAGATCTTTTCTTATCATTTTTTTGTTTGTTGGAATGCTTACAACAGGCAAGTTATATATTTCAAAAAATTCCTCAGATTCTGTTACTGCTGTACCTGTACATCCACAAATTTTTTTATAAAGTTTAAAATAATTTTGATATGTAATTGATGCTAACGTTTGATTTTCGGCTTGAATTTCTACTTTTTCTTTAGCTTCCAATGCCTGGTGGAGACCATCTCCGAATCTTCTTCCTTCTAAAATTCTGCCAGTTAATTCATCGATGATTTTGAGCGAATTATCTTTTATAATATAATCTTTACCTTTTTGAAATAAATGGTTAGCTCGTAAAGCTTGATTGACAAAATGAACTAAACTTAAATTTTCTGGATCATAAAAATTATTATTCTTAAGCAAACCGACATTTGAAAATATCTTTTCGACATTATTAATTCCTTCATTGGTTAAGAGAATATTTTTATCTTTTTCATCAATTTCGTAATCATCTTTTTTCAATTGTTTTATTAATTTATCAATTGCAAGATATTGATTGGTTTTGTCCTCCGATGCACCTGATATTACTAAAGGGGTTCTTGCTTCATCGATTAAACAAGAATCGATTTCATCAACAATCGAAAAAAAATGATCTCTCTGAACCATTTCATCTTTTGAAAATTTCATATTGTCTCTTAAATAATCAAAACCAAGCTCACTATTAGTTGCATACGTAATATCACAATTATAATTTTTTCTTCTTTCAAAATCATTTTGGTCATTGTTAATGAACCCTGATGTTGTTCCTAAAAAATTATATATTTCACCCATTTCAACTGAGTCTCTTTTAGCCAAATAGTCATTTACAGTGACTATATGCACACCTTTTTCTTGAAGTGAGTTTAAATAAGCAGCTAATGCTATGGTTAAAGTTTTACCTTCTCCTGTTTTCATTTCAGCAATTTTTGCTTCATGTAAAACAATCCCACCAATTATTTGTACATCATAATGACGCTCATTCCTGGTTCGTTTAGATGCTTCTCTGACCAAGGCATAAGCTTCAGGCATTAAGTCATCTAAAGTTTTTCCACCTTTAATTTTTTCTTTAAGCTCAAGAGTTTTTTTTGGGAAATCTTTGTCTTTCAATTTCTTTGTTTCTTCTTCTAATGAATTTATTTTTGAAACAATTTTGGAAATCCTATCTAGTTCTTTCTGATTCTTAGATTTTACTAGTTTGGTGATAAAGTTTAGTGGATTTAGCATTAAATTTTGATTTATTATTTACTTATAACCTTTAATATAATTATTAAATAATTTTTTTAAATACTATGGGTATAAATTTAAGTAATTTTTTATCATCTAAATCAAAAAATAGAAGAATGGGTGATTTTCAGGATTTAGACCATATTGATGGAGTATCTATCTCAAGTGTAAGTGCAAATTTATATAATAATTCTAGAGACGATTTAGTCATGTTTTACTTCAGACAAGGTGCAAATTTTGCATCAGTTTATACTCAATCAAAAATAGTGTCAGAGAATATTAAATGGAATTTAAATCAAAAAAATAAAAAAGTATTTTCTTTAATTGTAAACACCAGAAATGCAAATTGTTTCACTGGCAAGCAAGGTTATAAAAGTTTAGAAAAAATAGCTGAGATTGTCTCTGAAAAATTATCTGAAAAACAAAAAGATGATGAAGATGTTCCAAGAAAGATAAAGCCCAAAGATATTCTTTTTGGATGTACCGGTACAATAGGAGAGCCTTTTCCAGAAACAAAAATAAAAGATAAAATACCTGAATTAGTATCTAAAATTAAATATACCCAAAATAAATATATTTGGATGAAGGCTGCGCTTGGCATTATGACAACAGATACTCAACCAAAAATGGCTATGGAAGAATGTTCAATTGGAAATAATAAAGTGAAAATATTTGGTTTAGCAAAAGGATCAGGAATGATCCAGCCAAATATGGCAACAACTTTGGGATATGTCTTTACTGATGCAGACTTACCAAACAATTTACTTAAAAAACTTTTAAAGAAGAATATTTCTACGACATTTAATGCAATTAGTTGTGATGGAGATACAAGTACCAACGATATGGTCACAATTTTCTCTACCGGAAAATCTAAACATGTAAAAGTTAAAAATATTAATGATGAAAAGATTAAAGAATTTGATAATGCATTAAATAAAGTTTTATTAAATTTAGCTAAAAGAGTAGTTGCTGATGGAGAGGGAGCGTCTAAATTTATTTCTATAAATGTTTTAAATTGCAAAACTGAAAGCGATGGAAAAAAAATTGCTTTATCAATTGCCAATTCTCCATTAGTAAAAACTGCAATAGCCGGGGAAGATCCAAACTGGGGCAGAATAATAATGTCAATAGGAAAAGCCGGGGTTCCAATTAATTTTGATAAATTAACAATAAAATTTGGCAATATAGTTATTATTCAAAATGGAAAATTAAACTTCAATTATAATGAGTTTGATGCAGCTGATTACATGAAACATGATACTATTGATATAATTGTTGATATTTCGAAAGGTTCAAAAAATTTTACAGCTTATACAATGGATCTTACGAAAAAGTATATAGAAATTAACGCCGATTATAGAAGTTAAAAATAATCTTGAATTAAAAAAAATAATAATTAACTGTTCATTATGATTAAGTATAATTTAGTATGTAAAAATTGTGAATTTTCTTTTGATAGCTGGTTCGCTTCTTCTAAAGAATATGAAAAATTAAAAAAAAAAAATTTTTTAAGCTGTCACAATTGTAAATCAAAAAAAATTCAAAAAAGTTTGATGGCACCAAAATTAATGAAACCAGCTTCATCTAAAAAAACTGATTTAAGTAAAAGAAAAATTAAGGAATTCTATAAAAAAATTAATGAATATCAAAACTTTATAAAAAAAAATTTTGACTATGTTGGCAAAAATTTTGCTTACGAAGCAAGATCTATTTACTATAATAATAAGAAGAAAACCAAAGGTATTTATGGTTTAGCATCAAATAATGAAATTAAAGAACTCAAAGAAGAAGGTATTGAAGCGTCAACATTGCCTTGGATTGAAAATAAGAAACATTAATTTTTTATAAATTTTCCTATGTAATTTACAGATTTATCTGAACTAATTTTCCATTCATTACTTATAATATTGAATTTCATTCCATCTAAAGAATCAATTTTTAGATTATTTTTTTCTAAAATAGAAATTAAGTCATCTGGTTTTACAAACTTTTCCCAGTCATGAGTTCCAATCGGAAGCCAACGTAAAAAGTATTCAGCACCAATTATTGCAAATAAATATGATTTTAAAGTTTTATTTAAAGTTGCAACGAACATAATTCCATTTTTTTTCAAGAGCTTTGAGCAAGAGGCAAGAAAAAGCTCAACATTTTCTACATGTTCTACAATTTCCATATTGAGTATTACATCAAATTTAACACTGTCTTTGAAATTTTCGGGAGATGTACATATATAATTAATTCCGAGATTATTTTTTTTTGCATGAAGTTTTGCAATTTCTATGTTTCGTTTTGAGGCATCAATACCAGTAATATTTGCACCCAATCTCTTCATGGGTTCAGTTAGAAGACCACCCCCACATCCAATATCTAAAATTTTAACTTTTTCTAGAGGTTTTTTTTTATTTTTAAGTTTTAAAGTTTCAATTATATTGTCTTTAATGTATGCAATTCTAATGGGATTAAATTTGTGTAAAGGTTTAAACTTTCCTTGTGGATCCCACCATTCTTCAGCCATTTTAGAAAATTTTTCTATTTCTTTTTTATTAATTGTGTTACTTTTCATAAGTAAGTTGACTTTATATTTAAGATGTATTTTATCAACAAATTTTAAATTATAAAAAAAATATTATCATGAAAATTGTAGTATTAAAGTTTGGTGGTACTTCAGTAGGAACAATTGAGAAAATCAAAAAAGTTGCAGATATTATAAGTAGTTATTTAAAAAAAAGATATAAAGTAATTGTTATCTCATCAGCAATGAGTGGTGTGACAAATGAACTTATAAAAAAATCAAAAAAAATTAGTAAAAATTTTTCAGAAGCGGAATACGATGTGCTAGTTTCATCTGGTGAACAAATAGCTTGTTCTTTGTTGGCTGGAAGATTAATTTATAAAGGATATAAATCTAGATCTTGGCTGTCTTGGCAAATTCCAATAGTTACAAAAGGACCACACAAGAATTCAAGAATTAATCAAATTTATAAAAATAGAATAACCAAATATTTGAGAGAAAGTGGTATTCCAATAATAACTGGATTCCAAGGTATAAGTGATCAGAATAGAGTTACAACTATTGGTCGTGGTGGATCTGATGCAAGTGCAATAATGATTGCAAAATTTTTTAAAGCTGAAAGATGTATAATTTATACTGATGTAGAAGGAGTATATACAACAGATCCGAAAAAATTGAATAAAGCAAAGAAAATTAAAGTAATATCATATGAGGAAATGTTAGAGATGGCCTCACTTGGTGCTAAAGTTATGCAACCTGTATCTATACAAGATGCAAGATTAAATAGAATTAATATTGAGGTAAGGTCATCATTTATTAAAAAATCTGGAACATTAATTACAAAAAGATCAAATATAATAAATAATAAAATTGTTACGGGAATTTCTTCTACTCAAAATGACTCAAAGGTTTCACTTATTGGAGTCAAAGATAAACCCGGAGTTGCAGCTGCTATTTTTAAACCACTTTCAAAAAATTCAATTAATGTTGATATGGTTGTCCAAAATATTTCTGCAAATGGAAAAGAAACAGATTTAACATTTACAATTAAAACAGAAGATTTAAATAAAACAAAAAAAATCATTGAATCAAATAAAAATATTAATTTTAGAAAATTATTGTTAAAAAAAAATGTTTCAAAAATTTCTGTAATTGGTGTTGGAATGATTACAACTCCTGGTGTAACTTTTAGGATGTTTCAATCTTTAGCAAACAAAAAAATAAATATTCAAGTGATTTCGACATCTGAGATAAAAATTTCAGTTCTAATTGATAAAAAAGATACAAAAAAAGCATTGATAGCATTACATAAAGAATTCGAATTGGATAATTAAAAATGAGTATTAGACCTTTTAGAGATATCAAAAGAAGAAAAACGAAAGAAATTAGTGTTGGTAAAGTAAAAGTAGGTGGAAATAATCCTATTTCAGTGCAATCAATGACTAATACATTAACCACGGATGTTAAAGGTACAATAAAACAAATAAATGAAATACACAGTGAGGGGGCTGATATAGTAAGAGTTTCGTGCCCAGATGAGTTATCATCTAAATCATTAAAAGAAATTATTAAACATGTTGATGTACCGATTATTGCGGATATACATTTTCATTATAAAAGAGCAATTGAAGCAGCAGAGAGTGGCGCTAGCTGTTTAAGAATAAACCCTGGAAATATTGGTAGTAAGGAAAAAATCAAAGAAGTTGTTAAAGCTGCAAAAGATAACAATTGCTCAATCAGAGTAGGTGTAAATGCAGGGTCTTTAGAAAAAGATATTTTAGAGAAATTCAAGGAACCTTGTCCTGAAGCATTAGTTGAAAGTGCATTAAGAAATATAAAAATACTAGAAGATGAGAATTTTCGTAACTTAAAAATTAGCGTAAAATCATCAGATGTTTTTTTATCAATAGAAGCTTATCGTCAGTTATCAAAGGTGACTAATTATCCGCTTCATTTAGGAATTACTGAAGCGGGTGGCTTTATTTCTGGAAGTATAAAATCGTCGATTGGATTAGGAACGTTACTATTAGATGGAATAGGAGATACAATCAGAGTTTCGTTATCAGATGACCCAGTCAAAGAAGTAAAAATTGGAAATGAGATTCTAAAATCTCTTAATTTAAGGGAAAGAGGAGTAAAAATAATTTCATGCCCTTCTTGTGCAAGACAAGGTTTTCAAGTAATTGAAACTGTTAAATTGTTAGAACAAAAACTTTCTCACATAAAAACTCCAATAACACTATCAGTAATAGGATGTGTTGTTAATGGTCCAGGTGAAGCAGCATTGACTGATGTGGGAATAACTGGGGGTAAAAAAGGAAATAATATGCTGTATTTGTCAGGAGTGCAGTCAGAAAAAGTTTTAACAAAAGATATGATTGAGAAAGTTGTAAACGAAGTTGAAAAAAAGGCTTCTGATTTAGAAAATAACTAAAATGATACCAGAAAAAACTGTTACAGAGCTAATTATTAAACATTCGACACTTGAAAAAGATTTATCTTCTGGAAATATAGATAAAAAAATTTTTGCGGAAAAATCTAAAGAATATTCAGATTTAAATGAAATAATTAATGATGCAAAAAAATATATTGCATTTGAAAAGAATAAAACTGAATTAGAAAAAATTTTAGCTGACCAGAGCACTGATACTGAGTTGTCAAAAATGGCTGCAACCGAACTTAAAGATTTACAAATTCAACATGAAAAAAGTGAAAAAAAGTTAAAATTATTCTTATTACCGAAAGATGAAGCTGATAAAAAAAATGCTATTATTGAAATTAGAGCCGGGACAGGAGGTCTTGAGGCAAGTTTATTTGCTGGTGATTTGTTTAAAATGTATGAAAAGGTTAGTCACAAAAAAAAATGGTCTTTAGAAATAATTTCTATTTCAAAAAGTGAAGCAGGTGGATTAAAAGAAGTAATTGCATCAATAAAAGGTATCAATATCTATTCAACTCTGAAATATGAAAGTGGCGTGCATAGAGTTCAAAGAGTGCCTGATACTGAAACTCAAGGAAGAGTTCATACTTCAGCAGCGACAGTAGCAGTTCTACCTGAAGCTGAAGAAGTAGACTTAAAAATAAATGACTCCGATCTACGAGTTGATGTTTTTAGAGCTGGTGGTCCTGGTGGTCAATCAGTTAATACAACAGATAGTGCAGTTAGAATTACTCATATACCAACAGGCATATCTGTATCTCAACAAGATGAAAAATCTCAACACAAAAATAAAGCTAAAGGAATGAAAATTTTGAGATCAAGGTTATATGAATTAGAAAGATCACGAATTGATAAAGAAAGATCTCAAGACAGAAAAAGTAAAATTGGAACAGGTGATAGATCTGAAAGAATAAGAACTTATAATTTTCCTCAGGGAAGAGTAACAGATCACAGAATTAATCTTACTCTTCATAAATTGGATGAGTTTTTAGAGGGGGAAGTATTTGATGAAATGATAGAGTCTTTAACATTACAAGCTCAAGAAGAAAGTTTAAGTCAACTTTAAATTTATGAATATTCAAAACGCAATTAACAAAGCTAATCTAAAATTGAAAAAGAAAAATATTAAATCTGCTAATTTAGACTCTGAAATATTGATGTCTAATGTGATAAAAAAAGACAGAAATTATATAATAATGAATTTGAATAAAATTATATCTGAAAAGGATTTTGATAATTTTAATTATCTGGTTCAACAAAGAGAGAAAGGTAAACCAATTGCTTATTTAATTGGAAAAAAAGATTTTTGGAAGTATGAATTTGAAGTTTCAAAAGATACTTTAATACCTAGACCTGATAGTGAGTTGATTGTGGAACATATATTGGAGTTTACAAAAAATAGATCTAAATTTAACATATTAGATATTGGTGTTGGATCAGGATGTTTATTACTATCTGTTTTAAAGGAAAGGCCAAATTTTTATGGTGTAGGTATTGATATAAATCAAAAATGTATCAGTATTTGCAAAAAAAATACTTTAAATCTTAATTTATTTAACAAGACCAAATTTTTTAAATCTGATATTGACAATTTTAATTTCGGCAAATATGATTTAATTATATCAAATCCTCCATATATTAATAAAATTGATTTACAATATTTGGAAAAAGATATAATAGATTTTGAGCCCAAAATAGCATTAGATGGTGGATTAGATGGCATATCAGTTATCAGAAAAGTTATTAATAAGTCATCTGAGCTGATAAAAAAAAACGGAAAATTTTTTTTAGAGATAGCTTTTGATCAAAAAAATAAAGTTACGAGCTTACTGAAAGATAGAGGATTTTATATAAATAAAATTTTAAAAGATTATTCAAAAAATGACAGATGCATAGTTTGTACAAAAATATAACGAGACATTAATTATGGTTACTTTTAGAAATAATAACAATAGAAGAAACAACTTTAGGAGAACTGACAGAGGATTTAAATCTAATGGCGATAGGTCAAAATTTAAAAATTCTTTTTCAAACAGTGAAAATTTTCAAAGAAAAATTCCAGGAAGAAATAATCATAATGCCTCTAAATTAATCGAAAAATATAATAATTTAGCGAGAGAGGCACTTTCTAATGGCGATAAGATTTTATCTGAAAATTACTTCCAACATGCAGATCATTTTACAAGAATTTTAGATGAAAAAGAAATTAATAATAAATCTAAAATTTCAGAAAATCTATCACCAAAAAAAGAGGCAGAAATAATTATTAACGAAAATAACAAAGATAATAATTTAGAAAAATCTCAAGACACAAAAGATACAAATCAAATATAGGTCATTAATTTAAGCCAAGAATTTTTTCTGATTTTAAAACATCTAGTTTAATTTTTTTTGTTTCAAATAATTTTCTGTTTTCTCCTTTTAAAATTTTACCTGAAGGCAATTTAAGAGTTTGTGAATTTATTTTTTTTCCATTAACTATAACTTCATAATGCAAATGTGGTCCTGTAGATTTTCCTGTAGAGCCAACAAATCCAATAATCTGACCTTGTTTAACTCTTATTCCCTTTTTCATACCACTAGCAAATTTTGACATGTGGGCATAAACAGTTTGATAAGTTGAATTATGTCTGATGACAATACAATTTCCACCACCGCCACACCAGCCAGCTTTTTTAATTATCCCATCCCCAGATGCCATTATTGGAGTTCCCATTGGTGCAGCAAAATCTGTTCCTTTGTGCATTTTATTAAAACCATCAATAGGATGTTTTCTCATTCCAAAAGGGGAAGAAAGTCTTGCACCATTAATTGGTGTTTTCATTAACGCTTTTTTAACACTTTTTCCACTCTTGTCGTAATGACCTTCAGATCCTTTTTTATCAAAATAATATAATGAATTATTTTCACCACTTAATTTAAGATTTGCAAAAATAATATTACCTGTCTCAATTACTATATCTTTATCATTCGTAAATGCCTCATACATGATTTGAAAACTATCTCTCTTTTTGATGTCTCTTTGAAAATCAACTTGAAAACCATAAATACGAGCAAATTCAATAATAGTATTTACAGGTATTTTTTGTTTCATTGCAGATTTATATAAACTTTGCATTATTATACTTTCAGAGTAAATAATTTTTTTGTTTAGTTTAGTTACTAAAATTTTTTGATCAAATTTAGTTTGATCTACATTCCTTGTTAAGGAAATTTTTTTTGTATTTGAAAT
>CACBMB010000003.1 GCA_902540275.1 uncultured Pelagibacteraceae bacterium | reverse complement strand
AAATGTTTTTAGGATCTCAATAGATGATTTTTATAAAACAAGAAAAGAGCGAATAAATTTATCTAAAAGAGTTCATCCTATGCTTTTAACAAGAGGAGTTCCTGGAACTCATGATATTAATATGATGTTAAATTTCTTTAAAAAGTCAAAAAGTAAGAAATTTAAAAGATTAAGTTTACCAACTTTCAATAAAGCTATCGATGACAGATTTAATAAAAAAAGATGGTATAATTTAAAAAAGAGACCAGATGTTATTATTTTTGAGGGATGGTGCGTAGGTGCAAAATCAGAAAAAAATAATACTTTAAAGAAAACTATTAATTCATTGGAAAAGGCAAAAGACCAAAAACAGATTTGGAGAAAATATGTTAATCACCAATTGAAATCAAAGTACAAAAACTTATATTCGCAATTAAATTGTTTAGTTTATTTAAAAGCAAAAAATTTTAGTTTGTTACAAAAATGGAGATTGAAACAAGAGAGAAAACTTTGGGTCACAAGTAAGGTTAAATCAAAAATTATGAGTAAGGGAGATGTATTAAATTTTATGCAAACTTATCAAAGAATAACTCAAAACATGTTTAGATCTATGCCTAAATATGCATCAGTTATATTCAATTTAAATAGTAACCATCAAATTAAATCTGCTGTATATAAAAAGAAATGAAAATATTTTTTAATATATTATTTGTATTCGCTATATTAAATAATTTTGTGTTAGCTGAAACTTTCACATCAGCACTTAAAAGAGCTTACGAAGCAAACCCAGAACTTAATGCAGAGAGGGAAACTTTAAATATTTCAAAACAAGAGCACAATGTATCAAAAAGCTCTTATCTTCCAACTATTACAATTGAAGGCACAAAAAGCGATGAAGACACTGATAAATTAACAAATCAAAATGGATCAGACGCTTCTATTAAAGATGTAAGTCCAGAGACAAAATCAATTAAAATAACTCAGACATTAATTGATTTAGGAAGAGGTTCAGAATTAGCAAAAAGTAAAATTGGAATTGATTTAGCAGAAGCAAAACTTCTTAAAAAAGAGCAAGAAATTTTACTAAAATCTATTGATGCATATACAGGCTTAATTTCAGCCAATGAAAAATTATTGATTAATAGATCTAATGTTGAATTGTTAGATAGACAAGTTGAAACAGACAAAATTCGACTTGAAAGAGGTCAAATAGGCATTTCAGATGTTGCTCAATCAGAGTCCTCTTTTGCTGAAGCGCAAGCAAAATTAATAGAGGCAGAAAATAATCTTCTAACCAGTAAGTTAAATTATGAAAATGTAATTGGAAATTTATCAAATATTGAAAATTTAGATAAATCATCAATTTTAATCATTGATTTACCAAAACAACTTTCAGAGGCAATTGAAATTTCCAAAAAAAGAAATCCAGAACTTATAATTGCAAAGTTGGAATATGAACAATCAAAAAAAGACACAAATAGTGCAAAGTCTGACATGGCACCTTCAGCCACTTTGTCTTTTGATAGAACGCAAACTAATGATTTAAGTTCTACTTATGATGAAAGAAATAAAGATACTTTAAAAGCAACTATTACCTGGCCTTTTTTTTCAGGTGGTAAAAATTATGCAAATTTAAAAAAGAATAAAAGTGCTGAATTACAAAAAAGTTTGCTTTTAGAAAATTCAATAAAAAAAAATCAAACAGATGTAGCAAGTTCTTGGACTTCATATCAATCTAATAAGAGTTTATTAAATTCAGTTAAAGCACAAGTAAATGCTGCTGAAATAGCTAACGAAGGAATAGTTGCTGAGTATAATAGTGGTTCAGATAGGACAACTTTGGAGGTTATCCAATCTAATTCTTTACTTTTGAATGCCCAAATTTCACTGGTTGACTCTGAAAAAAATTACATTCTCTCTCAATTTAATCTTTTAAAATCTGTGGGCTTATTGAATAGTGACTATCTAAAAATTAAGTAATATTAAGCTTTTTAGACTGTAATTAAATTAATCTTGCTAAAGAGAACAAAATGTGTACATTTAAATCATGATTCGAGTGTTAAAAAAAGCAAAAAAAGAGGCAAAAAATGACTAAAAATAACTTAAAAGTAGTTAAATCTACGAAAGATCAAGAATTGGAAAACAAAGAGAAAAATAAGGCTTTAGAAGCAGCAATTAGCCAAATCACAGACAATTTTGGAAAAGGTTCAGTAATGAAGCTTGGCCAAAAAAGAGCAATGGATATTGAGTCAGTATCTACTGGATCTTTAAGTTTGGATCTAGCTTTAGGAATTGGTGGACTGCCTAAAGGAAGAATTATCGAAGTTTACGGACCAGAGTCTTCTGGAAAGACTACATTAGCATTACAAGTAGTTGCTGAAGCTCAAAAAGCAGGTGGAATTTGTGCATTTGTTGATGCCGAGCATGCTTTAGATCCAGTTTACGCTAAAAAACTAGGTGTAAATACTGAAGAACTTTTAATTTCACAACCTGATGCTGGTGAGCAAGCATTAGAAATAGCAGATACGCTAGTAAAATCGGGCTCTATTTCAGTGATCGTAATTGACTCTGTTGCAGCTTTAACTCCTAAAGCTGAAATCGAAGGTGAGATGGGAGATCATCATGTTGGTCTTCAATCAAGATTAATGAGTCAGGCTTTAAGAAAATTAACAAGTTCAATTTCAAATACAAATACAATGATGATTTTCATTAACCAAATCAGAATGAAAATTGGAGTTATGTTTGGAAGTCCTGAGACAACATCAGGAGGAAACGCACTTAAGTTTTATTCATCAGTTAGAATGGACATCAGAAGAATTGGTGCCATTAAGGATAAAGATGAAATTATTGGTAACACTACAAGAGTGAAAGTGGTTAAGAATAAAGTTGCACCACCATTCAAAGTAGTTGAGTTTGATTTGATGTATGGAAGAGGTATTAGCAAAATGGGTGAGTTAGTTGACTTAGGTGCTAAAGCCGACATTATTGAAAAATCAGGCGCATGGTATGCTTATAAAGGTGAGAAAATTGGACAAGGAAGAGAAAATGCAAAGACTTACCTTGCTCAAAACCCTAAAATTGCTGCAGAGATTGAAATGGCAATTAGAGAAAAAGCAGGTGTGATTTCAAAAAAAATAGAAGGAAATCCACTAGATCCTGAAAAAATAGAAAAAGAGAAGAAAGTGGTTGAAAAAGAGGAAGTTACTCCTTCTAAAAAGAACTAGAATTAAAGGCTATCTTTAAATTTAAAAAAGGCGCTTTATATAAGCGCCTTTCCCCCTTTATCGTCATCTAGACATAAAATAAAAAAGCTGTATTTTAAAAATATGGCACAGAAATCATTAAATGAAATTAGATCAACGTTCTTGAAATATTTTGAGAAAAATGATCATAAAATTGTAGAGTCAAGTAATCTTGTTCCAAATAATGACCCTACTTTAATGTTCGCTAATTCAGGAATGGTTCAGTTTAAAAACGTATTTACTGGTCTTGAAAAAAGAGATTATAAAAGAGCAACAACCTCACAAAAGTGTGTGAGGGCAGGTGGCAAACATAATGATCTAGAAAATGTTGGTTACACACCTAGACACCATACATTTTTTGAAATGCTAGGTAATTTTTCATTTGGAGATTATTTTAAAGAAAAAGCAATTCATTACGCTTGGGATTTGATTACAAAAGATTTTGGATTAGATAAAAATAGACTTTATGTAACAGTTTATCATGAAGATGATGAAGCTTTTAATTTTTGGAAAAAAATTGCAGGTTTAAGTGATAATAGAATTTTGAGAATTTCAACCTCTGATAATTTTTGGTCAATGGGTGAAACAGGTCCATGCGGCCCTTGTTCAGAAATTTTTTATGATCATGGGGAACATTTAAAAGGTGGTTTACCAGGCTCAAAAGATGAGGATGGAGATAGATTTATCGAAATTTGGAATTTAGTATTCATGCAATATGAACAAGTATCAAAAGATAAAAGAGTAAATCTACCTAAACCGTCTGTGGATACGGGAATGGGTTTAGAGAGAATTGCTGCTTTATTACAGGGTACACATGATAATTATGAGACAGATCATTTTAAAAAAATAATTCAATCAACATCAGAAATTGTTAAAAGAAAACCAGATCAAAATAACCTTTCAAGTTTTAGAGTGATAGCAGATCACTTAAGAGCAAGTTCATTTTTGATTGCAGAAGGAGTGTTGCCATCTAATGAAGGCAGAGGATATGTTCTAAGAAGAATAATGAGAAGAGGAATGAGACACTCTCATTTGCTGGGTTCTGAACAACCTGTTTTTTATAATCTATTTGAAACTTTAAAAAATGAAATGTCTGATAATTACCCAGAATTAAAGAGGGCAGAATCTTTAATTAAAGAAACTTTGAAAATGGAAGAGGAAAAATTTTTAGTTTTATTAGATAGGGGAATTAAAATACTAAATGAAGAAATATCTAAAATAGATAAAGTTTTACCGGGAGATGTAGCATTTAAATTATATGATACTTATGGTTTTCCATTAGATTTAACTGAAGATATATTAAAAAACAAATCCCTATCGGTTGATACTAAAAAATTTCATTCTTTAATGAAAGAAAGTAGAGAACTTGCAAAAAAAAATTGGAAAGGTTCTGGAGACTCAGCAGTGGAAGATATTTGGTTTGGTATTAGAGATAAATTGGGAGCAACAGAGTTTTTAGGCTATGAAACCAATCAAGCTGAGGGATTAGTTTTATCTCTATTAAAAAATAATAAAGAAGTTCAAGAATTAAAAACAAATGATGAGGGAATGATTATAGTAAATCAAACACCTTTCTACGGTGAGTCGGGTGGTCAAGTTGGTGACACAGGAGAAATTATTTCAGGTGATTTTAGATTTGAGGTAACTGATGTTCAAAAAAAATTAGGTGATCTATTTGTTCATTATGGAAAAGTAATAAGTGGTTCAATCAAAAATAATGAAAATATTGAAATGAAAATTAATGTTGAAAGAAGAAATAATACAAGAGCATATCATTCTGCTACTCATTTATTACATGAGTCATTAAGAAGAGTTTTAGGTACACATGTTACTCAGAAAGGTTCTTTAGTTGAACCAAGTCGATTAAGATTTGATTTTAGTCATATGAAACCAATTTCTAGTGAGGAAATTGATAAAATTGAGCTTTTTGTAAACTCTATGGTATCAAAAAAGTCAGATGTGCGGACTAGATTAATGACACCAGATGAGGCTGTTGAAAATGGTGCATTGGCTTTATTTGGTGAAAAATATGGAGATGAAGTGAGAGTTCTTTCAATGGGTGATGATGATGGAAAGTATTTTTCGACTGAGCTTTGTGGTGGAACTCATGTTAAGAATACAGGTGATATAGGAAAATTTAAAATAATTAATCAATCATCAATAGCGGCAGGGATAAGAAGAATTGAAGCATTAAGAGACAAACAATTAGAAGATTATTTAAAGAATAAAGAAAAATTATCTAATTTGTCCTCTGAAAAAAATGATGAGACAATTAAAGAATTAACAAAACAAATAATTAGTTTAGGTGGTAAACCTTCTTTAGATCAAACTGATCAAAAATTATTAATAAAGAATTTATCAAAACAATTAGATACTTTATTAGTTAAATCAATTTTGAATGATAAAACAAAAAATAAAATTAAAGATGAAGAGATAAATGGAATAAAGACAAGATTTCAAAATGTTGATGGTCTTCCTCCAAAAGAGCTTAGAAAACTTGTAGATGATGGAAAAAAAGAATTAGGTGAGGGAGTAGTAGTTGTATTTGCTTGCAAGGATGGAAAAGTGGGCGTTGCAGTTGGTGTAACAAATAAATTATTAGATAAATTTGATGCAGTTAAATTTGTTAAGTTAAGTTCAGAAATTATTGGTGGCCAGGGAGGGGGAGGAAGAAAAGATTTTGCCCAAGCAGGTGGTCAAGATCAGAATAAAATTGATGAGGCTTTCGAAAAAATAAAAAGTTTAATTTAATTTTTTTTTAAGATTTTTGTCTATTGCATCCAAGAATTGACTTGTAGTTAAAAATTTAGTTGATGGACCAACTAATATAGCGAGATCTTTTGTCATAGATCCACTTTCAACACTTTCAATACAAACTTGTTCAATTGTATTTGCAAATTTTATTAATTCATTATTTCCATCTAATTTTCCTCTGTGTGCCAACCCTCTTGTCCAGGCAAAAATTGATGCTATAGGGTTAGTTGAAGTTTCTTTACCTTGTTGGTGCATTCTATAATGTCTAGTAACAGTTCCATGAGCCGCTTCAGCTTCCATTATTTTTCCATCAGGTGTCAACAATGTACTGGTCATTAGTCCTAAAGAGCCATAACCTTGAGCCATTGTATCAGATTGAACATCTCCATCATAATTTTTACAAGCCCATATATATTTTCCACTCCATTTCATTGCACAAGCTACCATGTCATCAATTAATCTATGTTCATAAGTAATTTTAGCATCCTCAAATTTTTTCTTAAATTCATTATTAAAAACTTCTTCAAAAATATCTTTAAATCTTCCATCATATTTTTTTAGAATTGTATTTTTTGTAGATAGATATACTGGCCACTTTTTAATTAGACCATAACTAAAACAAGATCTTGCAAAATCCTCAATTGATTTATCTAAATTATACATCGAAAGTGCAACTCCTGGACCTGTAAAATTAAATACTTCATGTTTGATTTCTTCTTTTCCATCCTCAGACGTCCATTTAATTTCCATCTTACCTTTTCCAGGTACTTTAAAGTCGGTTGCTCTATATTGGTCCCCAAATGCATGTCTTCCAATTACAACAGGATCTGACCATGATGGAACAAGTTTTGGAATATTAGAACAAATTATTGGCTCTCTAAATACAGTGCCACCTATAATATTTCTAATAGTTCCATTAGGAGATCTCCACATTTTTTTTAAACTAAATTCTTTTACACGTTCTTCATCAGGGGTAATTGTTGCACATTTAATTCCAACACCAATTTTTTTTATCGCATTAGCAGCATTAATTGTTATTTGATCGTCAGAATTATCTCTACTTTTCATTCCAAGGTCATAATATTCAATGCCTAAATCAAGATATGGAAGAATTAATTTTTTTTTGATAAATTCCCAAATGATCCTGGTCATTTCATCGCCGTCTAGCTCTACAACAGGGTTTTTAACGTTAATTTTACTCACTTTATTATTTATCTTATTAATTGAATTTCGCGATTTTATATACATATTAATGGCAAATTATCAAATATAAGAATATGTTTAGTAAGATATTTCCAAAGATACACGCAGAAGGCTATAAATTTTTAGTTATTGCCGGGATAATAACTATAATTTTTTATATCTTTAGTAATTTCTTAGGATTAGTTGGTTTAGTTTTAACAATTTGGGTTTATTATTTTTTTAGAGATCCAGAAAGAATAATCATTAACGACGATAATTATCTTGTTAGCCCAGCTGATGGAGAAATTATAAAAGTTGAGGAAGTAAGTGGACCTAAAGAATTAGGTTTAGAAAGTAAAAGTTTTAAGAAGATAAGTATTTTTATGAATGTCTTTGATTGTCATGTAAATAGAATTCCATGTAGTGGAAAAATTGATGAAATTTTATATAAACCTGGAAAATTTTTAAATGCTTCTTTGGATAAAGCCAGTGAAGATAATGAGAGAAATTATTACAAAATTAAAGATATACACAATAATGATATAATAGTAGTACAAATTGCTGGCTTAGTCGCACGTAGAATTGTTTGTGAAACCAACAAAGATCAAGATTTGAAACAAGGTGATCGTATCGGAATGATAAGATTTGGAAGTAGAGCAGATGTATATTATGAAAATTATGAACCTCTTGTAAAAGTTGGACAAACAGCAATAGCAGGTGAAACTTTATTAGCTAAAAAATAATGGAACCACAAAAAAAAAATTTTAAAATTATTACAGATAAAAAAAGTGCAAGAGTTATTTTGCCAAATATGCTTACTTTAATTGGAGTTTGTATAGGTCTTACCTCAATTAGATTCGCTTTAGACGAAAAATTTGAATTTGCAATTATAGCAATAATTTTTGCGGCATTAATTGATGGATTAGATGGAAGAATTGCAAGATTAATTAAAGGAACTTCTAAAGTTGGAAAAGAATTAGACTCACTTACTGATATGATAAGTTTTGGTGTTGCTCCAGCATTTATTTTATATTTTTGGAAATTAAACACTTTAGGAAGATTTGGTTGGTTATTATGTTTAATATATGTAATTTGTGTTGCATTAAGATTAGCTAGATTTAATGTAAATTCTAACCAAGATCCATCATGGAGAGATAACTTCTTTGAAGGTGTTCCATCTCCAGCAGGTGCTATTTTAGTTTTAACGCCGTTAATTGTCAGCTTAAGTGGATTTAATATAATAGAATTAAATTTCGATGTAATAGTTCCAATTTTTTTTATTTTGACGTCGTTTTTATTAATAAGCAAATTTCCAAGTTATTCTTTTAAAAAGATAGTGATTCCAAGAAGAACAACAATATTCCTATTATTTAGCATTGTATTATTTTTTGGTCTTTTACTTATTTATACTTTCAATGTTATTGCAATAAGTGCAATTATTTATTTATTATTGTTACCAATTAGTTTTTTTCATTATCAAAAATTAAAAAAACATCATGAAAATGACAAATTTCAAGACGATGATGATCTTGAAGACGTACTTTGATGAAAAAAAATGTAATTGTTTCTTTAGCTGATGCTAACTATTTCCCTTTATTAGAAGAATTAATTGACTCAATTAAAAGATTTAAGCAAAGTGAGAATATAGCAATTTGTATTTTAGATGCTGGATTAACAGAGGACCAAAAAGAAAAAATTTCTAAAAAGATAGATGAAATCAAAGTTGCTGAGTGGGATATTGAAGTTCCTGGATATAAAGTAAAAGATAAAGAGTGGTTAAAGAGTCAAGTTTCTAGAGCTTTTTTGCCAAAATATTTTCCTAATTATGAGAAATATCTATGGATAGATTGTGATGCCTGGGTAAATGATTGGGAATGTATCGAACTTTATTTCAAGGCTTGTGACAATGGTAAGCTAGGTATTACTCAAACTATTGGTCCAGGATATAAAATTACATCAAAAGTTAATTGGTTATTTGGTAAATTAGCTGTAATTAAATCTCAAAATTTTAAACATGCTATTAAGTCTAAAATCCCCTATGAAAAAGCCCGTAAATTAGCATTTGCACCACACATAAATATTGGAGTGTTTTCTTTAGAAAAAAATTCAGTTGGATGGGAAATTTGGCAAAAAAACTTAGAACAAACTTTAAAAGCGGGAAATATTTTTGGATCTGAAGGATTGGCCATTAATATGGCAGTTTATATTGATAATTTAGAAACAGAATTTCTACCTCTAAATTTTAACTGGATTACAAGCAATTTACTACCAAAATTTGATGAAAGTAAAAATACATTTGTAGAGCCATATTTACCAAATTACAAAATTGGGATTATGCATCTTGCTGCTGGAATTTGGAAAAAAGGTAAAGATATGAGAGTTGACAAAAATATTGAAATTGAAATTGAGTCTTTAAGCGGAAAAAAGATTTTAAAAAGTTTAAGATATAAAAATTAATTGAAAAAAAATAAAATTTCAAAAAATTGGGTCAACAAACAACGTAAAGATATTTATGTTCGGAAATCAAAGGTAGATGGCTATAGAGCCAGATCAGCTTATAAATTAATCGAGATCAACGAAAAATTTAAGATTTTTAAGGGAGGTATGATTGTTTTGGATATTGGAGCAGCGCCAGGAAGTTGGTCTCAATATGTCTCGAAAATTATTAAAAATGGAAAAATAATTTCAATAGATCTAAAAGAAATGGAAGAGATAAAAGGCACTATTCAAATAAAGGGTGATTTTACTGATCCGAATATCCAAAAAAAAATTAGATCTTACACAAGTAAAGAAATTGACGTAGTTATGTCAGATATGGCTGTAAACACTACTGGTATAAAAAATATAGATTCTATTCAAACAGGAGAATTATGTAAAGAAGCAATAGTTTTTTCAAAGGAAGTTATTTCAAATAATGGATTTTTTATATCAAAAATTTTTATGGGAGAAACTTTTAATGAAATTGTCGCACTTGCAAAAAAGATTTTTAAAGAAGTTAGGGTTTTTAAACCTCAATCGAGCCGAAAAGAATCTAAGGAAAATTTTATTATTTGTAAAAAAATTAGATAGACTCTTTAAATTTAAAAGGAATCATATATAAAAGATTATGGTTCCTATAAAAGAAGCACTTACCTTTGATGACGTTACATTAGTACCAAAGTTTTCAGAAATTTTACCGTCTGATGTTGATACAAGCATAATACTTACAAAACATCTAAAACTAAAAATACCAATATTATCCTCAGCTATGGACACTGTTACTGAGAGCAAAATGGCTATTAAAATTGGTAAAGCGGGAGGAATAGGAGTAATCCACCGAAATTTAAATATTGATAAACAAATACAAGAAATTAGAAAAGTTAAAAAACAAAAAGTATTAGTAGGAGCAGCAGTAGGAGCTGGGCCAAAAGAATTTAAACGAGCAGAAGCAATCTTAAAAGAAAATATTAATATGATTGTTGTAGATACTGCTCATGGACATACGAAAAAAGTTTCTGAAATTATTAAGTTTATAAAAAATAAAAAAAATAAAAAAACGGCCCTTTGTGCAGGAAATATTGCTACTGCTGAAGCAGGAAGATTTTTATCTAAATTGGGTGTTGATATAATTAAGGTTGGGATTGGACCGGGTTCAATATGTACCACAAGATTAGTTGCAGGAATTGGTGTCCCTCAATTAACAGCTGTCTTAAATGTAAAAAATGGAGTTAAAAATAGAAATGTCAAAATAATATCTGATGGAGGTATTAAATATTCAGGTGATTTAGCAAAGGCTTTTGCAGCGGGTGCAGATGCTGTTATGATAGGTTCATTATTTGCAGGAACTGATGAGGCTCCTGGCAAATTAATCAAGAAAAATGGAAAATTATTCAAAAGTTTTAGGGGCATGGGATCAGTGGGAGCAATGAACAAGGGTTCAGCAGATAGGTATTTTCAATCAAAACAAAAAGATTCATCTAAATATGTTCCTGAAGGCGTTGAAGGTCTTGCAAAATATAAGGGCAAAGTTAACAATGTAATTTTTAAACTTATTGGTGGTTTGCGATCTTCGATGGGTTATCTAGGATCCAAACAAATTAAACATTTAAGAAAAAAACCACAATTTGTAAAAATTACTAAAGCAGGATTTTACGAAAGTATGGTTCATAATGTAGATGTTGTGAAGGATGAAAGTTAGTATTATGAAAAAAATATATAAAACTTTATTCACTTTTTTTCTTGTAATGGGCATTTCCTCAAATGCAATTAGTAGTGAGGATTTTTTTAAAAAAGGTTTAGAGCTTTTTAAAGATAAAAAACTTGATGATGCAAAATTTATGTTTGAAAGAAGTATTGTTTTCAATCCAAAAGACTCAAACTCATATTTATATTTAGCAAAAATTTACAACCATCAAGAAGATCAAGATAAAGAAGAAAAGAATTTAGATGCAACATTATTGATTGAGCCAAAAAACGAAGAAGCAATATTGATGTTAATGAAAATAGGTTTAAAAAGATCTAATTATTCTAAAGTAAAAGATTTATCAAAAACATTTACAGAGGTTTGCAAAAAATTATGCAAAGAAAATAAAGAGATATTAGAGACACTTGCGAATATAGAACCAAAAAATGAGTCTTGATTTAAGTTTAAACAAGATCCTAATAATAGATTTTGGATCACAATTTACACAATTAATAGCAAGAAGAATAAGAGAGCTTGGAGTTTTTTCGGAAATAATTAGTCACAAAAAGATCAAAATAAAAGATATAAACAAATCTATAAAAGGTATAATTTTGTCAGGTGGTCCACTCAATGTTAATGAAATAAATAAATATTCATTTGATAAAAAAATAATTCAAAATGAAATTCCTGTTCTTGGTATTTGTTTTGGACATCAGATTCTTTCAAAAATAAACGGGGGAAGAGTAAAAAAATCTAAGCATCGAGAGTTTGGATTAGCAAATATTTATAAAAAAAATGACAGTCTTTTAATTAAAAAATTTTTTAAAAATAAAAAGTTTGCAAAAGTATGGATGAGTCATGCTGACCAAGTTTCAAAATTACCGAAAAATTTTAGAGTTGTAGCATCGAGCCAAAATTCAAAATATGCTATAGTTGAAAATGAATATAAAAAATTTTATGGAGTACAATTTCATCCTGAAGTAACTCATACAGAAAAAGGAAAGATCATCATAAGTAATTTTATTTTTTTAATTTGTAAGATTAAAAAAAATTGGTCAGTAAAAAATCAAAAAATAAAATTAATTAGAGAAGTTAAAAATCAAGTTGGTGCAAATAAGGTAATTTGTGCTTTATCAGGAGGTGTAGATAGTAGCGTGGTTGCGCAATTATTAAACAAAGCAATTGGAAAAAAATTGTATTGTATTTTTGTCAATACAGGTCTTTTAAGAAAAAATGAGGAAAAACAAGTTTTAGCAACTTTTAAAAAGAAATTAAAAATAAATTTAATCTATGTCAATGCTGAAAAAGAATTTATTAGAAAATTAAAAAAAATTTCAGACCCAGAAAAAAAAAGAAAAATTATAGGTAGACTTTTTATAAATATATTTGAGCGTTATGCAAAAAAGATTAAAAATGTAAAATTTTTAGCGCAAGGAACTCTTTATCCAGATTTAATTGAAAGCAAGTCAGTTACAGGCAGTGAAACTTCTAAAATTAAATCACACCACAATGTTGGAGGTCTTCCAAAAAAAATGAAGCTAAAGTTGATTGAACCTCTAAAGCTTTTATTTAAAGATGAGGTAAGAAAATTGGGTTTAGAGCTTAATTTAAATAAAGAGATAATAAATAGACATCCATTTCCGGGTCCAGGTTTAGCTATTAGAATGCCAGGATTAATCACACATGAAAAGATTAAAATTCTAAAAGAAGCTGATTATTATTTTATTAAAGCATTAAAAGATTATGGTCTTTACAATAAAATTTGGCAAGCCTATGCAGCATTACTTCCTGTAAAAACTGTTGGAGTAATGGGAGACAATCGAACCTATGAATATTTATGCTTATTGCGAGCTATTACATCAGAAGATGGTATGACTGCAGATTTTTATGAATTTAAAAAACCATTTATTCAAATGATTTCAAATAAAATTGTAAATAGTATTAGAGGAATAAATAGAGTAGTTTATGATGTTACATCTAAACCACCAAGTACAATTGAATTAGAATGAGTAAAATAAGAAAAATTCTTAATAAAAAAAATAAATCTAAAATTGTTTGTTTAACAGCTTACTCAAAAAATATTTCTGAGGAAATTGATAAATATGTTGATATTACCTTAGTTGGAGACTCGTTAGGTTCAGTTCTATATAATTATTCATCTACAAGAAAAGTTACTTTAACTGAAATGATAAATCATTCTAAGAGTGTGAGATTGGGAGTAAAAAAAAGTCTTATGGTAGTTGATATGCCATTTAAAACTTATACTACAAGAAATATAGCGTTAAAAAATGCAAAAAAAATATTTAAAGAAACAAAATGTGATGCTGTTAAGTTAGAAGGAGGAAAAAAAATTATTAAGCAAGTTGAATTTTTGATTAAGAATAAGATTCCAGTGCTAGGTCATCTAGGTTTGCTTCCTCAATCTGTGAAAGGAAAATTTAAATCTAAAGGAAAAACTACTCAAGAAATAAAACAACTTATGAGTGATGCTTTGTTACTTCAAAAGACTGGAGTTTTTGCAATTGTTCTAGAGTGTGTTAAAACACCAATAGCAAAACAAATTACAAAAGATTTAAAAATTCCCACAATTGGAATTGGATCTTCTGTTCATTGTGATGGTCAAGTTCTTGTGACAGATGATTTAATTGGTTTAAATCATACAAATATAAAATTTGTAAAAAAATTTTTGAATGTAAAGAAATATATTAACTCAGGATTAAAAAAATTTGCTTTTGAAGTTAGATCAAAAAGATATCCAACAAAAAAACATTCTTATTAGAAATATTTTTTAAATTGCTCGTTGATTGATAGAATTTCTAAATCTACTAAACCACCAATTACAAGCTGAATTGCAACAAGTAAAATAAAAACTAAACCAATGTAAACAATCCATAAATGTTTTTGTATATAGTTTGCAAGATATGTTGCTAAAGCTCCTGTAAGAACGACAGAAAGAACAAGTCCAAAAATCATAAAACCAAAATTTCCTTTTGATGCCGCCACTACTCCAATCACGTTATCAAAACTAATCATTATGTCAGCAAATAAAACTTTAAAAACACTTTCTATGAAAGATGGTTCTTTTGATTTTTTTGTGGGAGATTTAATTTTTTTAATTTCAAAAAGATCTTTCCTCAAATCATTTACTATCCAAATTAAAAGTAGACCACCTAATATTTTTACAAAGTAGAATTCAAATAAATAAGTAGCAAAAATTGCAAATATAATTTTAAAAACTAGAGCACCAGAGACACCCCATAAAATTATTTGCCTTTTATTTTTTGGAATGAAATTAGCTGAAATGACACCAATGATAATCGCATTATCTGCTGTTAAGATAATTGTGATGAATATAATTTGTGCTAATATGATTAATTCTTGTAACAAAGTAGCAACATACTATTTAATTTTTTATAATAATTCAATTAAAAGTAGTATTATTTTTTTTATTGATAATTTTTTTAATACATAATGAAATGGTTTTAAAAAAAATGGAGGATAAATGAAGTTTATAAAATATTTATTTACTATTTTAGTTTCAATAATTTTGTCAATTAGCGTAGCAAATGCAGAAAAATGGGATATGGCTCTTGCTTATGGAGCAGGTAATTTTCATTCTGCGAATGCAGCTGAGTTTGCAAAAAATGTAACTGAAAAAAGTGGAGGAAAGTTAACGATTGTTACTCATCCTGGAGGTTCATTGTTTAAAGGTGGGGAAATTTTTAGAGCCGTAAGAACTGGACAAGCTCAGATTGGTGAAAGATTTATGTCAGCTTTAGGTAAGGAAGATCCATTACTAGAAGTAGACTCTCAGCCATTCCTTGCAACATCTTATGCTGATGCTATGAAATTATACAAAGCTTCAAAAGCTGAGATAATAAAAGGATTAGATGAGAAAGGTTTAGTTTTTTTATACGCTGTACCATGGCCAGCACAAGGTTTGTACAGTAAAAAGGAAATTAATTCTGTTGATGATCTTAAAGGTTTAAAGTTTAGAGCTTACAACTCTGCAACAATTAGAATTGCCGAATTAACTGGAATGGCACCAACAAAAATAGAAGCTGCTGAAATAAGTCAGGCATTTTCTACAGGAGCTGTTGAAAGTATGATCACATCTCCAACTACTGGAAAAAATTCTAAAATTTGGGAAAATGGGGTTAAATACTTTTATGATATAGCAGCATGGTTTCCAAAAAATATGATTATTGTAAATAAAGATGCTTGGAATAAATTAGATAAAGCAACTCAAGATCTAGTAATGAATCAAGCAGCTTTAGCTGAAAGAAAAGGTTGGCAATTATCAAAACAAGGAAATGTTGGAGATAAGAAAGCTCTAGCTGATGCTGGAATGGTAGTTGGAAAAGTTAATGCATCTTTACAATCTCATTTTGAAAAAGTTGGAGAGACTATGGCTAAGGAATGGTCTCAAAAAGCAGGATCAAGAGGTGCTGCTGTTTTATCAGCTTACAAATAATTAAATCACTATTAAGGCCACTTTAATTAGAGTGGCCTTAAATCATTATGTTTCAGTTTTTAGATAAAAATTTAAATAAAATTTATAGGCTCTCTGGTTATATCGCTGCAACATTTTTAATTTTTGTAGCAGTTTTTATCTTAATCGGAATTTCATCAAGAATATTTGGTTTTTATATAAGAGGTTTAGCAGAATACTCAGGATACTGTATGGCTTCAGCATCTTTTTTTGCTTTAGCGTATACATTTGTTGAAGGTGGGCACATAAGAATTACTCTTTTTTTGGAAAAGTTATCTGGTTTTAAAAAGAAAATAGTAGAGACATGGTGTTTAATTATAGCTAGTTTTTTTTCTGGTTATTTGGCTTTCTATTTTATCAAAATGTTAATAATTTCATATAAATTTCAAGAGAGAAGCGAAGGTGCTGATGAAATTTTAATTTGGATACCACAAACTAGTGTAGCTATTGGATCAACAATATTTTTTATAAGTGTTTTTCATCAATTAATTTTAAAGATTAGAGAAAATTAAATGGCTGAGATACTTTTAACTATATTTTTTATAAGCGTTTTGCTTTTCTTTTTAGGCTCAGGTATTTGGGTTGCAGTAAGTATGATTGGTGTATCTGCAATTGGAATGATGTTATTTACCTCTAGGCCAGTTGGTGATGCAATGGCAACTACAATTTGGGGCACATCTTCATCATGGACCTTAACGGCATTACCATTATTTGTATGGATGGGAGAAATATTGTTTAGAACAAAACTATCTGAAAATTTGTTTAAAGGTTTATCTCCCTGGATGCAAAAACTACCTGGTGGGTTAATTCATGTAAATGTTGTAGGTTGTGCATTGTTTGCGGCTATTTCAGGATCTTCTGCAGCAACAGTCGCAACAGTAGGTAAAATGTCTATTCCAGAATTAAGAAAGAGAAATTATCCAGAAAAAATTTTATTAGGTAGTTTGGCAGGTTCTGGCACTTTAGGTTTACTAATTCCACCGTCAATTATCTTAATAATTTATGGAGTTGCAGTACAGGAGTCTATTGCAAAATTATTTATTGCAGGAATTATTCCGGGAATAATGATTGCTTTAATATTTATGTCATATGTAATTATTTGGTCATTGATTAATAAAAAAGACATGCCAAAAATTTTAGAAGAATACTCATTTTTTGAAAAAGTAAAAAGGTCCAAACAACTTTTGCCGGTAATACTATTGATTTTGGGGGTTATAGGATCAATATATACTGGAATAGCAACTGCTACAGAAGCAGCTTCTTTGGGTGTAGTAGGAGCTTTGATTTTGTCATATTTTCAAAAAAGTTTAACTTTAGAAACTTTTAAATCTTCTTTATTAGGTGCAACAAAAACATCTTGTATGATTGCATTTATATTAGCTGGCTCAACATTTTTATCATTAGCGATGGGCTTTACTGGCTTACCTAGAAATTTAGCAATATGGATTCAAAATATGGATCTATCACCTTATGTTTTAATTTTTGTATTAATGATTTTTTATATTATTTTAGGAATGTTTCTTGATGGAATATCAGCTGTAGTATTAACAATGGCAATTATAGAACCAATGATAAGACAAGCCGGATTTGACATGATTTGGTTTGGAATTTTTTTGGTTATTGTAGTTGAGATGGCACAGATTACACCTCCAGTAGGATTTAATCTATTTGTTCTTCAAGGTATGGCAAATAAAGATATGGGATATATAGCAAAAAGTGCTTTTCCTTTATTTATGTTAATGGTTTTAGCAGTGATACTTGTTGTAATTTTCCCAGAAATTGCACTATGGATGCCTGAGCAAATGGTAAAAAATATTAATTAATATTTAGAAATTTTTTCACCTGCAATTATTGCTTTAAGTTCATCATATTCTTCACAATTGCATCCCTTCAAAACTTCTAATCTTTCAATTGCAAGATTATGTCTATTCGTTGCCACATATAATTCACCTAAATATTCGTTGATACCAGTATGCTTAGGATCGATTGCTAATCCTTGAAGATAATATTTTTCCCCATTTTTAAAATCTCCAAGTTTTCTTGATGTAAAACCTAAGTAATTAAGAGTGTCTGCTTTATTTGGCTTTTCTTTGTTTGATTTAACCAAAAGTTTAAATGCTTTTTCATACTTTGATTGAGCTTTATCATTTTTTCCTTTTTTTTCATTTTTTTTTGCAGATTTAATTAATTTAACTGCTTGATCATACTTTGACTTTGAGTCTCCATCTCCACCTGAAGCTCCTCCAGCAGCAAGCACGTTTCCATTTAAAAATAATGTTATAAATAAAGTAATAATTAATTTTTTTTTCATATTAAATAAATTTTTTCATGTCTTTTAATGTTTTAAGCTCTAAGCCATTTTCAACTAAATTATTTTTTATTGATTTAGCAGTAGCTAAAGAACTCTGATTATCGCCATGTATACATACAGAGTCTATTTCACAAGGTATTTGTTTTCCACTGTGACAATTAAGCGACTGAGTTTTTACCATTTTTAAAACATGTTTTTGGGCTTGTTTTGGATCTGTAATTAAAGCATGTGGTTTTTTTCTAGACACTAAATTTCCATCATCCTCATAATTTCTATCAGCAAATATTTCACATGCAATTTTCATATCTAGCTTTTTTGCTGCTTCCTCCATTTTAGATCCAGTTGGAACTAAATATATTAAATCTTTACTTATCCCTTTTATTGTTTTTGCTAAAATTGTGGCCAATTCAATATCCTCACATGCCATATTATTTAAGGCTCCATGTGGTTTCATGTGAGATACATTCTCCCCATGTTTTAATGCTATTTTTTGAAGAATTTCATACTGATCGATAATAAGCTTTGTTATTTCAAAAGAACTTAAATTCATTCTTTCTCTTCCAAAATTTTCTGGATCATTAAAAGATGGATGGGCTCCAATACTTACACCATTTTTTTTTGAAATTTTTATAACTTGATCCATAGTTTCTTCATCTCCAGCATGATAGCCACACGCTACATTTGCTGAATTTACAATTTCTAATAAATCTGGGTCATGTTTATTTGAATGATGTTTTGATTTTTCACCCAAATCACAATTTATATTAATTTCCATAGTCATATTTTCTAAGTATAACATGACATGATTAAAAATATATTAAATCTTGGTGACGCAGCTTTATATTGCGATTTTGGAACAGATGTAAATAAAGAAACAAATATTCAAGTTATTAGATATTTTAAAAGTATACAAAATGAAAATATAGAGGGGATTAATAATATTACACCATCATATAATAAACTTATTATCTCATTTGATTTAAAAAAAACAAACTTTAAAGATCTAAAAAATATTATCGAAAATTTATCCATTACCAACATCAACGATTTAAAAAATAAAAAAATTGAAATTCCAGTTTGCACCCATGAAAGTTTTTCTTTGGACATAAAAAGGTTAGAACAGATTTTAAAAAAAAGACGTGAAAATATTTATGAAAATTTTTTTAATAAAGAATTTTTTTGTTATATGACTGGATTTATTGCTGGTATGCCATTTCTTGGAGATTTAGATGAAACCATGAGAGTAAAACGTCTTGAAACACCTAGAGTAAAAGTGCCAAAAGGATCTGTTGGATTAACTGAACAATTCGCAAATATTTATACTTTTGAAAGTCCCGGGGGATGGAATATTATAGGAAACACCCCACTTAATATTTTTGATAGCACTAAAGAAAAAGATCCAAATTTAATCTATCCAGGAGACACAATTACTTTTAAAGAAATTACAAAAGATCAATATCATAATCATAATGAATAACAATTATTTTGAAATTATAAGAGCAGGAATAAATACAACTTTTCAAGATCAAGGAAGAAAAAACCTTTATCACATTGGCATTCCATTTAGTGGTGCCATGGATAACAGAAATTATTTATTAGCAAATAAACTAGTTGGAAATGAGTTAGATCATCCAGTTATAGAATTTGCTTACCAGGGTCCTTTACTAAAATACTGCGGAGATAATATTAATATTGCAATTACTGGTGATATAAATTTTATGATTAAAAGAAATAACATTAATGTAGATGGTAAATGTTATCAAACATTTAACATCCAAAATGGTGATGAGATAGATATCATTTCCACAAATAAATCTGTTTATGGATATTTAGCCATAGGTGGTAAAATAGATTTAAAATATCAATGGTCTAGCTGTTCAATTAATACTAAAGCTAACATAGGTGCAAATAATGGAAAAAAATTAGAGATAAATCAAAAGATAAATATTTCAAAAATAGATAAAGATCTAAATAATAATAAATTAGATTACATAAATACTAAAATAGAAAATATACGAATAATCAAAGGGACTAATTTTGATTTCTTTTCTCAAGAGGGTAAAAAAATTTTTTTTGAAAAAGAGTTTATTGTATCCAAGTTATCTGACCGTATGGGTATGAGATTAGATGGACCTAAAATTGAAAATATAGTCGATACAAACATTAAATCTGAAGGATTGATAAAAGGTGTAATTCAGGTTCCAGCTGATGGTAATCCAATTATCATGTTATCTGATCATGGAACCATAGGTGGATATCCGAAAATTGGAGTAGTCATTAGTGCAGACTACGATAAATTAGTACAACTTACTCCAGGATCAAAAATAAAATTTAAAGAAGTCGAATTATCTGATGCAGAGACATTATTTAAATTGTATGAATTGGAAACTCAAAATTTAATTTCTAGAATTTAATGAATTTAATAAAAAATTTACCTGGTCCTTTCTTAATCTTTTTAGGAGCAGTAAGTTTAAGTTTTGGTGGACTGATTGTTAAATCTTTTGAAGGCGCAACTTTATGGCAGATATTATTTTGGCGATCATTTTTTTTCTCCATTACAGTTTTGGTTTTTTTAATAATTACTTACAAAAAAAAATTATTTAATTCATTTTACTTATCTGGACTTCCAGGATTTATTGCAGGAGTAATTTTGTCTTTAGGTTTTTGTGGGTATGTAGTAGCCATGTATACTACTACTGTAGCAAATACTAATTTTATAATTTCACTACAAATTTTATTTTTAGCAGTTTTTGGATATTTTTTTTTAAAAGAAAAAATTTCTCCTATAACATTATTTTCAATAATTTTGGCAATGATTGGTGTTTTAATCATGGTTGGAAATTCCTTAACTCCTGGAGAGTTAACTGGAAATTTGGCAGCTTTTTCTATGCCTATTACATTTGCGGTGTTAATTATTGTTGTAAGAAAATATCCATCAATTGATATGGTTCCCGCACAATTTGTAGCGGGTATATGCTGTTGTATTATTGGATACTTTCTTTCAAATAAAATTATGATTTCTTATCATGATATTTTTTTAGGTTTCTTAGCTGGTTTTTTTCAAATTGGATTAGGATTTATTTTTATTACCATTGGTGCAAGAACTACACCGTCTGCGATGGTTGGTATAATAATGCTATCCGAATCTGTTTTGGGACCTTTGTGGGCATTTTTATTTGTTAGTGAAAGACCTTCAATTTTTAGTTTAATTGGAGGAGCCACAATACTTTTAGCTGTTTTAATACAGTTTTATACACTTATAAAAAAAAGTGAAAAAACTATTTCTCATTGACATATTCATCTACATGTTAGATTATAGCTTTACGGGAGAGACTACAGAAGATAGTAGCGCCGAAGGAGCAACCACCCAGGAATCTCTCAGGCAAAAAGGACCGTAGCATATTAACTCTGGAAAGAGATTAAATTCTCGCCGAAGGAGCAAAACTCTCAGGCAAATATACAGATGGGTACTAAGAGTTAATATGGAAACAAAAAAAACATCGCTGTACCAATTACACAAAGATAGTAATGCAAAGTTTGTTGAATTTGCAGGATATCAAATGCCAATTCAATATTCCGAGGGCATTGTAGAAGAGCATAAATTCACAAGAAATCACTCTGGTATTTTTGATGTTTCACATATGGGTCAATTATTTATTTATGGTGGCGAGGATTTAATTAAAGATTTAGAAAAAATCTTTCCATTAAATTTGAAAAATTTAAAATTAAATCATTCAAAATACAGTTTCTTAATGGATAAAGATGCTGGGATACATGATGATTTAATAATTACAAAAATTAATGAGGGTTTTTTAATTATTCTTAACGCAGCATGTAAAGATAATGATTTTAAGATTTTAAAGGAATTGTTAAATGAAAAGCACAAAATGGTTTTGGATGTAAATAGATCTTTAATAGCAATTCAGGGACCAAAATCGTCACAAATACTAAATGAAATTGTTGATGAAGTAAAAAATCTAAATTTTATGTCAGGAAATTGGTTCTTATTTGAAAATCAGAAAGTATATATTACTCGATCTGGGTATACAGGTGAAGATGGTTTTGAGATATCGATCCCGAATAATTTTGCAGATAAATTAACCAGAGAATTAATCAATAAAGGTTCTAAGTTAGTAGGGTTAGGAGCAAGAGACACTCTAAGGCTAGAAGCTGGTTTATGTTTATATGGCCATGACCTTGATAAAGATAAAACTCCAGTAGAAGCAAATTTAAAGTGGGCAATCTCAAAAGAAAGAATATCTAAAGGAGACTTTATAGGCTCTGATATAATTATTAAACAATTAACCGATGGTGTAAGTAAGATTAGAGTTGGTATAAAACCTGAAGGAAGAATAATAGCAAGAGAAAAAACAAAAATATTCAATCAATCAGATGTTCTTATTGGAGAAATCACTAGTGGTACATTTGGACCAAGTGTTAATGGACCTGTGGCAATGGGTTATGTGGAAAATGAATTTTCAAAAAAAAATACTAAAGTATTTTTAGAGGTAAGAGGTAAAAAACATGCGGCAAGTATTTGTAGTCTACCATTTTATAAAAAAAGTTATGTGAAAGGAGCTAATCAATGAGTGAAGTAAAATATTCAAAAGAACATGAATGGATAAAATTAGAGGGCGATGTTGCAACAATTGGTATAACAAAGCATGCAACGGAGATGTTAGGAGATATAGTGTTTGCAGAGTTGCCTGAAAAAGGCTCTAGTGTAGAAAAAGATGGAACAGCTGGAGTTGTAGAGTCGACGAAAGCAGCTAGTGATGTGTACACTCCTGTTAGTGGTGAAATAGTTGATACAAATCAAGCCATAGTAGATGATCCATCAAAAATTAATCAAGATCCTGAGAACTCAGCATGGTTTTTTAAACTTAAAATAAAAGATCCATCTGAAATGGATACATTAATGAATAAAGATGATTATGATAAATTTGCAAAGGAGACGTCAGCATAATGTTACCAAATTCTGAAAAAGATTTTTTAAAAAGACACATTGGACCCTCTAAAGAAGACCAATTAAAAATGTTAAAAGAATTAAATTATCAGTCACTAGATGACTTAATTGACAGCACGGTTCCAGAAAAAATAAAGTTTAAAGGTGAACTAAATATTGGTGAGTCGAATTCTGAATATGAGGCGCTAAGAAAATTAAGATCAATTTCAAAGAAAAATCAAGTTTACTCAAATTTTATTGGCATGGGTTATTATGGAACTTATACACCATACGTAATTTTAAGAAATATATTAGAAAATCCAGGCTGGTATACTTCGTATACACCTTATCAGCCTGAGGTAGCTCAAGGAAGACTTGAGATGTTATTGAACTTTCAACAAATGATTGTTGACTTTACGGGAATGGATATTGCCAATGCATCTTTGTTAGATGAAGGCACAGCAGCAGCAGAGGCCATGGGACTAAGTCACAGATTAAATAAAAAAGATAGTAATTTAGTTTTTGTTTCTGAGGACTGTCATCCTCAAACAATAAATGTAATTCAAACAAGAGCAGAACCAATGGGGTTAAAAGTTTTAGTTGGTAAAGAAAATGAAGTTTTAGACCAGTTAAAGGAAGATTTAGTTTGTGGGATTTTACAATACCCTGGAACTTTAGGAGATATTAAGGACCCAAGTGAAGCAATTAGCAAAATTCACAAAAAGAATGGTAAGGCTGTATTAGCTTGTGATTTGTTAGCATTGGCAAAACTTAAAACACCAAGAGAGCTTGGTGCTGACATTGCAGTTGGAAGCTCCCAAAGATTTGGTATTCCAATGGGATATGGAGGTCCACACGCAGCTTTTTTTGCAACAAAGGATGAGTACAAAAGATCAATGCCTGGAAGGATTGTCGGTGTATCAGTTGATAGACATGGAAATAAGGCTTATAGATTATCCTTACAAACCAGGGAGCAACATATCAGAAGAGATAAAGCGACAAGTAATATTTGTACTGCTCAGGCTTTATTAGCAATTGTTTCAGCAGCATATGCTATTTATCATGGTCCAGAAGGAATAAGGAATATTTCTGAAAGAGTTTCTCAATTAGCAAAAAGTTTTGCTGATAAAATAAAACAATCTGGATATGAACTTTACTCCAATTATTTTTTTGATACTGTTACAATTATTACCAAAGAAAAGACTGATCAAATTTATAAAAATGCTTTAAATCAAAAAGTAAATATAAGAAAAGTAAATTCCGAAATGCTTGCAGTTTCTTTTGATGAGAGAAAAAATGTTTATAGAGTAAATCAACTATTAAAAATTTTTAATGCAGCAGAATCAATCAAAAAAGAGGATCCTTCAGTAAGTTTACCCAATTTACCAAAAAATTTATTAAGAACTTCAAAATATTTAGAACACCCAGTTTTCAACTCATATCATTCAGAAACTGAAATGCTTAGATATCTAAAAAGATTAGAGGATAAGGATATAGCATTAAATAGAACTATGATAGCACTTGGCTCATGCACAATGAAGTTAAATGCTGCTGCAGAAATGATACCAATTTCTTGGAAAGAATTTGCACAGCCTCATCCGTTTGTTCCAATTGAACAAATGGAAGGGTTTAGAGACTTATTTACTGATCTAAAAAATTGGTTGCGATCAATAACTGGTTTTTCAGGTGTTTCTTTACAACCTAACGCAGGTGCTCAAGGTGAATATGCAGGTTTAATGGTTATCAGAAAGTATCACTTAGATAGAGGTGAGGCTAATCGTAATATATGTTTAATTCCAAGTTCAGCACATGGCACTAATCCAGCAAGTGCACAAATGGTTGGAATGAAAGTGGTTGTCATAAATTGTGATAAAGAGGGAAATGTTGATTTTGATGACTTAAAGAAAAAAGCAGAGCAACATTCTGAAAACCTTGGGGCATTAATGGTAACTTATCCATCTACACACGGAGTTTTTGAAGAAAAAATAAGTGATATTTGTGAGTTAGTTCATAAACATGGTGGCCAAGTCTATATGGATGGAGCAAATTTAAACGCCTTAGTTGGAGTTGCAAAACCTGGAAATTTTGGTCCAGACGTTTGTCATATTAATTTACATAAAACATTCTGTATTCCTCATGGCGGGGGAGGACCTGGAATGGGACCTATTGCTTGTAAAAAACATTTACAAGTTTATCTGCCTAATCATCCAGTAATAAAAGATTGTGGACCAACGACTGGAATTGGAGCCGTATCAGCAGCTCCTTGGGGTAGCTCAAGTATTCTTTCAATCTCTTGGATGTATATTAAAATGATGGGATCAGCAGGATTAAAGCTTGCTACTCAAGTTGCAATATTAAACGCGAATTATATTGCTCATAGACTAAAAGATCACTTCCCAATTTTGTATAAAGGTTCAAATGGTAATGTTGCACACGAATGTATTATAGATATTAGAAATATTAAATCAGAAACAGGAGTAACAGAAGAAGATATCGCAAAAAGATTAATTGATTTTGGATTTCATGCACCGACTATGTCATGGCCTGTAGCTGGCACTATGATGATAGAGCCAACTGAAAGTGAAGGTTTGTCGGAGCTCGATAGATTTTGCGACACTTTAATTAAGATTAAACAAGAGATAGATAAGATTAAATCTGGTGAATTTGATAAAGTTGATAATCCAATAAAAAATGCTCCTCATACAGACTCTGAGCTTGCATCTGATAATTGGGAACACAAATACACTAGACAAGAAGCAGCTTATCCAGCTAAATTTTTAAAAGCTAATAAATTTTGGCCACCAGTTGCAAGAGTAGACAACGTATATGGTGATAAAAATATTTTTTGTACATGCCCAAGTATGGATGAATTCAAAGAGGATGCAGCATAGCAATTAATGAAAATTGCTGTTGTTGGTTCAGGAATCTCAGGTTTAAGTGCTGCATATTATCTATCGAAAAAACATCATGTTGATTTATTTGAAAAAGGAAATCATTTTGGAGGT
Organism: uncultured Pelagibacteraceae bacterium; assembly: GCA_902540275.1. Lineage (GTDB taxonomy): Bacteria > Pseudomonadota > Alphaproteobacteria > Pelagibacterales > Pelagibacteraceae > Pelagibacter. The sequence continues at coordinate 125,054 of CACBMB010000003.1, read as the reverse complement.
CATTCACATACAATAGATCTAAACATTGGTACTAAAAAAGTTGCCGTAGATATTGGATTTATTGTTTTTAATTTTAGAACATATCCAAATTTAGTTAAATTTTTTAATGAAAATAAAATTGAATTAGAAAAAAGCGATATGTCTTTCTCTGTTTCATTAAGAAATACAATGTTTGAGTATTGTGGCAAAGGATTAAATGGCTTATTTGCAAACAGATCTAATTTATTTAATCCTAAATTCTTAAGAATGTTTTATGATATAATTCAATTTTACAAAAAGTGTGATACTTTTGATAAGTTTAATGAAAATGTAACACTTGGTAATTTTTTAGAGAAAGAAAAACTCTCAAAAGAATTTATAAATTACCACTTAATTCCTATGGTTTCTGCTATTTGGTCTATGCCTCCTTACGAAGCAAATCAAATGCCATTAAATTTTTTTTTAAAATTTTTTCAAAATCACGGATTATTTAAATTAAAAAATAGACCTCAATGGTACACAATTAAAAACAGAAGTAGATCTTATGTGCAAAATATTCTTTCAAAGATAAGTGGAGAACACTTTAAAAATTATGCTGTTAACAAAATCAAAAGTAAATCCTCAGGTATAGATTTATTTTATGGTGGAGAAAGCGAGTTTTTTAATTATGATAAAGTTGTTATAGCAACACATGCTGATGAAGCACTGTCCTTAATTGATAATCCAACTAATGAGGAAAGAGAAATTTTATCAAAGTTTAGTTATAGAGAAAATGTTGCTTATATTCACACAGACAAGAAAGCAATGCCTGAAAATAAAAAAACATGGAGTTCATGGAATTCATCTTTGAAAAAAGATGAGATTGAAAAAAATTCAATTACATACTGGTTAAATTTATTACAAAATTTAAAATGTGATGAGAATATATTTCTTACTTTAAATCCCTATTATGAAATAGATCAATCAAAGATACTAAAAAAAGTAAGATTTACCCATCCATATTTTGATCAGTTAGCGCTAGATCATCAGAGCAAACTTAATAATTTACAAAATAAAAGAAATATTCTTTTTTGTGGTAGTTATTTTGGTTACGGTTTTCATGAAGATGGAATAAAATCATCTATTGAAATGCTAAAAAACCTTAATGATTAGTTCAATTTATAACGGTACAGTTGTTCACAAAAGATTCAAACCAAGGATACATTTTTTTAGATATAAAGTATTTTCACTTTTAATTGATTTATCAGAATTAAGTACTTTAGATAAAAAAATTAATTTCTTTTCTTACAATAGATTTAACCTTATTAGTTTTTTTGATAAAGATCACGGTGAGAGAGATGGAACATCTCTTATTGAGTGGGTAAAAAAAAATTTAAGAGAAAACGATATAGATGCTGAAGAAATTAAGATTAAACTTTTATGTTATCCAAGAATTTTAGGTTATGTATTTAATCCTTTAAGTGTTTTTTATATTTATAATAATAATGAAAAGTTAATTTCAATATTATATGAGGTTAAAAATACATTTGGAGAACAGCATACTTATATTTTTAAAATTGAAAATGATAATCTTTTACAACATAATTGTGAAAAAAAATTTCATGTTTCACCATTTATTGAAATGAATTGTAATTATTTTTTTAGAATATTAAAACCTTCAGAAAAAATATCAGTCATAATTGATCAATATCAATCAAATGAGAAAATACTATTTGCTTCTCAAGATGGTAAAAGAGCAGATCTCACAAGTGCAGAATTAATGAAATCGTATTTAAAACATCCATTAATGACCTTTAAAATTATTTCAGCGATACATTTTGAAGCGTTTAAATTGTGGACTAAAGGAATAAAATTTATAAAGAAAAAATTAAAAATTAAAAATAATATTACTTTTGAGAATTAATGAATTTGTACAGTATATCGGATAAAATAGTATTTAAGATTTTACAAGAAATTAATAATGGATATTTAGAAATAAAAAAATTAGATGGTGAATTAATAAGATTTGGAAATCCTAAACATTCTTTAAAGGCTTATATAAAAATAAAGAAACCTAACTTTACGTTTAATTTAATTAAAGGTGGGAGTATTGGTTTTGCTGAGTCATATATGAGAGAAGAATTTGAAACAAATAATTTATCAAATTTAATTGAAATCACTGCTAGAAATATAAAGATAATTTATAAATTTTCAGGATTATTAGATTTACCAATAATAAATTTTTTTAAAAATGCCTTAGTAAAAAATACAAAAAGTAGAAGTAAAGAAAACATAGCTAAACATTATGACTTGGGAAATGAATTTTTTTCACTTTGGTTAGATAAAACTCTCACATACTCAAGTGCAATTTTTGAAAAAAAAAATCAAAATTTATATGACGCCCAAAAAAATAAATATCAAAAATTAATTAATTTAATCAAACCTAAGAATGGAGATAAAGTTTTGGAGATCGGATGTGGTTGGGGAGGGTTTGCTGAATATTTAGGAAAAAAATACGATGTAAAGTTAGATTGCATCACTATTTCTAAAAAACAGTACGAATATGCAAAAGAAAGAATTTATAAATGTGGTTTAAATGAAAAAGTAAATATTCAAATAAAAGATTACAGAGATTTAAAAGATAAGTATAACTCCATTGCCTCAATTGAAATGATAGAAGCAGTCGGACAAAATTATTTACAAAATTATTTTAAAACTATTAAAGAAAATTTAGCCCACAGTGGTACTGCTGCTATTCAAGCGATTACAATAGACGATAGTTTATTTGATAGATATAAAAAAAAACAAGACTTTATTCAAAAATATATTTTTCCAGGGGGATTCCTTCCAAGCAAAAACAGTATAAATAAATATGTATCAGATAACGATTTGAGCATAAAATCATATGATTCTTATGCAGATCATTACTCTAGCACATTAACTTTATGGAGAAATGAATTTAATAAAAAATGGGATAAAATTAAAAATCATGGTTTCGATTTAACTTTTAAAAGAATGTGGGAATTTTATTTATGCTACTGTGAAGCTGGCTTTAAATCTAAAAATATCGACCTAATACAATTTTCAATTCAAAATAAATAACCAAAGGAAATAAATGCGTGATATAAAATCTATCCAATCAATTTTATTGATAATTTCTTTATTCTTAATTACAAGTTGTTCTAAAAATATCTCTATGAAACCAGAAGATTTTAAAAATAAACAACCTAGATTAATTATTGAGGAATATTTGTCAGGAAATGTAAAGGCATGGGGTGTTCTCCAAAATAGATCTGGTAAAGTTATAAGACAGTTTTCCGCTGACTTAAATGGAAAATGGGATGGAAAACAACTTATTCTTGACGAAAAATTTAATTGGGATGACGGCGAAATTCAAACCAGACAATGGCAAATAAATAAAATTGATGAGAATAATTATGAAGGCACTGCAGGTGATGTTGTTGGAAAAGCAAAAGGCTATTCCTATGGACCAGCATTTAAGTTTGAGTATGTTCTTTTAGTTCCAGTTAAAGGAAAAGAAATGAAAATTACATTTGATGATTGGATATTCAAACAAGATGAACGTGTTGCTATCAATAAAGCAACCATGACTAAATTTGGTTTTAAAGTTGCTGAATTGACAGTTGTCTTTGTTAAAGACTAGTCTTTTTTTGATATTTGGTCATCTTACCAACTAAAGCAAAATAAATTTTACTTGGTAAAAAACTAAGTATTTTAAGTATGATAGTAAGAGATTTTGGAAAATGAATTTCAAAAACTCTCTTGTTTATCAAACCGTCATATATTTTTTCAGCTGCATAGTCTGTAGTTTTTAAAAAAGGCATCTTAAAATCATTTTTATCAGTCATTGGAGTTTTAATAAATCCTGGTGATACAAGGCAAACTCGCACATTAGATCTTTTAAAATCAAAATATAAACTTTCTGCTAAATTATTTAACGCTGATTTTGACGGTCCATAACCAGTTGAATTTGGTAAACCTCTATATCCAGCAATAGATGAAACAATTGTAATGATACCTTCTTTCTTATTTTTAAAATATTTTTCTACAGCCTTGATACTGTTTAATGTTCCAAAAAAATTTACTTTAAACACATCTTCTATTTGTTCAACATCAATATCTTTTTCTTTTTTTGGATTCCATGTTCCTGTAGAAAAAAAACATACATCAACACTTTGAAATTTATTTCTTATTTGTTCAAAAACTTCTTTACATCTTTTTTTGTCAGTTACATCTAATGGAAATCCATGGATATTTTCATTATTATCTGAAATCTCTTTAAGTAGATTTTCTCTTCTTGCTGAAATTGCAACATTCCATCCTTTACTTGCAAATTTTACCGCTAAAGCCTTGCCAATACCCGTGCTTCCACCTGTTATCCAAATAGTTTTTTTATTCATTTTATAGTGATGTATAATACTAAAATGTTAAAAAATAAATTTATATCGTTTTTTCTATTCTTCATTATTACTTATTCAGCATCATTTATTGGGGGAATGGCGACAATTAGTTTTAAAGAACCTTGGTATTCACAGCTTATAAAATCAAATTTCAATCCACCTGATTGGGCTTTTGCTCCTGTCTGGACTACTTTGTATTTGATGATGACATTAGCCATCTGGTTTTTTTGGCATTCAAAGAATCGAGACATGAATACAGTTTATATTTATTTTATTCATATAATTTTTAATACAACTTGGAGTATTGTCTTCTTTGCTTTTCATCAAATATTTTTAGCATTAGTCGTTTTGATGATTCTGATTTCTTTAATAATCATTCTTATTATAAGGTTTAAACGTGTCAATTTTGTAAGTTATTATTTAATGATTCCCTATTTACTTTGGTGTTGCTATGCACTATTTCTGAATTTTAACTTATTTATATTAAATTAAATGGATGATGTTGTAATTGTTGGTGGTGGTATAATCGGAGCTGCAACAGCTTATTTTTTGTCTAAAGAGGGCAGAAAAGTTAAAGTAATTGAAAGAGATCCAACATATAAATCTGCATCTTTTCCACTCTCGCTTGGTGGTTTTAGAAGACAATTTTTTCAAAAGGAAAATATTTTACTTGGAAAATTTGCGAGAGAATTTATTTTTCAAATACCTGAATTGCTTAAAACTGAAAAAAATCCTAAACCAACAGCAAGTATGGTTACAAATGGATATTTATTGATGTTTGGTCAAGAACATGCAGAGGAACAATACAAAGCTTTGGAAAATCATAAAGCATGTGAAGCTGGTACAAAAAATATTAAAGGATCGGAACTTACAAAATTTTTTCCATATATAAACAGTGATGGAATTGAAACTGCAACATTTACTGATAATAAAAGTGAGGGCTGGATTGATCCTTTTATGTTTCATAGTGCCTTAAAAAGTAAAGCTGCAGAACTTGGTGCTGAATTTGTTAAGGGAGAAGTAAAATCTCTCTCAGAAATAAAAGCAAAAACAATTATTTCAGCTGCAGGATGTTGGACTAAAGAACTTTTAGAAGATATACCTGTTGAGCCTCAAAAACATACTGTGTTTAGAGTAAAGTGTCCAAAACATATTCCTGAAATGCCTTTGACAGGTGATTTAACTACCGGCGTTTATTGGAGACCGGAAGGAAAAGAATATTTAGCTGGATCACCAAAATCTGTTTTTGATGCTGATGACCTTGAACCTGCATGGGATGATTTTGAGGAACTTGTTTGGCCTGCATTGGCACAAAGAATACCTGCAATGGAAGAACTTAAATTGACAGGGGGATGGGCTGGTTATTATGATTGTAATAGATTAGACAATAATGCGGTAGTAGGCAAACATCCAAAATTTGATAATGTATATTTAGCCACAGGTTTTACCGGTCGAGGATTGATGCAGGCTCCAGGTATAGGAAGAGCTTTAACAGAATTAATTACAACTGGTGCTTATCAGTCAATAGATATTTCAAATATGGCTGTAGAAAGAGTTCTGGGTAAAAAAGCTAGACCTGAACCTTACGTGCTTTGATGGGACAAGTTTTAAATTTTTTTCCGTTAACAATCTTTAAATCAACAATTAATCTCACCAATGAAATAAAAAAGAAAATGATTGAAGAAATTTTTACTATGGAAAAAAAAAGTAAAAATATAGATTATAAGAATCAATCAAGTGCATGGACAGGAGATACTCAAGGTTTTGAATATATTCACAATAATCCTATATTCGATGATTTTTTTTTAGAAGTAAAAAAAGCTATTATAGAATATTTGAATGTTCTTGAAATTGATCATAACCAATTAGAAATATTTATTCAAAGATCTTGGGCTACAATTTCAAGGGAAAAAGAAAATATTGCTTTACACAAACATTTACAATCTCACTTATCTTTTGCGTATTATCTTAAAAAAAGTGAAGGAGATGCAAATTTACTTTTTGTAGACGAAACTAAACATAATGAATTTTTACCTGGTTTATTTTTATCACCAAGTTCTAACAAAAAAGAAATCATCAAGAAAAGAAATATAGCAAATAGTGGCGCCATAGTGTTTGAGGCTAAAGAGGATGAAATAGTAATTTTTCCCTCAAAAACATCACATCAAACTCAACCAAATGTAAAAAATAACGATAGGATATCATTATCAGCAGATATTTTTATAGCTGCGAAAAATTCTGAGAATATGGAGCATTTAGTTACCCCTTTTAAAAATTGGAAAACACTTTAATTGAATTGGTAAATTAAACTAAGTTCCACAAAAAGTTTTATAATTTTTATTTGATAATGAGGGCATTTGATATTCATCAATATTTTTTTTTTCATTATAAGGATTTTTTAGTATTTCTAAAAATTGAATAGTTGGTTTTAAATTTCCTTGATTAGCTTCGCTTAAGGCTTCCTCAACTTTGTGATTCCTTGGTATCACAAGTGGATTCACTCTTCTCATTAATTTTATAAATTTTTCAGGGGTATTATTTTTTATTTTTAATCTATCTTGCCATCTTTTTTTCCAATTTTGAAAATCATTATCCTCAAAGTCTCTATCTTTTTGGTTTTCTAAATTCATTAAATGACAAAAAGTATTTGTGTAGTCCTTTTTTTTTTGATGCATCCAAGTAAGCAGATCTAAAATTAAAGATTTATCTTTATCATCTACACCAAAAAGACCCAACTTATCTCTCATCATATTAAGCCACTTTTCTTCATATTTTTTTTCAAAAGTATCAATTATTTCTGTAGCTTGTTCTATTGCTTTCTTTTGATCATGATCAATTAATGGAATTAAACATTCTGCAAATCTGGTTAAGTTCCATTTGCAAATAACAGGTTGATTGCAATAAGCATACCTTCCCATTTGATCAATTGAACTAAATACAGTTTTTGGGTCATAAACATCCATAAAGGCACATGGACCATAATCAATAGTCTCTCCAGATATACTCATATTATCCGTATTCATCACACCATGTATAAAACCAACTCTCATCCAATTTACTATTAGATCAATTTGATTGTCTAAGACAATCTCTAGAAGATCTATTGGTTTTTTTTTTGAACTTTTAATATTTGGGTAGTGTCTTTCAATAACATAATTAAACAACATTTCCAGCTCATCTCTTTTTTGTCTAGCAGCAATATATTGAAAAGTTCCAACTCGAATATGACTTAATGCAACCCGTGTAAGTACAGCTCCATGTAATGATGTTTCTCTAATTACCTCTTCACCCGTTCTAACAACTGCTAAACTTCTTGTAGTTGGAATACCTAAATTATGCATTGCTTCGCTAATAATATATTCTCTTAACATTGGACCTAATGCAGCCCTTCCATCACCATTTCTTGAAAAAGCAGTTTTACCGGAGCCTTTAAACTGAATATCGTATCTATCTTTATTTTTTGATAAATGCTCTCCAATCAAAACTGCTCTTCCATCACCCAACATAGTAAAGTGACCAAATTGATGACCAGCATAAGCTTGGGCAATACTATCACTTCCCTCAGGAAGTGAATTACCTGAAAATAATTCTGAAATTTTTTTATTATCTAAACTTGAAAAATCTAAATTAAGCTCTTTAGCAAGAACATTGTTAAGTATTACTAGCTTAGGTTTTCTTACAGGAACAGGGTTTATATTTTCTTTAAATGAATTTGGTAATTTAGAATAAGTATTATCAAAGCACCATCCTATGGTCATTAAATTTAACTTACTTCTGCTTGATTTTCTTTTGGCTTCACTTCAGTTTTAAATTGATTTGAAATTTTTTGCACTTGTACAGAAGAAACTTTATATTCTGCACACATTGTTTCTTCGTCTTTTCCATGACCAGTTACCATATTTACCATGTGTTCGGGGAAATGGAATGTCGTGAATACAATACCTTCTTTGACTTTATCTGTGACCTCTACTTTAAGAGCAACTTCACCTCTACCAGAATACAATCTGCCAATATCTCCTGTATTTAAATCTCTGTCAGCTGCATCATTAGGATGAATTAACAAGACATCTTCATCGACTATATTAATATTACTTGTTCTTCTGGTCATTGTAGCAGCATTATAATGTTGTAAAACTCGACTAGTAGTTAATATTAATGGATAGTCTTTTTGATTATTTTTAATCTCAGTAGATTCTTTCCAATCAAAGCTTTTTAATCGACCTTTTCCTAATTTAAATTCTTCAGTATGTAAAATTTGAGTATCTGTTCCATCTTCTTTAACAGGCCACTGCAGGCCAAATTTCCCCAATCTTTCTCTAGTAATGCCTTTGAAAAAAGGGACTATATCAGCAATCTCCGCAAGCACCTGATCTGCGTCATAATCAGGTTGATCGAAACCAAGTTTTTGCATCATGTCAGTTACTATCACCCCATCAGGTTTTGTTCCTGGCAATGGTGGAACGGCTCTATTGACTCTTTGCACTCTTCTTTCAGTATTAGTAAAAGTTCCATCTTTTTCTAAGAATGTTGTCCCTGGTAAAACTACCGTTGCAAGTTTTGCTGTTTCACTCATAAATATTTCTTGTACCACTAACAATTCAAGTGAGTTCATTGCTTCAACCACATGAGCACTATTAGGATCCGTTTGAACAATGTCCTCTCCAATGATCCATATTCCCTTTATATCTTTTTTAATTGCTGCATCAAACATTTGAGGTATTTTTAATCCTGCTTTTGTTGGATGAGTAACACCATATTTTTCGGAGTAGAATTTTTGATTTTTTTCATCGGATACTTCAAAATAACCAGCACCCTGATGTGGTTGACAACCCATATCTGCAGCACCTTGAACATTATTTTGACCTCTTAAAGGATTTACTCCAACTCCTTTTCTACCAATATTTCCTGTAATCATAGCCAAGTCAGCAATCAACATTACAGTTTTTGAACCTTGTTCATGCTCAGTTACTCCTAAGCCATGAAACTCCATTGAATTTTTAGCTGTTGCATAAGCGATAGCGGCTTCTTTTACCAATTGTTTGTCTACTCCAGCAACCTTTGCCAAATGATCAACATCTTGTCTTTCAATTTCTTTTAAAAAATTATCAAATCCCTCTGTTCTATCTCTTACAAAATCAGCATTATATAATTTTGATTTAATTATAAAATGTAACATCATGTTAAGCACAGCAACATTTGTTCCAGGTCTTAATTTAATATGATAATCAGCTAATTTTGCTAATTCAGTTGTAATTGGATCTAAAACAATAAGTTTTTTACCTTTCATAACTTGTTGTTTAATTTTTGCTCCGGTTACAGGGTGTGCATTTGTTGGATTTGCTCCAATTACCAAAAATAGATCCGCATGATAAATATCTTCAGTAGAGTTTGTAGCAGCACCAGTTCCAAATGTTTGTTGCATTCCCCATGCAGTCGGTGAGTGACAAATTCTTGCACAACAGTCAACACTATTAGTTCCTACTGCTGCTCTTATCATTTTTTGAAAAACATAATTTTCTTCATTTGTACATCTTGCAGATGATATTCCTGCAAAGGCATCTGAACCATGATCTTTAATTATTCTTTGCATTTCTTTTTTAATAAAATCATAAGCTTCATCCCAGCTTGCTTCCTGAAATTTACCATTTCTTTTAATCAAAGGAGTTTTTAATCTATCTGGATGATCATAAAAACCAAACGCATATCTTCCTTTAATACAAGTATGCCCAGCATTCACTTCTGTCTGTTTTGGAGTATCAATTGCTACAACTTTATCATTTTTGATTGATGCCTCTAAATTACAACCAACACCACAATAAGAACAGGTAGTTCTTACTTTTTTATCTACAGCTGCTGATTTTGATTGAAAAACATCTGAAATTGCATCGGTTGGACATGTGTGCGCACAGGCTCCACAAGATACACATGATGAGTCACCAAACATCATGTCATTATCAGTTGTAATTCTAGACTCAAAACCTCTTCCAGACATTGTAAGAACAAAAGAACCTTGAATTTCATCACAAGCTCTCACACATCTTCCACAATTAATACAGTTATCTAAATTCATTCTCATATAATCATGAGAAGTATCTCGTGGAATACCTTTATGTTGTTTTGGACTATTATATCTGTGATCAGTAATACCTAAGTCGTTAGCAACAGTTTGAAGTTCACAATTATTGTTTACTTCACAAGTAGTACATTCCATTGGATGATCTGTTAAAACTAATTCAACAATATTTTTTCTCAAACTTTGTAGATTTTCATTTGTAGTAAAAATGTGTTGATTTTCAGCTACTGGAGTATGGCATGAAGCGACTACTTTTGTTGGTCCATCTTTTTCTAATGCAACTTCAACAGAACAAACTCTACACGCACCGTATGGAGCAAGATTAGGATCATCGCAAAGAGTTGGAACTTTTTTTTCTCCAACGTAACTTTTTACAAATTTTAAAATAGATGTATGGTTGGCACCAATTTCATATGGTTTACCGTCTATATATGCAATTTTTCTTTTTTCTGAACTCATTAATTATCTTTTACCATATCACTTTTCATTTCATCACCAAAATACTTTAAGATGTTCATAATAGGAGTTGGTATTGCACCACAAAGGGCACATAAACAGCCTTTTTGCATAGTTACCAATAATTCATTTAATAATTTTAGGGGTATTTTGGCAGTTTTTTTTTTAGCCTGATCAAACATTTCTTTTCCTCTATAAGATCCAAGTCTTCCAGGAAAACATTTGCCACATGATTCTTCTGCTGAGAATTCAAATAAATGATGAATATACTCAGTCATCGGGAAATCTTTTGGAATACTTACAACACTTGCATGCCCTAACATAAATCCCTTTGCAGTAAATTCTTGGAAATCTAAATTTAAATTATTAATTTCTGCTAGAGGAACTACTCCACCTAAAGGGCCACCAATTTGAAATGCTTTTATTTCCTCTTTGTATCCACCACCAATTTCATTAAATATTCTTTTCATCGGAGTGCCCATATCTATTTCATAAACACCTGGATTATTAAAAAAACTGTCCAAACAAACTAGTTTAGTACCTGCTGATTTCTTATTTCCAATCGATGAAAATTTATTTGCTCCATTGATTAATATTCCAGATGCAGCAGCTAAAGTTTCCACATTATTAACAACTGTAGGTTTTTTATAAAGTCCTTCAGTGACAGGGAATGGTGGTCTTACATCTACCTCAGCCCTTCTTCCTTCAATTGAAGCAATTAGTGCAGTTTCTTCTCCACAAATATACGCCCCTTGTCCAATACAAATTCCTAAATCAAATGAAAAATCTGTTCCTAAAATATTTTCCCCTAAAAGTCCCAGCTTTTTAAGTTCATTAATACTTCCATTTATTGCTTCAATGGATTTAGGATATTCTCCTCTAATATATAAAACACCTTCATTACTTCCTATTACGAAACCACATATTACCATTCCAAAAATAACTTTTAAAGGTTGATCCTCCAACAAATATCTATCAGAGAAAGCACCTGAGTCACCTTCATCAGCATTGCAGATAACATATTTTTTATCCCCTTTTGCTTTGCTACAAAAATCCCATTTCATTCCTGTAGGAAAACCAGCACCACCTCTTCCAGTTAAATTTGAGTCTAGTAATGATTTTATAATTTCTTTTTTATCTATTTTAAGAAATTTGCCTAATTGATCTTTGAATTGATCAGTAGAGGAAAGTTTATCATCCATTAAGAAACTTGTTGTTGCGTAACTTTTTGAAAAAAATTTTTCCTGTTTTATGTCTTCGCCTTTTAAAATTTGATCTATTTTTTCTATATCTTTTCCAGCATAATTTTCTCCATCATAGTGAAATGCATGGTTCTCATAACAATGTCCTAAACAGAACATTTCTCCAACTTTATCATTACCTAATTTTTCTTTTAGTTTATCTTTTAATTTTTCTTGAGTTCCTGCACACATACAAGCACTTCCATTACAAACAAAAGCTTTTTTTTCTCTATGTGAAGGTCTTAAAAATTCATAGAAACTCTCAGCACCATGAATAGTTGATACCCCTAAATTATATTCTTTTGCAATTTCTTTAATATCTTTTGGTGAGTCATTTAGAGCATTTTCAGACATTTTTTTGAATAAGTTATTTTTTAAACCAATTCTTCCAGATAAATTACTTATATTTTTGGACACCGCAAAATTCCTTTTTTTAATTCACCATAACTTTTTGGTTATTTGTGTAAATATTAAAACTACCATCTTTTACGAAACCCACCAAGGTCATGTCAAATCTATTCGCAAGATCAATTGCTAGGCTAGTTGGCGCACCTACACCAATCATTATTCCTATATTAGTCATTAAAACTTTTTGAACTAATTCAAAATTTAGGCGTCCAGAACATGTGATAAATTGGTCATTTGGCTTAAGGTAGTTGTTGATCAGTGAGTCACCGATCATTTTATCTAATGCATTATGTCTACCCACATCTTCTCTTAAAGATATCAAACTACCATCTGATGAAAATAATCCGCTAGCATGAATACCACCAGTTTTTGCAAATTCAGATTGATTTTTTTTCAGTATTGAAGGCGAATTGATTATTATTTCTTTAGATAATTTTGGATTTGATTTAGGGGTTTTAGTTTTTTTAATAATTTCTAAAGAATCAAGAGAAGATTTTCCACATACACCGCAAGATGAGTTTGTAAGAAAATCCCTTTTTATTTTTGAAATATTTACATTTTGTGAGTTATTCAAAGTAACAAGAATTTTATTTTGAATATTGTATTGGCCAACTTTATCACCAAAACTCTTTATATTTTCAATATCTTTTACTTCTCGAATAATTTGTTCATTGAACAAAAATCCTCTTACTAAATCCTCATCATGTCCTGGAGTTCGCATAGTTATAGATAAACTTTTTGTTATCCATTTTTCTTTCTCTTTAAATTCTAAAGAAATTTCTAATGGTTCTTCGATTGATATTAAATCTTCTATGCTCTCTAGTTTTCCACTTATAAATTTTGTAACTTTATATTTAGAATTCATTTCATTATTTTAGAGGATAGTTTTTTTTTAATATAAATTTATTAACAATAATGGCTAATAAAATTATTATAAAACATCCTGTGATGATAGGAAAAAGTAGGTAGTCATACGATACGCTACCTATTATAACCATTATCGGATTACCTCCAGCTGGAGGATGCACTACGTTTAGTAATATCATAAAAAAAATGCCTACACCTACAGCAATAGCAATATTGATGTATATTGGAAGTGGAATTAAATTTACAAAAATAACTCCAACTAAAGCTGTTACCAAGTGTCCAAAAAAAACATTTCGTGGTTGAGCAAATGGACTTTCTGGAAAGCCAAACAATAAAACCATTGATGATCCAAATGATCCAGCTAAGAATAAACCTAAAGCACTTTTGTAAGTAAGAACAGTCAATAAACCAATAGTTAAAGCTGAAAAGAAACCAGCTATTAAAGCTTTTTTAAAAATTTCTTTATTAAATTTAATCATTAAGTGCTTTTGTAACTGTTCTTAATGGAAGCAATAAACACTCTTTTCTTGATATATTCTTTTTATTAAAAAGTTCTTTAAAGCTTAACCATTTTTTCTCTAAATTTATTTTAGTATTTTCAAAAATGTTTTCACAAGTATCTATAAAATCTTTTATTTCATCTAAATTTTTATCCTTAATATTTTGTGATAGAAGACTGACAGATGCTTGACAATAAACGCAAGACTTACATTGATAACCCATATCTAGAACTTTGTTATTTTTCACAATAAGACTAATTTCCATTTCATCACCACAAAGTGGATTTTTATTTTTTGATTTATGCGTGTGTTTATCGAGAATTTTATTGTTCTCTGTATTTGAAGCTATTTCTAAAATTTTTAAATCCATATTATCTCTTTAAAACAAATTTTAATGTTTTATATTTTGTTTAATGGATCATAACAATATTTTAGCTGTAGTACTAGCTGGAGGTAAATCAAAAAGATTTGGAAGAGATAAATCTCAAGTCAAATTAGGCAGTAAAATACTCATTGATTACATTTTGACTGAAATAATAGATCTCTATAAAGATATTTTGATTGTGACAAATGAACCAATCAAATATTTAAATTCAAATAAAATTTCTATTACTAGTGATATTAAAAAAGGCCTTGGACCTCTAGGAGGGGTATTTACTGCAATGAAATGGGTAAAAGATAATAAAAAAAATTATGAATGGATATCAACATTTCCAACTGACACACCTTTTTTTAAAAAAGAACATCTAAATAAGTTTTATAAAGAAATAAATTTAGAAAAAAGTGATTTATTTTTTATGAAATCAAAAAATACGCGGCATAATATTTTTGGATTATGGTCAATAGAATTGTTTCAAAGATTAGAACTTGCGTTAGATAAAGGTGATAGAAAAGTAGAACATTGGGCAAATGAAATAGGTGTTAAAACAATTGATTTTGAACATGAAAATAATAAAGATCCTTTTTTTAATATTAATACAGAAAAAGAATTAGAAACTGCAAAAAAATTATTGAACGATGATTAGTTATAAAAAGTCTAAAATTATTTTAAAAAAATCTATTATTAAATTAGGTGAGGAATTTATAAATACTGACAAATGTTTAAATAGAGTAACATCAAAAAATATTTATGCTCAATCATATCATCCTGCTGGGGATAATGCCGCTTTTGATGGTTATGCAGTAAAATCAAGTGATACAAATAAATTAAATAGAAAATTTTTTAAAAAATTCAAAATTGTTGGCTCGATTGCAGCAGGAAATAAACCTCTAAAAAAAAAAATTAAAAAGTTTCAAACAGTTGAGATTATGACTGGTGCATTAATACCGAAATCTTTTGATACAATAATTCCGATTGAACAAATTAATTTTTACCCGAATAAAAAAAATGCAAAACATATTTTATTGAATAAAAGAATTTCAAAGTTTGAACATATAAGATTTAAAGGATCAGATTTCAAAAAAAAAGATTTATTGATACCACAGGGAACAATCTTACAGTCTAATCATATTTTAGCATTAAAAACTTTAGGAATTAAAAAAATTCAAGTTAAAAAAAAACCAAATATCTTATTTTTCTCTACTGGTAATGAAATTACAAACAAGGAAAAAATTTCTGATTGGGAGGTAAGAAATTCAAATTGTCATTACATACACTCATTAAATCAAAATTTTTTATTCAATTTTAAGGATGGTGGAATTTTAAGAGATAATCAAAGTCAAAAATTTAAATCACATATCAACAAAATGTTAAATTCAAAAATTGATTTAATTGTTACTTCAGGAGCTGTATCAGCTGGTAAATTTGATTTTGTTCCTCAAATAATTAAGAACTTTAAATTATCTTATTATTTTAAAAGTGTCTTAATAAGACCAGGCAAACCTATTATGTTTGCAAAAATAAAAGGTAAGTCTAAAGTTATTTTTGGTTTACCCGGAAATCCAATTTCATCAGCAGCATGTTTTAGATTCTTTGTATACCCTTATTTAAGAAGTTTGCTTGGCATCAAAGAAGAAATTTCCTTTAAGGCAATATTAAAAAATGAGTTTATTAAAAAAAAATATTTTACTCGTTTTGTAAAAAGTAAATTGAGCACAACTAAGAATGGTAAATTAGAGGTTCATATTTTGAAAGGTCAAGAATCGTTTAGAATTAAATCTTTTATCCAATCTAATATTTGGGTAATGCTTCCTTCAGGTAAATCAAAATTTAAAAAAGGTGAAACTGTTGACTGTTTTTTTCCAAATCATCCAAATAAAATTTTATCCTAAGACATCTCATTTTTGTTGTAGTTGAAATAAATAAGAATTATTAATTCGTTAATGATTGAACTTAAAAATGAAAAAATCGCTGTACCAGTTGTTTTGTTTGCAGGGCTACTTTGGTCATTTGGTCCATTAGTGGTTAGGTATATGGATCAACCTCAATTTGTTCCTTGGCAATATATATTTGGAAGAGGCTTAACAATATTTATCATTTTAAATCTTTATTTATATTTTGAAGAAGGAATAAATTTTTATAAGAATTATAAAAAAATTGGTAAATCAGGATTATTAGGTGGTTGTGGCTTAGGTGTAGCTATGATTTCTTTCATATACTCAATAACGAATACTTCAGCAGCAATTACTTTATTGTGTTTAGCTGCTATGCCATTTTTTACAGCTTTATTAGCATTTTTATTTTTAAAAGAACGAATTTCTCTGAATGTTTGGATTTCAATATTTATTGCAACTATTGGTATAATTATAATGGCATTTGGTAATACAGAAAAAAATTCTGTTATTGGTTTTATTTTTGGTATTACTTCATCAATAGGATTTTCTATATTTTCTGTAACACTAAGATGGAGAAAAGAAACGCCAAAGTTTACGACAGTTGCAATTGCTGGACTATTTTGTTTTGTTGTTGCTACAATGGTTATTTTAACAAAAAATCAGCCATTTTTTGCAACAAGTTACAATAGCACCATGTTTTCCTTACATGGAACTTTAGTATGTCTAGGTTTAATTTTGTATTCTATAGGCTCAAAGGCTATTCCAGCAGCAGAACTGACTTTATTGTCTTTAACGGAAGTTATTGGTGGAATCTTTTGGGTATGGCTACCTTTATTTGGAATAAATGAGGTTCCATCAACCAATACTATTGTTGGCGGCTTTTTTCTTTTTATCTCTATTATCTATTACAGTTTAATTATGAGATGGAATAAAAGATATATCGCTCTAAACTAAGATTTTATTTATGGAACGACCAGATTTTTTTACATTAAAAAATGGCGATAAAGTAAAATTACCTTTTTCAAACAAAGAATATGATCAAAGGATTAGTAAATTACGATCTGTAATGGAAAAAGATAATTTAGATATGATCATTTTAACCTCAATGCATAACATTGCTTATTATACAGGTTTTATTTATTGTTCTTTCGGTAGACCTTATGGTTGCATAATTACAAATAATAAAGTTTCAACTATTTCTGCAAATATAGACGCAAGTCAACCCTGGAGAAGATCTTATTGTGATAATATAATTTATACTGATTGGAAAAGAGATAATTTTTTAAAAGCAATAGTGTCAATAATTGGACGTGATGCACCACCAAAAAATATTGGTATAGAAAATGATCATATAACATTAGATATGAAAGATAAGATTGAGTCTATTTTTACATTTTCAATTTTTATAGATATTTCAAAAAAACTTATGAAATTAAGAATGATAAAATCTAAAGAAGAGATAGAAATTATTAAAAATGGTGCAAGAATAGCTGATATTGGTGGTGATGAAATTGTAAAAAATATCAAAGAGGGAGCGACTGAATTAGAAATTGCAATTAGTGGCAGAGACAAAATGGAAAGAGAAATCGCAAAAACTTATCCGGATGCAGAATATATGGATACTTGGGTATGGTTTCAATCTGGAATAAATACTGATGGTGCTCATAATCCAAAAACGAACCGTAAACTAATAAAAGGTGATATATTATCTTTAAATACTTTTCCAATGATATCGGGTTATTACACTGCTCTTGAAAGAACTTTATTTTTAGACTCTGTTGACAGTCAATCTTTAAAGGCTTGGGAGGCAAATGTAAAAGTACACAAAAGAGGAATCGAATTGATTAAACCAGGAGTAAAGTGTTCAGATATTTGTAATGAATTAAATGAATTATTTGCTGAACTTGGGTATTTACAATATAGAACTTTTGGTTATGGACATTCATTCGGTGTACTTTCTCATTTCTATGGTAGGGAAGCAGGTTTAGAATTGAGAGAAGACATAGATACAATTTTAGAGGAAAATATGGTAATTTCTATGGAGCCTATGATTTTAATTCCAGAGGGGACACCTGGTTCTGGTGGCTATAGAGAACATGATATTTTAGTAATAGGTAAAGATGGAGCTGAAAACATCACTAAGTTTCCGTTCGGTCCAGAACACAATGTGATTAAAGGGTAAAATGAGTGAAAAAAAAATTATTGTAAATAGTTGGAATGAATGGGATCCACTTAAACATGTAATAGTTGGCAGAGCAGATGGTACTTGCATACCTGCACCAGAACCTGCTCTTGACGCAAAGGTCCCAGAGGACTCAGATATGAGAGGACAGTTTGGTCCCAGAACTAAGGATACTGTAGATAAAGCTAACCAACTTTTAGACGATTTTTCGAACATATTATTAAAAAGAGGTATTAAAGTTGATAGACCGATACCAATTGATTTTAATCAAAAAACATCAACTCCTGATTGGAAAGCAGAGACTATGTTTGGATGTATGCCACCTAGAGATGTTTTATTAACTGTAGGAAATGAAATTTTAGAGGCGACAATGAGTTATAGATGTCGATGGTTTGAATATTTGTGTTATCGCCCTTTATTAAAGGAATATTATAATAATGACCCAAATATGAGGCATGAGTCTGCGCCGAAACCAAGATTGACTGATGCTGATTATAGAAAGGATTATTTATCAGACAAAATAGGCATTCAAAAAAGATTAAAATGGACCGAGGATAAATTTTTTGTGACTACAGAGGAAGAACCATTATTTGATGCCGCTGATGTGTTAAGATTTGGTAAAGATTTAGTAATTCAACATGGTTTTACCACTAATTTAAAAGGAATAGATTGGTTAAAAAGACATTACAAAGATCACAGAATACATGCTGTAAACTTTCCAGGAGATCCTTATCCAATACATATTGATGCCACCTTTACACCTATTAAAGAGGGCTTGATTATTAATAATCCACAAAGAAGATTGCCAAAAGATCAAAGAAAATTATTTGAAAACAATGGATGGGAGATAATTGATGCAGCACAACCAGCTCACAATGAGCCACCACCACTTTGTTATTCATCTGTTTGGCTCTCAATGAATGTTTTAGTTTTAGATCCAAAAACAGTTTGTGTTGAAAAAAGTGAAAAGTATCAAGCAGAACAACTTGATAAACTAGGAATGGAAGTAATTCCAGTTGAATTGCGTGATGCCTATGCCTTTGGTGGAGGACTTCATTGTTGCACAGCTGATGTCTATAGAGAAGGTAGTTTAAAAGATTATTTTCCAAAACAATAAATTTTAACTTGGATTTTTTTTTAAAAATTCAATAAATTTTATTACTTCTTGAAATTTTTCATCTGGTATATCTTTGTAGCTTGCTTTAAATTTATTTTTTACACATATTGCAATATGTGCATAAGGATTTCTTCCTTTAGGGTGATTAGGATGATCAGGTAATTGTCCTTGTAGATAATCACCTGCATTTTGAATTATTTTCCAAAGTTTAATAGCATTTTCTTTATTCATTTATAAAGAGATATTATAGTGTTATTTTTAAAAGTAAATTATGTCTAAAGTTTTTAAACTAGGAATTACAAAAAGTAATAATCAAAAAATTGAAGAAGTTGAGTCAATAGAAGTTTTAGCAAACAAAGGTATAATTGGGGATAGGCATTTTGATAATTACAATGATCCATTCTGTCAATTATCTTTAATAGAGTCTGAAAATATTGATAATTATAATACAAAATTCGGATTAAATATTTCTTACCTAGATTTTAGGCGCAACATAATTACAAAAGGAATAAAACTTAATAATCTTGTTGGTAAAAAATTTCAAATTGGAAATGTAAAAGTTGAAGGAATTGATTTATGTAGACCATGCAAACATCTTTCTGAAATGTTAAATCAAGATAATATTATTAAAGAGTTTTTAAAAAAAGGTGGTTTAAGATGCCAGATTTTGTCATCGTCAATTATACATAACGGAGATGAGATAAAAATTTTGAAATAATTTTAATTTTCTTTTGATTTATCTATATCAAATTTTTCTAATCCTCTCGGATTTTCTTTATCATTTTCAATTGTTTCAAATTTAGCTCTTTTTTCTAATTCCTTTTGCATTAATCTTTGTTCTCTTCTTATTTCTTCTTGTTCTCTAAGTTTTTGGTCTCTATCAAACTTTTCTTCCCATTCTTTAATCTTAATATATTCGAGCTCTCTTTTTTTATTTTCTTCTTCTTTAATTACTTTCAATTCTCTATTCTTTCTTCTTTGCTCTTTTAATTCTTTTTGTTTTTGTTCTTCTTCTCTTACTTTTAAATCTATATCTTTTCTATTTTGCTCTTCTTCTCTTAATTTTAAGGTTTTTTCTTTATCTCTTAACTCTTTTGCTATTTGAATTAAATCTTCATCTTTTTTTATTAATCTTTCATTTTCATTTTTTAGCTTTTCTTCTTTTATCTTAATTTCTTTTTCTTTTAACTTAAGTTCATCATCGCTAAATTTAATTTTATTACTTTCTTTATTGAGTCTTTCTTCCCAAGTTTTTAAATCTTTTCTGTCTTTGATAATCTGATTTCTTTCTTCTAGTTTTTGCAATCTTATCTCTTTGATTTTATCAAGTTCTTTCTTTTTTTTATAGTTTGATAATGCACTACTTATTGAAGAAGTAGTTAAAGATGCTATCTTGGCAAAACTACCAGTTTTTTTTTTTACTTTTGATTTCTTTTTTTTTTTAAGAGCCATTTTTTTTAAAAAAATTATTTCACAAGAGAAATAACAATTATTCAATATAAATCTTTATTTATATTGATTAAATTGGGTACAACCTGAAAGTGATTATTATATTAAATTAAATTTGTTTTTGATCTTCTTTTTTGTATTTAACACCTTTTCTTTCTAAAATTTCTTTAACTTTTTCAGAATAAGGTTCTTCAATGTGCTCTGTATTAGGACTCAGCTCGATTCCAGCTGGTGTTATTGTTTGAGGCATTGCGACAAACTGTGAATCTGGGTTATCAATTGATTTTCTAACTTTCATTCTATGAATTCCAAATATACCAATAATCATATGAAAGAAAAACAAAAATATAAAAAATCCATTTGATCCAACCAAATCCATAAAAATCGAACATAAAAAAGGTCCACTCATCGCACCTAGCCCAAAAGCAAATTGAAGACCCGCTCCTGCAGCAACAAATTTTTCTTTTGATATATTGTCATTAGTGTGAGCTAAGATTAATGAAAACATTGGTAGGCTGCAAAATGAAAATAGAATAAAAAAAATATAAAACCATGTTTTACTGGTCGCTAAACTTCCTGGCAAATACATTTGTCTTGAAACAAAAATTGCAATGATTGCAAATGCTGCGGCACCAAATGTACTGACAACAATTACTTTTCTTCTGTCATACATGTCAGATATTTTTCCAATAGGAAATTGTGCTATTGCTCCTGAAACAGCTAAAAGGAATGTTACAATAGATATTTCTAAAATAGTAAAATTCATTGAAGTTGCATAAACAGCTAATAAAGTAAACAAAGCAGATTGTATTGTTCCATAAAAAAGTGAGCTTACCATTCCAAAAGGTGATGCGTTGTAAAGTTCTTTTAGTTTCATTGCTTTAATACTTTTAAAAGTAGGGGGCTTTTTTTTTGTTAAAAGAATAGGAATTAAAGCTGCGGAAGTGATCACAGAAACTAATATAAAAGGTTGAAAATTTTTTGGGCTACTAAAATTAAGTAAAAACATTCCTATCCCTAAAGATCCATAAAGTATAACCATGTAAACTGAAAGTACACTTCCTCTATTTTTATTACTTGATCTGTCATTTAACCAACTTTCAGCAACAGTATAAATACAAACCATACTTATACCTGTTAACACTCTGAGTAAAAACCAGACAAAAGGATTAACTAATATAGAATGAACCAAAATAACTAACGATGCTAAAGATGCGAAAGCTGCAAAAACCCTTATATGACCAACTCTTGATATAATATTTGGTATTGTTGCAGCACCTATAAAATAACCAACAAAATATCCAGACATCATAAAACCAGTAGCAGTTAGGCTAAATTCCTCTTGAACGGCTCTTACTCCAAGAAGTGATCCTTGAAAACCGTAGGCCATCATTATGAAGCCCATTCCCAAAAATAATGCCCAAGAATTTTTTAAAACTTTATTCATAAATCGACGTAATTATTCGCGATGTATTATTAAATCAAGACTTAATTGTGACAAGCTTAGGTCTTTTTAAGCTTCAAAAATGAATGGATTGCAATAGTTGCAATTATGACAAAACCACCTTGAAGTGTTTCTATACTTGGTTGCTCTTTAATAATGTACCATACCCAAATTGGACCAATAATGGTTTCTAGTAAGAAAAATAAGTTGACTTCTGCAGCAGGTATAAATCTTGGGGCAATAGTTACCAATACAAAAGGAATAGCAACACAAAGGATACACATTAACGGTACTATAAAAATATCATTTTTAATAAGAGCAAAGCTTTCAATAAAAAATAAAGCGAAGCTAGCAACAAAAAGTTTACCAACAACCGCAGCTGGTACTAAATTTTTCGATTTAGCAGACCTGATAATAACAGCTCCTACAGCCAAACCTACAGCTGTTACAAAACCTAAAATATCTCCAAAAAAATTTCCCAATTTTAAAGAATCAAAAAAAATATATAGAACAGCCAAGAATGTTACAATTATTGATATCCATGTTTTTTTGTCTGGTGGCTCTTTTAAAAAAATTGCACCAAGAATAGCAGATAACATTGGAGCAGTAGCAATCATAACAAGGGTATTAGCCACATTAGTATTTTGAATTGAAACTACAAAAGTTATATTTGTTAAACTAAATGTACCAACATAAATAAGCCCATGATATCCACTATTAAAAAGAGTTTTAAAAAAACTTAATTTATAAATTATTAACATTCCTAAAAAAACTGTAAAAAAAGGAATTATGCCTCTATAAAAAACTAATCCCCAAGTATCAACATTTGATAGTCTTATAAATAAAGAGTCTGGTGTAATGAACATTACGGCTATAAAAGCCATTAACGAACCTTTTTGTTGATCTGTTAAATTTTTCATGTTCTTAGTTTTTTCCAAAAAGTTTTTGCAAGATTAATTTTTGATAAATCATATAATGTTTTTAATCCAGTAGGAGAGGTGACATTGATATCACCATTAAGTTTTTGATCAATAAAATCAATTCCAGCAAAAAAAATATTATCTTTTTTAAGATCA
Organism: uncultured Pelagibacteraceae bacterium; assembly: GCA_902540275.1. GTDB lineage: Bacteria > Pseudomonadota > Alphaproteobacteria > Pelagibacterales > Pelagibacteraceae > Pelagibacter. The sequence continues at coordinate 101,588 of CACBMB010000003.1, read as the reverse complement.
ATTCCTATTTTATTTGATATCTTTTTTTCATATGAGGTTAACATTGTATTTATCGCTTTACCCCCTTTACTCAAATTAGTTAGAAAAGAGCCTTTTTTTGGAATTCTTGATATAGCGCCAACAATTTTTCCATTAATAATGAATACTCTTTTATCCCCCTTGCTAACTTTAGATAAATATTTTTGACACATAATAAAATTGTGTTTTTTGATAAAACTTTTAATTAATTTTGAATTAAATCTATATAATAAATGGATATCATTCCCACCAAAGCCATGAATTGGTTTAAGGATAACTTTCTTATTAACTTTAATAAATTTTTTAATTTCCTCAATATTTTGGGTAAAAATAGTTTTTGGCATGAATTTTTGGTATTTAGCTGAATAAAGCTTTTCTGAAATATTTCTTATTGAAGTTGGATCATTAATAATTTTTACTTTATTTTTAATTGTTTCTAAAATGTAAGTTGTTGAAATATATTCTAAATTAAAAGGAGGATCTTGTCTTATTAGAATAAATTTACAGTTTGTGAGTTCAAGATTTTGTTTTTTTAATATTCTAAAAAATTTTTTTTTATTATAATTAAATTTAATAAAAAAACCTTTAGCAATAACCTTTGAGTTAATAATTGATAAATTCTTTGGTTCGTAATAAAAAATTCTATAATTTTTTTTTTGAATTTCATTTGCTAAAAAAATACTTGTATCAGTTTGAGGATTAAGTTTGGACGGATGGTTTCCTTGGATAGCAATAAGTCTATTTATCATACAATTCTGTTAAATCTTCATTTTTAGAAAATTTACTAATCATATGATCCGCATTTGTAGTTTTATTATCAATTACTTTTTGTAAATGATTTAAAAATAAAGTTTCATTTTTTCCACTTTTGTTGAGGATATCTCTCTTTTCAAGTCCTTTCCTAGATAGATTTAATAAAGTGGATGCCCAATACAGAAGGTCTTTACCCATTAGTTGAGTATTAAAACCTTTTTGAGGAGCCTCAAGATATGCATTTATTATTTTATCTTTCTCCCACTTTGAAATTAGTTCATAAACTTCTTCCAAATTTTCGTATAATATTCCAACATAGAATGCAGGACCCGCACATAAACAGTCCCAACCACAAGTATCCATAGATCTTAGTTCTATATATTTTTTTAGTCTATTTTCTGTAAAAATTGTACTTAAGTGAGTGGATAAATCATTTTCATTTGGTATACGATTATTAATTTCGTCAATCTTACCATTCATAAAATCTAGAAATTTATATTTATGTCCAGACAAATATTGTTCTTTATCTTTAATAAATAAAATTGGAAAATTTAAAACAAAGTCTGCATATTTTTCGAAATTTAAATTTTCTAAAAATATTTTAGGTAATCCTCCACGAGAAGTATTTTGCCAAACTTTTGAACGATATGATAAATAACCACTTTTTTTCTTTTCTACAATTGAAGAATTTGCAAATAAAGCAATTGAAATAGGGACAATTGAATTTATGACTTTAAATTTTTTTTCAAAGTCTTTTTCAGAGTTATAATCAATATTTAATTGAGTACCACAAGTTCTATACATCATATCCAAACTTAATTCACCACCTAAAGGCATATCTTTAGTCATAATTTTATATCTTTGTTTGGGATTATTCGGTATTTCATTTAATTTTGATATTGGATCAAATCCAGCACTTACAATACTAATGTTAAGTTTTTTGGTTACTTGTTTTAATTCAAACAGATAATCGTATGACTCTGCACATGCTTCATGAATATGATTTAGTTTATCACCAGATAATTCAATTTGATTCCCAGGTTCTAAAGTAATATTTTTTCCACCCTTGTTAAGTCCAATTACATTTTTATTTTCTAAAATTGGGTTCCAGCCAAATTCTAAAAGAGCTGAAAACATTTCTTTAATTTTAAGATAATCCACTCTTTTATTATCTTCATTATTAAATAAAAATTTTTCGTGCTCAATACCAATTTTAAAATCTTTAATACCTTTTATACCTGAGTTAAAATAATCAATTATTTTTTCTTTTATATTAATCATTTGATATTAAATAATAGTTTATTAATTAAATTAAAGTAAAGAATACGGCTCTCTGGAAAATATTCTTTTAACCATAGGAGCAAAATCCTCTAAAGTCATACTTTTAAAATTTGGATCAAAAGAGGCTTGATCCCATTTTTCACAAAAATTTACTGCATCTTTAAAGTATTTATGGTCTTTGTATTTATCTCTTTGATTTTTATTTTTACCCAAATGATGTGCATAGTAATACATTTGAAATTCACCATGTTTTTGAATTATCCAATGAGTTTTTTCACTCACATATGGTTTAAGAACAGCTGCTGCATATTCAGAATGATTTAATGGTGCTAATTCATCTCCAATATCATGCAATAATGCAGCAACCACCATCTCCTCATCTGCATTATCATTATATGCTCTAGTTGCTGTTTGAAGTGAGTGTTCTAATCTAGTAATTTTGTATCCCTCTAGAGTTTGAGTAAGCCCTTTCATAAATTTCAAAATTCTATCTGCAGTTCCTCTAATATAATCTTTCTCATATTCATCTAATAATAAATACTCATCTTTTGTTCCATTTTTCATCGCAGTAAAATTTACAGTTTTCATTTAATTATTTGATCCAGTGCTCAATAAAGATAATTGAGTAATTTTATTATCACCAAGTTCGTCTATTGGTTTAACAGGATAATCACCGGTAAAGTAATGATCAGTTAGTTGTGGATAAATATTGTTTCTTTTATCAAATCCAATAGCTTTATATAAACCCTCTAAAGATAAAAAGTTAAGTGATTTAGCTCCAATATATTGACAAATTTCTTCATTAGTTTTATTTGCTGCTAGCAACTCTTTTTTTGTAGGTGTATCTACACCATAAAAATCTGGAAACTTAATTTCTGGACAAGCAATTCTTACATGAACTTCTTTAGCTCCTGCATCATATAACATCTTAATTATTTTGTGAGAAGTAGTTCCTCTAACAAGTGAGTCATCAATCAGAATTATCTTCTTTCCATTTATAGCTGATTGATTAGCATTTAATTTCAGTTTCACTCCTAAGCTTCTTATTTTCTGACTTGGTTCAATAAAAGTTCTTCCAACATAATGGTTTCTAATAAGACCTAATTCAAATTTCATTCCGAGATGCTGAGCAAAACCTAATGCTGCAGCATTTCCCGAATCTGGCACAGGAACAACCATGTCAGCCTCTAAAATATTTTCTTTTGCTAGCTCAACACCAAGATTTTTACGATATTCATATGCACTTTTGTTATTTAAAATGCTATCCGGTCTTGAAAAGTAAATATATTCAAAAACGCAAGGTCTTATTTTTTTCGGTGGAAAAGGTTTAACGCTTTTAATTTGATCTTTTTCGATCAAAACAATTTCACCATTTTCTACTTCTCTAATAAATTTTGCTCCAATGATATCTAATGCACAAGTTTCCGACGCAAGGACATAACTATTATTCAGCTTGCCTATTACTAAAGGCCTTATTCCATAAGGATCTCTAACTCCAATTAAAGATGATTGTGTCAGCATAACTAAAGCATAACCTCCTTGAATCTGAAAAATAGCATCAATAATTTTATCAATTGTTTTTTTTCTTTTTGATTTAGCAATTAATTGAACAATAGTTTCAGTATCTGAAGTTGTATAAAAAATAGCTCCTTCATCAACTAATTTTTTTCTCAAAGATATGGAATTAGTGAGATTACCATTGTGAGCTACACCAATGCCTCCAGCATTAGTATCTGCAAAAAAAGGTTGTATATTTCTTAAAGTATTTTCACCAGTTGTACTATATCTATTATGGCCTATTGCATAATTTCCTTTTAATTTTTTTAAAACTTTTTCTTTATTAAAATTATCACCAACAAGACCAAATCTTTTTTCTGAAAAATAATGTTTCCCATCAAATGTGACAATACCACATCCTTCTTGCCCTCGATGTTGAAGAGCATGAAGCCCAAGAGCAGTCAATGCTGAAGCATCTTCGGCATTGCTAATACCGAACACACCACACTCCTCTTTTATTTTTGGGTTAAAGTTCTTCAATTTTTTGTTTAGAGTCTTGATACTTTTTTTCATCGGGAAATTCTTTTAATAAATAATTACTACCTTTTTTTAAATATGGAAAGATGTATGATTTACTATGATTTATTGGCCATTTATCTTGATTATAAACGATATGAATTCCAGAAAATATACACACTGCAATAATATACGATCTCACGAATCCAAAAAAGAGTCCAAAGATAGTGTCTAAGCTTCCAAGTCCAGTATACTTAACTGCTTTGCTAATACCTTTGTTAATAAGTAATACTAAGAAAATTACAATTATAAAAATTGATGTACCTAGGGTAACATCTAAAATATATTCGTTATCAATTATATCTTTTACATACGGTTTTGCTCTCGGAAATATAATTAAAGTTATGATATAAGCAAATAGCCATTTAGCCATTGCTAAAACACTCAAAACAAATCCTTTACGATAACATTTTATCAGAGATAAAATTGTAATAATTAGATAGATCAAATCTAAAATAGATATTGAATTATAAAACTCTTTTAAAAATTCCATCTATAAATTATTTTCCAAAAGGTTTTACTAAAAAAATAAGCGCAGGCAATAAAGTAAGAACTGATATCATAGCAAGTAACATCGCAATACCTGTAAAAATTCCAAAATAGATTGTAGGTATAAATTTAGACAAAACTAATATTGAAAACCCAAATACAATAGTAATTGATGTATTTAAAATGGCCCTACCTACTGTAGAATGACAAATTTCAAGAGTTTTTTTATAATCATTGAAATTATTAAACTCTTCTTTGAACCTATAAATGTAATGAATGCTATTATCTACAGCAATACCAATAGTTATAGCCGCAATAGTTATAGTCATCATATCTAATGGGATGCCAATTAATCCTATTATTCCTAAAATAAAAAGAGCTGCTATAAAATTTGGAACTACTCCAATAATGGATAGTTTTACATTTCTAAACAAAACTATGAACATCGCAAAGATTCCAATCATAACAAGTCCTAAAGTTAAAATTTGAGATTTAAATAGACTTTGAAGCAAATTATTAAATAAAATTAAAACTCCAGCAAGTTTAAATTCATTTTCATTTAATCCTATTTTATTTTTTAAATCATAATTAATTTTTTTAATTAAATCATTTCTTCTTAAATTTTCTTGCGAGTCTATAATTCTCAAATTTATCCTTGCTTCATTATCTTTTATTGAAATATATGGATCAATTATTTCTGTTTTGATACTTTTGGGAATCTTTGAATATAAAACTCCCATTTCTAAAGTTCCTAATGGTTTATTATCATTCAACAAAGTAGCAACATCTATAATTGATGAAAAAGATATAACTTTTCCAATTTCAGGTAGACTATCCAAATAATTATGAACAAGTGTAATTTTATCTATCTTATCTTTTGTAAACCAATATTTTTCCTCATTTTCTTCTTCATTTTCATCACCCCAATCTTCAAATTCATCATCTTCTGAAATTTTTTTCTTTTCTGGAAATTTTAAAATTACTTCTAACGGAGTAGTTCCTCCTAATTTTTCATCTATTAATTTCATTCCTTTATAAATTTCTGTTTTTTTATCAAAATAATTTATGAAACTATTTTCAACTTCAAGACGACTTATTCCAATAGCACTGAAAAGAATGATTATACCTGTAATGAAAAAAATTGATTTTTGATTATTTTGAGAAATTTTTGAGAAAAGTGTTGTTATCTTAGAATTTTTATATTCTTTTAAAGAAATATTTTCTTTAGGCACAAAGTTTATCAGCGTTGGTAGAAGTGTAAAAGTAATTATTAGTGAAGTAGTTAAACCCATTGTCATCATCCAACCAAAATCAATAATTGGTTTTATTTCACTAAATATGAGTGAAAGAAAAGCAATTATTGTTGTAAGCACTGTATATAAGATTGGCCAAAACATTTTGCTTGTAGTTAAAATAATTAATTCCAATATATTTTTATCCGGAAATTTTTCCCTTAGTTGTAAAAATCTCGTACTCATATGAATATTCATTGCCATTGTTAAAATTAACATAAGAGCAATAAAATTGGATGATATCACTGTCACTTTCCATCCTAATAAGCCCAGTAACCCAGTCATAATTATTACAGAAAAAAAACAACTACTGATTGGAACTAAAATCCAAATCAATTTTCTAAAAACATACCACAGTGTTGCTATAATAAATAAAAAAACTCCCAATCCAAAAACAATTATATCACTTTTTATGAAAGACATCATGTCATCAGCAATCATTGGTATTCCACCTAAATGTATTTTTCCGATATCTTCGTAACTTTTAATAATTTCTCTAATTTCTAAAATATTTTTGTGATTTTGTTTTTTTATTTCATCCTTATAATCTTCAATTTCTTTTCTTGTTTTATTATCAATATTTTCTAATATTTCATTTTTCTTTAAATAAACTATTATCCCACTGGTTTTACCATCCTCACTTATCACAAAATTTCTAAAAACTGGGCTACTAAGTATTTCTTTAAAACCTCTATCTCTATCAACATCATCATCTTTAAGTGTTTTAAATTTTTCTAAACGTTCTTGCAAAGGTGCTTCAGAATTATCTAATAAAGGAATATCTAATAGTGTAACTACATTATGTACCCATTCTAGACTTTGAATTTTATATTTGAGGCTTAAGAGATTGTTTATAGAAACATTAGATATCATTCCTTCTTTTGGAGTGTAAGTTAAAATCAAAAATTCTTTTGATCCGTATTTTTTAGATATTTCTTGAAGATATTTAAGGTCTGGATCTCCTTCTATTAGCAAAGTTTCAGAAGAGGCGTCTAACCTGAAATCTTTTGAATAGTATCCAAAGCTGATTAAAGCGATCAATAGTATGACGAATATAGATTTTGGATTTCTTAAAACTATATTTTCATAAAATTGGGCAAACATTTTACCCTTTTATATTGAAATTTAGTTATTTTGTAGATCTTTAAATTTAGTAAACATTTCCTCAAATTCTAAGTTGATGTTGCCCGTAGGACCATGTCTTTGTTTACTAATTATTAGCTCAGCGAGATGAGACACCTCGTTCATTTTTGCTTGCCATTCAGCATGTTCTACTGTTGCAGGCCTAGGTTCTTTGGATTTTAAGTAATATGATTCTCTATATACAAACATTACAACGTCAGCATCTTGTTCGATTGATCCAGATTCTCTTAAATCTGATAGTTGGGGTTTTTTATCATCTCTTTGTTCTACTGCTCTTGATAATTGTGAGAGTGCCACAACAGGAATGGAGAGCTCTTTGGCAATCGCTTTAAGACCTTGAGTAATTTCAGAAATTTCCTGTACTCTTCCATCTTTGTTATTATAAGATCCTTTCATCAATTGAATATAATCGACAATTATCATATCAAGACCAAATAATCTTTTAACTCGTCTAGCTCTGTTACTTAATGCAGCTATACTAATTGCTGGTGTTTCATCTATGTACAATGGCAGTTCTGAAATATTTTTTGAAGTCTCTATAAATTTATCAAATTGATCATCAGAAATCTTTCCACGTCTGATATCATTTGATTTAATTCTCGATTGTTCTGCCAAAATTCTTGTTGAAAGTTGTTCAGATGACATTTCTAGTGAAAAAAAAGCAATTGATGATTTTCTTTCACTATCTTGTAATTTTTGAGCAGCATTAAATGCAATATTAGTTGCTAAAGCTGTTTTACCCATTCCAGGCCTTCCGGCAATAATTATCAAGTCAGATTGATGAAGCCCACCAAGTCTATCATCTAAATCTTTTAACCCAGTTGGTACTCCAACAATTCCTTCTTCATTTTTATATGCTGCAGATGCCATCTCAATCGTTTGTCTCATGGCTTCGTCAAATTTAATCAATGATGAATTAAAAGATCCTTTTTCAGCAAGATCAAAAAGCAATCTTTCAGATTTTTCTATTATGTTTTGGCCATTTACACCTAGATCATTTAATTTAGCAGTATCAATTGTTTCCTCAGAAATTTTTATAAGTTGTCTTCTAACATACATATCATAAATTATTTTTGAATATTCTGTAGCTTGTCTAGTTGATGTTGAGAATTTAGTAATTTTTACCAAATATTCAGGAATATCTAAATCATCTCCGTCATCTTTAAAATAATTTTTAAGCGTTATTGGATTTGCTAACATCCCTTTAAAGATAAGGCTTTCAATTGCACTGAAAATTTTTTGGTGCATTGGATCATAAAAGTTTACACTTGAAATGATAATATTTATTTCATCAAAAATTTCATTTGAGACAAGTATAGAACCAATAACTGCTTGTTCTGCTTCAATATTATTAGGTAATTCTTTGAATTTATTTTCAACTATACTTAAATTATTTTCCATAGATTTAGAGATTACTTAAAAAAACCAGGAAATTAAATTTATAAAATATATTGGGGAAAAAATTGTATAATTATTATTGAATAATCTCTGCAGACACTACATTTATCAAGATTTCAGCATCAACTTCAGAGTGTAAAAAAATTTTGACTTTAAATTTACCAATTGATTTTATTTCTTTTACAGGCTCAATCATAGATGGCTTTATATCTAATTTATTTGTTTCTTTAATCAATTTAGAAATTTCTGTAGGTTTTACAGAACCATATAATTCGTTATTTTCGGTGCTTAATTTTTTTATCTTATATTCTTTTTTATTTATTTGTTCTGCTATCTTTTTTGCATCTTGTTTTCTTTCATTGTCTTTTTTAGATAGTTCAGACTTAATTTTTTCAACTTGAGAAATATTTTCTTTTGAAGCATATAATGCTTTTTTATTAGCTATCAAAAAATTTCTAGCAAAACCTCTTTTAACCTCTATTACCTCTCCAATAGAACCAATCTTTTTTAAATTTTCTAATAAAATTACTTTCATTTTATATCAGAGCTAAATTTCTTGCTCTCTTAATAGATAGTGAGAGTTCTTTCTGTTTTTTTTGGCTTACATTTGTAACTCTTGAAGGAAGAATTTTTCCATTCTCAGAGACATATTTCTTTAATAGTTTTATATTTTTGTAGTCTATTTTTGGAGCACCTTTTACTGATAGAGGACAGCTTTTTTTAAACCTATTTTTATTTGGTTGAAATATACTTAGTTTAGCGAAGTTACTTTGTTTATTTCTTTTATTTCCACTTTGTTTTTTTGGCATTTTTAACTTTTTTTGTTATCTGCTTTTTCAGTATCCTCTTTTTTTGAAAAATAGTTCGAATTTAAATCGAATTCTTTAACTTTAATCGTTAAATATCTTAATAATTTTTTATCGATAGCCTCATTTTTTTCTAGTTCATTAATCATATTACCATTTCCTTTAATTTTAAAATGGATATAACTGCCTTTTCTATTCTTTTTGATTAAATATGAAAGATTTAATAAACCCCAGTTTTCAGTTTTAACAATTTCACCTTCATTTTTTTCAACAATTTTAGAATATTTTTCAGTTAATAGTTTTATTTCACTTGGGGAAGTGTCTTGTCTTGCTATAATCGTATGTTCGTATAAATTCATCAATCTTATTTAATAAAAAGTGAGGATATACTATTATAAATCTTCAATTACAATAGCAAAAAGGATAAAAAAATAGGTTTTTTTAATATGTTTTCTGTAATTTTCCCGGGTCAAGGTTCTCAATTAGTAGGAATGGGAAAAGAGTTTTTTGAAAAATATGACCTAGTAAAAAAATTATTTAAAGAAGCTGACGAAGTTTTGGGATTAAATTTATCAAAAATTATTTTAGAGGGGCCCAAAGAAGAATTAGATTTAACCTGCAATACACAACCGGCAATATTTTTAGTAAGTTTTTCAATATTTAAAGTTATTACCAAAGAATTTAATATTAATTTAAATCAAGCAAAGTTTTTTGCTGGACATTCTCTTGGGGAATATTCAGCTTTATCATCCGCAGGTTTCTTAGGTTTTGCTGAAACAATTAAACTTTTAAGAATAAGAGGTGATGCTATGCAAAATGCCGTACCTAAAGGTGAAGGAGGTATGGTTGCTGTGTTAGGCAAAACAACAGAAAATATTGAAAAAATTTTGTATAATAATAATAAAAATTTTACTGCTGAAATAGCAAATGATAATTCAGATGGCCAAATTGTAATTAGTGGTAAAAATACTGATTTGATCAAACTAATTGAAATTTTAAAATTTGAAAATATCAAAAATATCAAATTACCAGTTAGTGCCCCATTTCATTGTAAACTTATGAATAAAGCTACTGAAATTATGAGGAAAGAAATTAATGACATAAATTTTGAAGAATCAAAAAATGTATTAATTTCTAATGTAACAGCCAGTGAAATTTCTGATAAAAATGAGATCAAGAAATTATTAATTGATCAAATTGAAAATAGAGTAAGATGGAGAGAAAGTGTAAATTATATGATTAAAAATGGCGTTAACCACTTTATAGAAATAGGACCTGGTAAAGTTTTATCTGGATTAGTAAAAAGAATAAATAAAACTGTAAAAATTGATACAATTAATAATGAGAATGATATAAATAAATTGAAAATATGATTAGTTTAAAAAACAAATCTATAATTGTTACTGGTGCTTCAGGTGGTATAGGAAATTCAATTGTTAAAAAATTAATTGAAAATGATGCGAATGTGCTAGCATCAGGAACTAGAATTGAAAAGCTTGAGGAATTAAAATCAAAATATAAAAATATTAAAATCTTAAAATTTGACATATCTCAAAATGATAAAATTGAGAAATTTATTGAAGATGCTACTACCGAACTTGGTGGAACTTTAGATTGTATCATTAATAACGCTGGAATAACAAAAGACAATTTATCAATTAGAATGAGTACAGATGAATGGAAAAAAGTAATTGATATAAATTTAACTTCAACTTTTCTATTAAGCAAATTTTCAATTAAAAAAATGTTAAAGAATAAATATGGAAAAATAGTTAATATTACCTCTATTGTTGGTCATACAGGAAACTTGGGACAGGCTAACTATACAGCTTCAAAAGCAGGTATTATTGCGATGTCAAAAAGCTTAGCTTTAGAATATGCAAAAAAAAATATTAATATTAATTGTATTTCACCAGGATTCATAAAAACAGCTATGACAGATAAAATTGATGAAAAATATAAAGAAATTATTATATCAAAGATTCCATCAGCCAGATTAGGAGAGCCTGAAGATATTGCAAATGCTGTTCTTTTTTTAGCCTCCAATCAATCTGATTATATCAATGGAGAGACCTTACATGTAAATGGTGGTATGTATATGGCTTGACAAAACAAGTTTTTAAACTATTAAGAATTTAAAACAATAAAGGATCGATATGTCAGAAGATGTTTCAAGTAAAGTTAAGAAAATAGTAGCTGATCACTTAGGTATTGATGAATCTAAAGTTACAGAAGAGTCAAGTTTTATTGACGATCTAGGTGCTGACAGTTTAGATACTGTTGAATTAGTTATGGCTTTTGAGGAAGAGTTTGGCTCAGAGATTTCGGACAGTGAAGCTGAAAAAATTTTAACAGTGGGTGATGCTGTTAAATTTATAGAAGGAAAAGCTAACTAATTATTTTCATGCCCATAAATAATGATGGGGTAATGATTATTTTATCTTCTCCTTCTGGAGCAGGTAAAACTACTTTAGTAAGTTTACTTTCAAAACTAAAAAATTTTGAAATTTCAATTTCCCACACAACAAGACAACCCAGAACAAACGAAAAACCAAATAAAGATTATTATTTTGTTACTGAAGAAAAATTTAAAAGATTGATTAGTAATGAAGAATTTTTAGAGTATGCAAAAGTTTTTAATAATTTTTATGGCACAACCAGGACCCCTGTAATAGATAATTTGAATAAAGGTAAAAATGTTCTATTCGATATTGATTGGCAAGGTGCTGATCAGATTAAAAATAAAAAGTTGGATTATAAATTAATTACTTTTTTTATTTTGCCACCAAGTAAAAAAATTTTATTTGAGAGACTTTCAAATAGAGAAATGAAAGACAAATTAATTGTAGAGGAACGAATGAGGCAATTTAGCCGAGATGTGTTGCACTGGATTAATTATGATTATGTTGTGATAAATGATGATTTGGAGAGGTGTTATACTAAAATTTTTAATCTGATTAAAGCTGAAATGAATAATGGATCTAAAGATTACGACTCCAATTATATTAGAAAGCATGTTGAAAAATTAACTTCTTAAATTTTCATATTCACGTGTTAAATTATAGTATGTTTCACAATCAATATTTTGAGGCCTTAGATTTAGATTAATATTTAATTTATCTAAAATTTTGGCGTCTCCCTTAAATAATTGATTGAAAGGTTTTTTTAACATTTTTCTTCTATGTCTAAAAAAAATTCTTGTTATCTTTTCTAAATTTCTTGAATTTTTAAGTTTAAAAAAATTTTTCTTTGGAGAAAAAAATAATAGAGTACTCTCTATTTTTGGTTTTGGATAAAAACTGTTTGGATTAATATCAATTATTTTTTTAATATTTAGTTTCCAGTTTGAAATAACTGATAATCTACCATAATTTTTATCGTTATATTTTGAGATAATTCTATCTGCTACTTCTTTTTGAAACATCAAAATTAAACTACTAAACCATATTTTGTTATTATCTAAATTTAAAATCCATTTACATAAAATTTCAGTAGAAATATTATATGGTAAATTGCCAAATACTATTAATTTATCATTACAAAGTTTATTCTCTTCTATTTTTAAAATATCATCATTTATAATTATAATTTCTTTACTAAAGTTTTTTTTTAACAATGATACTAGGTTATTATCTTTTTCAATTACAAAAAATTTTTTTGGTTTTTTTTTTAATAAATTTGTTGTTAAATTTCCAGTTCCAGGACCCACCTCAAGAATTGCTTTATCTTTAATTTCTTCAAGATTTGAAATTAAATTGATAATATTTTTATCAATTAAAAAATTTTGTCCTAAACTTTTTTTGTGTTGAATTTTCACTTATTATCTAAAAATTTTATTGCAGAGATTAAACTTTGGGGATTAGATTTATTTTTACCAATCATATTATGGTTTGTTCCATGGTCTGGGGAAATTCTTATAAATGGCAAACCTAAAGTAATATTTATTGCATCAAAGTTATAAATAGTTTTAATAGGTGTTAATACTTGGTCATGATACATACCAATAATAACGTCAAATTTTTTTATATTATTTTTCATAAATAAACTATCCGCAGGATAAGGACCACTTACATTTGAATATTTTTTTTTCAAAATTTTCAATGACGGTATAATTATCTTATCCTCCTCACTTATTTTGAAGTTACTCTCACAATGTGGGTTAAGGCCGGTTATTGCTACTTTGGGATTTTTTTTTAAGTATTTTTTATAAAATTTTTTAATTATTTGGACATGATTTACAATTTTTTTTGTAGATATTGTTTTGTAAACATTTTTTAAAGGAATATGGGTTGAAATAGGACTTACTGCTAATTTTTTGTTAAAAATTAACATTACAAAATTTTTAGAATTAGTTTTTTGTGCCAAAAATTCTGTTATCCCCAAATATTTGCCTTTCAAAAAGTGTTTTTTTGATATTGGGCCATTGATAAGTCCAGAGAATTTTTTTGTTTTTAGTAATTTTAAAGCTGTTGCAAAACATTCGTAATTATAAGAATTTGAGCTAGATGTAATATTTTCAAAAATTTTCTTATAACTAAATTTTATATCAATTAAATTTAATTTATTTTTTTTTAGACTCTTAAAATTAAAATTTTTGTTTATTATATTAAATTGAATTCTATATTTCAAAAATCTCATTTGATTATTTAAGAGATCGTATGAACCAATAATTATAATTGGTTTTTTAAATTTATTTTTTTTAAAAGCTTTAAAAAGTATTTCAGAAAATACACTGAAAGGTTCTCCAGCAACTATTAAAATTGGTTTAATATTCATTTATAATTTGATTACTTTTAATTTTATTAAAAAATATGGATGAATAATTATTTAGCTGACTTGTTAATTCATTTTCAATTAATTTTTCCAATTCTTTATCAACATTAATTTCTATTTTTTCAGTTTTTTTATCATTTACCTTTAATAATAATATTCCAGAAGGTAAAGATATTGGATTTGAAATTTCCCCAATATCTAAATTTATAACCTCATTCTTTATTTTTTTATTTAAAGTATTTATATCTACCCAGCCTACTAAACCAGATTTCATTTTCGTATTTGCAATACTATATTTGACTACTGTTTCTTCAAAACCTATAACTTTTATACTTTTTAAAATTTCATCATATTTTTCATTAATCTCATCTTTATTTTTAAAATCAAAAACTAGTTCATATAAAAATAAAAATTCTCTATCTTCTTTTTTATATTGTAAGATTTGTTCTTTTAAAATTTCCTCATTAATTATTACTTTTTCTTTATATTTTGCGTATATCATTTGATTCCAGACAGTTTCAATTTCGATTTTTTTATAAACCTCTTTAAATTTTAATCCAAAATTTTTTAAATAATTTTTAAATTCTTCTTCAGAATTTAAACCTAAATCTTCATATATGTTTAAGATCATCAAGTTAACTGTGTCATTTTTTTTATTTAACTCATAAATTTTTTCTAGTTCTATCCTTTTAATAATCTCTTTTTCTAAGGAGTTTTTTGCAAGCTCTAAAACAGTTTCTTTATTTAAATTATTTAAAGATTTATTTAACGCAATCAAGTATTTATACTCATTTTCTACATCAATGTTTGTAATGATTTCATTATTAATTTTCATCACTATCTTAACTTCAGATGAATAAACATTTGTGCAAATTATAAGATTGTTAATAATAAATAAAGCAAGAATACAAAAAATTTTTTTATAAAAAATCATTTTTTTTATTCTAAAATGCTATCTGTTTTTGTTGAGCCAAGAGGTATTAAAGTTATATTAAAAAATAATTCTTCATTTGGTTTAATGTTTCCACTTGAATAGTAATCTTTATTATACGTTATTGATGCTGTTAAACAATCATTCTTATATTCATATATTAAATTGTAATACTCTGTTAAATTATCAGTCTGATTTTCCCTAGTCTTAAAAATAAAACTATTATTTTCATCTATCATGTAACTTAAAGTATTTTCATAATAACTTTTTTTTCCTACTTGGTTATTTTCTTCATAAAAAGTAAAAGTATTCACAAAATTATTTACAGTAAAAGAATTCTCTAAACTATGGAAATTAACTTGATCTAAATCATTGTCTAAAGAAAAATTGTAGTCGAATAAAAATTTTTGGCTGGGAATAAATCTTAATTCTCCTACAAAATCTGAATGTTTTTTACCTAAAGTACTAGAAGATGGTAGGTTTTCATTCAACTCATCTCTAAATACTGTAGCAATTTTTGCATTAAACATGTGACCATTACTTTGGTTCTTTCTTTCATAGTCTAAACCAAGAGTTAATGATCCTCCACCTTCAATGGAATCATTAAAACCAATCCTGTCCAAACTAAAAATGTTATCTACAGACAACAATCTATCTTCTTCTTTTAGATTTTTAGTATCGTTAGGACTATACCTTAAAGATAATCTGGGAGTTAACAAATTTAGATTATCATTTTCCTTTTTTATAAGCGGTAAATCTATGTCGTATGAAAGCAAACTCAAAATTTCACTTTGTTTTTTTTCTTTCAATTTAGAAGAATTATTTGAATCGGAATTTACATTTTTAAAAATTGTTTTAATTTGATTGTTAAATCCAAATTTATTAATAAATTTATTACTACTTAAAATGAGATCATTTACTTGAATCGCTTCATAGATATTTGTTGAAAATTTCTTTTGATTTCCGCTAGAAATAAAATCCAAATTATCGATTAAATCGTTATTAATGTTGATTGTTTTATTAAGTGAGTAATTTGGATAAATAAACTCATATTTATCACTATTGAGTTTGTTCATTGTTTCATAACTTTCAAATGACAAAATAAAATCTAAGTCGTCGCTAGAACCTGAAAATTCAAATATATTCTCTAAAACATTAGTATCTTTGATTATTGGGCTCGTGGATTCTAGTGAATATAATTTTGTGTAATCATCATTAGAAACTTTTTCTAATTTCAAATTTATTTCACTTTTTTTAAAAAAATTTGTGTCTAAATTAATTTTTGATTGGGAGAAAAAATGGGTTTTTCTTCCATTTTTATCGTTATCTTTGTTTAGACTAAAATCAGCAATATGAGATGAATTTTTTGTTTCTTTTCTAAATTCTGACTGAAGCAAATATTCAGTAGTTGAGAAAAATCTTGGTTTGAAAGTTAAATCTGAACTTTCAGATATAACATGAAAGTAGGGGACATTTACAGAAGCACCTAGGTTTTTAGAATCGCCAAATGTAGGAATTAAAAATCCTGACTTTCTATCAACCGAAGGATCTGGGTGAAAAAATTTTGGAAAATAAAAAACTGGAGTATTGTAAAGTCTTAACCAGGCATGTTTATAATGAATTTCTTTTTGTTTTTTGTAATGAATTATTTCTTTTGAAGAAATTGACCATGGCGGGCAATTGTTATTTTCTGCACATGATGTAAAAATTCCTTTTTTAATAACAGTTTTGTCTTTTTTATAACTTACAGAGTTACCAACTAACTTTGGCTCATTTTTAGAATTTCCATAAATATCATTTCTTAATAAAACCTTAATATCTTTACCTAAAAGTTCGTATTCTTTAAGTCGAACTATTCCAGCAGATAGAAAATATTTATGTTTTTCATTATCCTCAATTTCAATTTCTTTCCCATTCAAAGTTTTGGTTTTATTAAAATATTTGAAAGAAAGTAAATTTATCTTATTTCCAATTTTATCCTTTACAATAGTTTTTTTATTAGAAAAGATTTCTGCCTCATTAATTCTATAATTAACATCACTAGACTCTATCTTATAGTCATTTTCCACATTAAAGAGTGTTTTATTGTTTGAAAAAAAATGATTATTGATTTTATTATAATTTATCTTGTCAGAATTTATCTTAATATTGTTTACCAGATCAAACACTAAAACATTTCCTTCAGCTATTAAAGTTTCATTTTTTTTATTGTATGTCACTTTATCTGCATAAATTTCCAATTCACCATCGATTACTGCTTCAGCATTTTTTTTACCAACAACTACCTTTCCTTCCTCATAGGTTAATATTTCGTTAGCTTTGAAATTAATTTCTTTTGACATAGAAGGAGAAGATAAAAATATTAAAGTAATGATAAAGAATATAATTTGATCAAATATTTTAATGTTATTTTTCATTTAGTCTGATAACTCCAATAAACGATAAACTTGTTAATATTATAATTGGAAACCATATAGATAAAATTAATGGTAATTTCCCATTTTCTCCTAATAAACTTGAAAAATGACTTAAATAATAAATAGAAACTGAAAAAAAAATTCCTATAAATAAATTTAGCATTAGATTTTTTTTAAATTTATTATGAAACATGATAATTGTTGCAATTATAGTCATAACGGATAACAAAATAGGTAGAGAGTAAAATTTATGCTTTTGAATGTTAATTTCATCAACAGAATAACCAATAGCATCATAATCTTTTTCTAGTTTAAGTAATTCAAAATAAGTTAAAGATGATAAATCTGAAAAAAGGTTATTTATTCTTTCAAGATCAAAATTACTTTTTAAAGTGATTTTATCCAGTTTTTTTGAAACGTTTTTCAAGTCAGTAACAATTACATCATAAAGCACCCACTCAAAATTTCTTATATTGATTTTCTTTGAAATTATATTTTCTTGAATTTTAAAATTTTTATCAAATTTAGTAATCGAGGAATTTATTAAAAATTCACCATCAATTTTATCAGAGTTAATTATTATGATACCATTGTCTGAATTATCTTTAATCCAAATACCATTTTTAGTAATTACTGCCAAATATTTTTTGTCACCTGCATAATTATTTTTTATTTTAAGATATTCATTTTTAAGAATAGAAGAAAAATTATAAAATATGATTATGATTATAAATCCCAATAAAAAAGAACTTAACGAAAGAAATTTTAATAGTGAAAAATTATCAACTCCAAACTGTCTTAAAGTATATATTTCTTTATTTTCAAAAATTTCAATAAAAAAGAATTGTGTAGAAATAAGAAAAATAAATGGAAACATTTCATATAATAGTGAAGGAGCATTTAAAGTTGTTAATAATATTGGGGTTAAAAAACTTGTTTCAGACTCTTTAAGGAAATTCGCTTCTTCAATAAGATTAATAATCATTACAAGTATAAAAAATACGATTGAAACTAAAAAAATTTTTTTTATAAATTTTTTTAAAAGAAAAAGTTTATGAATACTTATTATCAATTTAGCTTCTCCTCAATATTTTATAATTAAAAAATAAATAAAAATAAATGATACTAAAAAAAAATATAGGTATTAAAAAATAAAACATAACATTTTGAATATTGATTCCAGAATATGTTAATGATATTTCTGAAATAATAATTAGAAAAATTCCAAAAATAAATTTAAAAGAATTTTTTACCTTATAAGAATTTTGATCTTTACTTGAAGTAATTATTAAAGATGAGGATAAACCAATTAAAATGATAAAGAGTGGCGAAAAAAATCTTTTTAAAAATTCTTCCAAAATTGATGGTGCAATCTTTACATCACACCCTGTGAAAAAAAATTTTTCTTTTATTGTATGGTTTATTTTTTTAGTGTTATTAATTTCTTTCATGCATTGTAATAAATTTTGAGTACTCATCTCTTGAGTTTTTGGGTGTGTAATTGTGCTAGTGTTGAATTTACTTAAATCGAGATTAAATTTTGAAAAATCAATAATACTTTGATTATTTCCTTCAGTATTTATAATTTTACCATTATTTAACATTATTCTTTTTATATCATTCTCATCACTAATGACCTCACCACTTTGAGCTACTATTATTTGATTATTTGTATTACTTATTTTTTCTTTAATTATAATATTTTCTAAAAAATTTTCATTTTTTCTATCTACAAATATCGTAAGGTCTTGAACCGAGTCATTAAATTTTTTTTGTTTTATTATTGACGTAAATAAATCTACATTTGATGTTCTAAAAAAGGATCTTCCTTTATCCAAAGTATACGGAACAATTAAAGTTGTTAGAATTAATTGTATTAAAAAATATATAATTGAAATTTTTATTAAAACATTTATAAAATTTAATTTTGTTATGCCATTGATCCAATAAATTATAAGTTCATTATTCATCTCATAATTTATAATTATATAAAATAAAGATATCATAAACATGAATGGTAAAATTTTACTTATAATCTTTGGTAAAGAGAAAAGAGTATATGAAAAATATACTTTTAAACTATGACCATCCTCAGAAATTAGATCAAGAAAATTAACAGCTTGTATTATCCATACAATAATAGCTACTGATATGATCAATATGAAAAAAAATAGGCTTATATCTTTTATAAATTTTTTAAAAATTATTTTTTCCATTGAATTTTCGCAAAATAATACATATATATTTTCAACTAATAGTTTACAATTTAAATACAACCTAAAGTACATATTTATAAAAAATGTCAATAAAAATTACCCATAAAAGCATCAAAAGTGAAAGTTCTGTTAAGAATTACGCACTTTTTACAAATGAGAAATTCCAGATTAATGGTCTGCGAAAGTTATCCATTCACAACCAATCAAATCGAATTAATAAAATAATGGGAACTTTTAATGATTTAGACAAAAAAAGTTTCTTATTTTTTAATTTAAACTCAACGCAAAAAATTCTCTTAATTAAATTAAAAGATAATAAAAAATTTATTGAAAATGAAAAAATTGGTGCAAAATTTTATGATTTTTTAAAATCAGACTTGAAATTAAAATTAACTTTTTTCGAGCCAAATATTAAAGATACTGCTGGTACAAATAAAAATTTTTTTGATGAATTTATACATGGTCTAAAATTAAAGTCTTATATTTTTAATAAATATAAAAGTGAAAAAAAAAATAATAATATTGAATTAATAATCTCAAGTAATAAAAAGTTATTAGATGGAAACAAAAAGTTTCATTCATTAATTGAAGGGACCAAATTAACTAAGGATCTTGTATCTGAACCAGGAAATATTTTACATCCTGATGAATATGCAAAAAGAATTTTACAATTAAGAAAAGATGGTTTGAAAGTTACAGTTTATGATAAAAAAAAATTGAAAAAACTAGGCATGAATGCTCTGTTAGGTGTTGGTCAAGGAAGTATTAGAGGCTCATATTTAGTTACTATTGAATGGAATGGAGCAAAGTCAAAATCTAAACCTTTAGCATTTGTTGGTAAGGGTGTTTGTTTTGATACTGGTGGTATCTCTTTAAAACCAGCAAAATTTATGGAAGATATGACTTATGACATGGCAGGTTCAGCAGTTGTTGTTGGTTTAATGAAAACGCTTGCACTGAGAAAAGCAAAAATCAATGCAGTAGGCGTAGTCGGTCTAGTTGAAAACATGCCTGGAGGTAATGCACAAAGACCTGGAGATATTGTAAAATCTTATAGTGGAAAAACTATAGAGGTATTAAATACAGATGCAGAAGGAAGATTAGTTTTAGCAGATGCTTTAACTTTTACTGAGAAAAAATATAAACCAAATTTCATTATAGATTTAGCAACTTTAACAGGAGCAATTATTGTTTCTTTAGGTTCAGAATATGCTGGACTTTTTTCGAATAACGACAAACTTTCTAAACAACTTTTTAGCTCAGGAGAAAAGGTTGATGAAAAAGTATGGAGAATGCCATTACATAAAAATTACGATAAGTTAATGAATTCAAAAAATGCAGATATGCAAAATATAAATTATGTTGGTGGTGCTGGTTCAACTACAGCCGCACAATTCTTACAAAGATTTATTTTAAATAAAACACCTTGGGTACATTTAGATATTGCAGGTATGGCATTTTCAAAATACGGTGGAGCTCTTAATTCGGGGGGAGCTACGGGTTATGGTGTAAGATTATTGAATCAATTGATAGAGGATTATTATGAGTAAATTAGAAAAAACATTATCGATTATAAAACCTGATGCGGTACAACGAAATTTAGATAATGAAATAAAAGAAATATTTAAAAACAATGGATTTAGAATAATTAATGAAAAAAAAATTCAAATTGAAAAATCAGAGGCTGAAAAATTTTATAAAGTTCACGAGACTAAACCTTTTTATAATGATTTGTGTTCTTACTTGTCGTCAGGACCTATAGTTGTGATGATACTTGAAAAAGAGGGTGCTGTTAAAGCAAATAGAGAAATAATGGGCTCAACAAATCCTAAAGATGCAGCAGAGGGAACAATTAGAAAAAAGTTCGGAATTTCAATAGATAAAAATTCAGTACATGGTTCTGATAGTATTGATAATGCTAAAATAGAGATTGATTTTTTTTTTAAAGATTAACAATACAGTTTTATAACTGCCTTAGGGTATAGCTTATGTTCCTCTTTAAGTATCCTTTTTGCAAGAGATTTGGATGTATCTTGCTTATGTATTTTAATCCTTTTTTGAAGGATTATTTTACCAGAGTCTAATTTATGATTTACTAAATGAATAGTACAACCAGAGAATTTTTCACTATTATTTATTGCTCTTTGATGAGTGTTAAGACCTTTGTATTTTGGTAAAAGTGATGGATGAATATTAATTATTTTACCTTTAAATTTTTTTATAAAATTTTTTGATAAGATTTTCATAAATCCAGCAAGACAAATTAATCTTATTTTTCTTTTTTTTAATTCTTTAAGAATTTTATGTTCAACAATTATTTTTCTTTTAAAATTGAAAACTTTCGAAATTATTTTTTTTTTTTTAGAAAATAATAATCCTTTTGCATCTTTATTATTTGAAATAACTAAACCAATTTTAATTGGTGATTTTTTTGTTAAAGAAAATTTATATAGTGACTTTAAGTTTGTTCCAGAGCCTGAAATAAATATAGCAGTTTTAATTTTATTTGGACCAATCAAGTCGATCTCTCAATATAATTTTTTTTTTATTCTTTAAAATTTTTCCAATAACATAAGGTCTATATCTTCTAGAAAAATTATTTAATACTTTAAGAAAATTTTTTTTTTTTACAATTAAACAAAATCCTACACCACAATTAAAAGTTTTTAACATTTCTTTGTCAGTTAAGTTATTTTTTTTTAACCATCTAAAAATTTTAGAGGGACTAATTTTATTAAGATTAATTTCTGCACAAAGTTTATCTGGAATTATTCTTTTTATGTTATCCTCAATACCGCCACCAGTTATATTAGCACAACCACTTATTAAATTTTTATCTATTAAATTGAGTATTTCATTGACGTAAATTTTTGTTGGTTTAATAAGTTCTTTTTTTAGAAATAAATTTTTTTTTATATCTATCTTTTTTTTTTTAATTAAATATCTTATCAAAGAATATCCATTTGAATGAAGACCACTAGATGGAACAGCTAAAACAAGATCATTTTCTTTTATTTTATTTTTTGATAAAATTTTTTTTTGACTAACTATTCCTACTGCAAATCCAGCAATATCAAATTTTCCTTTAGCATATGTTTCAGGCATTTCTGCCGTTTCACCTCCAACTAAAGAACAGTTTGAAATTTCACATCCTTTGACTATTCCTCTAACAATTGATTTTAATTTTGGTAAATCAATTTTATTAATAGAGATATAATCTAAAAAAAACAGAGGTTTGGCCCCTTGAACAATTAAGTCATTTACGCTCATAGCAACAAGGTCAATACCTATTGTATCAAACTTATTGATTAAGTTTGCAATTTCAATTTTAGTTCCCACACCATCTGTACATGCAACTATTTTTGGATTAACAATGTTTTTTGGAATATTACTAATAGATCCAAAACCACCAATATTGCTAAACTTTTTTTTGCCTTTTTTTTTTGCTGTTATATTTGATATGAATTTAACGAATTTATCAGCAGATCTTATGTTTACGCCACTTTTTTTATAGGTAAATAAGTTATTTTTCATTACTATAAATTATGATTTTTAATAATAAATTAATTTATTTAAAATTCTTATATAATTTTTTATTTATTCTTTCTTTAATTATATTTTTTTTTTCCACAACTAAGGTTTTTGGTAAATCTTTTAATATTGATAATATTGAAATATCTCAACCATTTGAGATAAATTTTGATAAAAACGGTGTAATAGACAAAGGTTTTAAAGAAGCTTTTTTTGAACTAATTTCATTAATAGTTAATTCTTCAGATACAAAAAAAATAAACCAAGTCAAACTTCACGAAATTAAAGGTATGGTAGAGTCTTTTTCCATTAAAGAAGAAAAATTTATAAATGAAATATATTACGTAAATTTAGGGGTATCATTTAATAAAAAAAAAGTTTTTAATTTTTTGGAAAAAAAAAATATTTTTCCATCAATTCCAATTAAGAAAAAAATTTTATTTATTCCTATAATTATTGATGAATCAAGAAAAGATTTGTTAATTTTTTCAGATAACAAAATTTTCACTGAATGGAATAACCATATAGAAAAATTCCATCTTATAAATTATATTTTACCCACTGAGGATCTTGAAGATTTAAATATACTAAAGAAAAATTTTGAAATTATTGAAAAATATGATTTTAAGGAAATTATTAACAAGTATTCCTTAAATGATTCAATAATCGCATTATTTTTCAAAAATGATAAAGATTTAAGAGTTTTATCAAAAATTACTTTGAAAAAGAATATGGTTATTAAAAATCAATCTTTTTTAAATATTGATTTACAAAATGATGAAAATATAGAAAAAATTATTTATGATTTGAAAACTATTTATGAGGATTATTGGAAAAACAGCAACTTAATTAATACATCTATAAAGTTAACATTAAGTATTCAAGTTAGCAACAAAGATAGTAAAAAAATTTCAAATTTTGAAAAAAAACTAAATGAGACAAGCTTAATCTACAATCATTTTATTTCAAGATTTGATAAAGATTTCGTCTACTATAGAATAATTTATAATGGAACACCAAATAATTTTTTAAAATCCATGAGTGATATGGGATATAATTTTGATACACAAAATAAATTTTGGATTTTAAAATGAAAGATCTTACACAGAAAATTATTAAATTTGATCATGAAATAAATTATAAAGATGAAGATTTTTTTATATCTAAAAGTAATCAACACATTCTTAAATTTTTGAATGAATGGCCAAAATGGGAAAAAAATTTTTTAAATATTATTGGTGAAAAATTTTCTGGAAAATCACATATAATTGACATTTTTTTAAAAAAATTTAATGGCGTTAAATATGAGGCCAAATCATTGAATAACGATATCCTAAAAGAGATTAAGTTATATGAAAATATTGTTATAGAAAATTTAAATGAGAAAATTAATGAAAAGTTAGTTTACACTTTATTTAATATTGTTGATCAAGATAATAAATATTTGATTGTCACAACTACTAAACCTATTGTTGAGATAAATTTTTCTTTAGTTGATCTTAGATCTAGATCGAAAAATTTTATTTTACAAAATATAGAGAAACCTGACGATGAATTGATTTTTGCTTTAATTTTAAAAAATTTATCAGATCGTCAAATTTCTTTAGATAAAAAGTTGATAAATTATACAATAAAAAGAATTGATAGATCATATGGTAAAATATTTGAATTTATATATAAAATTGATGAGGTTAGTTTAAAAAAAAAAAAATCTATTGATTTAAAGATTATTAAAGAGGTTTTGGGGGTTGATTGAATAAATATAGAAGCCATAAATGTAATGAATTAAGAAAAATTGACGTTGGAAAAAAAGTTTTCTTATCTGGATGGATTAATAAAAAACGTGATCATGGAAATCTTTTATTTATTGATTTAAGAGATAATTATGGAATTACTCAATGCATTATAGATAAAGAAAATTCCTTTTTTTCTAATTTAGAAAAAATTCAATTAGAAACGGTTGTGAAGATAAATGGTGAGGTTGTAAACAGGTCTGAAGATACAATCAATAAAGAAATTCAAACAGGAGAAGTAGAAGTTTCAATTGAGAGTTTTAGCATTCTAGGTATTTGCAAAGAATTGCCTATGCCTGTCTTTAGTGATCAAGAGTACTCGGAAGAAATAAGATTAAAATATAGATTTTTAGATTTAAGAAGAAAAAAAATTCACGAAAATATTATTTTAAGATCAAAAGTAATTTCATTTATCAGAGATGAAATGAATAAATTAGGTTTTTTGGAATTTCAAACTCCTATTTTAACTTCATCTAGCCCTGAGGGTGCAAGAGATTTTCTAGTACCAAGTAGATTAAATCCTGGGAAATTTTACGCATTACCACAAGCTCCTCAACAATTTAAACAATTAATTATGGTATCTGGATTTGATAGATATTTTCAAATAGCCCCTTGTTTTAGAGATGAAGATGCACGAGCTGATCGAAGTCCAGGTGAATTTTATCAATTAGATTTAGAAATGTCATTTGTTGAGCAGGAGGATATTTTTAAAGTAGTAGAAAAATTATTGGTTAATACATTCAAAAAATTTTCAAATAAAAAATTAATGTTTGAAAAATTTCCAAAAATTTCTTACTCAGACTCAATGTTAAAGTATGGAAGTGATAAACCTGATTTGAGAAATCCACTAATAATCAATGATATAACAGAAATTTTTTCTAGAGAAGATGTTTCATTTGAAATATTCAAAAATTTAGTAAAATCTGGCTCTCATGTTAGATGTATTGTTACAAAAAATACAAAAGATAAACCTCGAAGTTTTTTTGATGGTGTTGATAAGTGGGCAAAAGACCAAGGCGCATCTGGTTTAGCATATTTTACTCTTGAGAGTGATAAAGAAATTTTAGCCAAAGGACCAATTGGAAAATTCTTTTCCAAAGAGGCACTAACAAAAATAATGAAAAAAACAAAAGCCCAAATTGGAGATAGTATTTTTATGGCATGTGGTAAACAGAAAGATTTAGAGAAAATTACTTCTTTAGCTAGAGAAAAAATTGCAAATGACTTAAATTTAATTGACGAAAATACTTTTGCTTTTTGTTGGATAGTTGATTATCCAATGTTTGAGAAAGATGAACAATCAGGTAAAATTCAATTTAGCCACAATCCTTTTTCAATGCCTCAGGGTGATATTAATAATCTAGATTTAGAAAATCCGTTAGGCATGCTAGCCTTTCAATATGATATTGTATGTAATGGGATTGAACTTTCCTCTGGGGCAATAAGAAATCATATTCCAGAATTAATGTATAAATTGTTTTCAGTTGCAGGTTACTCAAAAAAACATGTTGATGAAAAATTTAGTGGAATGATCAATGCATTAAGCTATGGTGCTCCACCACATGGTGGTATAGCACCAGGAATAGATAGAATAGTCATGCTATTAGCTAATGAAAAAAATATAAGGGAAGTTACCATGTTTCCTATGAACCAAAATGCCCAAGATTTGATGATGAACGCACCTTCAGAAGTAGAAGAAAACCAATTAAAAGAATTAAATCTTACACTTAAATTAAAGAAATAATAAATTTATTTTTTTCCTTTAAGATTAATTTTAACATCAGATAGATCAACTAAATTTTTTTTGTAGTTGTTTCTGACAAATCCTTTACTTGTAATATCTCTTACAATTTTAAGAAGTTGGTTTTGATCATCTGAGTTTTGATCATCTAAGTTAGAATTTTCGCTTGTGCCAATAGCAGGAGTATGTGCTAAATCTTCCCTATTTTGATAAGAAATCGCCAATTCTCTAAATATATAATCTAATATTGATGATGCGCTTAAAATTCTATCATTTCCAAGAACTTTACCGGAAGGTTCAAATTTAGTTCCAACAAATGCATTTATGAACTCATCCAATGGAACCCCATATTGTAGGCCTAAAGAAACTGCTATCGCAAAATTATTCATTAGGGCTTTTACCAATTCTCCTTCTTTACTTGTATCTATAAAAATTTCTCCAATTTTACCATCCTCATACTCTCCTGTATGTAAATAAACTTTATGATCTCCAATCGTGGCTTTTTGTATATAACCTTTTCTTCTATCTGGCATACTAAATCTTTTTCCGGATTTATCTTGATTAATATTATTAGGCTTAAGTAAATTTTCTAAATTTTTAGTAGTTGCTTTTTGATTTTCTGATATTATTTCAATTTTTTTGCTTTCTTCAATTTTATTATTGGATGGGCTTAGACTTTTTGTTTTTCTGTTATCTAGTTTGACATCTATGATCTCAAACTTACCATCATCTCTTTTTTCTAAGTTTTTAAGCTCTTTTTCGTCAATACTATCA
The DNA here is from genome assembly GCA_902540275.1 of uncultured Pelagibacteraceae bacterium. Taxonomy (GTDB): domain Bacteria; phylum Pseudomonadota; class Alphaproteobacteria; order Pelagibacterales; family Pelagibacteraceae; genus Pelagibacter. Next base: position 74,159 of record CACBMB010000003.1, on the reverse strand, counting down.
AGATAATGATTTACTTTAAAAGAACATGTATAATAAGTTTCAACTAAATATTTTGCCATTTGACCCCAATTTTTTAAAATTAATTTGAAAAATTATTCTTAAGTTTATATACAAATACAAATTTTAGTCTAATTTAATTTATACAATTTTGAATTGAAATATTAATTATTTTTTATGTTGACACTTTTTAAAAAAATATTCACTTGGTGGAATCAAGACACTATTGGCACAAAAATTAAAACTGTTTTTTTTGGAAAATTTGTTGGCAAAGATTCTTTTGGGAATAAGTACTACGAAAGTAAAAAAGGGAAAAGATGGGTGATTTATTCTAATGAAGTAGATGCATCTAAAATCCCAGTTGAATGGTATTCATGGATACATTTTACTCCAAATAAAATAGAAAAAACTCATGAATTCAAAAAATACAGTTGGCAAAAAAACCATCAATCAAATTTAACAGGAACTGATAAAGCATACTATCCAAACAAAAATAATGATTCTGATAAAAAAAAATATAAAGTGTGGAAAAATTAGAATTAAATTATATTTAAAATCCATAATTATTTTTTTACTATTTTTTTTAAATTTTAGTTTTGCTAGTGAACTAGAGGGAAGATATACAGATATGAAAGTATTAGATAAAATTAGTTCAAAAAATACACTGGTTAAACTCAAAAATGGAGAGGAAATTAGGTTTAAGGATTTATTGATTAAAAGTATAAAATGTAAAAATTCAGAGTTTGATGATAATCCAGAAATAACTGCCTATATACAGGTTAAAGATTTGACAAATAAAGACAAGGATGATGTATTTGTTTTTAATGGATGGATGTTTTCTTCTAGCCCATCAATTAAACCTTTTGATCATCCAGTTTATGATGTTTGGTTAATTGGATGTTATTAAATTATTTTTTCATTATCAAGCCAACTTACATTAAAGTCTGAATTAATAAATTTCTTATGATTTAATAATTTTTTGTGAAGAGGGATTGTTGTAGTTATTCCTTCAATAACAAATTCATCTAAAGATCTATTCATTCTTTGAATAGCTTCAATCCTATTTCTTCCATGGCAGATAAGTTTACAAACCATACTATCATAATAAGGAGTAACTTTATATCCTTGATATATTGCGCCATCTACTCTTGTTCTAAATCCAGATGGTTGGTGGCACATTCCTATAGTTCCCGGAGAGGGTTGAAAATTTTTACTAGGATCCTCTGCATTTATTCTACATTCTATAGCGTGGCCTCTTGGATTTATATCTGACTGTTTTAAAGCTGTTTCTCCAGTATAAGCTATCCAAATTTGCTCTTTAATTATATCAATACCAGTTACCATTTCGGAAACTGGATGTTCTACCTGAACTCTAGTATTCATTTCCAAAAAATAGAATTTTCCATCTTCATAAATAAATTCAACAGTGCCAGCACCTTCGTAACCAATTTTACTTACCATATTTACTGTCTTTTCAAAAAGATCTTTTCTTATTTCATTATTTAAGACAGGGCTAGGGGTTTCTTCAATTAACTTTTGATGCCTTCTTTGGACTGAACAATCTCTCTCATGCAAATGTACGGTTCTATTTTTTCCTGATAAAATTTGAACTTCTATATGTCTTGGATTTTGAAAAAATTTTTCAATATAAACCTCATCATTTCCAAAATATTTTTGAGCCTCAGATTTTGCGGTTGAAAAAAGTGTTTCGAAATCTTGTTCCTGTTTAACAATTTTCATTCCTTTACCACCTCCACCTCCTGATGCTTTTATCAAAATTGGAAAACCAATTTTTTTACAAAGGTCTTTAGCCTCTTTAATATCTTTTACTCCACTTTCAGATCCTTCAATAACAGGTAAGCCATTTTGTTTAGCAATTTTTTTTGCCTGTATTTTATCGCCCATCATTTTGATATGTTTAGATGATGCACCAATAAATTTTATATTATTTTCTTCCAAAACTTTAGCAAAGTTAGCATTTTCAGACAAAAAACCGTAACCAGGATGAACTGCTTCTGCTCCAGTTAGATCAACAGCAGATAGAAGAGCAGGGATATTTAAATAGCTATTTGCAGGTTGATGAGAGCCTATACAAACACTTTCATCAGCTAATTTAACGTGCATACTATCCCTGTCGACATCAGAGTGAACAGCAACAGTTGAAATTCCCCATTCTTTACAAGCTCTAATTACTCTTACTGCAATTTCCCCACGGTTTGCAATTAAAATTTTTTTGAACATTATTCTAGAATGATTAAAACTTGACCAAATTCAACTGGTTGACCATCTTCTACAAGAATTTCTTTAACAACACCATTTGTGGTTGATGGTACATGATTCATAGTCTTCATTGCCTCAACGATCATAACAGTATCACCTTTTTTAATCTTTTTTCCAACTTCAACAAATTTTTTTGCTCCAGGCTCTGGTGCATGATAAGCAGTACCAATAATTGGTGAAGTAACTTTAATCCCAGAGTTTAAATTATTTGAAACTTTAGCAGTTTGTGACGATGAGGTTATTTTTTGAGCATTTGGTATAGTTTGATTATTTATAGATATATTGTTTTTAGAAACTTTTATTTTTGTATCTTTTTCTGTATATTCTAATTCAGTAAGATTAAATTCATCTAAACAATCTGTAAGTTCCTTGATAATTTTTTTGTCAATTTTCATTTTTTTAAAAGCTTTTGCATAGAAATTATGGCTAAAATATAACCATCTATGCCTAATCCAAAAATACCTCCAGTAACTATATCACTTATTAGTGATTTTTGTCTAAATTCCTCTCTTTGATATATATTTGAAATATGTATTTCAATTATTGGGTTTTTGAATATTTCTAAAGCATCTCTTATTGCAACAGAGGTATGAGTAAATGCAGCTGCGTTAATTATAATACCTTTGAATTTTTTTCTAGACTCCTGAATTATATTAACAATTTCACCTTCAACATTTGATTGGAAAAATTCAATTTCTAAATCTAACTCTTTTGATTTTTCTATACATTTTTCTTTTAATTTATCAAAAGTATCTGAACCATATTGTGATTGTTCTCTTTCTCCTAATAGATTAATATTTGGACCATTAATAATTATAATTTTGTTGTTCATTTAGCTCTTATATACGATGAAAAAAATAAAAATTAAAGTAAATGGTAAATTAAAAACAATAAATAGAAATGTTAATTTATCGATTTTAATTAAAAATCTTAAAATTCAGCTTAAAAAAGTAGCAATTGAAGTCAATGGTGAAATTGTTGATAAAAAAAAGTTAAATAGAATAATTTTAAAAAATAATGATAGAATAGAAGTTGTTCATTTTATTGGAGGTGGTTAAGCTGACTAAAGACAATTTAGTAATTGCAAATAAAAGATTTAATTCAAGGTTAATTGTAGGTACTGGCAAATATAAGAATATGAGCGATTGTGCAAAAGCAATTAAACTTTCTGGTGCAGAAATAGTAACTGTAGCAGTCCGAAGAGTTAATATAACTGACAAAAAAAAACCTCTATTAATGGATTATATTGATCCCAAAAAAATTACATACTTACCAAATACTGCTGGATGTTTTAACTCTAAAGAAGCCCTACGAACATTAAGATTAGCAAGAGAAATAGGTGGATGGAAATTAGTTAAACTTGAAGTTTTGGGAGATAAAAAAAATTTATTTCCTGAAATGATAGAAACTCTTAAATCTACTGAGATCCTCACAAAAGAAGGTTTTAAAGTAATGGTATATTGTAATGATGATCCGCTTATGGCAAAGCGATTAGAAAACTCAGGAGCATCAGCGATAATGCCTTTAGCAGCTCCTATCGGTTCAGGCTTAGGTATCCTTAATAAAGTAAATATCAAAATTATAAGATCACAGACAAAATTGCCTTTAATTATTGATGCTGGTTTAGGCCAAGCATCTGACGCAGTAATGGCAATGGAGTTAGGGTGTGATGGGGTTTTGGTAAATACAGCAATCGCAAAAGCAAAAAAGCCATTTGATATGGCTTTAGCATTCAAACATGCTGTTATATCCGGTAGAAAATCTTTTCTATCAGGTCGAATAGAAAAAACTTTAATGGGTAGTCCGTCTTCCCCAAATGAAGGTATTATTTAGCTTTTTTGAAAAATTTTTTTTTTTTAAAAGGTTTTTTTTTATATTTCTTAATATTTTTTAAATTAATGATTTTATTTTCATTTTTTCTAAGATTAATAATTTTAAGTTTTTCTTTATGTTCTATCAATTGCAGAGTTTTTTTTGATTTATTTTTTATATCAATTATATATTCTGGAATTATAAGATTGTGATCAGTAATAATATCAATTTTCATTTTAATTTTTTTTTCAATAAATGTTAAATCTTCAACAAAGTTTTCTTTTAAAAAATCAGAAATTTTCTCGCAAACTTTTAAATCTACAAATTTGGCCTTATTTAATACTGCATTTAATTCAACTATTTTAAGAAGTTTTTGTGCAAAAGACTCATCAGTTAAATTTACTTTCCATTTAACTGCACTTTCACGTAATCTTTGTCTAGACATCTCTAATAAACCAAAATTACTTATCCTACCAATTTGAATTCTTGCTCTATCTGATCTACACTTCTCTTTCAGTCTTCTTTCAACCAACCTTCTATTTCCAAATCCTAACATATCTATAAAGTCTATAATTATAAGTCCTGATAAATCTCTAATTTTTATTTGTCTTGCTATTTCATCTGCAGCCTCTAAGTTGGTATCTAAGGCAGTGCTTTCAACATTTTTTTGTTTGATTGAACTTCCAGAATTAATATCAATAGAGACTAAAGCCTCAGTGGGATTAATTACCAAATATCCCCCTGAATTTAGTTTAATTTCAGACTCGAATATTTGATTTAGTTTTTGTTCTATACCTTGATCTATAAACAGTGGAACTTTACCTCTATATTTTTTTATTTTTTTTACGTGTGAAGGCATCATCATTTTCATGAAACTTTGAGCTTTTTTATAACCTTCATTTCCTTCAATAATTACATTTTTAGTGTTTTCATCATACATATCTCGAAGAGTTCTGTTAATGATTTCACTCTCTTGATGTATAAGTGAAGGGGCAATAGAATTAATTGCTTTTTCTTTAATTTGGTTCCACGTATTGATAAGTGTTGTTAAATCATGATTAATTTCATTTTTTGTTTTATTACTTCCTGCAGTTCTAACAATTAAACCCATTTCCTTAGGGATCTCAATTTCATTTAAAATTTCTCTTATCTTTTTTCTGTCTATTGGGTTAAATATTTTTCTAGATATACCACCACCTTTTGGAGTGTTTGGCATCAAAACAATATATTTGCCAGCTACAGAAATAAATGTGCTCAATGCAGCACCTTTCTGTCCTCTTTCATCTTTTATTACTTGAACTAATATAACTTGATTAGGCTTTATAACTTCTTGAATTTTATATCTTTTAAAATTAAATTTTTTTTCTTTTTTTATAACTTTTTCCTCTATTAAATTTCCTTTCTCTTCTGAATTTTTTTTTTCTAATGGATCATCTATTTCTAATTTCCCCTCGGCTAAATCTTCTTCCTCTTTAGCTTCGATTTCTTTTGAAAGTTCTTCTCTGGCTTTTTCCTCTTCTTGTTTTATTATTTCAAGATCACTTTGAGGAATTTGATAATAATCAGACTGGATATCATTAAATGATAAAAAACCATGTCTTTCTCTTCCAAAATCTACAAAAGCAGCTTGGAGAGACGGTTCAATTCTGCTTACTTTACCAAGATAGATATTGTTTTTAATTAAACTATTTTTTAGACCTTCGTATTCGTAATCTTCAATATTGTTTTCTGATTTAAGCACAACTCTGGTTTCAGTGGGATGCGATGCATCGATATATAAATTTTTTTCCATATGATTTTTTTTGATTGTTTCATTTTAAATTTATTTTTATAAAATTTTGTTTTCTAGTGCCTTATCTTTAACAAATTCCAGTATATAATGGAAACAAAATGAGCAAGTATTTTAAAAATATATTCCTAGCAATTCTTAGTTTTTTATTACTTATCTCATTTTTAATATTGGGTATTTTATGGAATTTTTCTAACAATATACCAGATTATAAATTTTTAAAAAATTATAAACCACCTGTTTCAAGCAAAGTCTATTCAGGTGAGGGAAATTTAGTTGCTGATTTTTCAAAAGAAAAAAGGATTTTTATCCCTTATGGTGCAATACCAAAAAATGTAATAAATGCTTTTTTGTCAGCAGAGGATAAAAACTTTTTTTCGCATCCGGGCGTAGATGCAAAAGGTGTCATGAGAGCAGTAATAAATAATATGAAAAACATAATGACTTCAAAAAGATTAGAGGGCGCATCTACAATCACCCAGCAAGTTGCTAAAAACTTTTTGCTTACTAATGAGGTTAGCTTAAACAGAAAAATAAAAGAAGCAATTCTTGCATTTAGAATTGAGAGAGCTTTAACTAAAGAGAGAATTCTAGAGCTATATTTAAATCAAATATATCTAGGTAGCGGGGCATATGGTGTTGCAGCTGCCAGCTTAGAATATTTTGATAAATCTATTAAGGAACTTAATTATGAAGAAGCAGCATTGTTAGCAGCATTACCGAAAGCACCTAGTAAATACAACCCATATAGAAATATGAAATTAGCTGAGTTTAGAAGAAATCTTGTTTTAAATAATTTGTTAGAAAATAAGTTTATAAATAATAAAGAATTTGAAAATTTAAAAAAAAAAAAAATTATACTTAAAAAAAAAAAGAAGATTTTTTTAGAAGATGCACAATTTTATATAGAGGATGTACGAAAAAATGTTATTGAAAAATTAAGTTATGAAAAGGTATATAAACAAGGATTTAATATAAATACACCTATAGATCTTAATTTACAAAAAATTGCTACGCATTCTTTAAGAGAAGGACTAATTGCATATGATAAAAGGAAGGGATGGCATGGAATTCTAGGAAATAAAAGATATTCCTCAAATTGGTCTGATGATTTTAAAGATTATAGATTAGAGGATTCTATTGGTTGGGATATTTCAATAGTAAAAAAAGTAGATAAATTTTCTGCGGAAATAGAAACATCAAGTAAATCAAAAGGCATTATAAAATATAACGATATAACGTGGACAAAAAAAGAATTTGAAGAGTTGTTAAAGGTTGGTGACATAATCTATACAAAAAAAATTAAAAAAAATGAGTTTAGTTTAAAACAAATTCCTAAAATAAATGGTGGTATTGTTGTAATGGATCCATATACTGGAAGAGTTTTAGCGTTGAGTGGTGGATTCAGTTTTAAAAATAGTGAATTTAATAGGGCAACACAAGCATTGAGACAACCAGGATCAGCCTTCAAACCTTTTGTTTATGCATTAGCTTTAGAAAATGATTATACTCCTTCTTCATTAGTACTAGATGCTCCATTGGTATTAGATCAAGGTATAGATTTAAAAATGTGGAAACCAGAAAATTATGGAAAAAAATTTTATGGACTTTCAACATTAAGAACTGGATTAGAGAAATCTAGAAATTTGATGACTGTTAGGATTGCTCAAAAATTAGGAATTGGTAATATTGCGAGATTTTCAGAAGATCTAGGTATTTATGATAATCCTGAGGAGTTATTGTCTATATCTTTAGGATCAGCTGAGACTACTTTATTAAAACTAACCTCTGCATATTCAGCATTTGTTAATGGTGGAAAATTGGTAAGCCCAATACTTATAGATAGAATTCAAGATAGTGAGGGAAATACAATACTAAATAATGAAAAAAGATCATGCCTGGACTGTAAAGAAATTTCATATACAAGTAAAAATTATCCAAAAATAAATAATAATTACAAGCAAGTTTTTTCTGCTCAAACAGCTTACCAAATTACTTCCATACTTGAGGGTGTAATACAAAGAGGGACTGGAAAAAAATTAAAAAAATTAAGATTAAATCTAGCCGGAAAAACTGGCACTACGAATGAGAATACTGATGCATGGTTTATTGGATTTACTTCTAATTATGTAATTGGAGTCTATGTTGGGATGGATAATCCTGCACCGCTTGGGAAATTCGAAACGGGCTCAAAAACAGCATTACCTATATTTAAAAATTTTATTAAAGAAGCAGTAAAAAAATCTGAAGCAAGACCATTCAAAGTTTCTGATGGTATAACTCTGATGGTGATTGACCCTACTACAGGTCAAAAAGCGAATCTTTCATCAAAAAACACTATTATGGAAGCATACAAAAGTAAAAATGTTGTTGGTGGTAAAGTTTTATACTCAAATAAGAATAGATTAGATTCAAATAATATATTAAAGTTTTATTAATGGATGATAAATATTTAAATTTTAAAAAAGATATCGAGAAAATTAATCAAAAAATCAAGGAGTTTCTTTGAAAAAAATGATATTTACTCCAAATTAGAAAATCATAATAAAAAAATGCTTAATGCTAATTTTTGGCAAGATAAAGCAGGTTCAAATAAAGTAATTAAGGAAAAAAAGTTTTATGAAGAGTTAATTAATTCATTTGAAAATTCTATTAAAGGTTTAGGTGATTTAGATGATTTATATAAACTGGCCAAAGAGGAAAATAACCAAAACATTCAAAATGAAGTTTTTGAGAATATTAAAGAATTGAGAAGCGTTGTTAAAAAAAATGAAATAAATTGTTTTTTATCAAACGAAGCAGATATTCTTGATTGTTATATAGAAATTCACGCTGGTGCTGGAGGTACCGAAAGTCAAGATTGGGCAGATATGTTAAGAAGAATGTATCTTAAATGGTCAGATTCAAAAAAATTTAAATCAAGCCTTATAAGTGAACACAGAGGTGAAGAAGCAGGTATTAAATCATCAACAATAAAAATTGAAGGAAATTATGTTTTTGGATGGTTGAAAAAAGAGTCTGGCATACATCGATTAGTAAGAATTTCACCTTTTGACTCTGGTGCAAGAAGACATACAAGTTTTGCAAGTGTATGGATATATCCAGTAGTTGATGAAAATATTGATATTGAAATTTTAGATAAAGATTTAAGGATAGACACGTATAGATCGAGTGGTGCTGGTGGACAACATGTCAACACTACTGATAGTGCGGTGAGGATAACACATTTGCCATCAAAAATAGTTGTTCAATGTCAAAATGAAAGATCACAACATAAAAATAAAGAGACTTGTATGAACATGTTGAGAGCTAGATTATATGATTTTGAAATGAAAAAGAAAGAAAAGGAGGTGCAAAACATTGAATCCTCAAAATCAGAGATAGGATGGGGTCATCAAATAAGATCATACGTATTACAGCCATACAGATTAGTTAAAGATAACAGAACAAGTTACGAGAGTACCAATCCTGAAAAAGTATTAGATGGTGATATTGATAACTTTCTTGAACAATCATTATATAAAATTTAATGAGAATAGTATTTAAAATTTTAGCATCATTATTTTTTTTACTTATAATTTTTTTTGGTTATTTAAGTTTAATTGGAATTGAAACTAAAAAATTCAACAATGAAATTTCAAATAAAATAAAAGAGCTTGATCAGCATTTAGATATTGAACTAAAAAAAATAAAGATTATTTTTAATCCAATAGATTTTAAATTTAGTACAAAAACAATTGGACCAAAAATAATTAATAAAGATATTATTTTAGATCTTGAGAGTATAAAAGCTCAAATACCTCTAAAGTCTTTATTTAGTGATAAATTTATTATTGAAAATTTAGAAATTTCTACAAAACCTATAGAGGTAAAAAAGATAACTTCTTTAGCAAGAAGTTTTACGCAAAATACCGAATTATATTTTTTCGAAAAATTTTTAAAAAAAGGCTTTTTAATTGCAAATATAAAAATAGAATTTAATGAAAATGGCAAATTAAAAAACAATTATAAAATAAATGGTATCGTGCGTGATATAAAGATAGATGTTTTTAAAAAATTAATTATAGACGATATAAATTTTAATTTTGATTTAGTAAAAGATAATTTAAATCTTAAAAATATAAAATTTGCATTAAATGAGGTTGAGTTTTCATCAAAAGAGCTTGTAGTAAAGAATGATAAAAAACATTATTTGATTAATGGTCAAGTTGAGAATGAAATAATTGATTTAACTCAGAATCAATTAGATTTTTTCATAAAACCTTATTTTTCTAATTTAGATTTGACAAATTTAAAGTTTAGTTCAAATAGTAGATTTTACCTAAAAATAAACAATAAATTAAAACTTAAAGACTTAGCATTTGAAACTAAATTAAAATTAAATGAAATAACAAGTTCAAAAGTTAAAGGTTTAAAAAGAATATTTCCTGAATTATCAAATAGTATAAAATTTTTAAATCATGAATTAACAATTGTTTCCAAAAAAAATAATTTATCTATAGATGGTTTTGGAGATATTTTATTACAAAAACAAAATGATAATATTAAATACTCAATAAAAAAAATTAATGATGTTTATTCATTCTCCAGTTCACTTAAAATAAAAAAAAATCCTTTTAAATTAGATTTTTTAAATTATCAAAAAAAAGAAAATACTGAATTGAACATAGACATAAAAGGAGAAAATAAGATTAATGATAAAATAAAATTTGATACAATTTCTTTAACAGAGGAAGAAAATAAAATAAGCATCAAAAAATTAATTTTTAATGAAGATTTAAAAATAATTGATCTAAATAATTTTAATGTCAATTATTTGGACAAGGAGAATATAATCAATAATTTTGAGTTAATTAAAAAAAATAAGGATTATTTTTTAAAGGGTCCTATTTTAAATGCAAATTCCTTAATAAAGAATTTATTGGATGATAATCAGGAAAGCACAAAGATATTTAAGAAATCATTCTTAATTCATATCAATGTAGCTAAATTACAATTAGATCAAAATCATAAACTTGATAATTTTGAGGGTAGTTTAGCTTTTAAAGATGAAGAAATTATAAATGGTGATTTAAAGGGATATTTTGACAATAAAAAAAAATTGAGATTTACAGTTAATTCAGAAAGTAATCAAAAAATTACAACTTTATTTGTTGATCAAGCTGAGGCTTTTGTAAATAGATATAAATTTGTAAAAGGATTTAGTGGAGGTCTACTAGATTTTTATTCAATAAAAAAAGGAAACGAGTCTATCTCAACAGTAAAAATTTATGATTTTAAATTAAAAGAATTACCAGTTTTAACTAAAATTTTAACACTTGCATCCTTGCAGGGTATTGCAGACTTAATGTCAGGTGAAGGAATTGGATTTGATGAATTTGAGATGCAATTTAAATCAAGTAAAGATTTAATCACCATAGACGAAGTTTATGCAATTGGTCCAGCTATTTCTATTTTAATGAATGGATATGTTGAAAAAGATAAATTGATTAGTTTACGTGGAACTTTAATCCCAGCCACTACGATAAATAAAGTAATTGGATCAATACCCATATTAGGCCAAATATTAGTGGGTTCTAAAACAGGTGAGGGAGTCTTTGGAGTTAGTTTTAAGATAAAAGGACCTCTGGAAAATCTAGAAACATCAGTTAATCCTATAAAAACTCTTACTCCAAGATTTATTACTAGAACATTAGAGAGAATAAAAAAAATTAATTAAATTCGATTTTAATATGTCTTTTTTTTCCTATAGAAAGTTTTAAATAATCTTTTTGAAAAAACTTATCACTTATAATTAATTTTTCATCAGATATTATTTCATCATTTAATTTAATTGCATTTCCTTTAATTAATCTTCTTACTTCACTTTTAGATTTTTCTAACTTAGATAAAATGACAAGTTCAATTATATCATTATTTTTACTAAAATTTTTTTTATTGATCTTAATTGATGGCAAATTAGACCCTAATGATTTTCCAGAAAAAACTTCTTTCGCAGCTTGCTCTGCGTTACGAGAAGCCTTTTCACCATGAAGCATAGAAGTTGTTTCATTAGCTAACTTAATTTTAAGTTGATTAATATCCTCATTTATTATTTTATTTATTTGTTCAACATCTAAATCTGTAAACATTTTTAAAAATTTAATAACATCTCTGTCGTCTACATTTCTCCAGAATTGCCAATAATCATAAGCAGATAATAGTTTTTCATCTAACCAAATAGCTCCTGACTCAGTTTTTCCCATTTTAGCTCCTGATGCCAATGTAATTAAAGGAGTAGTTAAACCATAAACTTGCTTACTTGAGTATCTTTTTATAAGTTCTGTGCCATTAACTATATTACCCCATTGATCAGAACCACCAATTTGTAAAGAACAATTTTCTTTTTTGTTTAATTCCAAAAAATCGTATGCCTGTAAAATCATATAATTGAATTCCATATAACTTAGAGACTGCTCTCTATCTAATCTAGTTTTAACACTTTCAAAAGTTAGCATCTTATTAATTGTAAAATGTTTTCCAATATCTCTTAAAAAAGATATATAATTTAATTTTTTTAGCCATGAATAATTATTAACAAAAATAGGTTTAGTTTTTGAATTATCTGAAATAAGAAATTTTTTTAAGATTTTTTCTATACTCTTAATATTTTTTTCAATTTCTTTCTCATTTAAAATTTTTCTTGTTTTATCTTTACCTGATGGATCACCAATTCTAGTAGTTCCTCCACCTAACAAGACAATAGGCCGATGACCATGTTTTTGAAGTAGTCTTAAACACATTATTTGGAGCAAACTTCCCACATGAAGACTTTCAGCCGTACAATCAAAACCTATATAACCTTTTATTTTTTTATTATTCAGCAAATCAGATAATTCTTTTTCGCTGGTACACTGATAGAAATAGCCTCTATCTTTAAATTCTTTTAAAAATTTGTTCATAAGCTAATAATTATACAATATACAAATTTTATTAAAAAAAAATAAGAATGGGAAAGTTATATACAGCATTAGGCTTGATGAGTGGTACTTCTGGAGATGGAGTAGACGCTTCAATTATTGATTCAGATGGGATTGATCGATTTCATGAAGTTACTAATAAATATTTTAAATATGATCAAAAAATCTATGAAAATCTTCATTTTTTAAGAGATAAAATTTTAAAATCTAACGATCTCAATACCAATAAAAGTGAAATTAATGAACTTGAAAGAGAAATTACAATTTTTCATGCAAAAATTGTTAATCAAATTTTAGAAACGATAGATAAAAAAATAGATTTTATTGGTTTTCATGGTCAGACTGTATATCATAATCCCTCAGAGAAAGTTTCAAGACAACTAGGAGACGGCAATCTTTTGTCTCAATTAACTAAAAAAACTATAATTTATGATTTTAGGCAGAATGATATTAAAAATGGTGGTGAAGGGGCTCCATTAACTCCAATATTCCACAAGTTGATTATAAATAAAAAAAAAATTGAATTGCCTGTTTGTATTTTAAATATAGGTGGTATTGCAAATGTTACTGTAATAAGCAAGCATCGTAAAAACAGTTTAAAAAGTAAAGATTTGGGACCTGGAAATTGTTTAATAGATGAGTGGATAAGAAACAAAACAAATGATAAGTTTGATAAAGACGGAAAAATTGCAAAATTAGGTAAAATAAATAAATTAATTTTAAATCAGGCTCTTGATATTTTTGATAATAGAGTCAATAAAAATATATTTTCATTTGACACAAAAGATTTTGATTTAAATTTTGTAAGAGGTTTAAGTTTGGAAGATGGAGCATCAACGTTAACAGATTTTTCGAGTAAAATAATTACTACAGAACTCCATAATTTTTTGTTAAAAACAAAATATAAAATATCGAAAATTTTACTTTGTGGTGGTGGAAGAAAAAATACTACATTAGTTCAAAGAATTAAAAATGAGTTAGCAAAAGATTTAGTTATACAGTCTATCGACGATTATGGTATTGATGGTGATTTTGTAGAATCTCAAGCATTTGCCTATCTCGCTATCAGATCTTTTTTAAAGTTACCTATTTCATATCCTGCAACAACTGGATGCAATGAACCCATTTCTGGTGGAACTATTGTAAATAATTTTTAATATAAAGCAGTTTCTTTTTTGATATATTTATTGAGATATTTAGTTAAGTCATTTTCATTTTTGGAAAAAAAATGATTTGCCTCTGGCACAGATTGAAAATCTACTTTTATTCCTTTTTGAGAACTTAATCTTTTTTCTAGATCTTTAATATGATCAACTGGCACCAATTCATCTTTTTTTCCGTACACCATTAATCCAGAGGTTGGACATGGTGATAGAAATGAAAAATCATAAACATTAGGTTGAGGAGAAATAGCTATAAATCTATTAATTTCAGGTCTTCTCATAAGTAACTGCATTGCTATCAAAGACCCAAAAGAAAATCCTGTAACCCAACATTGAGAGTTATCAAAATTTTCTCTCTCCAACCAGTCTAGTGCAGCAGCAGCGTCCGCTAATTCACCTTGACCATTATCAAATTCTCCATCACTTTTACCGACACCTCTAAAATTTACTCTGCACACTGAAAAATCATTTTCCATAAAAGTACGAAATGTTTCCACAACAACTTTATTATTCATTGTGCCACCGTACTGAGGATGTGGTTGTAATACTAAAGCAATTGGTGCAGTATTTTTTTTACTTTTAAAATATTTTGCCTCTAGTCTGCCCGCAGGTCCTGGAATGAATATTTCTAAAATTTTATTATCCATCTTGTAAATGATAATTATTCTCAAAAAAAAAGTAGACATAGCACAAGTACGTGACAAATTGATAGTTTTTTTTAAACCTATATACTTGACTATTTTAGTCAGGTTTATATATACCCCTTGTAAATAGCGGATTTATGAAACTTACATCTAAAGGAAGATATGCGGTAATGGCCTTAGCTGATTTAGCTAGATTTGACAATGTCAATCCAGTTTCTTTGAGAGATATATCTTTAAGGCAAGGAATTTCACTAGATTATTTAGAACAAATTTTTTCTAAATTAAGAAAAAAAGAAATTGTTCAAAGTGTAAGAGGAATTCAGGGTGGTTACGTTTTAAATAAAAATGCTAAAGAAATTAAGTTAACGAATATTTTTGATGCAGTAGATGAAAAAGTAAAAACTGTTCAATGTAAAAAAGAGTCAAAAAAAGGATGTAACGGTAAATCTACAAAATGTTTAACACATAATCTTTGGGATGAACTTGAAAATCATATTAATAATTTTTTTGAGGAAAAAAGTTTGTATGATTTAGTTAAAGATAATAGTGAAAGAAGAATTTAAAATGGATACTAGAGAGAAAGATATAGAAAAGTTAAAAGATTATAAATATGGGTTTTCAACTGATATTGAAAATATCAAAGCGCCAAAAGGTTTGAATGAGGATGTAATTAAATTTATATCTGATATTAAAAAAGAGCCTGAATGGATGTTAGAATTTAGACTAAATGCATTTAAAAGGTTCAAAGAATTAAAAGAACCAAACTGGCAGAAACCAAAATATCCTAAAATTGACTATCAAGATTTATATTACTATTCAGCACCTAAAAGCATGAAGGACAAACCTAAAAGTCTTGATGAGCTTGATCCTAAATTATTAGAAACTTATAAAAAACTTGGAATTCCTTTACAGGAACAAGCAAGATTAAATGGTATTGCTGTTGATGCAGTGTTCGATTCAGTTTCTGTGGCAACAACATTTAAAGAAGAATTGACAAAACAAGGAATTATTTTCTGTTCAATGTCAGAAGCTATTCAAAAACATGGAGATTTAGTAAAAAAATATCTTGGAACCGTAATACCTACTACAGATCATTTTTTTGCAACACTTAATTCAGCTGTTTTTACAGACGGTTCATTTGTTTATATTCCTGAGGGAGTTAGATGTCCGATGGAATTGTCAACTTATTTCAGAATTAATGCTTCTGAAACAGGTCAATTTGAAAGAACACTCATAATAGCTGATAAGGGTAGTTATGTAAGTTACCTTGAAGGGTGTACAGCCCCTATGAGAGATGAAAATCAATTACATGCCGCTAATGTTGAATTGATAGCACTTGATGATGCTGAGATCAAATATTCTACAGTTCAAAACTGGTATCCTGGTGATGAAAATGGCAAAGGAGGTATTTATAACTTTGTTACAAAAAGAGGATTATGTAAGGGAAAAAATTCTAAAATTTCTTGGACACAAGTTGAAACTGGTTCGGCTATAACTTGGAAATATCCAAGTTGTATTTTAAAAGGTGACAATTCTATTGGAGAGTTTTATTCAATAGCAATTACAAATAATCATCAAAAAGCTGATACAGGAACTAAAATGATCCATTTAGGAAAAAATACAAAAAGTAAAATTATTTCCAAAGGTATCAGTGCTGGATTTTCAGATATGACATATAGAGGTCTTGTTGATATCAATTCTAAAGCAAAAAATTCAAGTAATTATACTCAGTGTGACTCTCTTTTGATGGGGAATAAATGTGGTGCTCACACTGTTCCTTACATTAAAAATAAAAATTTTGACTCGAATATTGCTCATGAAGCAACAACATCAAAAATAAGTGAGGAACAACTCCATTATTGTCAACAAAGAGGTTTAAGTTCAGAAGAAGCTGTTGGTCTAATTGTGAATGGTTTCTGCAAAGAAGTATTACAGCAATTACCAATGGAGTTTGCGGTAGAAGCTCAAAAACTTGTAGGTATTAGTTTAGAGGGGAGCGTCGGTTAATGCTTAAAATAAACAATCTGAGCGCAAACATTGAAAATAAGTCAATATTAAAAGGCTTTTCTTTGGATATAAAACCTGGAGAAGTTCACGCAATAATGGGTCCTAATGGATCTGGAAAAAGCACACTATCTAATATTTTATCTGGAAAAAAAGGTTACGAAGTAACAGGAGACATATTATTTGAAAATAAAAACTTGTTTGATTTAGAAACTGAAGAAAGAGCTCACAAAGGTATTTTTTTAGCTTTTCAATATCCATTGGAAATTCCAGGGGTAAATACTAATATTTTTTTAAAAACTTCTTTGAATGCAATCAGAAAAGCAAGAGGTGAAAAAGAGCTTGATACAATTGAATTTTTAAAACTTGTAAAAGAAAAAGCAAAAGAATTAAAATTTGATGAAGAGAAATTAAGTAGACAGTTGAATGTTGGTTTTTCTGGTGGTGAAAAAAAGAAAAATGAAATTCTACAAATGTCAATGTTAGCACCAAAGTTATCAATTTTAGATGAGACAGATTCAGGTTTAGATATAGATGCATTAAAGGTTGTTGCTGATGGAGTAAATACTCTTAGAAATAAAGAAAATTCATTTTTAATTATTACTCATTATCAAAGATTGTTAGATTATATCAAGCCAGATTTTGTACATGTTTTAATGAACGGTAAAATAATTAAATCTGGTGGCCCAGAATTAGCACTAGAGTTAGAAAAAAAGGGTTATGAAAGTTTTAATTAAATGAATGAACAGATAAAAATTGATTTTGAAAAAACATTTAAAACTTCAGGTTTATCTGAAACTGATGTTAATTTAAAAAAAAAGTTCTTAGATAAATTCATCTTAAATGGTTTTCCAAACAAAAAACTTGAAAATTGGAAATTCTCTGACATTAATCAAATTATTCATAAAAATATTGGAGAGTTAAGTTTTTTTAGTGATTATTCATCATCCAATAAAATTGATACATCAGTTTTTATAGACGAATTAGAACATAATAAAATTGTTTTTATAAATGGAAGAGTTGAAAAAATTGATTTTAGTTATGAAGATGCAGAAAAGATAAAATTAAATGAAACTTCAGAGACTGAAAGTGAAATTAAAAATTTCAATTCATTAGTTGATTTAAATAATGCTTTTTCGAGTAGGATTTATAAGATTTCAATTAAAAAAGATTATCATCTTAAAAAACCTTTAGTAATTTACCATACAACAAATAATAAAATTAAATCGAAAAGTATCAATATTAGATTAAAATTTGAACTAGATCAAAATAGCTCTTTAAGATTAATAGATTACAATAATCATCAATCAGAAAAAAATTTTATTAATATCTTTTATGACTTTGAATTGAAAAAAAATTCTATTTTGAAAAATTACAAAATTGATAATGATCATAATAAAAATATTGGATATTCTTTCAATAATATTAATCAGGATGAAAATAGTGTTTCTGAAAACTTTATTTTATCCTCTGGATCTAGTTTTTTTAAAAATGAAATTAATTGTAACTTAAATGGTAGTTATTCCTCTGCATTCGTTAATGGAATTATCACATTAATGAACGATCAACACCATGAAATTAGAACATCGATAAATCATCTTGTTGAAAATACAAAAAGTTATCAATTGATTAAAAGTGTTCTTGGAAAAGATTCTAAGGCTGTATATCAAGGAAAAATTTTTGTAAATTCTGAAGCACAAAAAACTGATGGCTATCAATTAAGTAAAGCTATTTTATTAGATGAGTCATCAGAATTTAATGCTAAACCAGAATTAGAAATTTATGCTGATGATGTAAAATGTTCTCATGGATCAGCGTCAGGAAGTTTAGATGAAAATTCAATATTTTATTTAATGTCAAGAGGACTTAATTATAAGCAATCTAAAGAACTTTTAATAAATGGATTTATAGTCGATGTAATTGACAAGATAACAGACTCTGAAGTTAAAAACCTGGTTAAAAACATGATTGGATTAAAAGAATGAATATAGATAATATTAAAAAAGAATTTCCTATATTTGACGAAAAAATTCATAACAATGACTTAGTTTACTTGGATAGTGCAAACTCTTCACAAAAACCCAAGGTTGTTTTGGATAGAATAAATGATTTTTATTCAAAGCAATTTTCAAATGTAGGTAGAAGCCTTCATTATTTGGCAGTTGCAGCAACTAATTTGTATGAAAATACAAGGGTTTCTGTTCAAAAATATATTAATGCTAAAGATAAGAACGAGATTGTTTTTACTAAAGGAGCGACAGAAGCTCTAAATTTAGTAGCTAATACTTTAGGTCAAACAATTTTAGAACCAAATGATGAAGTTTTAATTACAGAATTAGAACATCATTCAAATTATGTTCCTTGGCACTTTTTGAGAAAATCTAAGAATATTAAAATAAAATTTGCAGAAATTAATGAGGATGGTGATATTCCAATTGAAAATATAGAAAAAGAAATAACAGATAGAACTAAAGTAATTGCAATAACTCATTTATCCAATGTTACTGGCTCAGTTTTACCTATCAAAGAAATTACACAACTTGCGCACTCAAAAGGAATTGTAGTTGTGGTTGATGGTTGTCAAGGAGGACCACATCTAAAATTAGATATGCAGGATTTAGATTGTGATTTTTACGCAATTTCTTGTCATAAAATGTATGGTCCAACAGGATTAGGTGTTCTTTATGGAAAGAAAAAATGGTTAGAACAACTACCACCTTATCAAGGTGGAGGAGGTATGATTAATGAAGTTAAAAAAGATAGAATTACATATGGTGAACTTCCCAATAAATATGAAGCTGGAACAATGGCTACGGCACAAGTGATTGCCTTTGATCAGTCAATAAAATTTCTCGAAAGTATTGGAATTGAAAATATAATAAAACATGAAAAAGAACTAATTGAATATGGTCAAGAAATTTTACAAAAAAATAATTCTGTAAAATTAATTGGAAATCCCAAAGAAAGAGGTGGTGTATTATCTTTTACTATTGAAGGTGTCCACCCTCATGATATTGCAACCATTTTAGATGAAACAGGAGTTGCAATCAGAGCAGGTCATCATTGCTGTCAAATTCTTCATGATAAATTAGGTATTCCTGCAAGTGCAAGAGCATCATTAGGAGTATATAATACCAAAGATGATTTAGATAAATTGAATGAAGGAATTAATAATTGTAAAAAAATTTTTGATTTAAAATGAATTTAAAAGAACTTTATCAAGAAATAATTTTAGAACACGGAAAAAATCCTAGAAACTTGAGGAAGACAGAAAATTTTAATAAAGATGCTAAAGGAAATAATCCATTATGTGGTGATAACGTTCATGTATATTTAAAATTAAATGAGCAAAGAAAAGTTGAAGATATATCTTTTGAAGGAAGTGGATGTGCAATATCTATGGCATCTGCTTCAATAATGACAGATTTAATTAAAGGCAAAAGTGATAACGAAGCTAAAGAAATTATAGAAGATTTTTTAGGAATGATAAAAGAAAATCCAGAACTAAAGAATAATATCTTAAAAGAGGATGATAAAACAAAATTAATGTGTCTTTCAGGAGTTAAACAATACCCTATGAGAGTAAAATGTGCTACTTTATCATGGCACACTTTAGTGTCAGCAATGGAAAACGATGGTAAACAAGTTAGTACAGAAGATTAATTATTATGGAAGTTAAAAATAAAATAATAGAAGAAATAAGAAAAATTTATGACCCTGAGTTACCTGTGAATATATATGAACTTGGGTTAATCTATGATATACAAGTTAAAGGTAAAAAAGCTGAAATAAAAATGACACTTACAACACCTAATTGTCCCGTTGCAGAAAGTTTACCTAAAGAAGTTAAAGAGGGTGCAATGCAAGTAGAGGGGATAGATGAGGTTGACCTTGAATTAGTTTGGGATCCACCATGGACAAAAGATATGATGTCTGATGCTGCAAAACTGGAGTTGAATTTATAATGAACCCAATAATAAAATTAAGTGACAATGCAGCAAATAGAATTAAAGAAATAATGTCTAGCGCCGAAAAAAATGCATTAGGCGTTAGAGTTTCTGTAAAATCTGGTGGATGTGCTGGCATGTCTTATGTCATGGAATACTCTAAAGAATTAAATCCAAATGATGAAATTATCGAGGAAAAAGGCGTAAAAGTTTTTATCGATTCTGCAGCTGTCATGTATTTATTAGGAACTGAAATGGATTATAAAAAAGAGGATTTTTCCTCTACTTTTGTATTCAATAATCCCAACGAAACTGAGCGTTGTGGCTGTGGAGAGTCATTTAAAATTGATTAATTTCTAGTATCCCACAAGTTGCATAGCAGTATTGCGTATAATGCATATCTAGTGTATAAATGAATCATGAATAAATTTGAATTTAAAAATCTTGTTAAAGGTCTTAAAGATTCTTTAAAAGAAAAATCTTTTTTTAAAGATCTACGTAAAGAAGTAGAGACTGGTGCTAACGGTACTCAGGATTACGTAGTTAAAAAAGGCGTTAACAAAGACACTATAGCTACAACTAAGCAGTAATTAAAATATTACTAGCAGCTATAATACATCTCAAACTCTACCGGATGAGGTGCGTGTTCGAATTTATGAATTTCTTCAAACTTAAGAGCTATATAAGCATCAATTTGATCATCAGTAAATACACCACCTTGAGTTAAAAAATCTCTATCCTTATCTAAACTCTCCATTGCTTCTCTTAAAGATCCACATACAGTTGGGATAGATTTAACTTCTTCAGGAGGTAAATCATACAAATCTTTATCAAAAGAATCACCTGGATGTATTTTATTTTTAATCCCATCAATTCCAGCCATTAACATAGCTGCAAATGTTAAATAGGGATTTCCTGATGCATCTGGAAATCTAATTTCACATCTAGCTCCTTTTTTACTCAAAGTTATTGGAATTCTACAAGAAGCAGACCTGTTTCTTGCAGAGTAAGCTAAAAGAACTGGAGCTTCAAATCCAGGAATTAATCTTTTATAACTATTAGTAGTAGCGTTAGCGAATGCATTGATTGCTTTAGCATGTTTTAGAATACCACCAATGTAATGTAGTGCTGTCTCAGATAGTCCAGCATACGCATCACCAGAAAAAACTGGAGTATCACCTTTCCAAATAGATTGATGTGTATGCATGCCTGAGCCATTGTCTCCTGCTACTGGCTTTGGCATAAATGTTGCTGTTTTTCCAAACGAGTGTGTAACCATTTGCACAACATATTTATATAACTGAACGTTATCTGCTTGCTGAACCAATGTTCCAAAATACATTCCTAGTTCATGCTGACTTGGTGCAACTTCATGGTGGTGTTTTTCAACTTTAATTCCAACTTCTTTTAAATTTTTTAAATATTCACCTCTCATATCTTGTTCACTGTCAACAGGAGGCACTGGGAAATAACCACCTTTAATTCCAGGTCTATGTCCCATATTACCGTTATCGTATTCTTTTCCTGAGTTATAAGGACCTTCTTTACTATCAAGTTTAAAACCACATTCGTTCATATCATTTTTTATTCTTACATCATCAAAAACAAAAAATTCAGGTTCTGGACCAAAGAATGCTTTATCACCAATTCCAGACTTTTTTAAATATTCTTCAGCTTTTTTTGCAACCCCTCTTGGATCTCTTTCGTAAGGTGTTTTTTTAATTGCATCTAAAATGTCACAAAATAAAACAACTGTATTATGAGAAGTGAAAGGGTCTAAAAAAAATCTTGATAAATCTGGTTTTAAAATCATGTCAGATTCATTTATAGCTTTCCAGCCAGCAATCGAAGATCCATCAAAGAATACACCATCGTTTAACATACCTTCATCAACTGCAGTGCAATCCATTGTTAAATGTTGCAATTTACCTCTTGGATCTGTAAATCTTAAATCAACAAATTCTGCTTCTTTATCTTTAATAAATTTTAAAACATCTTTAGCACTCATAATCTCTCCTATATAATTTGGGCCTTGTGATACCAAATAAAGACTGATAAAGAATGCTCTTTTAATTAATAACACCTATGCAATTTTTACATAAGTGTGTATTTTACAATATAAATAACCAACAATTTAAAGTTGAATTATGTCTACATTAGATAAAGAGCCAGTAAAAAGGGTTGAGAAAATTTTAAAAAATTTTGACCCAAACTTTAATGTTATTTTACTTGATACTTCTGCCAGAACAGCCTTGGAGGCAGCTTCCTCTTTAAAATGTGAAGTTGGAGCGATAGTAAAAAGCTTACTTTTTAAAACTGAAAATACATTCACTTTATGTTTAATAGCTGGAGATAAAAAAGCTTCATTGAATAAGATTAAAAAAACCTTAAATATTAAAGATGCTTCAATGGCTTCTGCTGATGAGGTTAAAGATATCACAGGTTTTACCATTGGCGGTGTTTCACCAGTGGGCCATTTAAATAAGGTTAATATTTTTATTGATAAATCATTAGAAAGATTTGCTGATTTATATGCAGCGGCTGGTCATCCAAATTGTGTTTTTAAAATTGATTATTCAAACCTACAAAAAATTACTCAAGGTTTAATTAAAGAGATTTCTGAATGAGACAACCAAAACTGTTAGACTATATATTGTTAACTATATTAGCATTGATATGGGCTTCTGCTTTTTTTAATATTAAAATCGCAACCTACTCATTTGGACCTGTAACTATTGCTTTCCTGAGAGTTTTTTTTGGAGCAATTCCAGTTTTACTACTGTGTTATTTTAAAAATATTAAAATTGAAGCATTTTCTAAAGATTGGCATTGGTTTGCTATGATAGGTTTTATAAACTTAGTCGCTCCATTTTTTTTAATAGCCTATGGAGTAAAATCTGTTCAAAGTAATTTAGCAGCAATATTGATGTCTACTACTCCATTAAGTTCTACAGTTCTTGCGCACTTTTATACAAAAAATGAAAAATTTAATTTCGTCAAAACCATTGGAATAATGATTGGATTTTCTGGGATTGTGTTTTTATTTTCTGATAATCTACTAATTGATGAAAATAATTTTATATCAGCATTATTAATTCTTTTAGGTTCTACTTGTTATGTAATTGGAGGAGTTCTTACTCTAAAAATTAGTAAGAAAAAAAATGAAAATGTAACAGGATCAATTTTAATTTGGGCAACTATTATACTAATTCCTTTAGTAAGTTTTATTGAGCAACCTTGGGAATTAACACCTAGGTTAGACTCAACTATTTCAGTAATCTATCTTGGATTAGTTTCGACTGGTATTGCGTGGTTATTAAGATTTAGAATTTTAGTCAACAACGGGTTAATTTTTCAATCGCAAGTATCTTATTTGATACCAATTTTTGGAACTATTTTAAGCTATATCTTTTTGAAAGAATTAATTACTTTTAAAGTGCTTATTTCTCTTATTGCAGTGTGTGTGGGAATTTATTTTGTAAGAAAAGCAGACTATCAAAAAACTATTTAAGTTCTGAAAAAGCTTTGATATGTGATGGATTTGTTTCACAACATCCACCAATTATTGTCGCTCCATCATCAATAAATTTTTTTGCTAAATTTTTTAAAACTGCTGGGGTTAAGTCATCTTTTTTACCTAAAAATTCATTAGGATTTCCAGATTTACTTTTTCTATAATTCTTTTTATATCCACCTGTGATTTTAGTTTTTTCAAAAGCATTAATTTTAAAACCAAATGGAAATCCAATAGATTTAATTTCATTAATATTTTTTTCATAATTTTCTGGAGAAACACATGCTAATATTAATCCAAGAAGATTTTTTATTTCAATCTTTTTAGTAATTTCTGATAATTTTTCACCACTCGGTAAAGTTACTCCCTCAGAAATATGAGCACCAATTAAAAATGGTTTATTAAATTCTTTAATTGAATTAACTGCAATAGAGATTTCCCTAATACTACTCAGAACATCAAGATAAAAAAAATCAACATATGGATCTAAAATTTTTGCTTGATCTTTGAAATTGTTAAATATTTCAATCTCATCTCTTGTGTCACAAGAATATGTTGTATTTTGAGGAGGTAAGCCACCCGCAATTAAAATTTGAGGATATTTATTTTTAATTTTTTTAGCTATTTTACCTGCATTCTTATTTAAGATTTCAAATTTATCCTCTAAATTGTTTTCTTTAAGTCTAATTCGTCGAGTTGCAAATGTATTAGTAATTATTACTTCTGCACCGGCTTTAACAAAATTCTCATGCACACTTTCAATTAAAGAATGTGTTTTTTCCTCAAGTAGTGCTTTTGCACTCCATAAAGTGCCCTTCGGGTTCAATCCTCTAGCAAGCAATTCTTGACCCATACCACCATCTAAAATTCTGACCTGTTTGAAAAAATTTTTATCCATGAATTTAATTATAAGAAAAGCTTTATACCTATTCTTATAGAAACAAAAATAACTAATAGAGATGTCATTATAGTTAAAGTCCGATTTGAAAGTATTTTAAGATTTAAATAATTTCCAATAAAACCACCTATTAAAACGCTTAAAAAAAGCGTCCAGTAATTAGTTAACTCATAAAAAGTATTTTCCTTCGTAAATTGACCTAAAATTCCTGATATCGAATTAATCAAAATAAAAAGGGAAGCTGTTGTTGCGATTACTTTGGGTTTTTCTGCTTTTAGTAAAAAAAGTATAGGGCTCAGAAAGATACCTCCTCCAATACCCACAATTCCAGAAACCAGTCCAAGAATTGAGCCGATTATAAAAGAATAAATAGAATTAAGTTTATTAATAATTAAATTTTTTTTTTCGTAAGATTTATTATTTATTAGTAATAATATGCCAGCTATTGATAGGACAAAAAATAAAAGAATTTCAAAAATTTCTTTTTCAATTTTTAGTGATCCTCCAAAAAAAGCAAAAGGAATAGAACCTACTAAAAATGGAACTAATAACTTAAAATTATGATTGCCAGCCCTAATATAATTAAAGGAATTTCCAGATACAACTATGATATTACATATAAGTGCTATGACAGGAAAAATATAATATGGAATTTCCCAAATCAATAATAAAGCTAAATATGTAGATCCACCTCCAAATCCAACACTAGAGTATAAAATAGCTGTTATAAAAAATAATACTGATAATATAATCATATAAAAAATTTTTTATGAAAGTAAATATTGCACTATTAACTGTAACAGATACTAGAACAATTGATAATGATAAATCTGGTGGAATTCTAGTAAATAAATTTAAAGAGGCAAATCACAATCTAATTGAAAGAAAAATATGTAAAGACAATAAAGATGACATAGTTGTCATTTTAAGAGAATGGTTAAAGAATGAAAAAGTTGATGTCATTATAACTACTGGAGGTACAGGTCTTACTGGCAGAGATATAACACCCGAGGCATTAAATGAAGTTGCTGAAAAGCATATCCCTGGTTTTGGTGAGATATTTAGAAATATTAGTATTAAAACAGTTGGAACTTCGGCAATTC
Source organism: uncultured Pelagibacteraceae bacterium (assembly GCA_902540275.1). Classification (GTDB taxonomy): domain Bacteria; phylum Pseudomonadota; class Alphaproteobacteria; order Pelagibacterales; family Pelagibacteraceae; genus Pelagibacter. Next base: position 48,049 of record CACBMB010000003.1, on the reverse strand, counting down.
AATCTAGAGCTTGCGCTGTCCTATCTAATGGAAAATATATTTTTGCTTTACCAGGATCTTCTGGAGGAGTAACAGATGCATGGGAAGGAATTTTAAAACATCAATTAGACATTGATCATAAACCTTGTAATTTTGTAGAATTATTTCCAAGATTAAAAGAGAAGTAATTATTTTTGATATTTATCTTTCCATTCTGAGTAAGGCATTCCATAAACATGCTCTCTGGCATCAGGATCTGAAATAGTAATTCCTTTTTTTTCAGCTTCTTCCCTATACCATTTGGATAAACAGTTTCTACAAAAGCCTGCAAGATTCATTAAATCTATATTTTGAACATCCTTTCTTTCTCTAAGGTGATTAATTAATCTATCAAAAGTTGCAGACTGTAATTCTTTTTTTGTTTTATCATCCATAAAATTTTCTATATAAATATATTATGAAACTTTCTGGGTCCTATCAAATTAATTTATCTAAACAAAAAGTGTGGGAAGCATTGAACGATCCTGAAATTTTAAAAAAAGCTATACCCGGATGTGAAGAATTTAAGAAAAATTCAGATACAGAATTCACTGCTACTGCTACAAATAAAATTGGCCCTTTTAACGCTAGTTTTACTGGTGATATTGAGCTAACGGATCTTAATCCGCCTAATAGTTATAAAATTACTGGTTCTGGAAATTCTCCAGTTGGTTTTGCATCAGGAGAAGCAACAGTTAAATTAGAGGATCATGAAAATGGAACTAATCTAATTTATGAAGTTGAGGCTAATGTTGGTGGAAAAATTGCACAAGTTGGATCAAGATTAATAGACATGACTGCAAAAAAAATGGCAGATATCTTTTTTGGAAAATTTTCAGAATTAATTTCGACAGATGATATTTCAAAGAATGAGGAGAAGTCAGAGGAAAAAATTGATCAAACAATTGCAGCTAAGTCTAAAAAACAAAATCAAAAAATTTTAATTTATGCTGGTGTTGCGGCAATTATAGGAATTTTGCTTTACTCCTTCTTATAAAAATTAAGTAAAATCAAAAAAAAATAGAAATAAATTTTCTAGTAGAAGTAGAAATGTACAAAATTAACAATTGCTTCTCAATATTACATGTGATGTACTTAGAATCTATCAGGAAGGAGACACTTGATGACAAAAGTAACATTAGAGGTAAATGGTAAAAAGGTAAGTAAAGAGGTTCCAGACCACACACTTTTATCAGTTTTTTTAAGAGATAATTTAAATTTAACAGGTACACATGTTGGATGTGATACTAGCCAATGCGGAGCATGTGTTGTTCATGTTAATGGAAAATCAATAAAAAGTTGTTCTACATTAGCAGCGGATGTTGAAGGATCTAAAGTAACAACTATTGAGGGCTTAGCTAAAGACGGAAAACTTCATCCAATGCAAGCAGCATTCAAAAAAACTCATGGATTACAATGTGGATATTGCACACCTGGCATGGTTATGAGTGCAGTTGATCTTTTACAGACAAAGAAAAATCCAAGCGATCAAGAGATCAGAGAATGGTTAGAGGGTAATATCTGTAGATGTACAGGTTATCAAAATATAGTGGCGGCTGTTAAAGAAGCTGCAACAAAAATGTAAATAAAACAAAAGGAGAATAAAAAAATGGCAAGTTTAGTTGGATCAAGAGTAGAAAGAAAAGAAGATACAAGATTTTTACAGGGAAAAGGTAGATATACAGCAGATATTAATATTGCAAATCAAACATACGCAGTGTTTGTAAGATCTCCGCATGCAAGAGCAAAAATTAAAAGTGTAGATACTTCTAAAGCTTTAAAATCATCTGGGGTAGTTGGAGTACTAACTGGTAAAGAAATAGCAGAAGATAAAATTGGTGGTTTAATTGCTGGTTGGGCAATTAGAAGCGAAGATGGATCTGAGATGAAAGTTCCTGCAAATCCTCCTTTAGCAAAAGATGTTGCTAACTTTGTGGGTGAACCAGTTGCTGTTGTTTTTGCAGAAACTTTAGATGAAGCAAAAGAGGGAGCAGAAAAAGTAAAAGTTGATTACAAAGTTTTAAAAGCAGTAGTAGATCCTGCTGAAGCAATGAAAAGTGATGCTATTCATGACGGTGTAGATAAAAATCTTTGTTACGATTGGTTACTTGGAGATAGAAAAGCAGTTGATGAAGCTTTTGCTAAAGCTGATAAAATTATTAAAGTTGATTTAATAAATAATAGATTAGTTCCTAATGCAATGGAACCAAGAGCATGTGTAGTAGATTACAACACTGCCTCAGAAGAAATCACTTTATATACTACAAGTCAAAATCCTCACTTATCAAGATTAGTAATGTCAGCGTTTGGAGGTGTTGCACCTGAGAATAAATTAAGAGTTGTCGCTCCAGATGTAGGTGGTGGTTTTGGATCTAAAATTAATGTTTACAATGAAGAAATAGTTTGTAGTTGGGCATCAAAAAAAATTGAAAGACCAATTAAATGGGTAGCAGAAAGAACAGAGTCTTTTTTAACAGATACTCATGGAAGAGACCATGTTACTCACGCAGAACTTGCTGTAACTAATGATGGTAAGTTTTTAGGTTTTAAAAATGAAACTATTGCAAACTTAGGAGCTTATGCGAGAGTATTTGGAACAGTTACTCCAACTTATTTATTTGGACCTTGTGCTACAGGAGTTTACGTAATTCCTGCAGCTTATTCTAATGTAAAAGCTGTTTATACAAATACAGCTCCGGTTGATGCATACAGAGGTGCTGGAAGACCAGAAGCAACTTATACAATTGAAAGATTAGTAGAAAAAGCTGCAATGGAACTAGGTATTGATAAAACTGAAATTAGGATGAAAAATTTTCCAACTCAGTTTCCATTCAAACAAACATTAGTTCATACAGTTGACTCTGGGGACTATGTTGCTGGATTAGAAAAAGCAAAACAAATGGCTGATTATAAAGGCTTTGAAGCTAGAAGAAAAAAATCAGAAGCTAATGGTAAATTAAGAGGAATAGGTGTTTCATCTTATTTTGAAGCATGTGGTATTGCACCATCTGCAGCAGTAATGTCATTAGGCTGTGGAGTAGGGCTTTGGGAGTCAGCTGAAGTAAGATTTAATCCTACAGGACAGATATCTGTATTTACAGGCGCGCACAGTCATGGTCAAAGTCATGATACAACTTTTGCACAAATAGCTGCGGATGAGTTGGGTGTACCTATGGAAAATATTGATGTTGTTCATGGTGACACTGATAAAGGAACATTTGGAATGGGTACTTACGGTTCTAGATCTTTAACCGTTGGTGGTATTGCAATCGTAAATGCTTGTAAAAAAATTGTAGCCAAAGGTAAAAGGGTTGCAGCTAAAATGCTTGAAGTTAATGAAGATGAAATTGAATTCAAGGATGGAGAATTTGTTGCACTTAAATCAAACAAAAAAAAAACAATTGGAGAAGTTGCTTTTGCTTGTTATTTACCAGGTCAAAGAGATGAAATGAAATCACCAATACCAGAAGGTGATGAACCAGGTTTGATTGAATCTTCATTTTTTGATCCTGCTAACTTCTCTTTTCCTGCAGGCTCTCATATATGTGAAGTAGAAATCGATCCTGATACTGGAAATGTAAAAGTTGAAAAATATACTGCAGTTGATGATTTTGGAAGAATAGTAAACCCAATGATCGTTGAGGGACAAGTTCACGGAGGTATCGCTCAAGGTATCGGACAGGCTTTGCATGAAAATACTCAATATGATGAAACAGGACAGCTAATGACTGCTTCTTATATGGATTACACAATGCCAAGAGCTGATAATTTTCCTGAATTTAATTTAGGATTTACTTGTACTCATGCAACATCTAACCCTTTAGGAGTTAAAGGTTGTGGAGAAGCAGGTGCAATTGCTTCACCGCCAACTGTTATGAATGCAGTAATTGATGCATTAGGTGGTCAAGAAATTTCAATGCCGGCAACAGCTGAAAAAGTTTGGAAAGCTTGTAAAGCAATGAAAAAATCAAACGCTAAAGCAGCATAGGAGGAAAATATGAAATCATTTAATTATCATGCACCAAAAGATGTTAAAGATGCTTCAAAGTTAGCCTCTTCTAATTCAGCTTTCTTAGCAGGAGGTATGACAACTATTCCTTCAATGAAATTAGGATTAGCTAGTTACAAAGATGTAATTGATATCAAAAATATAAAAAAATTATCTGGCATCAAAGTGAGTGGAAAATCTGTAACAATAGGTGCAACTACAAAACATGCAGAAGTTGCAGCATCTAAAGATGTTAAAAAAGCTATTCCAGCTTTAGCAAAATTAGCTGGCAACATTGGTGATGCCCAAGTAAGAAATAGAGGAACTATTGGTGGATCAATTTCAAACAATGATCCTTCAGCTTGTTACCCTTCTGCTTGCATGGCACTTAATGCAGTGATCCATACTAATAAAAGAAAAATAGATGCAGATAAATTTTTTACTGGAATGTTTGAAACTGCATTGAAAAGTGGGGAACTTGTAGAAGCAGTGGAGTTTGAAATTCCAGAAAAAGCAGATTATCAAAAACATCCAAACCCAGCTTCAAGATATGCAATCATAGGTGTGTTTGTTGCTAAACATAAAAAAGATGTAAATGTTGCTGTAACAGGTGCAAAATCGTGTGTTTATATTGATCAAGATTTATCTAAAAAATTGAGCTCAAATTTTTCAGTGTCAGCAATTGAAGGTATGGAAGTTAAATCTTCTGGAATGAATTCTGACATGCATGCATCTGCTGAATACAGAGCTAATCTTGTGTCTTTGTATGCTAAAAAAGCTGTTGAAGCTTGTTAGTTAAGATTTATATTTTATCAAATGAAAAACTCATTTGATGAAAAAATTCTAGAAGAAGCTCACGATTGGGTAAAAGCTAATCAAAAAGTTGTCTTAGCGACTGTAATCCAAACTTGGGGATCCTCTCCAAGACAAGTTGGGAGCAGAATGATTGTCAATGAAAAAGGAGATTTTTCAGGATCTGTTTCAGGTGGATGTGTTGAGTCAGCAGTAGTCAGAGAGTGTATTGGTTTAATTAAAGATAATAAGCCTTGTAAAAAAATTGAATTTAAAGTTTCAAATGAAAGTGCTTGGGAAGTAGGACTTGCCTGTGGTGGTGAAATAGCTGTCTATTTAGAACAAGTTAACTAATGAAGTTACAAACATTAAAATCAATTATTGAAAAAAAGAAAAATAAATCTGAATTTGCAATAATTACAAATCTTACAACAGGGGAGAGTGAGATTTTTGAGAAAAATAAACAATTAAGTAAAGAAATGGAGACTTACTCAAGTCAAATAGAAGAATTCTTTAAATCAAAAAAAAACGGAGTTATAGAAAACACAGAAATATTTGTCGAAACATATGTATTACCAATAAAAGTTATTGTAGTAGGAGCAGTTCATATAGCTCAATATTTAGTAGACTTTGCAAAGAGTTTAAATTTTGAAATTTCTATAATTGATCCAAGAGGATATTTTGCATCAGAACAAAGATTTCCTGATATGAAAATAATCAATAAGTGGCCAGATGAAGCTTTTAAAGAAATTGAAACTAACGAGAATACTGCATTAGTTGCTTTAACACATGATCCAAAAATAGATGATCCAGCATTACAACATGCGTTAAAAAAGAAATTTTATTATATAGGAGCACTTGGAAGTAAAAAAACTCACGAAAACAGGTGTCAAAGATTAAAAGAAGCTGGATTTAGTGATGAGCAAATTAATTTAATTCATGGACCTATTGGAATTAAATTAGGTGGTAGATCAGCACCAGAAATAGCTTTATCAATTATTGCTCAATTAGTTTCAAAGACTTACAATAAAAAATGAATAAATACTTATTTATTTTAATTTGGATCTTATTTTTACAAAATAATGTATTTGCTGGCAAAAAAAATATAAGTAAGGAAAATTTTTTTAGCTTAATTGAAGAAAAAGGATTAACAGGATTTATTTTAAGATATCATAATGAAAAAAATCCAAATGAATTTGAAATTATATTACCAAAAAATTCACCTCCAATAATTTCTGACCACCATTCAATTTATGGAGTTCTTGGTGGAAGTAGAAGTAGTCCAAAAAAAAACATGGTGGTGTTGATTTTTATCAAAAACCAGGTGAAAAAATTTTAGCTGCTGCTGATGGAAAAGTTTATGGTGTTAAAGTTAAAGACAAGTGTATTGGCAATCAATTTGCTATTGATTTTGGAAAAGCACCGGATGGAACAAGATTATATGCAACACATATGCATGTTGGAAAAATACATGTTAAAAAAGGTGACAAAGTTAAAAGAGGGCAACACATCGCTGACGCTGGCGAATTAGTAAAAACAAAATGTGGTGGTGGCATAGAACATTTACATTTTCATATGTCAAAAAAGCGAGGGACAGACCCAACTTATTGGGGATCTTGGAGATTTCTAGGAAAACCAAGTGGTTGGATAAATCCTCATCTTTATTGGACTGGTGGAAAAGGGAGACCTGAGTGTTTTGATGAAGGAAAAACATATCCAGAAGGTCTTTTAACTTTACCAGTTGCCTGTTACTAAATGAAATGATTAAAGCAATTTTTCTTGCAGCTGGTCAATCTAAAAGACTTAAATCTGAAAATAAACTCACTAAATTATATAAAAAAACTCCATTAATAAATCATTCATTAAAAGCATTACAAAAAAGTAAAGTAAACAAAGTTATCATTGTGCTTGGTCACGAACATAAAAAAGTAAAGAAAATAATTAAAAAAAATAAAAAAAATATTTTTATTTATAATAAAAATTTTAGAAAAGGAATGGCCTCATCTATAAAAGTGGGTTTAAGAAAAATAACAAGAAGCGATAAAGGATTTATAATTGTTCAATCAGATATGCCATTTATTAAATCAGTAGATATTAACAAAATTTTTAATTCAATTAAGTTAAAAAAGTTTTTAGTTTATGTTTTAAAGTTTAAAAATAAAATAGGGAATCCAATAGGTTTTGATATTTCTTTAATCAAAAAATTTAGAAATATTAAAGGTGAATTTGGTGCAAAATTTATGGTTAAAAGACTAAAAAACAGAACTAAGTTTATTAGAACAAGTACTGCTAAATCTTTTAAAGATTTTGATAAAGCTTCAGATTTTAGAATCTGATTTATTAAAATTAATTCTAAAAAGTAAAAGAATTATTAAAATTATCAAAAAAATAAGCGGTTTAAAAAATATAGTCTTTGATAACCAAATAAAATGAAGAACTCCAAAAATAGAAATTATATAAATTAATTTATGAAGCCTTTTCCAATTTTGTTTTAAAATTCTTACCATCTTATCTGAAGAGGTGATTGCAAGAGGAATTAATAAAAGCCACGCAGAAAATCCAATAAATACAAATTTCTTTTTAAGAACATCATCAATCAATGGCTCAAAATCAAATCTGTAGTCAAGCCCAACATAACTTAACATATGTATTGATGCATAAAAAAAAGCAAACAGTCCAAGCATTCTTCTAAATTTAATCCATTCTAAAGATTTTGTAATTTTTTTGAGGGGTGTCATTGAGAGTGTTAATAAAATAAAAAAAAGTGTCCACTCACCAAAATGATTTATGATCCTGTCAACAGGTTCTGGCCCTAATTTATCGTAAAATATTTGATAGGTAATTATATAAATTGGCCAAAGTGATATTAAAAAAACAGCAGGCTTAAAATAATTTTTCAATTTATTTTAGTAATTCTTTTTTAAATCCATACCACTATAAAGATGAGCAACTTCATCCCCATAGCCATTGAACATTAAAGTTTTTATCCTTGGTGCTAAAATACTTTCTCCAATTACTCTCTCTGTAGCTTGTGACCATCTTGGATGATCAACTTCAGGATTTACATTTGAGTAAAAACCATACTCTCTTGGTGAGGCATTTTTCCAAGCAGTGTTAGGCATATTTTTTGTAAGTTTAATTTTCACGATTGATTTCGCACTTTTAAAACCATACTTCCAAGGTATAAAAATTCTTAAAGGTGCTCCATTTTGATTTGGTAAAGATTTGCCATATAAACCTGTTACGACCGTTGTAAGAGGATGCATTGCTTCATCTAATCTCAAACCCTCGATATAAGGCCAGTTCAAAACAGGATATCTTTGACCAACCATTTCTTCAGGATTATAAACTGTTTCGAATTCAACAAACTTTGCTGTTGGTTTAATCTTAACTTTATTAAGTAATTCACTTAATGAAAAACCTAACCATGGAATAACCATTGACCAACCTTCAACACATCTAAGTTTTAAAATTCTTTCTTCAGATTTAATTGCTAAAACTTCTTCAATAGAAAGCTCTAGAGATTTTTCAACTTCACCTTCAATTTTAACACTCCAAGGTCTTGTGGTAAAATTTTTTGCTCTTCTATGAGGATCACTTTTACCAGTACCAAATTCATAAAAGTTATTATAAGTCGTTATGTCCTCATAACTATTTGGTTCATTCAGATTATTGGCTTTAGCATTAATTAATGGAACTGAGCTTAAAGTAAGCGCACCTAATCCGTAGCCCATAGATTTAATAAAAGATCTCCTATCATTATAAATTTTTTCAGGAGTAATGTCTGAGTATTTAAACTTTTTCATTGTTAATTGGATTTCCTTTTAACCAAGCACTATCTTCATTTTCGTAATGTTCTTTTTTCCATATCGGAGATCTTTTTTTAATTTCTTCAATTATATATCTTGATAGTACATAAGCTTGATCACGGTGTTTGCAAGCGACTGCGATAATTATACTTATCTCGCCTAATTTTAAATGTCCTTTGGCATGTTCAATAAAAACTGCTTTATCTTTAATATTTAGCTTTTGATCTGCTTCATTGTAAATTTCTTCAAAACTTTTAATTACCATTTCGTCATGACTATCATAAGTAATTCCGGTCACCGTTTTATTATCATTGATATTTCTTACAGTGCCTAAAAAATAAATTGATGCTCCAAACTTAGAATCTTTAATAAATTTCTCAGCGTTTAAAGTTAGTATTTTCTCTTTTTTAGTATCTACTATTTTTGTATGAAGCATTAACCTCCTCCGATAGGGGGAATAATACCAATCTTTTGATCTTTTGTGATTTTATAATTGTCGCTAATTATTTCATTATTTTCTGAACAAAATGCTGAGGATTTAACAACTTTGATAAAGTTTTCATTACCTTCAAAATTTTTATTTATATATCTAATAATTTCATTTCGTAAATCATCTATTGAAGCTTTATTTTGGATCTCAATTTCCAAGTGATCTTTATCACTTAAATCTCGACTTGCTCCAAACAATTCTAATTTAATTTTCAATTTATTTGTTTACCTTTTTTAAATGGATCTAGTAGTAGTTTTTTGTGATTATATTTATATTGTTTATTATTATAATGGAGTGAATTAACAAGCAGTATTCTTGAATTTTCCATATCAATTAGAATAGCGTTTCCACCATAACCACCCATCCCAAAGATAATCTTATCTTTTAATCCTGGATAATCCATATGGAATTGACCTCCATAAGATTTGGTACGATTATAATAAGGCTCTTCTTGTGATTTGCTTCCTTTTGGTATTCTTCTTTTATAAATTTCTTTTAAATATTTTCCAACACAAGTATCATTTTGATAATCATCCATTATAGCTTTTGCTATTCTAAGATAATCAAATCTTGTTGCCATTATGTTGGGATGTCCATTTCCAAATTGCTCTTTATAACTAGTATAGCCATAACGAATGCTATTTTTGATCTTTATTTTATCGTTGAAAACTTTGCTATAAAATTTGTCATAATCTTCACCGATTTTAAATTTCATATAGTTTAAAATTAACTGAGTGACAAATCCATTGTAATTGTATCTTTCCTTAGATTTTTTTGTATTTTTGTTATTAAAGTGAAAGCGCATGGTTGTTGCAATATCTTCATCTTCATATGCGCCTAATTTACTTGTACCATCATCAAATTCATCGATATATTTTTGATCACCAGTATTCATATTTAAAAAATTAATTAATTTTTGATCATGATAAAGAGAATCTTTTATTATAGGCCAGTCATTTACTCTTGCATCAACTCCATCAATATAACCCTCACATATTGCGTGACCTACTAAATAAGAAGTTACTGACTTACTCATTGACATTGAATAAAATTTTGTTTCATTATTCAAAAACTCTCCTAATTGTTCTTTAGGAGAAAGTTCGTCAATTAATACTTCACCATTTTGATAATATAAATAACTAAGGATAGCTTTGGTTTTCATTTGCTTTTTTACAAATTTATCTTCAATTAAGTTGAATTTAAAATCGTAGGAACTATTTGTCGGTTTAAACTCTTTTAAATGTTGACTTCTATCTCTATATGAATATTTCCATAAATAATAAATTAGAGAGTCTCTATTTGGGTTTGAATGATATGCAATATTTGTACCTGATAATGCTTTATTTTTTATTTTGATATTTAGATTGTTGGATCCTTGCTCATTTAAATATTGATTATATCCGTTTTCAGAAAGCCATTTATTAAATTCAATTTGATTAGACCACTCGGTAGCAAATAGGTTGCTTGAAGCTAACAAACTGAAAGTTAAAATTAGAAATATTTTTTTCATTTTTTAAGCTTAGGTGAAAATTTTAGATTTTCATATTTAAATTTAGATTTATTTTTATTAATAAAATCATCCATTAATTTGATTTTTTCTTCTTCAAATTCTGCAACTTTTCTTTCATTAAGATCTACATATAAAGCTAGAATTTCAATAGTTGAAGCTAGAAATTTTTTCTCTTTATGTATCATTTCCATTTTATATTGAAGTCTCTTTTTATCGTGATCAAAATAAATACAATTGATATCAACTTCATCATTTAACTGAAGTTCTTGATTATAAGTGATATGAGACTCCACAATCATAGTACTTTTCTTAGTTGTTTTTGCAGACTCTTCTCCCATTTTGAAAATATTATTTAAAGTATCTGCACCATACTTATCAAAAATTAAAAGATAATATGAAACATTCATATGATCATTGTAATCAATCCAATCTTTAATTACTTTTTGAGAACTTAAATAAACGGACATTAAATATTAAAAAATATTTTTTAGGAACTCAGGTAGGCCATCTGGATTTTTCCATAATCCACTTTTTCCACCTTCTTTGATTAACAACTTGACGTTATCAATTTTTAAATGGGGATTTACTATTTTACTTAAATCATAAATAGTTATTAAAGCAGCGTTAACACCCATAATAGCTTCCATCTCAACACCTGTTTTTGCAACTGCTGAAACCACACAGAAAACTTCCAATGAGCTATCAACTTCATTCATAATAATTTTCGTTGCGGTATGATCGATTGGAAGTGGATGGCATAAAGGAATTAGTTCACTTGTTTTTTTAACTCCTAATACAGCTGATACCTCAGCTAAAGTAATTGGGTCTCCTTTAGGCATCTTTTTGTTTTTAATTAAATCAAAAACTTCTTTTCCTACGTAAATTTTTCCTGAAGCTAATGCTCTACGGAATGTTTCTTTTTTAGATGAAACATCAACCATATTAAAAGAGTTCTTCTGAAATATTTCTTTTGCCCAATCTTTAAGTTCTTCTTGATTAACAATTTTTAAATTTTTCATTTAACCACCCGTTTTCGATAAATTTTTTGTTAACCCAGTTTCTCCAAGTTCAAGATAATGAGATTCTTTTTTAAATTTCATTTGTCCTAAAATTAAATCTTTCAACTCTTCAGTTTGATCATCTTTTTGTAACAAATGTCTTATACTTATTCCAGTATTTCCAAACAAACAAAGTCTTAGATCACCTTTTGATGTTATTCTAAGACGATTACATGATTTACAAAAATCTTTAGAATATGGTGCAATAATTCCAAACTTACCTTTATATTCTGGATTAATATAGTTTAATGAAGGTCCCGCATCTTGGCCTAAGGTTTGATAAATCCACTTATTCTCATTTAAGTAACTTTTAAATATTTTAGATGAAATATGATATCTATTAAAATAATCTAAATTATCTCCAGTTTGCATCAATTCAATATATCTAAAATTAACTTTATTAATTTTTATATATTCAGCCCAAGAATCAAAATCTTTTTTTGAGGAGTTAACGCCATTTAAAAGAACCGCATTAATTTTAATATTATCAAAATCTAAACTTTGTAAAATCTCTATCCCTTTTAAAATCTCAGGCAATCTGTCATGTTTTGTAATATTTTTAAATGTTTCTCTATCCAAACTATCAATACTAATATTAATTCCATCTAAACCACTATCAATAAGCAACTTTGCTTTTTGATCAAGATGATAGCCATTTGTTGTAATGACAATTTTTTTAATAGATGTTTCATTTTTTAAAATTTTTACAATTTCATAAAAATCTTTTCTAACCGTTGGTTCTCCGCCAGTTAATCTTATTTTCTGAACTCCTAGTTCTGAAAACCCTTTAGCCAATCTTCTAATTTCATCTATGTTAAGAAATTTTCTATTATCACTCTTATCTGCTTGATAACCATTGGGTAGACAGTATCCACATTTAAAATTACACACCTCAGTGATGGACATCCTTATGTAAGGAAATTTTCTTCCAAAATTGTCCTCTAAATGTTTCACACAATAAACTTATAATAGAAATTAAGATTAATAAATTTAAATGATTAAGTATTTGCTTAAAAAAATAAATATTTCAACTATGGATTGCAAAACCACCGATTGAATAAATTTTTCAATTTTACTTTTTCGTCGCACTCTTTTTTGGTAAAATTATTTTTTTAGGAGGGGTTAAATGAAAAAAAGATTAAAAAAATTAAATCTATCAAGAAGAAATTTTTTAACTGGAACTGCAACATTAGCAGGTATTGCTGCAACAGCTTCTGTTGTTCCAATTACAATCGCTAATGCAAATCATTCTGAAGGAAAAAAAGGTTTACCTGATTTTATAAATTGGAAAAACAGAGATGCTCTAATAGTACATTCCGATAAAGGTATCGAAACTCATAGAAGTGCCATTGGTGAAAGTTTAATCACTCCAAATCGAAATATTTATATTAGAAATAATATGCCAACAATGACCGATGAACAAATCGGAGATAGAATGAATTGGAAAGTTTCGATAGAAGGTGTCAAAAATCCTAAAACTTTCACATTAGCACAACTTCAAAAATTAGGTCATCAGACAATGGCTACAATTTTACAGTGTTCAGGAAATGGAAGAGGATTTTTTAAACATAAACCTAGAGGCTCGCAATGGAAAACAGGTGCAGCAGCATGTGTATTATGGACTGGTGTTCCAATGAAAACTGTTGTTGAAGCTTGTGGAGGAATAAATAGTGATGCAGTTTATATGACATCTGCAGGTGTTGATCACGTGCCAACTGGTTTAGATCCAAACAAAGCAATGATAGAAAGATCTGTTCCTAAAAAAGTTTTTAAAGATGCAATGCTTGCTTGGGAAATGAATGGTGTTCCAGTTCCAAATGCTCATGGTGGTCCATTAAGAATGGTAACACCTGGTTATTTTGGAATTAACAATGTAAAACATTTAGGAAAAGTTGCTTTTACTAGTAAAGAGTCTTCAGTTAAATACATGAAAAAAAGTTACAGAATTTCTCCTATTGGAAAAAAAGGATCACAATATCCATCATGTTGGGAAATGCCTGTCAAATCATGGATCACACGTCCTACAGATGAAACTGGAACTGTTAAGGCAGGAAAAGTTCAAATTGTTGGTGTAGCTATGGGTGGTACTAAAAAAGTAAGAAGTGTTAAGGTATCAGTCGATGGTGGTGGTAGCTGGAAAAAAAGCAAAATTTATTGGACCAAACTTAGGAAAATATGCTTGGAGACAATTTGTTTTAGAAACTACTCTATCAGCAGGAACTTATAATATTGCAAGTTTAGCTTCTAATGGTGGAAATGATAAACAACCCGAGTTGAGAATGGAAAATAGAAGAGGATATGCTCATAACGGTTGGAAGGATCATAGCGTAAATATTACAGTAGTATAAAACTATAAAAAGTTTTAGAGTAAATTAATGAAAATTTTGAAATTTTTATTAATCATTTTTTTTGTATCTATAACTAGCAGTAAAAATACTTTTGCTGATGAAGCAAAAATGAAAAAAGGATTAGAAATTTTTAACGAAACTGCTGGATGTGCTGCTTGTCATGTTTTAAAGGCAGCAGGTTCTGTGGGTAATATAGGACCTAATTTAGATACTGTAAGCATGACAATTGAGTCTGTTACAGACATGGTTACCCATGGATTAGGAGTCATGCCAGCTTTTGGTGAAGGTGAAATTTTAACAAAAGAAGAAATAGAAATAGTATCTTACTACGTTGTAAACGCGGCAGGTAAGTAATGAAAAATTTAACTTCCAGCAATAAGCTGGAAGTTAAAAAAATTTTTTATTGGCCTGGAGCTTTATAACCAATTTTGCTTGCTTTTGCAGTTGCTTTCCCAAAGTCGATAGCTTCTAACATTGTTAAATTATCAACTGCACCAGAAGCTTCTACAACTAATTTTATTGCAGCAAAATCATCAAAGCTTGGCACGTCAGTAACTACTATAAAATCAAAGGAACCTCTTACAATATCCATGCTATGCATTTTTCCACCCATAGCTTCAGTAAGTTGTTTTACAACAGCTTTTCTATCACTTGCTGGATCTTTAAGAAATCCTTGAAAAGCTTTTGCAGTATAATTTCCCATTATGTATGCTTTCATATTTCCCCCCTTTTTTATAATCTCATTCTACAAGCGATATAAAAATGTTGATATGTTTTATTTGCATGCTAGACACAACCTCAAGTAATGCTAAATTAACTATATGTACGAGAAATTTGGACAATTTATTAATGGTAAATGGCAACAATCTTCTGACAAAGGAACTTATGAAGTTATTAATCCTGCAAATGAAGAAATTTTAGGCCACGCATCAAAAGCAACATCTAAAGATGTAGATACAGCATTACAATCTGCAGCAAAAGGACTTGAAGTTTGGAAGAAAACTGCTCCTTGGCAAAGATCATACATCATAAGAAGAATTGCAGACAAGATGAGAGAAAAACAAGATGTTTTAGCAAAATGGATGACACTTGAAGTTGGTAAACCTTTAGCAGAGGCTAAAGGAGAAATAGGTGGTGCTGCAGATATTTTTGAATGGAACGCTGAGGAGACAAAAAGAATTTATGGTCAAACCGTAGAAAGTAGATTTGAAGATACTAGAGTGCATGTTTACTATCAGCCTGTGGGTGTTGTAGCAGCGTTAACACCATGGAATTTCCCAGCTGTTTTATCAGCTAGAAAAATTTCAACTGCTTTAGCAGCTGGTTGTTCTGTTATAATTAAACCAGATGTAATCACACCAGGTATAGTTATGGAAATGGTAGATATTTGTAGGGAATGTGGTGTACCACCAGGTGTTGTTAATCTTTTATCAGGTGATCCACCTAGCATTGCCCAACAATTAATTGCTTCAGATATAATAAAGAAAATTTCAATCACAGGATCTTCAAGAGTTGGAAAACTTATATTAAAACAAGCTGCTGATAAAGTTCAAAGAGTTACGATGGAACTTAGTGGTCATTCACCTTTTATTGTATTTGATGATGCAGATATTAAAAAAGCAGCTGATATGGCAATCTCAGCAAAGTTTAGAAATAATGGACAAGTATGTATATCTCCAAATAGATTTTATATTCATGAAAGTAAAAAAGATGAGTTTGTTAATTTATTCGTAGATAAAACTAAAAAATTAAAAATTGGTGATGGTATGGATCCAAATACACAATTAGGTCCATTAACAACAAAAAAGAGATTGAATGAAATTGAAGAGTTAGTTGAAAAAACTAAGCAAGAAGGTGCTAAGGTTTTATTAGGAGGAAAAAGACCAGCTGGGTTTAACAAAGGATTTTTTTACGAACCAACAATATTTGATAATGTGAAAGATGATTATACAATTATGAAACAAGAACCTTTTGGACCATTAGTACCAATGCTTTCATTTAAATCTTTTGATGAAGTCATTGAAAGGGCAAACAATCATGAGCTTGGTTTATGTAGTTATGTATGTACTAATTCTATGGAAAAAGCACACCTAGCATCAGAACGATTAGAAACTGGAACAGTAGGAGTAAACACAGGTATGATTGCAGTTGCAGAAGCACCTTTTGGAGGAATAAAACAAAGTGGATACGGAAGAGAAGGTGGTTCTGAAGCTATTAAAGATTATTTAAATGTAAAATATACCCACATGGGATTGAAAGGATAGTAAAATGAAATTATTGAGAATAGGTGAAACAGGATCAGAGAAACCCGCATTAATAGATAGTCAAAATAAATACAGAGATTTATCATCAGTTATAAAAGATCTAAATCCTGATACTTTAAATTTTGAAACATTAGAAAAAATAAAAAATATAGACGCATCTAAACTTCCAGAATTAGACTCAAATCTTAGAATTGGTGCATGTGTATCGGCACCATCAAAATTTATTGGAATTGGTTTAAATTTTAAAGATCATGCAGAAGAACAAAACTTACCAATTCCAAAAGAACCAATTATTTTTTCAAAATTTACTAGCTGTATTACAGGACCTAATGATCCAATTATTGTACCAAAAGGTTCTACACATACTGATTGGGAAGTAGAATTAGGATTTGTAATTGGAAAAAAAGCTGTCAACGTAAGTGTTGAACAAGCTTTAGATCATGTATTAGGTTTTTTCTTAGTAAATGATGTTAGTGAGAGAAATTATCAAAAAAATAAAGGATTAACTTGGGATAAAGGAAAAGGATTTGATACTTTTGGTCCAATCGGTCCTTACATTGTTACAAAAGATGAACTTCCAGATTTTCAAAAATTAAATATGTTTTTGGATGTTAATGGAAAAAGAATGCAAACAGGAAATACTGAAAAAATGATATTTGATATAAAAACTTTAGTATCTTATATGAGCTCATGTATGAGTTTACATCCAGGTGACATTTGTTGCACAGGAACACCTCCTGGTGTTGGTGAAAATATGAAACCTCCATATTTTTTAAAAGGTGGAGAAGAAGTTGTCTTAGGAATTGACAAACTGGGTCAACAAAAACATCAAGTTGTTCCTTATAATGAATAATGCAAAAAAGAGATTTATATTACGAGAGAATACCTACAAAACTTCTCAGAGATGATGTTAGATATATAGGAAATATATTAGGCAAAGTTATCAAAGAACAAGAAGGTCAAAATTTTTTTGAATTAGTTGAAAAAATAAGAAAACTTTCTAAAGCTAATAATAAAAGTTTAAAAACTCATCAAACAAATAAAAAAGTAATAAAAGCAATTAAAAATCTAAGTCCAAAAAATACATTTAAATTAACAAGAGCATTTACTCATTTTATGAATTTTATAAATTTAGCTGAGTTAATAGATGCATCAAGAAGTTTAAATGAATATGAAAATGATAAGAAAAAAATTGCAAATAATAATTTGTTTATTGAAGAAATTTTTGAAAACCTCTTTAAAAAAAAAAATATTTCAAAAAATAAAATTTATAATACAGCAAAAAATCTAAATATTGGTATTGTTTTAACAGCTCATCCAACAGAGGTAAAAAGAAGAACATTAATTCAGAAATACCATTCAATAATCGAAATTCTTGAACAACGAAACTTATTCAAAAATTTTCCAGCTAAATTAAAAATATTAAACAAAAGATTATTTGATGAACTTACAATTATTTGGAATACGGATGATTTAAAAAGATTTAAACCATCACCATACGATGAGGCTAGATGGGGACTAGCAATTATAGAGGACAGTCTTTGGGATACAGTGCCAAAAGTTTATAGGAGACTAAACTCTATTTTTGCCCAAAATATGAAAAAAAATCTCCCGAAAAACTTTAATCCTATAGAATTTGGATCATGGATGGGTGGTGATAGAGATGGGAATCCTAATGTAACTGCAGATGTAACTAGAAAAGTAATTTTACTATCAAGATGGGAAGCAGCTAAACTATATGAAAAAGCTTTAACTAAAATTATCAGATCTTACTCGATGGAAAAGTGTTCAAAAAAAATTCAAAATAAAGTTGGTAAATCTTTTGAACCATATAGAGTTTTTTTGAGACCTTTAAGAGATAAAATGAGAGTGACACATAGATCAATTGAACAACATTTGGTAAATAAAAAATCTTTAGATCAAAAGAAATTACTTAATTCAAGAGAAGAAATATTAAAGCCTCTAAGAATTGTAAGAGAATCTTTAGAACAGAATCAAAATGAAAATATAGCTAGTGGTGAGTTGTTAGATTTAATGAGAAGAGCAAAATGTTTTGGTATAAATCTCGCAAGACTGGATATTAGACAAGAGTCATCAAGACATAGTCAATTAGTATTTGAATTTATAAAAAAAAAATACAAAAAAAATTATTACAAGATGAGTGAAACAGAAAAGATTCAATTTTTCAAATTTCAACTAAAATCTAAAAAAAAACAAGTTAAAAATTTTAAATTTAAAAATAAAGAAAATAAAGAAGTTTGGTCAACTTTTAAAATTTTAGCAAATGAACCACCTGAATGCTTAGGAGCTTACGTTATCTCTATGACAACATCAGCATCAGATATTTTATCTGTATCTTTTTTACAAAAAGAAGCAAATATAAGAAACAAATTACGAGTAGTTCCGTTATTCGAAACATTAGAAGATTTAATAAATGCCAAAGAAATAATGAAAAATTTATTTTCACAAAATTGGTACAGAAAATTAATTCAAAATAAACAAGAAGTTATGATTGGATATTCTGACTCAAGTAAAGACGCTGGTAAAATTTGTGCAAGTTGGCACCAATATAAAGCTCAGGAAGATATAATAAAATTAGGTAAGAAATATAATATTAAAATAACATTTTTCCATGGCAGAGGTGGATCAGCTGGTCGAGGTGGTGGACCAATCCAAGCAACACTGAGATCTCAGCCTCCACACTCGGTTAATGGAAAAATAAGAATTACCGACCAAGGAGAAGTCATTCAGCAAAAATATGGATACGAACCAATGGCTAAATATAATTTATGTAGTTACATAGGTGCTGTTACTGAGGCAACATTAAACCCACCAGCTCATCCAAAAAAAAATTGGAGATCATTAATCGAAAAAATGTCAGATATATCTAAAAGTTCATATAGAAAAAATATTAATCAAAACTCTGATTTTATAAAATATTTTGAAACTGTAACTCCGCATAAGGCGCTTGGGAAACTTTCAATTGGATCAAGACCTTCCAAAAGAAAAAATGTTGATAATATAAAAAGTTTAAGAGCAATTCCTTGGGTTTTTGCATGGACGCAGATTAGATTGATGTTACCTGCTTGGTTAGGAAGTGCTGAGGCACTAAGATATGCTTACATTAAAGAATTTAGAAAAACTTTATATGATATGGAGAGAAAATGGCCCTTCTTTAATTCTATGCTCGATATGTTAGATATGGTCATATCAAAAGCAGATCCAGAAATATCTAAAATTTATGAAGAGTATCTTGCAAATGAGAGTTTAAAAAGAGTTGGTAAAAAATTGAGATTTCAATTTGATGTTATCAAAAATTTAAATAAGAAAATTACACCTAAAGAAATAATGAACTCAAGAAAACAATTCAGAAAATCAGTAATTGTAAGAAATATATACTCAGAAGTTTTAAATATTATTCAGCCTATAGTCATAAAAAAATTAAAAAGTGATACAAATACTCAAAATAAAAAATATTTAAATGATGCTTTATTAACTTCAATTGCAGGTATATCTGCTGCTATGAAAAATACTGGTTAACATGATAGAATTGTTTATAGCTTTTGGTGCAGGATTAATAAGTTTTTTATCTCCTTGTGTTTTACCATTAATACCTGGTTATATTTCTTATATTTCAGGCAGTTCAATAAATGAGTTGTTAGAAAAAAAAAATGTAAATTTAATACCAATAATTTTATTTACTGTTGGTTTTTCTTTAGTTTTTATAATCTTTGGAGCAGCCTCAACTTTTATAGGTCAAGTTCTGTTAAAAAATTCATATGAACTAAGAGTAGCAGCGGGTTTAATTATCATTGTTTTATCTCTTCATATTTTGGGTGTTATAAATCTTAAATTTTTAAATTATGAAAAAAGAATTCAAACAAATTTCAGTAAGAATTTATTTAGCCCAATTTTGATCGGTATGGCTTTTGCGTTTGGATGGACCCCTTGCATTGGTCCTATTCTTGGGTCAATTTTAGTGTTAGCAGCTACAGAAGAGAATTTGACAAGAGGTATACTGTTATTATTTTTTTACTCTGCTGGTTTAGCTATACCTTTTATTCTTTCAGGATATTTAATTCAAAAATTTTTAATATTTTCAAAAAATTTTAAGAAAAATGTAAATCGAGTATCAAAAATAGGTGGAGTTATTTTATTAATCACTGGTATTTTAATAATTACAAATCATTTACAAGCTTTAGGATATTATTTACTTGATGTATTACCTTTTTTACAAAACTTTGGTTAATTAATTTATGAAAATTTATCAAATAGATTCAAGTGCAAGAAAAGACGGATCAACCTCTCGTGCTTTAGCTAAAAAATTACTAAATAAAATAAAAGAACCAAATGATGAAGTTATATACAGAGATCTAAATGATGAAATGGTTTTTGTAACTGGATTAACAGAGTCTGGAATGAATATTGCTGAAAAAGATCAAAATGAAAATCATAAAAAAATGTTTGAGCTTTCAAATCAATTAGTGAGAGAGCTTAAAGAAAGTGATAAAATCATAATTTCTGCACCAATTTATAATTATGGGCCACCTGCAACTTTAAAAGCATGGTCAGATCTTGTAGCTAGAGTTGGTGAAACATTTAGATTTAAACCTAATGGAAGACGAGAGGGTCTATTAAAAAATAAAAAAGCTTATTTAGTAATTACTTCCGGAGGAACTAAATTAAATAGTAAAGAGGATTTTTTAACACCTTGGTTAAGATTTATATTAAATTTTTTTGGTATTGAGGAAGTACAAGTAATTAGTGCTGATCAGATGGCATTAGATTATGACAAATCTATTAAAGAAGCAGAAAAACAAATAGAAAATATTAAATAATTATTTTTTTTGAAAGATCTTTAAATCTTTTACTAACAAAAAAGAAAATATCAAATAAAGTCCAGATGTTTGAAACATTAATCTATCTAGTGTTACACTTATATACCACTCATATTCACTAAAACCTAAAAAAACAACAAATATAAAAGCTAAATTTAAAATTAAACAACTACTTACATACATAAATAATTTTTCATACTTTTTAATAAAAATTAAATAAACTAATAAAGAAAATAAAGTTAATAACCATAGTGGGTATTTTATAAAAGAAATCATTATACCTTCAGAAATTTTTAAAATTTTAATAAATAAAATTTCAGGGTTATTTAAAAGATTAAAAAGTTCTATTAAATTATTATGTGGAAATCCATGAATCCCAATTAGATACTTTTGTAATATAATTTGTAGAATCAAAAGGAAAGCCATGAATAGAAAAAAATAAATTTTGGTTAAAAATTTTATATTAATGAAATAAATTAATAAGAGTCCAAAAATTATAAAATAAACAACTCCCTCATCTTTAAACCAGCAATTGATATATAATATTAAAAGTACTAGTGAGATAAGATTTAAGTTTTTAGGATTGTTAAAATCAATCAATAAAACATATCTGATTGCTACAATGATGGTAGTAAAAATTAAATATTCTTGATACCCTCCAAACAAATAAGGTTCAAAAGAAATTAGGATTAAAAATAAAATTAATAATATTTTAAGTTTTTTGTTATTAAAACTTAAATTATTGATTATCAAAAAAATTGATAGAACGTAAAAATATGGCTGAAAGTATCTTCCAAAATATTCCAAATTAAGAATTGAATTCTTCCAAAAAAAAGCCCAAATATATGATCCTAAATGAGGATATTCTGGAAGTGAAGGCACTTCTTTAACAGCCTGAATATCATAACCATTATAAAAAATTAGCACTTTTTCTAACCACACATGTCCATCAGACTCAAGTCGAAGATTTTGAGCAAGATAAGAAAAAATTGATAAGACGATTAATAAAAATAAAAAAAACAATGTAATGTTTTCGTTATTAAATATTTTACTTAATTTTTTGAAGTTAAATAAAATAAAAACCACTGCTAAAACAAAATAAATTTTGAAAAAGAAAATTAAATTAATACCGGTAAAAGAAAGTAAGAGACTTAGGTAAAGAAAGAAAATAATATTAATTGTATGAGCATCGATGATATTAAATGTTTTTTTTGATACTATAGAATTGTTTAAAATCTTTGGTGTAAATGGAAAAGAAAAAATAGTTAGAAATATGATTAATTGACAGAGAATTGAAAATATTTCAATCATTTAGCTCCAATAGGTAACAATTATTATATTTGAGTTTAATTTTGTAATTACTTAAAAAGTCGTATTTGCCATTAAAAATATTTTCATCACTTTGACTTTGATAATTCAAAATCATTAGAAATTTTGTTTTTTTGGAATCTGTTTTTATTTTATTGAATAATCTCTCTGGGGTAACAAAATTCTGATCATTAATGAGATTAATTTCTTCTTTTTCTAAATCAAATTTTTTTGAGGCAAAATTATAAAAACCCCAACTTTCATTTTCACAAAACCCATAGTTTTGTTCCATTCTTTTTTCATAATCCCAATTTAATAATGAATAAAAATTATAAGGAGTATTAAAAAATTTTAAAACTATTAGAGAAACTATGATAAAAAAAAAAATTATTTTGATTTTATTTCGATCAAGTGATTTCATTTATTTAAAAACCAAATTTTCTAGCTAAATGTTTCAATTTTCCTTCAGTGCTATCATAATCAATATAACATCCTTGTAAAAATCTCTCTCCATCTTTAGAGTCAAAAGATGTCCTTCCATGTAATAAACGATAATTATCCATCATTAAGAGATCTCCAGGCATTAATTTGAATTCAATTCTATACTTTTCAGAATTATATAGTTCTGAAATTTTATTTCTTGCTGAATAATACAGTTCTAATTTTTCTTTTTCCATTAATGGAACAAAATCTAGTCTAGGACTAAATCTTACTTGTCTAAATTCTTTATTTTCATCTAATTGAATCATTTCTGCCCAATCTTCTAAAATTACACTTTCGTCAACAAATTGAAATCTTACTTTGGTTTGTGTTAAAATTTCATAGTATTTTGGAAAATCTTTTTTTAATTTTTCTGTAACCGTATAACCATCTACTAATGTAGATAAACCTCCTTGAACTTCATTAGTGATACAATGTAGCATTTGAATACATGGCACAGGATTACGGTAAGGGTTGTCCGTATGTGGTGCTAGTGGCAATGACGTATATGCTAAATCATTTGGATTAGGTTTTGATTTAACATCAAAATATTCACCAAAATTCGTTCTTCTAATACTACCAATTGAATTTGCAAAATTAATGATGAAATTATTTTTAGTTGGTACTTCTTTAAAAATTACAAAACCATATTTATAAAAACTTACTAAAGCATCATACATTTCTTTTTCTTCAAAAATATTTTTTTTAAAATAAAAATTATTTAAATCTTTTAATGAAGCATCCCACTCAATCTTTTTGATAAATTTTACTTCATTTTTATTTGAGAATTCTTTAAGAATGTTTTTTACATTCAATTTAGTATGCGAACCATCATTGAATGTAACTTCTAAAAAATCATTTGATAATTCAAGATGTTTGATTTCCACATTTTCTTTTAATTCAGTTGGATCAAAAAGTCTTTGTTGAGTTCCTTTATCTACAAATTTTTCTCCATTTACCCTTTCTCTAAGCCAAAAAGGATGAATTTCTTTTTTTAATCCTTCATTTTCAAAAAAAACTTTATTTTCTAATAATTCAATTTTCATGCTTAATATCAATGATTATTTAAAATTTTGCTTTAATCAATACTAATTAAACTGTATTAGTCTCGTGTGTTAAAATTAAAATCTTCAGATTATAAAAAGTACTCAAAATTTCTTAGTAATTTAGCTAATAAATTAACTAAATTTTATTACATAAAGCTTAATAGGCCATTTAAAGTTACCAATAAATTAAAGGGTAGAGGTTACGATCCAGTTACAAGTGCTGATAAAGCATTTGAAAAATTTATAAGAAATCAAATTAGAAAAAAATTTCCCAATCATCAAATAATAGGTGAAGAACTGGGTAATAAAAAATCAAAAAGCGATTATTCTTGGGTTATAGATCCAATTGATGGTACCCGATCATTTGTTATTGGTAATCCAACATGGAGTAATTTAATATCTTTAAATTACAAAGGATATCCAGTTTTAGGTCTTGCAAATTTTCCAATTCTTAAAAAATATTATTATAACAAATCAGAAAAAAATGCTTATGTTTGTGAAAATGGAAAAAAAACAAAAATAAAAGTTAATCAAAAAGTTTCTTTTTCAAATATAAAATTATCAGCAGGTTTTCACGGGGCACTAACCTTAAATCAGCAAAAAAAGATTCCACAAATTTTAAAAAGAATGCAATTTCCTTGCTCAGATGCCTTAAGCTATTCGCATTTTGCTGAAGGTAAACTTGATGTTGTTCTTCAGTGTAGAAACAAAATCTGGGATATTCACGCTTTAATACCAATCATTAAAGCTGCTGGAGGTATAGTGACAACTTGGAAAAATGATAATCCAAAAAAAGCTGGAAACATAGTTTGTTCAGCAAATAAAAAAATTCACAATAAAATTATAAAAATTTTAAAACCTGTTTCTAAGTAGTTTTTCCTAATGTATTAAGCAAAATTACACCAATAACAATCAAAGCTATTCCAACAATTCCATATAAGTTTGGTATTTGATTATACTTAAAGACACCAAATAAAGTTACCGCTGTAATAGTTAAACCGCCATAAGTTGCGTAAGTAAAACCGACAGGAATAATATTCATTGCTTTTGATAAACAAAAAATGCAAGCAACTATTGAGATTGCACAAAATATAGTTGGACCAATATTAGTAAAACCATTTGTTGATTTTAAAAAACCATTAGCTGTTATTCCAAGAATGATTGCTAAAAATAGAAATATATATCCAGATAAATTTGTCATATTTGTATTATTTAATTTGTTTTACCAAGTAGGTTGACTATTAAAACTCCGGAAATTATTAGAGTTAGACCAATTAAAGTGTAAAGGTCTGGCATTTGGTTAAACTTATAAATTCCAACAATTGTTGTAGCAATTATACATAAACCTGCGAATGATGCATAAGTAATACCAACAGGGATAGTTTTCATAACTATAGATAATGTGAACATACAGCCAACTATCGTTATTGCTGTTAATAAGCTTGGCATTAACAATGTAAAACCATTTGCACCTTTAGCGAAACCATTAGCAGCAGTACCTAAAATAACTGCAAGTACAAGAACTACATAGGCAATAATATTACTCACAATATAAAGAGTATTCCTATTTAGTTATTTTATCTACAAATTTTTTTATAGGAGGTCCTACAAGTAGAGCAGCTATTATTGCTATTGGCAAACTTACAGACCAAGCTTTGAAGAACCTGTTTATATATTGGTTATCCATTCCCGTATTTATATAAGTAATTATAAGGGTCATTAACAAACTCATGCCAAAGCCCATTACTAAAATAAATAAAAGATTAGAATATTTCTTGGGAAACATTATTTAGACATTGGAGTAGCGCCTGTCTCCAAACTGATAATCTTTCCATCTTTATATTTATATACTGCCATTACAGCTTCAACATTTCCGTCATTAAACGTTACGATTGAATGGTGTATACCAACTTCATCATTTTCATAAACTACTCTTGCTTTATCTTGATTTATATCACCGCTCATAGCCCATTTTACAACATCAGCTTTTCCTAAAGAATTTCCAGATTTATGCATTGTAAATTTAAAATCATCATGCAAAAGTTCATTCATTGTTGCTTCGTCTTTATTTGTTATAGCATCAGTATATCTCTTTAATATCGACATATTTTTCCTTCCAATTAGATGTAAATTTTATCAGCTAGACCGTAACATAAAACAGCACTTAAAATAGTCAAAACTAAAGGAGCATAAATTCCTTCATCTGATGTTTTATCAGTGTGTCCGAGTTTATTTATTTTTGTATTATAAAATCCAATTATAAATGCAGATAGATTTTGTAAAAAAATAAGGTTAAAAAATCCCCATGTTGCCTCTAAACCATTAGGTCTTACGAAACCAACATAGATCGCCATAACTACAGAGCCAAAAAATATTGATCCAAAAAATCTAACCATCCCTGCACCGGTATCATCAATACCATACTGATTTAAAAAGGATTTAGTTTGGAAAACACATCTAAATCCATAATAAGCAAAACCTATAAAATGAATTATAAAAACTGCTAAATAAAATATTCCATTAAATTTCTCTATCATTTTGTCTCCTTAATCGTTGAATACCATTCTCATTTCGTCTTGTATTGTGCCTTCTTTAAAAACACCTTTCATTTTTTTTTGAAGTTCAATAAATTTAGGATCACCAGACATGTTTTGATCATTTTCAAATGCTTTGTCTGTAAATTGTTCTCCAACAAGAGTTTCTCTTACTGTTCTGGGATTTCCACCAATTTGAAAAGAAAAGTAAACTTCATGATCAGGATAATGCTTTTTTCTTACTTCAGCTAAGCCTTTAGATATTTCCATAGCCTCACCAAGTTTGTCATCATAAACACCGATAGTTCTTGTGTAGATTGCTTTCATTTTTACTCCTTTTTTTTAATAAGAGTCTGACTCTTCACATATTACAATTGTACTTTTTGGGTCAGTAGCCTTTCTTCTTTGAACGACAATTTTTTGATGTTCATCAGAATTATACCAGCCTAAAGCTTTATCTTTATTTGGAAATTCAATTACTACTGTAAGGGTAGTTTCTTCTCCTTCTTTGACTAATTTCTCTGGAGTTCTTACCAAAAATTTTCCATCAAAAGGCTTTAACGTATCTGCAACTTTACTTGCATATTCTTTTGCAAACATATCTGGGTTCGTCACGGTTGGAACTGCCACTAAATATGCTTTTTTCATTGTGTGCTCCTTTTATTATTATTTAACTTTTAAATAGAGCAAGAGCTTCATTTAAAAGTTTTTCAGACTTAGCATGATCACCAGCTTTGTGTGCATCCATACCTTGATCTCTAAGATCTTGTGCTTTTTTAATTTTATCGTCAACATTATTAGCCATCATTGGACAAGAACCTGCATATGCCGAACTAACAAATAAGACTAGGCAAAGTGATAATAATATTTTTTTCATAGTATCCTCTTTATTATTTTGCTTTGGTTAAATGATAAACTGAATAGCTATCTAATACTGCTGACATAACAGGTTTTGATACTTCAGTTCCTTCAATAAATTTATATAAAGCGGCTTCATCCGTACAAAAAATCTTAAACATTACAGTACTTTTATCTGGGGTTACCGTACCAATTGTTTTTTCTACTACAGCCACCTTTGCTCTTTCTGCTAAACCCTCAGGTGATTGCATGAAACCCATAAATTTTTCAAATGTACCTTCTTTTAATTTAGCCACTACTAACATTTCTTTTTCCATTTTTTCTCCTTTTTAAATTAATATAAAGTTTGAACTACTTTTTTTACTCTTTCAGCACCATTAGGAATTGAATTGGCTATAAATGAATGACAATCCTCGGTTTTGGTTTTGTCATATTTAGATCCATAGTATTTATCTACAGCTTTATTTACTCCTTCATCCCACTCTTTTTCCGAGATACCGACTTCAAGAGCGTATGTTTTCAGAACTTTCACTGATGCCATAGATTTTTCCTTCATACTATATTCAAACTGTTCACCAGACGGTAAAAAGTAATTAGCCATATAAATTCCACTACATTCCCAAGCTTTAGTCTTGTCGCTGTTACTCATTCCTGCATGAGCAAGATTAAATATTAAGAAAGATAAAATAATTAAAGTATATTTTTTCATACGACCTCAATGTTAATTAATATTAATTTAAAAATGTAACCGTTTTGTTACATAGCTGGTATGCGATATTATAACCAGCTAGGTATAGGTAGGTTTTTTTCCTTTAAAAATGTTTTGTTAAACATCTTTGAGTTGTATTTATCTGATTTATCGCAAAGGATTGTAACGATTGTTTTGCCTGGACCAAGTTCTTTTCCAAGTCTTATTGCTCCAGCAATATTAACTCCACAACTAGTTCCTAGACTTAAACCTTCATTTTGAATTAAATCATAGAGTATTGGTAAAGACTCTTGATCACTTATTGAGAAAGCACCGTCAATTTTTGCTTCAGCAAAATTTTTAGTTATTCTGCTTGAACCAATACCTTCAGTTATTGATCCACCCTCTGCTTTAAGTTCTCCATTCATGATGTGATTATAGAGAGCTGAACCGGTAGGGTCTGAAAGATAAATTTTAATATCTTTATTCTTCTCTTTTAAATATTTACTAACACCACCTATAGTTCCACCTGTTCCAGATGCACAAACAAATCCATCAACTTTACCATCCGTCTGTTCCCATATTTCCGGACCTGTCGTTTCGTAATGTCCTTTAGCATTAGCAGTGTTATCAAACTGATTAGCCCAAACAACACCATTGTTATTTGTACTTTTTAATTCTTCTGCAAGTCTTCCTGCAACTTTTACGTAGTTTCCATCATCTTTGTAAGGTTTAGGTGGCACTAATCTTAAATCAGCACCAATATTTCTTAATGTATCTTTCTTTTCTTGGGTTTGATTGTCGTTCATGACAATAATAGTTTTATAACCAAGAGAATTTCCTAGAAGACATAATCCTATTCCAGTGTTACCAGCAGTTCCCTCCACCACAATTCCACCCTCGGATATCAACTTTTTTTCTTGAGCATCTTTGATTAATGCTAATGCCGCTCTATCTTTAACTGACCCACCTGGATTAAGGTATTCAGCTTTTCCATAGATATTACATCCTGTAATTTCAGATGCTGCTTTTAATTTTATTAATGGGGTGTTTCCAATAGAATCGATGAAATTATTTTTTGTATTTTTCATTATTCTTTATCTTCATCTGTAACGGCATAAGGTTTAAATCCTTTTGTAGCATCACCAACTCTTCGAGCAGGAATACCAGCCATTACTGATTTTTCTGGCACATTTTTTGTTACAACTGAATTTGAACCAATTAAAGAGTTTTTACCAATTGTAATTGGTCCTAAAATTTGAGCACCGGAACCCACAACCACATTATCTTCTAAGGTTGGATGTCTTTTCATATTTCTTTGATCGTTAGAATTAATACTTGGAGCAATTCCACCTAATGTAACATTGTGATAGATAGTAACATTGTTGCCAATTTCAGAAGTTTCTCCAATAACAACACCCATGCCATGGTCAATAAACAAATTTTTTCCAATTTTTGCTTTTGGATGTATTTCTATTCCTGTCAAAAATCTTGAGAATTGAGAAATAATTCTTGCAACTAAATCAAATTTTGCGATAGCAAAAAAATTTGCAATTTTATAGAAAAAAATAGCTTTAATACCTGGGTAAGTTAAGATTAAACTTAACTTAGATTTTGCCGCAGGATCTCGGTCAATTATAGATTGCAAAAAATCATTCATTTTTTTTGAGTTTTCTAACAGTTGATTAAAAAAAGTATATACTTTATATAGTAGCCATATACGTAATTTAAAGAGGGTTAAAAATGTACAAAAATACAAACTGTTTTCATTTGGCAATTCCATGTGGAGATTTAGAAACAGCAAAGAAATTTTATAGTGAAACACTTGGCTGTAGACTTGATAACGCTGCTCAAGAATGGGCAGATGTTGATTTTTGGGGAAATGAATTAACACTACATGCAAGTGAGCACAAACTAGACAATGAAAGACATGACGTTGATATGGGGAATGTTTCTGTTCCTCATTTTGGAGTTCATTTATCTAGGAAAGATTTTGATGCTCTTAAAAAAAGATTAAAGGAAAAAGGTGCGAAATATTACGATGAGCCTTATTTAAGATTTAAAGGCACAAAGTATGAGCAAGAAACTTTTTTTGTTAAAGATCCTAACGAAAACATTTTAGAGATTAAAACATTAACTGCAAACGCAGAGTAAAATTAGATTTGGATGGAATTCCTAGTTTTAGGATTCTTTACTGGACTTAGTTTAATTTTAGCTTTAGGTGCACAAAATATCTTTGTAATAGAGCAGGGTTTAAAAAAACAACATATCTTTTTGGTTTGTTTCATCTGCTCTATATCAGACTTAATCTTAATATTTTTAGGAATTTTTCTTTTTCACTATTTCATTCAATATTTCAATCATACAATTGAATTAATTTTTAATGTTCTTTTAATAATTTTTTTAATTCACTTTATTTATTCAAAAATTAAATCTTTTAATTCCAAAGTACATTTTAACAATGAAGTCATAGATATTTCAAAATTTAATATTTTTTTAAAGACTCTTGGTTTTACATATCTAAACCCCCATGTTTATTCAGATACAGTCTTTTTTTTAGGGAATTTTTCAAAAAACTTTATTTTTTATCAAAAAATACTCTTTGGAGTGGGAGCTTCTATTGCATCTTTTATTTTCTTTTTTGTTATTGGATATTTATCTAAATATTTATCTCAATATGCTCAAAGTGAAATAGTTTGGAAAATAATAAATATATTTATTATTTGTTTTATGAGTTTATTGACAACTTATGTAATAATGGAAACTATTAATTAGAATATCCGTATTTTCTTAGTCTTACATCACCAGTTCTTGCGTGAGCTTCCATACCTTCATACCTTGATATTCTAGCTGCAGCAGCACCGACAAGTTCTGTAGACTCTTTCGTCATTCTTTGGAAACTCAAAGTTTTAATAAATTTTCCAACGAATAATCCACCTGTATACCTTCCAGCACCTTTAGTTGGTAAAATATGATTAGTTCCTGAACATTTATCTCCGTAGGCTACTGTTGTTTCTTCTCCAACAAATAAAGATCCATAATTTGTTAATCTTTCATGAAACCATTTCAAATTTTCAGTTTGAACTTCTAAGTGTTCTGGAGCATACTCGTCGCTGATTTTTACCAACTCTTCATTTGTATCACAAAGAATTACTTCACCATAATCTCTCCAAGCAGCATCAGCATTAGTTCTTGGCACCTCTGGAAGTTCTGCAATTAATTCTGGAACTCTTTTCATTACCTTTTCAGCAAGTTCTTTACTTGTTGTATATAACCAACAAGGAGAGTTGTAACCATGCTCAGCTTGACCAACTAAATCGACAGCAACAATTTCTGGGTCTGCTTTTGCATCAGCAATAATTCCGATTTCTGTTGGACCTGCAAATAAATCAATACCAACTTTTCCAAATAAAATTCTTTTAGCTTCAGCTACAAATTGATTTCCTGGACCAACAATTATGTCTGCTGGAGGATTTTTAAATAATCCATTAGTCATTGCAGCAATAGCTGGAACACCACCTAAGTTTAAAATTACATCAGCTCCACAAAGATCGGCTGTATACACTATAGTTGGGTGGGCACCTACACCCTCTTTAGGAGGGCTACAAGCAATGATATTTTTCACACCAGCGACTTTTGCTGTTGTAACACTCATAACTGCAGAGGCTATATGAGCATATCTTCCACCAGGAATGTAACACCCAGCGGTATTCACTGGGACTAATTTTTGACCAGCGTATAATCCGTTCGATAATTCTACTTCAAAATCTTGACCATAGTTTTTGAGTTGAGCTTCTGCAAATTTTCTTACTCTGTCAAAAGAAAATTGAATATCATCTTTAGTTTTTTGATCTAAAGTTTTTTTAATTTCCTCAATTCTTTCTTTTGACACAACAATCTCACCATCATATTTGTCAAATTTTTTTGTTAAATCTATACAACCTTGTTCTTTAGTTTTTTCTATATCTTTTAATAGGTCTTGAACAATTCCTGTAGTCTTTGTGTCATCCGTGGATGATGTTTTTGGAGATTTTTTTAAATATTTGATTGCCATTATTTCCTTATTTTATTGTTCAATTATTTAAGACAATTTTGATTTTAATGCAATCAACAATTAATCTAATGCAACAACTGCTGCAGCAATAGAAGCTAATCTAGCTTGAGCTTCATCAGAACGACTTGTTATTACAACTGGCACTTTACCACCAACAACAACACCAGCAGCACATGCACCGCAAAAATAAATTAACATTTTAACCAAACCATTACCTGTTTCAACACTAGGGACTAGTAAAACATCAGCCACTCCCGCTACATCATTTTTAATTCCTTTTATAGCTGCAGATTTTTTTGAAATACTGTTATCAAACGCTAATGGACCAAAAACATCAGCATTCAAATTTTCTTTCTTAGCTAATTTTGTTATTTCTTCAGCTTCTTTAGAGCTTGGAACGCTATCTAAAACTTCTTCTGTAGCTGACAAAACTGCAACCTTAGGTCTTTCAATACCAATTCGATTTGAAAAATTTATAACATTCTTCAAAATATGCATTTTTGTTTTAACATTTGGTAAGACGTTTAAAGCACCATCGGTAATAATCAGCGGTTTATCTTCTTTTTCTAAAGTCATATGCCAAATGTGACTTAGTCTAGTTTTACCTAATAAATTATATTCTCTTTTAAGAACTTCTTTCATTAAAACATCTGTATGAATATGTCCCTTAACAATAATTCTTACTTTTTTTTCACTAGCTAATTTTGCAGCTATAGTTGCCGTATTATTTTCAACGGGTTCGTGAATAATTTCATATTTTGAGATATCCCATTTCAAATTTTCTGCACATTTTTGAATTTCTTTTTTGTCACCAATAAAAATAGGCTCGATCAAATTTTCTTTAACTGCATCTTGAACAGAAAGCATTGGTAAAGGTTTTCCAGCATTAACAATACCTGCTTTTACTCCTTTTTTTTTATGTGCAAAATTTAAAAGATTATTTGGTACAACTATTTCTTTACTTGAAAGCATAATTATTTTTTTAGAGTTTCTAAATCTTTTTTTGTTATATGTGTTACTTTAATTTCTTTTTTTGAATTCATTTTAAATCTTTTATATTTGTTTTGACCAGGGTACATTATTTCTTTTACACTTTTAATTTTTGGTAATCTTTTAATTTTTTTTATATTATCTTTTATCCTAGTGTTATAATTTTTTACAAATAAATTTGTTTTAAATGTGATAAATAAATGCCCAATATTTTGAGGACCTGAAAAATCATCAAAAGGATCTTTTACTCTTCCTGCATGATTTCCTCCAGTTAATACCCCACTTAATATATCAACCATCCACGCTAAGCCAGAACCTCTAAAACCTGCTATAGGTAGTTGCACACCTTGAAGGGCTTTTTTTGCATCTGTTGTTGGTTTACCAAATTTATCTAAGGCGACACCTTTTGGTATCTTTTTATTATTTCTTTCTGCTAATCTGATATTACCTCTATTAATCATTGAAATAGATGTATCTAAAATAAATGGTATTTTAGAACCTGTTGGAGTTCCAAAACAAATTGGATTGGTGCCAAATAAACTTTTTAAAGCTCCATGAGGTGCAACAGCAGGGGGAGCATTAGTATAAATCATCGTTATTAAATTTTTTTTAACAGCTTGTTCTGCGTAATATCCTGACAAACCGTAATGCCCACTGTTTTTAACAGCTACTAAGCCGATGCCGGTTTTTTTTGCATTTTTAATTGCCTGTTTAATCGCAATATCTGCAGCAACAAAACCAATACTATCATCAGCATCAATATGAGAAATTGATGTTGATATTTTTTTTATTTTTATTTTTGGTTTTGGATTAATTAGCTTTTTAGAAATTCGATCACAATACATTTTTAGTCTTGAAAGTCCGTGTCCATATGCACCAACAATCTCTGCATTTATAATTGCGTTTGCTGAAATTAAAGCATGATTATTATTTAAACCAAACTTTTTGAAAATTTTAATAATTTCTTTTTTTAAAATTTTAGTCTTCAAATTAACCTTTTCCACGCCATGGAATTGTCTTATCAATAATTTTTCTTAGAGTTACATCAAATAAGAGACCCAACATTCCCATTATAAATATCGTGATCCAAATGACCTCATATTGAAAATATTTTTTGGCAACATTTTCTACAAATCCGATACCCGTTGTCCCAGCTAAAAATTCAGCTGCAACTAAAGTTCCCCAACACATTCCAACTGCAACTCTTATTCCTGTTAATATTTCAGGTAAAGAATTAGGGAAAATTACATATCTTAATATTTGTTTTTTAGATGCTCCCAAAGAGTGAGCAGCATGTATTTTTGATAATTGAGTTCCAGAAGCACCAGCTCTAGCTGAAATAATCATGATAGATAATGACACCATAAATAATAAAAAAACCTTTCCAGTATTATCAATTCCTAAAACAGAAATAATTAGAGGAGCCCAAGCTAAAGGAGGCACTGGTCTATATAGTTCGATCAATGGATCAAAAAAACCTTTTGCAAATCTATTTAAGCCCATAAACAATCCTAAAGGAACACCTATAAGGATACCAAAAACTAGTCCCAAGAAGACCCTCATAAATGAATCCCAAATATGACCGTATGGCACAGGGATTTTAAATAATTCAAAGTCACCTGTAACAACTTTGAGGACATAGCCTTTAAAGTTTTGTTTGACTATTCCATCTTTAGTATGAACAGGATATTCACCAGGAAGAATATCTGCAATCCAATCAGGCAAAATAAAACCGATCATTTTGCTTACATCGACCATATCAATCCATAAAAGAGGAATATCCTTGTAACCTACACTTGGTTTTAACATTAGCGCAAATTTATTAAAAGTATCAGAAGGTTTTGGAAGCCATCTACCAGAACCTTGTTCAGAGCAACTTGGACCACTTGCAATAATAGTTCCTGCTGGAAACAAAAAGATATCAATAAATCTTAATCCACCTTGAGCTTCTTTTTGAGAAACATCAAATTTAATAATTGCATTTTGCATTTTATCTAATGCGTTAGGTGGGTAGATACTTGCAAATTCTATTCTTCGAGCAATTTTTACAATGTTTTTGGCGTAAGTTGATGATAAATCTTCGCTATCTAAATCTTGTCTATAAGATTTAATTTCATCCTTAAGTTCTTTAATCTTTTCTTTAAATTGAGGGTTATGATTTCTTAATTTGAAGAAATCATCACTTATTAAATTTAATTCTTGTGCAGCAGCATGAAATTTTAAACCTCTATCAGTTGCTGGAATTAGAGGGACTTCTATTGTATTTTCTATAGATCCAGTTCCAGCGCTTACTTTAACTATACCCCATCCACCTTCTTCACTTACAGCTTTTTGTCTTTCATTATATTCTTGTTCTGACTCAAATGGATAATCAGGTTTTTGGAAATTTTCAGTCAAAAGATTAATTCTGCCAGTAATGTCATCTATTTTTTGTTTAGTATCGATTTCAAGCAAGTCCTCATTTGTAAGTAATGGAATTAATTGATTGGTTTTATTGATAAAATTAGCAAGAATTATTTTTTGTTGACTATTTAGCTCATTAGAATTTTGTATTTCATCTAAGATTATTTGAAGATTTTTATTCTCTTTTTTAATTTGAGAGGTACTTTTGAATTGCCTCTCTTCTATTGGGAATTGGTATTTTAATCCTAATAAAGAGTCATTAACTTTAGCTACTTGACAAAGTTCATTAGCAGATTTTGGATAAAAACCTTTTGCGATATCCCATGAATAATAAAGCCACACTAAAAGAAGAAAACTACTACCAACTATGACCCAATGAGTTCCACCTCTTGCTCTTTCTGGGTTTCCAAATACTGCATCAACTTTTTCAGTTCTTATAAGACGTCTTCCATAAAGAATACATCCAACAACAGCAAAAAAGATTAGAAAAGTTACTATTTGTGTTAACATTTAATTTTCTTTCCCCATAATTTCTTCTTCCATATTCCAAATCATTTCTAAAATTTCCTCACGTTTTGCAGAAAATTCTTTATTCTTTTTAATTTCCCTCAAATCGTCTTTTAATCCCATTGATGCAAATGGTAGATTGTATTCTTTATGTATTCTTCCTGGTCTTGGAGCCATTACATATAACCTTTCACCAAGCAATAAAGCCTCTTCAACAGAGTGAGTAATTAAGATAATTGTCTTTCCAGTTTCTTTCCAAATTTTTAGAACTAATGATTGCATCTTTTCTCTTGTTAACGCATCAAGTGCTCCTAATGGTTCATCCATTAGAATTAAATCAGGATCATTTATTAAACATCTAGCAAGGGCAACTCTTTGCTGCATTCCTCCAGATAATTGATAAGTTGGTGTATTTCCAAATCCTTTTAATCCAACTATTTCTAACCATTCATCAACTTTTCTTTGAGTCTTAATTGGATCTTCATTTTTCATTCTTAATCCAAAGTTGACATTTTCAGCTACTGTTAGCCATTCAAATAATGCCCCTTGTTGAAAAACCATTCCTCTTTCAACCCCAGGACCATCAATCTCTTTATTATTTAAAGTAATGAATCCAGATGTAGGTCTTATAAAACCTGCGGTGATATTTAATAAAGTTGTTTTTCCACAACCTGATGGACCAAGAACAGTTAAAAGTTCTCCTTTTTTTAAAGTGAAATTTAAATCTTTTAAAGCATGAACAGTTTCTCCTTTTGGAGTTTTGAAAATCATATTTAGATTTTGAGAAACTAAATCACTCATAAAAATCTTTATATTTTAATTTTTAATAAAAAAATAGGCACCAATTTAATAAAATTGGCGCCTATTTAAATTTTAATTACCTTTATATTATAAAGGTAAGAAACTTGTATCTACGTTTCCTCTTGGTGTTCCCATTCCTTTTAAGAATGCATCAAGATTTCCACTCTCCATAGATTGTTTTGTTTCTTCTGGAGTTAAGAATTTGAAACCACCTAAAGTTTCTTTCATATCAGCAACTTTCATTTCTGAAGCTTTTGACATTGCATTCATATCGCTTTTTCCAGCTCTATATCTTGCATTAGCCTCATGAGTTACTTCAATAAAAGTTCTTAGCATTCCAGGATTTTCCTTCATGAACTTAGTAGTTACAGAAGTAATATCTATACCTAAAATACCAGCATCTCTAGCTTCTTGAACTGTAAGTAATCTAGATCCAACTGCAGTTGCAGCTTTAATAGAGTTACCACCAAATAAACATGCCATTACAACATCGCCACTTACTAATGCAGCAGCTCCTTCTTCAGGATCCATTTGAATAATATCCATTTTTTTTCTGTCAGCTCCAACAACTTTCATACTTTCATCGAAAACATACTCAGCCATTGTTCCTAGTGGAACAGCAACTTTTTTACCTTCTAATTCAGTAGCATTTGCTTTTGTAATTCCAGAAGCGTTAGATGTTACACAAGTTGTACCACCCATTCCGTATTCCATTGCAATATCTACTAATTTGATAGGTGCTTTAGATTTAACAGCATTAATGAAAGGAACTAAACCTTGTGAGTAAGAAATATCAATATCTCCTGCTAACATAGCATCCGTCATTGCTCCACCATTAGTGAAGTTTGTCCATTTTACTGGAACACCCAAAGCTTTTGCAAAATTTTTCTTCTGCATGTCTTCTAAGTTTGGACTTGGCCATTCTAAAAAGTATGCAACTCTAACTTCGTTAGCCGCCGAATTAGCAACTGAAATTGAAAGATTAAGAGCTACAAAACATCCAAGAATAAAACTTATTATTTTTTTCATTTATTCCTCTTAGTTGATTATTTATATGTTCTAAGTTTAAGATTAATTTGACCAATATGTAAAACAAAAAAATGCTCATTATAGTTACACAACTTTTAGTTGTGACAATTATTTTGGTGGTTTATTGGACTTAATTAGTCTAAGGATTCAGTAATTAACCATTTTAAAAAATTTTTAATATGAGCTCAGAAAAAAGAACATCAGTACCAAATTCCTTAAATGAACATTGGATGCCATTTACATCTAATAAAGATTTTAAAGAAAATCCAAAACTTATAGTGGAAGCTAAAGGTGTATATTTAAAAAATCACCAAGGTAAAACGCAAATTGATGCTAGCTCAGGGTTATTCTGCAATCCTTTAGGACATGGAAGAAAAGAAATTATTGAAGCAATAACAAATCAACTACAAACTTTAGATTATTGTCAACCGTTCCAACAAGGATTTGGTGGATCTTTTGAATTAGCAACTAGAATTTCAAAACACACACCAGGAAATTTAAATAAAATTTTTTATACAATTTGTGGATCTACTGCAGTCGAAACAGCGATTAAAATTAGTATTGCATACCATAAAGCAAGAGGTGAAGGGCAAAGATTTAGATTCGTTGGGAGAGAACGTGCTTATCATGGGATGAATATCGGAGCAACATCAGTAGGTGGAATGATCAATAATGTAAAAGCTTATGCAAGTGTATTGATGCCCGGTGTTGTACATATGAGACATACACATTTAGATGAGCATAAATTTATATCTGGTCAACCTGAAACAGGTGCTGAAATTGCAAATGACTTAGAAAGAATTTGTACTAATTTTGGTTCAGAAAATATTGCAGCCTGTATTGTTGAACCAATTGCTGGTTCAACTGGAACTTTAGTTCCTCCAGTTGGATATTTACAAAGATTAAGAGAACTTTGTGACAAACATAAAATACTTTTAATCTTTGATGAAGTAATTACAGGTTGGGGAAGAACTGGTTCAGCATTTGGAGCTCAAGAATTTGGTGTCACACCTGACATAATGACAATGGCAAAAGCAACAACTAACGGGATAGTTCCATTTGGTGTGGTTGCTTGTAAAGAAGAAATTTATGATGCAGTTATGGATAATTCTCCAAAAGGTGCGATAGAATTATTTCATGGTTACACTTATTCAGGAATACCAGTTTCTGTTGCAGCAGCATTAGCTGTACAAGATATTTTTGAAAAAGAAGATATTTTTAATAGAGCAAAAGAACTTGCTCCTTATTTCCAAGAAGGTCTATTTTCTTTAAAAGATATTGATGTAGTGGATAACATTCGAGGTTATGGAATGATGGGAGGTATAGATATTAAAACTGATGGCAGACCTGGTAAGGCAGGTTTAGCAACTTTTAAACATTGTTATGATGCTGGAGTTAATTTTAAAGCTACTGGTGATTGTTTAATAATTGCACCAATGTTTATTTGTGAAAAGAAACATATTGATGAAATTATTGAAAAACTGAGAACAGGAATAACTAATTACGCAAAAAGTAAAAAAAATTAAATTTCAATAATGATAATTGGCGTACCTAAGGAGATAAAACCTCAAGAGAATAGAATTGGTTTAACACCAGATAGCGTAAAAACTCTTGTGTCAGAGGGCCACAAAGTTTTAATTGAAAATAATGGTGGTTTTGAAGCAGGTTTTGATAATGAACAATATACAAATGTAGGAGCAAAAATTGTTAATAAAGCTTCTGATATTTTCAATGATGCAGAAATAATTGTTAAAGTAAAAGAACCTCAAAAAGTTGAAGTAGATATGATTAAAGAAAATCAAATCATATATACCTATCTTCACTTAGCTGCTGCAAAAGAATTAACTGAAGGATTAATCAAATCAAAAAGTATAAATATTGCATATGAAACTGTTACAGATGATAATGGTAGACTTCCATTACTTGCACCAATGAGTGCTGTTGCAGGTCGTATGTCTGTACAGGCAGGAGCGCATTGTTTAGAAAAAAATCAAAAAGGTAGAGGGGTATTGTTAGGTGGAGCACCTGGAGGTGAACCAGCAAATGTACTAATTCTTGGTGGCGGAGTAGTTGGAGAGAACGCTGCAATTATAGCTACTGGTATGAGAGCTAAAGTTCATGTTGTAGATAAATCTGAAGCAAGATTGAAACAATTAGTTGAGATGTTTGGTGATAAAATTATTCCAGAACAAAGTGATAAAATAGATTTAAATAAATTAGTTGCTGAAGCAGATTTATTAGTGGGTGGAGTTTTAATACCTGGTGCAGAAGCTCCAAAATTAGTTACAAAAGACATGCTAAAATTAATGAAAAGAGGATCTGTAATTGTTGATGTTGCAATTGATCAAGGAGGATGTGTAGAAACTAGTAAACCAACCACTCATGGAGATCCAACATTTATAGTAGATGATGTAGTTCATTATTGTGTTGCCAACATGCCAGGAGGAGTTCCAAGAACTTCTACTTTTGCTTTAAATCAGGCAACGCTTCCTTATTTAGTTAAATTAGCTAATAAAGGTTATCAAAAAGCTCTTGGAGAGGATAAAAATTTTTTAGCAGGATTAAATGTTCACAAGGGTCATGTGACTTATAAAGCTGTTGCAGATGTTTTTGGACATGAATATGTTACCCCAGGAGATGCAGTCAAAAATTAATTAGATGGAAAAAAAACTTCCAAGTAGCACTAAAGTTGTTGTTATAGGAGGTGGAGTGGTTGGTTGTTCAGTCGCTTACCATTTAGCTAAATTTGGTTGGAAAGACACTATTCTTTTAGAAAGAGATCAGTTAACATCAGGAACAACTTGGCATGCAGCTGGACTTGTAAGTCAATTAGGCCCAACAGCAGCAATAACAAAAATTCGAAAATATACATTAGATTTATATAAAAAATTAGAAAAAGAGGTTGATCACTCTGCAGGCTTAAGATTAAACGGCGCACTTTCAATCGCACAAAACAAAGGAAGATGGCAAGAACTTCAAAGACAAGCAACTACTGCACAACTTTATGATGTTGATGTAAGAATTTTAGATAAAGATCAAATCAAAAAAGATTATTCAATTATAAACACTGACGAAATTATAGGTGGAATTTTGATGCCAGGTGATGGAGCTGCTGATCCATCAGGTGTAACTCACATGCTTGCAAAAGGGGCAAGAATGGAGGGTGCACAAATTTTTGAAAAATCACCAGTAGAAGAAATTTTAACAAAAGATGGAAAAATTTCAGGTGTAAAAGCAAATGGTCAAATAATTGAATGTGAATATATTGTATTAGCTTCAGGCATGTGGTCTAGACAAATTGGTGAAAGAGCTGGGGTAAGTATTCCACTTTATCCCGCAGAACATTTTTATATTATTACTGAACCTATAGAAAATTTATCTAAGACTTTACCGGTTATTAGAGATTTTGATAACAGCACTTACATTAAAGAGGATGCTGGTAAAATCTTAGTTGGTATTTTTGAGGGAAAATCTATACCAGCTTTTGATAAAACCAATATTGTGCCTGATGATTTTTCATTTGGAGAATTTCCTGAAAATTTTGAACATTTTGAACCATATTTAGCATCTGCGATCAAAAGATTTCCAGTTTTAGAAAAAGCTGGAATTAGAAAATTTTTTGCAGGACCAGAATCCTTTACTCCTGACACTAATACTTTGTTAGGGGAAGTTCCAGAAGTTAAAAACTTTTTTGTTTGTTGTGGTTTAAATAGTATTGGAATTGGAAGTGGAGGAGGAGTAGGAAAAGTTACAGCTGAATGGTTAATGACTGGACATATTAATCAGGACATATTTAGTTATGATATTAAAAGATTTCAAAAATTTCATTCAGAACTAGGTTTTATAAAAAAAAGAATTACTGAAACGCTGGGTGATCTTTATGGAATGCACTGGCCTTTTAAACAACATAAAACCTCAAGGAATATAAAAACACTTCCTTATCATGATAATTTAAAAAGTTTTGGAGCATGCTTTGGTGTTTCAGCAGGGTATGAGAGACCAATGTGGTTTGCACTTGATGGAGAAAAATCAGAGTATGAATACAGCTATAATTATCAAAATTGGTATCCATCAGCCGAATATGAGACCAATAATACTATTAAAAATGTTGGTTTATTTGACTTAACCCCTTTTTCAAAGTTTGAAATCAAATCCGAAAAAGCTCATGAGGAATTACAGAAAATTTGTACTGCTAATATAAAAAATGAGATCGGTAAATGCACTTATACTCACATGTTGAATAGTGATGGTGGAATTGAAACCGATTTAACGGTGGTTTGTTTAGATAAAAATCATTTTAGGATAATTAGTTCAGCTGCAACGAGGGAAAGAGATAAATTTCATATAAAAAAACATCTATCTAAAGGTGTAAAATTAAAAGATATAACAGATGATTATTGTGTATTTGGATTATTTGGTCCAAAGAGTAGAAATTTAATTAAAACCATTTCAAGAGATAGTATCGATAACAATGATTTCAAATTTGGTACTGCAAAATATATAGAGATAGAAGGGATAAAAATTTGGGCCCAAAGATTATCTTACGTTGGTGAATTAGGATATGAATTATATGTAAAAGTTAATGAAGCTAAGAAAATATATGAATTGCTAATTGAAAAAGGCAAAGATTTTAATCTTTCAAATTGTGGAATGCATGCAATGGATATTATGAGAATGGAGAGTGGTTTTTTACATTGGGGTCATGATATCTCACCTGAGGAAAATCAATATCAGGCAGGTTTAACTTTTACAATAAGTAAGAAAAAAGAAATTGATTTTATTGGAAAGCAAGCGTTAGAAAAAATCAAAAAGGAGAAGATCAAAAGTAGATTTGCAATGTTTACTTTAAAAGAATGCAAACCAGGCGAACCATTATTATTACATGATGAACCTATTTATTTAGAGAATAAGATTATTGGAAGATCAACCTCAGGAAATTATTCATTTAATTTTAAGAAAAATTTAACTTTTGGATATATTAATACTGATTTTTCTAATGAAGAACTTAAAAATAAGAATTTATTTATTGAAGTAGAAAAAAAGAAATATCCTATTTCAATTCAAACAGAGGCTCTAAAACGAACAGACTTTAAAAATTTATAATTAAGTTTTTTTTCTCAAGAAAATTACAAAAAAAACAGCTGTCATCATCATGATTAGAGCATATGCAGCAGTTGGCACCATGTAAGTCATATCCTGACCAAATAATTGTGTTCCAACAAAAACAGCTAATGTTCCATTCTGTAAACCACATTCTAAAGAAATACATCTTTGTTGGGCAACTCCTGACGCAAAAAACTTAGCAACAAAGAAACCTATTATCATCATAGAAATATTTAAGATTAGAGATACAGTCCCTGCAGTAGTTAAAAACATTATAATACTGTCCCATTCTTCAATATAGATAGCGATAAAAACAATTAAAAATAATATAATAGATATTTTTTCAATTATTTTCATATTTCTTTCAATAAAATCACTAAATAGTTTTCTTATTGTCATTCCGATAATTACTGGAACAGTAACGACACCAAACATCTTTAATGAAATTCCCAGCATTGAAACTTCTTTATTTACATAATTGATATCAAATAGGTCGATTGATAAAAAAACTATATAAGGAACTGATACGATACTTATTAAACTTGTAAATGCTGTAAGAGATATAGATAGTGCAACATCACCATCTGCGAATTTAGTTAAAACATTTGAAGTAACTCCTCCAGGGGCTGCAGCAATTAACATTACTCCTAAAGCAAGTTCTATTGGAGTTTTTAAAATTATGATTAATAAATATCCAACAATTGGCAGAACAACTAATTGACAAATCAAACCAACAAAAAATTCTTTAGGGTGTTGAAATACTCTTGTAAAATCTTTTACTGTTAAAGACGCACCAAGTCCTAACATTATTAAAGCTAGCGCAAACGGCGCAATTGTTGTTACTATACCCATGACCCCTTTAAGTATTTAAAATATATTCTCTCTGTAAAAATAATTTATTGAGAAATTTAAGAGATTACAAGTAGATTTAAAATTTTGCGAATAAATTTGGCTTTATATTTAAAAGCTTCTGTTTGGTAAGGCAAAATTTTTTTAAAATTTGTACTTGATAATACATATTGTTTTTTGTCATTTATTTTTAGTAAATCATTTTTTATTAAATATTTACATTTTCTAATAATTGTTGCTCTTGGAATTTTCGTCATATCAGAAATTGACATAGCGCTAATTCCAGTATTTGCACCTAAATTTTTTATTAGAATATCACTAGTGGTAAAGTGATCTAATGGAGGTTTGTCATCAGCAGTTTCTAAATGTTTTGAAACATTTAAAACTTGATTCATTGTTACTGTTCCCCAAATATGGAAAG
Source organism: uncultured Pelagibacteraceae bacterium (assembly GCA_902540275.1). Taxonomy (GTDB): domain Bacteria; phylum Pseudomonadota; class Alphaproteobacteria; order Pelagibacterales; family Pelagibacteraceae; genus Pelagibacter. The sequence continues at coordinate 3,863 of CACBMB010000003.1, read as the reverse complement.
TAGTCAAATCTTGCATAAATTTTTGATATCCAATAATTAATGGTATTTGCATACGATAAAACCATCTCCAACATAACGAAAATCTTTTTTTAATAATTATTTCAATCATTTGTGGATCAAGTTTTTTTGAATAAAGTTTATCTTTGTTTAAAGCTTGCGAGACTAAATATATATATTTTGAAGAAAATTTGATTTGGTTTTCAGGTTTGACAAAAGGAAATGCTTTTCTATCAATTATGATCTTTTTTTTACTACGACTTATAACTCCGTCTTTTTCAAGTTCTAGAACTTTTCTCCTTACTGTTTCTTTTGGTAAATTTAGTTTTTCGCAAAGCTCTGTAATACTAAATTTTTCAATTTGTTGATAAGATTTTGCATAATATTCATCATAACTATATTGAATTTGCATTTGGTCATAAAATTGAAGAGTTTTTTCAATTAATGAAATCACTACCATATATTTATAATGATCTTTAAAAGACCAGTAGACACTATTCATCCAATTCCATTGATGAAATATCCATTCTTTACTTAGATCAGAATAGTTGCCCATAATGGTATCATAAACCTGTTGATCAGATAGTGTTTTGGAAAAATCTATTTCTTGAATACTCATAAAATTTTTTTTGTGAGTAGAAACCCATTATGGACAGTTGTCAATTCAAAAGTGACCCAAATTGAACTTTGAAAAAATTGAGACTTTAAGAATTTCATGTTTTATTTAGATATGGATAATAAAGGCTTTGCAGAAATAAAAACTAATATCGAGACCCCAAATGGTAATAGTTTTACTGAAAAGCCTTTAAAAACTAATCAAATTAGGCCCAATAGAGTCGATATAAATGTTTTAAAATCCAAACTTCAACAATCTGAGAGCAAAGAATTCAAAAAGAATGTTTACATATTATCAACTCTAGTAGTAGCGCTTGGGGCCTTAGGTATTTATCTGTCTCTTTAAGAAAATTTGCAAATATTTCTCTTCCATGGTTAAATAATTTTGTGAAAAATTTAAGTACATCAGTTCGTAATAGGTTAATTTCTAGATATCTTGACAATGATATTTCCAAGGCTCAAACCAAGAGTACTGACATTAATGTTCTTTTAAATAGAGTTAAATCCAATCAAAAAAATGAGAAAAGAAAAAAGTTATATTTCTCTGCAGCAGCATCTACAGGTTTAATTCTTTTTGGATTGATGATTTTTTAATTAATTTTAAAAAATTTATCTTTCATTTGCTTCAAAAAAATTAAAAAACAAAGATAATCAAAAGGAAATCTGTGTCTTGCTATTTCACCATCTTCAAAAACAACAAAAGCAGAAAAAATAAAAATAAAGGTAAATAACCAAAAATTAATTATATTAGTTTCTTTATCTTTATTACTAAATAAGCTCTTTATTAAAAAAAATAAAAGCATCATATAAACAACCACTAATAAAAAGTTGGTATATTGAAGAGAATAAATAATTTTTTCTTTGTAATTTAAAGGGCCAGTATCTATAGATTTAAAAGGTTGCTTATCTATTGTATAAACTGTTTCCCAATCAAACTTATATTCATAAATACATACTGGGGTCAATTTTATACAATCTGAGATTTTTATCAAATAACCCATTTTATCAGCATTATGTTTTGTAAAATTAAAGTAATCACTTGAAGTAAAAAGGTGCCTTGTAATTGAATTAATTATATTCACTATAATTAGCAAAGGTTGTTCTTTAAGAATTAATAAAAAATCTTTTTTTCTATATTTATCAACTTCGAAAAATACTTCATTAAAAGAAGTATTAGAATTTAACAATTTATTGTCATAATTTGACTCGTAATTAAGATAATCTTTGTAAAATTCTGCACCTGAGTTAATTTTTACATCATACAATATTGAAGTTTTTTTTTTAAATTTTTGATAATTTTGATGGGATCCAAAAGTTATATTTCTTATTTTTGGATGTCGATTGGGATCATCCATTTCTTTTACATAGTCAATTTTTTGATTTAAATGCTCATATAAAGAAGTTGTATTTATAGCAAATTTATCAAATAAAATTAAATTCTTTAGGTAAAAAGGCATTACAATAATTGTGAATATAAAAAATAATAATAATTTATTTAAAATATTTATATTTTTTTGAATTATGATTATTAAAATGTATCCCCAAAAAATATGAAATGTCTCTCTAGTTAGACAGAGCAATGAAAGACTAAAAGATAAAAATAAAATATATTTTAAAGAGTTAGGTGTTTTTAAAATTCTTATAGTTGAATAGAATAACCAAAGAAGAAGAAAAAAAGTAATATATTCTTTATAAAGGTGGTTTTCATATAAGATAGTTGTTGGTAAAAGCATTAATACTGCAGATAATAAAAAAGAAAAATTTTCTGAAAAATTAAAGTTTTTTGAAATCAAATAAATCAATACAAAAGAAAAAAATCCAATTATTAAATATATTAATTGAATAATTAAAAAATAATGATTTGACAATTTTATCGTAATTCCAACAAGTAAGTTTAAGAATGGTGCTTGCCAGTGATTAAAATAGAGAGAATTTAAAAGTTCATTTTCTAATAAATCTTTAGGAAAGAATTGCCAATAAACATCAATAGTCCAATTATCGAAAGTTATATTTAGAAAATTTAAATAAAAAAATCTTGATATTACAAAAATTAAAAAAAGATAAGTAATTTTATGTGATAGAAAATTTGTTTTTGTTAATTCCATTCTCAAATAAATTAATATTTATAAAATTTTATCATCACTAAACTTAATATTATCTTAATTGAATCTTTTAAAAAACTAATCTTTCCTTCAAACTTGTGCTTCCAAATCACAGGTAGTTCGTTGATAGTAAGCTTCATTTTTTTTGAAATAATACAAATTTCTAAATCATGCATATAACCATTAGTTTTAATTTTAGAAAAAATTTTTTTTGCTATATTTGCTCTATATAATTTAAAACCACACTGTGTGTCTGAAATTTTTACATTAAATATAAGAGAAATAGCAAACCTAAAGATAGCTCCTATTATTTCCCTACTTTTAATTTTTTTCACTAGAGAAATAGGATGATTTCTAGATGCAAAATAAATCATATTTTTTTTGTTTATATAATTTTTTTTTATCCATCTAAGTATTTGAAAATTTGATACTGAACAATCAGAGTCTGATGTAAGTATCCATTTTTTTGTTGAATTTAAGACACCAGATTTTAACGCATAACCTTTACCTTTATTAACTTTATAACTTATAATTTTATATTGAATTTTCGAGTTTTTGTTCAGTTTAATAAAATCTTTAATTCTCTGTTTTGAATTATCAAAACTTCCATCATCAACAAAAATATATTCTTTATTAATATGATGTGTTTTTTTATTAAATTTCTTTATATCTTTAAAAATGTTAAACAATCTTTTTTCTTCGTTAAAGATTGGATATATTATTGATAAATTTTTAATCATAATGATTTAAGTAATCATTTTTATATATAAAAAAGTATTTATTGTAAAAAATTGATTGTATCAGAGTATTTTTCTATTATATATCTTCATTTACCATATGGCGGGGTAGCTCAGTTGGTTAGAGCGCGGGACTCATAAGCCCGAGGTCAGTGGTTCGATCCCACTTCCCGCTACCATAAATTTATAATTTTTAGAAATTTCTATTTTACAAAAGTATCATTAAATTGATTTGATACTCTCACAAAAGTTGTGCATTTGCTTAACTGTTTTAAAGAAGGCGCACCTACATATGTACAGCTACTTCTTACTCCACCTAGAATGTTTAATATTGTATCATTAATTTTTCCTCTATATTTAACCCTAACCGCTCTTCCCTCACTACTTCTGTAATCAGATAAACCGCCATAAT
>CACBMB010000002.1 GCA_902540275.1 uncultured Pelagibacteraceae bacterium | reverse complement strand
AATAGAAGGAAAAGAATATCGTACTATTTGGTTTGAAAATAATGTTGTTAAAATAATAGATCAAACAAAACTTCCACATCAATTTATTATTAAAGATTTAAAGACAGTTAGTGATGCAATAAACGCGATAAAAATAATGGAAGTGAGAGGTGCACCTTTAATTGGAGCTACAGCAGCTTATGGATTAGTTTTAGCTATTATCGAAAATAATGATCAATCTTTTTTAAAAAAATCTGCTGAAAGTTTGATTGGTTCAAGACCAACAGCTATTAATCTTAAATGGGCAGTTGATAGAATGATGAATAAACTATCAGGTGTTAATAGTGATAAAATTTTAAAAATAGCTTTAAATGAAGCAAAAGTAATTTGCGAAGAAGATATAAACTTTTGTGAAAATATAGGATTAAACGGTCTTAAAATAATTGAGGAAATTTATAATAAAAAAAAAGATACAGTAAATATTTTAACTCATTGTAATGCAGGTTGGCTTGCAACCATTAATTGGGGAACAGCAACTTCTCCTATTTACCATGCACACAAAAAAGGAATTCCAGTTCATGTTTGGGCCGATGAAACAAGACCAAGAAACCAGGGAGCCAACTTAACTTCATATGAGTTGAATGAAGAAGGAATTAAAAATACAATCATCGCAGATAATACTGGTGGAATTTTGATGCAAAGGGGAGAGGTTGATATGTGTATTGTTGGTACAGATAGAACTTTAGCTAATGGTGATGTTTGTAATAAAGTTGGTACTTACTTAAAAGCATTAGCAGCTCATGATAACAATGTTCCTTTTTATGTAGCTCTACCAAGCTCAACAATAGATTGGAATATTAAAGATCATAAAGATATTCCTATTGAAAAGAGAAGCTCTAAAGAACTATCACATATAGAAGGTTTAGATGAGAGAGGAGATGTAAAAAAAATACAAATTTATCCAAAAAAAAGTAAAACTATGAATTTAGCATTCGATGTAACACCTGCTAAATACGTAACAGGTTTAATTACTGAAAAAGGTATTTGTGAAGCATCAACTGAAGGATTAAAGAAGTTATATAAATGAAAAATTTAAAGGAAAGAGAGGAAGTCATTGAATATTCTATTAAACTAAATACTACTAATTTATCTCCTTTAAGATCTGGAAATATTTCAGTCAGAGGTATTGAGGAGGGGATTGAAGGTTTTTTTATTACTCCTTCAGGAAAAAAATACGAATCACTTAAACCAGAAGATATCGTTTTTTTGTCATTAACTGAGGAAAAAGATTTTTTATCATGGTTTAATTCTGGAAAAAACCCTTCATCAGAGTGGAGGTTTCATCAAGACATTTATAAAAATAAATGGGAAGCAAAAGCTATTGTTCATGCACATTCTCCACACGCATCAGCTGTTTCGACTCATCGTAAATCGATACCACCATTTCATTATATGATTGCTCTAGCAGGAGGTGAAGATATTCGATGTGCAGATTATGCAACTTTTGGAACACATGAACTTTCAATGAATATTGTTAAAGCTTTAAAAGATAGAAAGGCATGTCTTATGTCAAACCACGGTCAGGTTGCATTTGGAGAAAATTTATCCAAAGCTTTTGAACTTGCACAAGAGGTAGAAAATATTTGCCAACAATATATTATTGCTTTAAAGATGGGAGAACCCGAGATTCTTTCGTTTGCAGAAATGAAAAAAATTTTGGAAAAAGTTAAAAATTATAAAAGTGGATAATTTTTTATGATCAAAGTTGGGGAGCATATCACTTTAGATATAATTGGGACTGATAAAGAATATGATCCCACTGTATATGAGAGAGTAATTAATGAGATTGCTAAAGCAGCAAAAGTAACGATATTAAATATTTCTAAATATAAATTTGAACCTCAAGGTTTTACTATATTAGCATTATTAGCTGAAAGCCATATGAGCTTTCATACGTTTCCCGAAAAAGGAATTATCAGTTTTGATTTTTTTACCTGCGGAAAAATTAGTCCTTCTATTGCTATTGATATTGTTAAAAAAGAATTCAAACATAAAAGAATAGTTAAAAAAGAGTTTAATAGAGACACAAGATCTTTATATCATGATATTTATAGCTCACCTGGCTTACAAAAATCATATGTAGTTAATGATGTATTAGAAGATTTTAAATCTAAAGTTGGTCAACATATTGAAATTCTAGATTTAGAACAATTTGGAAAATCTTTATTCATTGATGGCGAAATACAGGTAGCTTCGACCGATGAACACCTTTATAGCTCAACATTTGTTGGATCAGGTTTAAAATTGAATAAGTCAAATGATAAGGCAGCTATTATTGGTGGGGGAGATGGTGGAGTTGCAAGAGAATGCATTTCTAAAAAATTTAATTTTATAGACTGGTACGAACTTGATCCAGAGGTCGTAGAAGTTTGCAATAAACATTTAGGCGATATAGGAAAAAAAGCTACTGAAAAAAACTCAGTTAAGTGCGTATGGGGAGATGCATTCGAAAGTATTAAATCAGTTAAAGAGGATGCTTATGATCATATATTTGTTGATTTAAATGATGATCAATTTTGTATTGATCTCGCTGCAAAGAATATGGATTCTTTGGTTAGAATTTTAAAACCAAAAGGAGTTATTACTGCACAAGTAGGAAGCCAAGATAAAAAACCCCAACAAGTTGAAAATTGGTTAAATGTTTTTCACCAACATTTTGGAAACACTAAATTATCAAGGGTTTATGTGCCTAGTTTTGATTGTTCTTGGAATTTTTCATCATCTATAAATCATTAAATTTTTCTTTTTTAAATCTTTAATTTGTGAAATACTATTTCTTTTATTAAAGGAGAGAACGATGAATATATTTAAGAAAACTATTTTTTCAGTTTTACTTTCTTTATTGGTCATTGGAAATGTAAATGCTGATAAAATTAGAATTGGAACTGAAGGTGCATACCCACCATGGAATTCAAAAGATGAGTCCGGTAAATTAATCGGTTTTGAAGTTGAATTAGCTTGGACACTTTGCAGATACATTGGTCAACAATGTACAATCGTAGAGCAAGATTGGGATGGAATGATACCAGCTTTAATTATGAGAAAGTTTGATGCAATAATGGCAGGTATGTCAATTACTGCAGAAAGACAAAAAGCAATTAGCTTTTCTCAGGGTTACGCAGATGAAGTTGCATCACTAGCTGTTATGAAAGGCTCTAGTCTTGAAGGTTTAGATACTCCAGCTGGAATTAATCTAACTAAACCTAATGCAGCTGCGAAAAAAGCATTAAAAACTCTTACATCAGCATTAGCAGGTAAAACTGTGTGTGTTCAAACTGCTACAATTCACCAAAACTTTTTAGATTCAGGTGATGTTGGAAAAGTAAATGTAAGAACTTACAAAACACAAGATGAAGTTAACTTAGATTTAGCATCAGGAAGATGTGATGCTGCATTAGCTGCTGCGGTAGCATTTAGTGATTATGCAGAAAAATCTGGTAAGCCTGTTGTGTTAACAGGTCCAACTTTTTCAGGTGGTGCATTTGGAAACGGTGTTGGAGTCGGTATTAGAAAAGATGATACTGAACTTTTGAAAAAGTTTAACGCAGCAATTAATAAAGCAAGAAAGAACGGAGATATTAGTAGAATAGCTACTAAATGGTTCGGTTTCGACGCTTCTATGTAATTCAATTTTAGATTTGGCGACTATCATGTATAGTCGCCAATCTGTATGGAACTTCTAGCATTTGGAGATACTGGTTGGGGTGATGAATTATTTCGCGCTACCCTAATGACAATAGCTGTATCAATTACAGCAATGTTAATTGGATTTAGTTTTGCTGCAATATTTACTCCATTAAAGTTATCTAAATTTAAATCATTAAATCTAATTGCAAATATTTACACTACAGTCATTAGAGGTGTTCCAGAATTATTAGTTATTTACCTTTTCTTTTTTGGAGGAAGTGGAGCGATTATGTTTGTTGCTTCTATGTTTGGTTACAATGAATACATAGAAATAAATGCTTTTGTAACTGGTTCGTTTGCCATTGGAATTATATCTGGGGCGTATTCCACTGAAGTTTTTAGAGGTGCAATTCAGTCAATCGATAAAGGACAATTTGAGGCAGCAAAAGTTTTAGGTTTTAGTAAATTAAAACAATTTTATAAGATTATTCTTCCTCAAATGTTAAGACTTGCTATTCCTAATTTGAGTAATGTTTGGCAAATAACACTTAAAGATACATCGTTAATTTCAGTCACAGGTTTAGTCGAGATAATGAGACAATCTTATATTGCAGCTGGATCTACTAGAGACCCTTTGTTCTTTTATTCTTTTGCAGCAGTTTTGTATCTGTTGCTGACGTTTTTAAGTATGAAATTGATAAACAAATTAGAAGTTAAGTATAGCAGGGGGTATTAGTGGATTTTGAATTGATGATTGATAGTATTCCGAAGTTATTAAATGCTGCTATTGTTACTTTAAAACTTTTATCTGTATCTTTAATTGTAGGCTTATTTATTGGATTATTATTTGCAATTTTAAGATTAAATAAAAACATTTTTATAAATAAATTTGCATATGGATATTCATACGTTTTCAGAGGAACACCATTATTAGTACAAATATTCATAATTTATTTTGGCTTAGGTCAAATTGAATCTTTAAGATCTTCTTTCTTATGGGTGATTCTAAAAGAACCTTATTGGTGTGCAATTATTGCTTTCGCATTAAACACTGGTGCTTACACTTCTGAAATTTTAAGATCAGCATTTCAAACAATAAAACCTGGTATAATTGAAGCTGGTCAAAGCTTAGGTATTTCAAACAAAATTATATTTTATAAAATTCAAATTCCTATTGCTATTAGACAATCATTACCAGCTTACGGTAATGAAATTATTTTGATGATGAAAGGCACTTCGTTAGCAAGCACAGTCACTTTAATGGATTTGACTGGTGTTGCAAAATATATAATTTCTACAACTTTTAAACCAATAGAAGTATTTATTGTAGCTGGTGGTATTTATCTATTTATGACTTTTATAATTCATAATGTAATTAAATATTTAGAAAAAAAATACAGCTTTAACTAAAGAATAACCAAATCCAATTTTTGATTACCCAGTCTTTCGTTACCTTTTTCAGTAACTAGATAAGTTTCTCCCAAGTTCATTGCTAATTGATTTTCAGAATCCATTAAAATCATATGCATAAAAAATACATTACCTGGTTCGATAACGTAGGGATTACCAGTATAAAGCATTGGCCAATCCATCCAATTTGGAGAAAAGGTAGTTCCCAAAGAATAACCACATGCATTCATTCTTGCTTTATTGAAACCAAGATTATCAAAAGTTTTTGCGTGGGTATCGAAAACTTCTCCAATCTTAATTCCTGGTATTAATTTATTTTCACAATTCTTTAATGCCTCAATGCAAGCCTCATGCATTTTATGATGTTTAGGATCTGCTTTTCCAATAGGAATAGTTCTAAACATTGCTGAATGATAATGTCTGTAAGTTCCAGCCCATTCTACAGTTAATTGATCTTGATTATTTAAAGTTTGTTTTTCTGCTTGATAACGACAAAGAAGAGCATTTTTTCCTGAACCAATGATAAATTCATTTGCGGGATAATCACCACCTCCTTCAAATATAACTCTATTCATTTCTGCTAATATCTTAGATTCACTTGCACCAGCTTTTGCATGTTTCCATACTTCGTCCAAAGCTTTATCAGCAAGCTCTGCAGCTTTTTTTACATAAACAATTTCTTCTTCAGACTTAATTACTCTTAACTTTGTTATTAAGTCTGACTTATCTTCTACACTAGAATAATTTTCTAAAGATTTGTTAAGTCGCAGTGCATTACGTCCAGTCAAGCCGTAGGCTTCATATTCAACTCCCAATTTTTTTCCTTTAAGTTTTAATTCATCTAAAATAACCTTAAGATCATCAGTTGGATTTGATCCATCCTTATCAACCCAAATTCTAATATCTTCTATATTGGATGTATTTTGAGCCTGTCTTAAATCAGGAGCTCTTGTTAGTAATATTGTGTTTCCATTTTTATCCAAAATTAAGGTTTGAAAAAAAACATACCCAAAAGTGTCGTATCCAGTTAGCCAATACATAGATTCTTGCCTAAACATTAAAAGAGCATCTATATTTTGCTCTTTCATTGAATTTAACACTTTAGATTTTCTTGATCTAAACTCTTCTTCTGAAAAATGAAGTCCCATTTAATAATTAGTATACTCTTTAATTTCTTTGATTGTGGAATTTGTATGATTGTTAATCTCTAATTTGATTTTTGCACGATCATCATTTAGAAAATGTACATCTCTTGAAAGTTTAATAAACTTTTTTCCAAAATCTTTATCTTTTTCACACTGTCTTTTATCATCTTCAATAATCCAAAGTTTAGCATTTATTTCTTTGAGTGATTGATAAAGATTATTCAACTTATCATCAGACTTAACATTTTTTTCTAATTGATCTTTTAATATAGAGTGTTCATTGTTGATGAATTTTAACTTTTCAAGATCTTTTATTTTTTCCTGTTTAATCTCTAGAATTGAAATTTTGTCTAAAAGTTCTCCAATTGAAACTTCTACTATAATTTTATTCATAAAATTTAATACTGTGCTATCTTGTTATAAATATGTCTAATATTTTAATAATTAAACATGGTTCATTAGGAGATATAGCTCAAGCAAGTGGTGCAATTCAAGATATATCTGAAAATCATAAAAATGATAATTTATATTTACTTACTACTAAACCTTATTTTGATTTATTTAAAAAAAATCCTTTTATTCACGAGGTGATTTTAGACAAAAGATTACCAAAATATAATATAATTTATTTATATTTTTTAATGAGAGAGTTGAAGAAATATAACTTTTCAAAAGTTTTTGATCTTCAAAATTCTTCCAGAACCAATTTCTACAAAAATATTCTTTCCCCAAAGGCTGATAAAATAGTTTGGTCAAGTTCAGTATCAACATTGCCATCTAATAAAGATAAAGAAGAATTTGACAAAATTTCTGTTCTTGAAAGATTTGACCATCAATTAAAAGAGTCTGGTTTAAACACACATAATACTTTAAAGCCTGATTTTAGTTGGGCATCAACAGATATTAGTGAAATAAAAAATTTTTATAAGTTGAATAAATATATTCTTTTATTTCCTTTTTGTTCACCTCATTTGTTAATTAAAAAATGGCCTTATTACAATAATCTAATAGAAAAAATTTCAAATGAATATGGTGATGAGTATAAAATCGTAACCGCACCAGGACCTTCTGAAATAAACGATTCAAAAAATATTAATGCATTAGCTTTGTTAGATAATGGAAGAGCATTAGATATATCACAACTAACTTCCTTAATTAAAGGAAGTTCTTTTGTAATTGCTAATGATACTGGTCCTGCACATATAACAGCACATACTGGAACTAAAGGTCTAACATTATTTGGCAAACATACAACAGCTTATAAGGTTAGCATTGAAAGAGAAAATTTTAAAGCTATTGAAGTTAGTGACCTTAACAATTTAAGTGCTGACAAAGTTTTTGAAAGATTAACTAACTTGCTTTAAGAATTTTTTTATAATTTTGTACAATGTTAGACCAATAAAATTTGGAAGATAATTCTTTAGCATTTTTTCCAAGCTCTAGGTATTTTTTATCTTCTATCATTGAATTGAGCGAAGAATAGATATCGTCAAGATTATTTCCATCACAAATCAATCCAGTTTTATCATGCTGAATTGCGTCAGGGGCACCACCATCTTTTCCACCAAGAGATGCAACACCATACTGTGCAGCTTCAACATATGCAATTCCAAATCCTTCAACTGAAGTCTTATGTATGACTGATGGCATAACAAAAATATTTGATTTTGCGATTAAAGCGTTTTTTAAATCATCACTGATATCTTTGAAAAACATAACTTGTGTCCCTAAATCAAGTTCTTTAACTAATTCTTTAATGCTATCCTCTTCCTCTCCATAACCAATACAAATATAAACAATATCTGGATATATTTGTTTTAAATTTTTTAATGCCATCAATACTTTTTCATGATTTTTTCTTTTATCAAATCTAGAAACAGTAATTAATCGAGGCGTTTTAATTTTTAATAAACTTTCTACTTTGTCTAATGATTTTTTATTAAGCTCCTTAGCTGGATTTACTCCAGGATTAATCACTACTATCTTAGACTTATCAACACCAATATTAATTGCTAAATTTTTTGTATAATCTGAATTAGCAATTACTTTTTCAACATCATTTAAAACTTTTACTATTTTTTTATTTTGAAAACTTCCTTTAGGATGATTGATTTCTTTTCCATGAATTAAGCAATATTTATTCTTTGTAGTTTTTATTAACTCTAAGCTTTTCCAGTGGTCAGCTATAATTCCTTGGACTTTATTTTCTTTTAAAAATTCATTTATTAATTGGGCTTTTCTTATTTTACGTAAAAACTTAATTCCTCCAACTCTTTCAATTGAAAAGTTAACCTCTTTATCAAACTCTTTGTGATTTTCTTGATAATCTGCAAAAACTTTAATCATAAAGTTTTTAGACATTTCTTTAGCAAGGCCCCACATTAAGCTTTGCATGCCGCCTACTTCAGGTGGAAAAGATCTTGTTGCAATCAAATACATTAATTATTTTTCCACTTAATACTACATCCGGCACTTGGAGTTTGTTGCTCTGGCCCTTTACCAGTTTCTGAAATTTGTTTCATTGCTTTGTATAAATCACTGTCACCATCTCTTACTGGCACTAGATTTTTAAGCTCTCTTAATCTACCTCTATACTGAAGCTCTAATTCTTTATTGTAACCAAAGAAATCTGGTGTACATACTGCATCATAAGTTCTAGCAATCTCTTGTGTTTCATCTAATAAATAAGGAAAATCAAATTGATTTTTTTTTGCAAATAAAATCATGTTTTCAAATGAATCTTCAGGATAATTTTCAGCATCATTTGCACATATAGCAACTGAATTAATACCTAAATCTTTTAATTTTTTACAATCTTCAACAATATCTTTTGTAACTGCCTTAACATAAGGACAGTGATTGCAAATAAACATTATTAAAGTTCCATTTTCACCTTTTACATCATTTAGAGAAATTATTTTATTGTCAGTTGATTTAAGCTTAAAGTCATGTGCCTTTTGGCCGAAATCACATATTGGAGTTTGTATTGGCATAATGTAATAATATATAAATTATGTTTTACGATTTAAAAGATAAAAAACCAAAAAACTCTGGCGAAAATTGGGTAGCACCTAATGCAACCATTATAGGTGATGTTACTTTAGAAAAGAATTCTAGTATTTGGTTCAATGCAACCTTAAGAGGAGATATCGAAAATATTCATGTTGGTGAGGGATCAAATGTACAAGATGGAAGTGTTTTGCATACTGATCCAGGCTACCCATTAAAAATTGGGAAAAATGTAACTGTAGGTCATATGGTTATGCTTCATGGATGTACGATAGGAGACAATAGTCTAATTGGAATAGGGGCAGTTATACTTAATAACGCTAAGATTGGAAAAAATTGTATCATAGGTGCAAAAGCTTTAATTACAGAAAATAAACAGATACCGGATAACTCTTTAGTAATCGGTTCACCAGGAAAAGTTATCAGAGAAGTTACAGAAGAAGAAAAAAAAGCTGTATTTGAAAACACAAAGCATTATCAAGATAACTGGAAAAAATATTCTAAATCAATATTTTAAAAATGAAAAAAATTATATTAGCATTTATATTTTTAATTTTACCAAATATTACTGTGGCTAACGAGAGATTTATTCCATTAGAATTATTTACTGGTGGAGAAATTAGGAATGATACAGAAATTAAATATACACCAGCAGATAAAATTTTTGGCGAGAAGCGAAGAAAAAAAATTATAGGCCCTCAAGATTGGAAAAATCCTTTCACAAAAGAAATCATTAAAGTTTACAAAAGGACTCAAAAAAATAGAGAAGGCAGAGTAAGGAAAACGCAATTATTTACAGTTACCAACGATGGTCAGTGTATGGGAAGAGTGTACGATCAAAGAAGATCAGGTGCTAAATACATAAAAAATGGTTGTAAATTTCCATTGGGTTTTTGGAAAAAAGGTGAAACAAGATCATTTTCTGTAACAGATAGTGGAAGATCTAGAACTGTAGAATTAAAGATACTTAGTTTGGGCAAAAAACCTACAAGTTGTGTAAAATATAATTGGAAAATGTTTGATGCTACTAATGGTAAAAAACTAGCAGATAATGATTACAAATTTTGTAATAAAAAAGCTATGACAAGCTTACTTATAAGAAAAATTAAAGATTAAGGAACTAACCAATTATTTTTATTAGATTGAAAATCAAATTTTGCTCTTCGATGTCCTTTGGCTGCAAGATAAAGCCATTCAATAGATTTAATTTGACATTTAATAACAGTAAAGTTTTTATAACCATCTTCACTTTGTTCCATTGTGTAATCAAAATCTTCTAATTTAGATATCATTCCAGAGGTTGGATTTTCTGATACTGTTCCTGGAGGACTGTCAGTTAAATAACATCGTCTGCTTATATGCTGAGTTTTTTTCCAAGAGTCTTCTGTTGTGGAATTTTGATTATTAACTTCACATTCAACTTTTACTCTTAATTGTATTTTTTCTTCTTTGTCATAAAAAACTAGAGAAGCATTCTTATTTTTTTTAAGAATATCCACCTTTGGAGATCTTAAATCAGTATGAAATTGTAATAAATTATTTGCTCTATCTGATTTACGTAAAACAACAATTCTACCATCTACTTCATCTTGGTGTGCACAAATAAAGACAGGTATTCTAAACGGTGAACCTCTATTGGTCACTGCATCATCTAGCATTGACCAATACTTATTCTGAATTTCCTCTAAATTTTCATAGTATGCTGGCTGCATACATTACTTTCTAAATCTTTTAATTAAACTTGAAGTGTCCCATCGATTTCCACCTAAACCTTGAACTTCTCCATAAAATTTATCAACAAGTTCTGTTACAGGTAATAATGAGCCATTGTTTTTAGCTTCATCCATTGCAATCTTTAAATCTTTTCTCATCCAATCAACTGCAAAACCAAAATCAAATTTATCATCAATCATTGTTTTGTATCTATTTTCCATTTGCCAAGATTGAGCAGCACCTTTTGAAATTACTTCAATAACATCTTCCATATTTAGCCCAGCCTTCATTCCAAAGTTAATTCCTTCAGACAATCCTTGAACAAGTCCTGCTATACAAATTTGATTAACCATTTTAGCTAATTGTCCACAACCAGCTTTACCAAGTAGTTTCATTTTTTTGCTATAACAATCAATTTTATCTTTTGCTTTATCAAAGTCAGCTTGATCACCACCAATCATTACTGTTAAGGCACCATTTTCTGCACCAGCTTGTCCACCAGACACTGGAGCATCTAGAGCACCAAATCCATTTTTCTTTGCATGGTCATAAATTTTTCTAGCAATTGTTGCTGATGCTGTGGTGTTATCAATATAGATTGCACCTTTTTTAATAGTTTTAAATGTACCATTGTCACCAAATGTTACTTCTCTTAAGTCATTGTCGTTTCCAACACATGTAAAGATATACTCTGCATCTTTTGCAGCTTCAGCAGGAGTTTCTGCCATTTTACCTTTATATTCTTTAATCCATTTTTCTGCTTTTGATTTTGTTCTGTTAAAAACAGTTACATTGTGGCCACCTTTTGATATATAACCAGCCATTGGATAACCCATGACACCAAGACCTATGAAAGCAACATTACAACTCATAATTTTTTATGTTTAGTAGTTTAAGTTTAAAAGTAATTATATTTGGTTTTATTTTTACATTTTTTTCTAGTTTTGGACAGAGTTTTTTTCTTGGTTTATTTAATTCTAGCATAAGAGAAACACTTTCGATTACTCATGGACAATTTGGCTCAATATATGCCTCAGCAACTTTGCTAAGCAGCCTTCTTTTAATTTGGGTTGGAAAAAAAATTGATGATATTAATATCTTTAAATTTGCTTTCTATGTAACTTTACTTCTATCTTTTTCTTGTTTCTTCTTTTCAAAAATATCATCCATAGCTTTTTTATTTATTGCTGTTTTTTTAATGAGATTTTCTGGGCAAGGACTGATGTCCCATACAGCAACAACAACTATTACAAGATATTTTACTAAATCAAGAGGCAAAGCTCTAAGCGCTGGATGGTTTGGTCTTTCAACAGCAGAATTTATTTTACCTGTATTAATTGTTTATTTACTAACAATCACTGCCTGGCAAAATATTTGGATATCAATATCAATTTTGATTTTGATTTTTTTACCATTAGCATCATTTTTTTTAATCAAAAAATTAGATTTTGATACTAGAGAACAAGTAGGCTCAAATGACTCTGAAATAAAAGAAATCAAACAATGGAAAAGAATTGAAGTTTTAAAAGATTACAGATTTTATATAGTTTGTTTAAATATGTTAGCAATGCCATGGATTGCAACAGGTGTATTTGTTTATCAATCTTTTATCACTGAAGCTAAAGAGTGGGGTTCCTTTGTCATTGCTCAATCATTTATGGTTTATTCAATATTATCTGTTGTAACTTTATTAGGATCTGGATTTTTAATTGATAAATTTACTAGTAGAAAACTTTTAATTTTTATGAATATACCTTTGCTGTTTTCTACATTAGTTTTATTTTACTTCGATAATCAAATTACATCTTTTATTTTTCTTGGTTTAATTGGTGTTTCCAATGGTCTTGCCAATGTTTTAGGTTCATCAACATGGGCTGAAATTTATGGTGTAAAATTTATTGGATCAATTAAAGCTTTAACCACTGCTTTAATGGTTTTTTCTACCGCTTTTGGAACTGCTTTATTTGGATTTTTGATTGATAGAGGTTTTTCTATTGAACAAATTGCATTAGTTTCATTTATCTATATTTTTATCTCTTTATTCCTTTTATTTTTTGTGAGAAATAAGCTAAATCCCCAATATACTTAAAAATCTCCTTGATTTTATTTAACTCACTGTGTAGATACTCCGCATGGCTAGAGTTACAGTAGAAGATTGTATCGATAAAGTTGAAAGTCCTTATGAATTAGTTTTAGTTGCAAAAGAAAGAGCTACACAATTAAACTCAGGAATTGAACCAACTTTAGATAAAGATAATGATAAAAATACTGTTATCGCATTGAGAGAGATAGCTGAAGAAAATATAAAAGTCCAAGAATTAACTGAGAGTGCGGTTTATAAATTAAGAAAGCATGTGGAACAGGTTGATGAAGGTGTTGAAGCTGATGAAGACATAGGAGATGATTTCGAAAGTCTTTATAAAGGAGAGATTTCAAAAAGTGGAACACCTATTTTACCATCAAAGAGAGCTAGAAAAAATCCTGAAAAAATTCAAGTTTCAAAAGAAGATTTAGCTGAATTGTCTGAAACAGCCAAGCTAGAATTGTCAGAAGATCCTTTATCTGAAGAGGCTGAAAAAGATCAGGGAGACGTTTCTTTGGATCAAGTCTCTGAGAGTGAGGATCAAGCAGCAGACGAAACAGGTAGCTCAAATTCTTAAGATCAATTAATTACAAAATTCCTTTATTATTTTTTGTCGGTGTTCATCTAGATCAGGTATCTCACCTCTTTTTTTTTCATCTTTATAAGAAGACATTTTAATTGGGTTCCCAGCCAGTTTAAAGTCTCCAACAACTTTGTGAAACGCTTTAACAATCATGTTTCTTGACTCTATTTGAGGGTTTTCAACAGCCTCTTTAATATTGAAAATTGGTCCACATGGAATTTTATCTTTTTCCATTTCACTAACCCAATCACTTGTTTTTTTACTTGATAATTTTTCCTCTAAAATTTTTTTTAGCTCATCCATATTCTTTGCTCTTGATGAGTTGTTTAAAAATTTTGGATCTTTACTAATCTTTGAGATTTTTAGAAGACTACAAAGTTTTTCAAAAAGTTTATCATTTCCAGCCGCAATTATTATGTAACTATCTTGAGTTTTAAAAGCTTCAAAAGGTGCAATCGATGGATGTCTTGATCCCATTGGTTTTGGAATTTCATTATTAGATAGATAACGCGCTATGGCGTTTTCTAAGATAGCTATTTGACAATCAAGCATCGAAACGTCTATGAACATTCCTTTCCCAGTTTTTTGTCTATCATATAAAGCTGCATTAATACCTATGGCAGTAAAAAGCCCAGCAGTGATATCTCCAATAGATGTTCCAACTCTAGTAGGTTCAGAATTGGGTTGACCTGTAACACTCATTAAACCTCCCATACCTTGAACAACCATATCGTAAGCTGGCAATTCTTTAAGTGGACCTGTTTGACCAAAACCTGAAGCAGAAGCATAAATTAGTTTTGGATATTTTTTATTAACATCTTTCCATCCAAACCCCCATTTTTCTAAAGTTCCAGGTTTAAAGTTTTCAACTAAAATATCTGCTTTGGATAAAATTTTTTCAAAAATTTTTTTGTCTTCTTCATTTTTTAAATTAAGGGCAATACTTTCTTTTCCTCTATTTAGAGACATAAAATATGCAGAGTAATTTTTTATAAATGGTCCAAATTTTCTTGAGTCATCTCCAATTTCTGGAGCTTCGACTTTAATTATTCTAGCTCCTAAATCTGATAATATCATAGTGCAGTAAGGACCTACTAATACTCTTGTTAAATCAACTACCAGTAGGTTTTTTAACGGTCCATCCATATCAATTCATTTTACATGATTTTTTATCGACTTGACTCTTATTAATAAGTTCATTTTAATTGAATTATAAAAAATAACAAGAGAGGGAAAAATAATGTTTAAAAAAATATCATTATATTTAACTTCATTAGTTTTTGTTTTTACCACTATTGGTTCTGCTTATGCGGTTACACTAAAAGCGAGTCACCAATGGCCTGGTACACCAAGAGCTGATGGATCATTTGACCCACGTCACGAAATGGTTCAAATCATTGCAGACGAGGTTAAAAAAGCGAATGTTGGTATAGATATCAGAATTTATCCAGCTAAATCATTATATAAACCAAAGGAACAGTGGAAACCAATGACAACTGGTCAGTTAGATATTTCCGCTTTTCCATTAGCATATGCTTCTAAATTCCACCCTGAATTTGATGCAACTTTAATGCCTGGAACAGTAAAAAATCATGACCATGCATTAAGATTTAATAAAGGTCCAATGATGACTGAAATTAAAAAAATCATTAATGATGCTGGTGTTGTAGTTTTATCTGATGCTTGGTTAGGTGGTGGTTTTGCTTCAAAAACAAAATGTATTAAAAATCCTAGCGATGCAAAAGGACAGGTAATGAGAGCTGCTGGTAAAGCATTTAACCAAATGTTAGAAGCTGCTGGAGCCGGTATACAAAGTATGCCATCATCTGAAATTTATACTGGTTTACAAACAGGTGTATTGACTGGTGCTAATACTAGTTCAGGAAGTTTTGTGAGTTATAAAATTTATGAACAAGTTTCATGTGCAACGCCTCCCGGAAAATTTGGATTATGGTTTATGTATGAACCAATTCTTATGTCTAAAAAGTCTTTTGATGCTTTAAATTCTAAGCAACAAAAAGCTTTGATGAAAGCTGGAAAAGTTGCTGAAAAATACATGACAGCTCAAGTGGAAAACTTAGATAAAAAGTTTGAAGAAGCTTATAAAGCTGCAGGTGTTAAATTAGTATACATGAACGAAAAAGATCATGCTGCGTGGGTAGAGATAGCAAAAAAATCATCTCACAAAGCATTTGCTGATAAAGTTCCAGGTGGCGATAAGCTGATGGAAATGGCTTTAGCAGTTAAATAAAATAATATATAAAGAACCCCTATTTATTCTTATTAAATAGGGGTTTTTTTATGAAAAAAAAATATCTAGAATTTTGTGACTTTATAGCTAAAGCCTGTGGTGCTTTTGCAGTATTAGCTTTACTCTTATCAATCTTAGTGATTGTAGAGTTAGTTTTTGAAAGATATTTTTTTCAAAGAGCAATTACATGGCAAACAGAACTAGTAACAATGTTATTAGTTGCATCAACTTTTATAGGAAGTGTATATGTTCTTAGTGAAAAAGCTCATGTTAGCATGGAATGGATTTATGATTTTTTATCTAAAAAAAATATAATTCGATTAAAAATATTTACTTCCTTATTAAGTCTATTCTTTTTCCTAATTTTATTTTATTTTGGATTTTTAATGGTTGAGGAAGCATTTACAAAAAATTATTCAACAGGAACTGTTTGGGATCCACCTTTATGGATACCATATTCTTCAATGGCTTTAGGTGCTATACTAATGATACTTCAATATATAGCTGAAATAATAAAACTCACTGATGATGAGGATTATAATTAATGGACCCATTGATAATAGCTTTAATTGTAGCAGTTTTTACTTTACTAGTACTTTTTTCTGGAATTCCAATTGCTTTTGGTTTGAGCTTTGTATCGATTGTTCTTTTAGTATCATTTGAGGGCTTTCAAATGCTTGATGTTTTTGCTGAAACATTCTTTGCTGGGTTAAATTCATTTGTTTTGCTCTCGATACCTATGTTTATTTTAATGGGAATGGCAGTTGCCAATTCTCCTGCAGGTAAAGATTTATACATAGGATTAGATAGATGGCTTTGGAGAGTACCAGGGGGACTAGTTATTTCTAATATAGGAGCATGCTCAATTTTTGCTGCATTAAGTGGATCAAGTCCTGCAACTTGTGCAGCTATTGGAACTATGGGAATACCCGAAATGAGAAAAAGGGGGTATTCAGATCAAATAGCTACTGGAACTATTGCAGCTGGTGGGACTTTAGGAGTTTTAATTCCTCCTAGTATTGTTTTAATTGTTTATGGAATCGCAACTGGAACATCAATTGGTAGATTATTTTTATGTGGATTGATACCAGGTTTCATGTTGGCAGGTATGTTTGCAATTTGGGCACTTATCCATAGTTATTTTATAGATAAAGACGCTTCAAAAGCTTTAAGAAATAGAGTAAAGCCAACATTAAAAGAAAAACTTGAAGTATTACCCAGAATTCTTCCATTCTTAGCAATTATTGCTGGTGTCTTGTATGTTTTGTATGGTGGGGTTGCAACTCCTTCAGAAGCATCTGGAGTTGGGGCGTTCTTAGTTTTTGTTTTAATAGCTGTTGTTTATAAAATTTATCAGCCAAAAAAGATTTGGAATATTGTTAAAGTATCAATGAAAGAAAGTGTAATGATAATGTTTATTATTGCAGCTTCTTATCTTTTTGCATTCACTCTTTCACAACTTTATGTAACTCAGTCTTTAGCTCAAAGTATGGTTGAGTTAAGTTCAAATAAGTGGGTTGTATTTATTTTAATTAATATATTTCTTTTGATAGCTGGTTTTTTTTTACCTCCGGTTGCTGTGATTGTTATGACCTCTGCAATATTATTGCCTGTAATAACTACTTTAGGATTTGATCCTTATTGGTTTGCAATAGTATTCACTATCAATATGGAAATAGGACTAATAACTCCTCCTGTAGGATTAAATCTTTATATTATAAAGGGAATTACACCCGACGTGAGTTTGTCAGAAATTTTAAAAGGATCTATTCCTTTCATGATAATTATGGCATTGGCTATTTTAATTCTATGTATTTTTCCTGAAATTGTTACATGGTTACCTGATAAAATCATGGGTAAAGCACTTGGATACTAAAAAAAAAATTAATAGAAAAGTTTCAGTTGCTCCAATGATGGATTGTACCGATAGGCACGATCGTTTTTTTCTTAGATTAATGAGTAAAAATGTAATGCTTTATACTGAGATGGTAGCTACAAAATCTGCAATTCATGGTGATAGAAATAAAATTTTATCTTTTAGTCCTGAGGAAAAACCTTTAGCTTTACAGGTTGGTGGATCTGATAAAGATGAATTAGCAGAAGTTGCAAAAATTGCGGAGGACATGGGTTATGATGAGATAAATATTAATCTTGGATGTCCAAGTAAAAAAGTTCAAAAAAATAAGTTTGGGGCATGTTTGATGAAAGATGCAGACCTGGTGGCTGAGTGCATTCATTCTATGGTTAAAGCATGCAAAATTCCTGTGACAGCTAAAACTCGTATAGGTTTTGATGATGTTGAAGATTTTGATTATCTTAATAATTTTATTCATAAAATGAGAGATGTAGGTACAAAAATATTTATTTTACATGCAAGAAAAGCAATACTTTCTGGATTATCTCCAAAGCAAAATTTGAATATTCCAAAATTAAATTACAATATGGTTTATGAGATTAAAAAAGCAAATCCAGATTTAGAAATAATTATTAATGGCGGCATAACTAAAATAAGTGAAATAAATAATCATATGAAGTTTTGTGATGGAGTAATGATTGGTAGGTCGATATATCAAAACCCATATTCTTTAGTAGAAATTGAAAAGGAAATATTCAAAACAACTAATAATCCTTCGAGAGAGGACGTAGTTAAAAAACTCTTAGAATATTTAGATAATGAGGTAAAGAAGGGAACTAAAGTGAATCACATAATGAGACATACAGTTGGATTATACTATGGTCAGATAGGTTCTAAAGAATGGAAAAGATATTTAAGTGATAATATGATGGCAAGAGACTCTGATTTTCAAAAAGCAAAACATATTATGACTATCGTTCAAAATAATGAAAAAGCTAATCAAGTAAGTTAATAATGGAAACGATTGCTAATGCTGAATTAATAAATTTGTTATTTGTTTTAGCAGTTGCAGCTGCTGGAGCAGGTTTCATGGCTGGATTGCTAGGTGTAGGTGGTGGAATTGTGATGGTTCCTGCTCTTTATTATGCTTTCACAGTTTTGGATTTCGATATTGTTACGAGAATGCATTTATCAGTTGGAACATCTCTTGCAATAATCATTCCTACTTCAATTATTTCAACCATGACCCACAAGGAGTATGATGCTGTTGATTTTAAAATGGTAAAATCATTTGGGGTTTTTATTTTAGCAGGTGTTATTTGCGGAACTTTTTTAGCTGTAAATTTAAAAACACCTGCTTTAATTTTATTTTTTTCAATATTTGCGCTTATGGTAGGGTTATTTTTTATTTTTTTAAGAGAGAAACTTGTAGATAATCCAAAAAAAATATCAGCTATTGTAAAAAATATTTCTGGAGTAATTATTGGATTTATATCTGTACCCTTAGGCATAGGTGGTGGATCTTTAATGGTTCCATTTATGAGGACATTTGGATATGATATTAGAAAAGCAATTGGAACATCAGCAGCAGTTGGATTTTTAATTGCTGTAACAGGAACAATCACAATGATAACAGGCGGTAAAATAATTGATAATGTAAATACCCCTTATTGTATTGGGTACATAAATTTATTAGGGTTTGGAGTATTTGTACCTGTAACTATGGTTATGGCTCGAATAGGAGCTAAAGTTGTACATAAAATTGATAAAAAATTACTTAGTAAAATTTTTGGAATATTTTTAATTTTAGTATCAATACGATCTTTTATCGAGTATTTAAATATAAATTAAAATATAAAATTTGACTGATTCTCTCATAAATCTTAATTACTTTTATTTGATTATATTAATGATCATGGCTGCAATTCCTGTTGGTTTTTTTGCAGGGCTTTTTGGAATAGGAGGTGGTTTAATATCAGTCCCATTTCTCTTTTTTATATTTGACTTTTTAAATCTTTCTGGTGATTACACAATGCATTTGGCGGTAGGTACTGCATTTTTCATAACTATTTTTACCTCTTCAGCTTCTGTTCTCACTCATAGAAAACATAATGCAGTTGATTTTAGTGTTTTAAAGACTTTTGGAACATTTGTAATTTTGGGAGTATTTTTTGGATCCTTTTTAGCAGCTATTTTAAAAACAAAATATTTAGTTCTTTTTTTTTCAATTGTTGTCTACATATTTGGTGCATATTTGCTTTTACAACAAGAAAATTCAAACAAAATTAAAATTAAATTTAGTTTTTTTCCCAAGGCTATTTTGGGTTTTATATCTGGTTCAATTTCTGCTCCTATGGGTATCACAGGTGCAATGATGAATGTTCCTATATTAAGATTTTTTGGATATCCAATTACAAAAGCTATTGGTAGCGCTGCAGCTATCGGTTGGGTTATTTCTATTTCTGGAACGATAGGTTTTTTTTCAACGGGACTTTATTTAGATATTAGTCTACCTTTAAGTGTTGGTTTCATTAATATCCCAGCGTTTTTAATATTTTTTCCAATAACAACGATAATGGCAAGAATAGGAGTTAACACAGTTCATAAAATGAGCAAAATTAAAGCTCAGAGAATGTTTGGAGTATTTCTTTATGTTATTGGGACAATTTTCATATTTAGATATTTGAGTTTATAGTTAATCTAAAAAAATTATGAGAGAAATTATAAAAGTTGTAAAAGAGAAACTTGTAGCCAAATATTTAAAAGATGGCTCTATTAAAAATTATACAAAGAAGGCTAAGAAATTTAAGCCAAGAATAAAAGCAAGAATAAGAAAAAACAAACAAATTATTGGTAAAAATATTGATCACTTTTTTGATTGGATTAAAGGTGCAGAGTTAGTTGAGTTAAAAGAATGTAACACTAAAGAAGATCCTGTCAGACCTGAACTTAATAATGTTTTTAGAAGAAGTTATGGAAGAAAAATTTTTGGAGTTAAATATAAAGGGGAAATTCATGCTGTCATGTGTTTTGCCTATACCAATGAAATTCCTAAGTCTATTGAAGAGCTCGACATAATGAGTCAAGATGCACATTTGCAAAGTACTTTAAGAGGACAGAATGTTGGAAAGATTGCAATAGCTTATACTGTTTGGTCTAAAAAAAAAGGTGGTGGTAAATTAATTGTTAAAGAAGTCTTTAACAAAATTAAAAAATCAAACCACATTAATAGATTAGTTACATTATCGCCTTTGACTGACATGGCATATAAGTTTCATATAAAAAATGGTGCTAAATTAATTAGTGTCAACGAAACAACTCAGAATTTTGAGTATAAAGTTGTCAAGAATAAAACATATTAAAAAAAAAGGGTGGTTTCAGTCTCCCTCTACCACCCATAATTTAAATATAAGCGATTCTCAAAAAAATAAAAACTCGTAATAATTGAAATTTTAAAATTGTTAACAAACTGACTAAGGTAATGGTTCTGGTTCAATAATTTCTGAAAGTCCTATCTTTTCAACTTTATAAAATGCAACAATAATAGGATCTTTAGTTATAAAAGGAATATCAGGTAAAGTAGTATTGTTTTTAAAGAGTATTTTTGTTTTCTTTGATTTAACTTTTGAAGATTGATTTAATTCATTCATAATTTTTCCAGAACCATAAGATAATGAAGCTTGATAAATACTACCTGTTTTTGCACCAGTATATATTGGACCTAAAAAGGCAGAGCCAGAAACAGCACAATTATTGAGAAATAATAAAACTAAAATTAAAAGAATTTTTTTATACGTCATAAAATAAAATTCTAATACATGATTCTCTTTAGAATGATTTAAAAAAAAAAATCATTTATTTATAAATATTTACACGCTCAAATTGTATTTTGAAAAAAAATTGTATAAGCACTTTTAAATGAATTTATTGAAACTCAATTTAAACACATGTTTAATATAAAAGTTAAATTAAAATTGTTAATTTTTTGAAATGAAAACTAAAAAGGGTAAAAGAAAAAAAATTAAAATTCCCGGGATTAAAATTCCTTCTATAAATCTACTAAAAGAAACAAAGAAAAAAATTGAAAACTATTACGTAAATTTCAAAAAAGATAGAGAAAAACAAAAAATTAGAGAACTGAAAGAACAAAAGTTAGAACAGAAAAAAGAATTAGCAAATCAAAAAAAACTTGAGCAAAAAAAACGGTTAGACTTATTAAGAGAAGAAAAAAAACAAATCTTAGCTCAAAAAAAATTAATCATAGATAATGAAAAACAAGTAAGAAAAAATGAGGAAAAAAGAAAAAAAATTGAAGCTAAAAGAATTAAAATTGAACAACAAAAAATTAAAGATGAAGAAGCTAGAAAAATTAGAGAAGATACAATTAGGTTAAAAGAAGAAGAGTTGCGAATAAAGATTTTAGAAAGACAAAGAATAAGAGAAGAAAAGATTAAAATAAAAGAAGAGCAATTAAAAATTAAACAAGCTGAAGCACAAAGATTAAGAGAAGAAAAAGAAAAACAAAGACAAGAACGGTTGCGATTAAAAGAGATCGAAAGACAAAAAAGGCTAGATGAAGAACAAAAAATTCGTGAAGCTGCAAGAAAACTTAAATATGAGGAAGAAAAATTACGTGAAACAGAAAATAGATTAAGGCAACTTGAAATAGACAGGCAACAAGATCTTCAAAGACAATTATTAAAAGAACAAGCAATTCAAAGAGAAAAAGAAGAAGAACTTCGACTCAAAGAAGAGAAAATTAAAGCCGCAGAACAGGAAAGACTCCAAAAAGAAAAAGAACATAGGGAAAAAGAGGAACAATTAAGAGAAGAAGAAGAAAAACAAAAAAGAATTGAAGAAGAAAAACAGATAGCATTGAAAGCTAAAGAAGAAGAAGAAGAAAGAATAAAAGAAGAAAATAAAAGAATAAAAGAATGGGAAGATAAATTTGATCAAGAACAAAAAATAAAAGAAGAAGAACTTATTAAAAAATTTTATAATGATCAATCATCAAGTCAACCAAGTGATGTTGACACTGAGTCATTAGAAAATATCAATAAAGAAGAAAAAAAAGATAATTAAATTTTTTGATCATATTCACCAATTTTTTTTGTATTTTGTAGAAGATTATCAATAAACTTAAATATTTTTAATTTTCTGTCATCTGAAGTTGGACTTTCTGTCACTATAACCAAAGATGGTTTGTTAGAAGAAGCCCTTATTAATCCCCATGACCCATCATCAAAAGAAAATCTTATTCCATTTATTGTCAAGATTTCTTTAATTTCTTGATTATCAATTTTAAATTTATTTTTTTTTAAATCCTTAATCTTATTTACTACATCTTCAACTACATTATACTTTTCTTTATCTTCACAGAACGGAGCCATAGTAGGTGATTGATATGTTTTTGGAATTTCATTAACTAGTTCACTCATCATTTTATTTTGATTTACTAATAAATGACAAACTTGAATTGCAGAATTAATTCCATCGTCATAACCCAAACCTAATGGGTGATTAAAAAAGAAATGTCCACTTTTTTCAAAACCAGCTAAAGCTTTTTCATCATGAACTTTCCTTTTGATATGAGAGTGTCCAGTTTTCCAATAAATAGTTTCACAATTATTTTTTTTTAAAATTTCATCTTTAGAATATAAACTTGTAGATTTTACATCTACAATGAATTTAGAGTTTCTATGCTTAGTTGATAAATTTCTTGCTATTAAAAGACCTATTTTGTCTGAAAATATTTCGTTACCATTATTATCAATAATCCCAACTCTATCTCCATCACCATCGAATCCAAAACCTATGTCAGCATTATTTTTTTTGACTGATTTAGAAATTTCATGAAGCATTTTTAAATCTTCCGGGTTTGGATTGTATTTTGGAAAATTCCAATCTAAATTACAATCTAATTCAATAACTTCACATCCTATTCCTCTTAAGATGTCCGGTGCAAATACTCCTGCTGTACCGTTTCCACATGCAACTACAGCTTTTATTCTCTTGGTTATTTTATTTTTATTTATAAGTTCATCTTTATAAATTTTTTGAAAATTATCTTTTTTTTCCTCTTTTCCTATACCTTTTAAAAATTTTTGATTTAATGTGATTTCTTTTAACTCTCTCATTTCATCTGGTGCATGTGTCAAACCTTTATTGATACCCATTTTTACACCTGTCCAACCATTTTCATTATGACTAGCAGTTATCATAGCAACACCATCAGCATTCAAATTAAATTGAGCAAAATAAACCATTGGAGATAAAGACAATCCAACATCCTCAACATAACATCCTGTTGATTTAAGACCTTCTTTAAAAGCAGTTTTAATTTCTTCACTGTAAGATCTATAGTCATGACCAACTATCACTCTTGGATTTTCTTTTTTTGTGTGTTTTATAATTTGAGTTCCTAATCCTTTGCCAAGATTCGATATCCCTTTTTGGTTGATGTCTTTTTGGTAGATCCATCGTGCGTCATATTCTCTAAAGCCATATGGGTTTATTTTTACAATTTCATTCATCAATTATTACTTACCTTTTTTTTCGTTTTTTTTATGGAATATTTTAGTTGAAATTTTTTTTATATGTTCTATAAATGTTCTATTGATTTACTGAACATTTAGTATATTAATGATTTGCGCATACAACATATAGTTGTTTTAGCCAAAATAACGAATATAATAATAGGAATTAATGAATAAAATACTTTCTCAAGCCCTCAAGAAAGCTGTCTCCGAATATAGCCCAGAAATCAATAAGGTTAATACTGATAGGCCTGATCTTTTCTCATTAAGTAATGATACAGAGCTCTTCCAAAATGAAAAAGGCATTATAATAAAGATTGATCGTTCACGAGACGCCAAACTTACAGATTTTGGTAAGGCTACTTTAAAAGATAGATATTTAGGTCAAAATGAATCTTATCAAGATTTATTTGCAAGAGTGGCAAGCACTTATGCAGACGATAATTTGCATGCTCAAAGAATTTATAACTACATTAGTAATTTATGGTTTATGCCTGCAACACCAGTTTTGTCTAATGGTGGAACTAAAAGAGGATTACCGATTTCATGTTTTTTAAATGAAGCTTCAGATAGTTTAGGAGGTATCTTAGATCTTTGGAGTGAAAATGTTTGGTTAGCTGCAAAGGGTGGTGGAATAGGAAGTTATTGGGGCAATCTAAGATCTATCGGAGAAAAAATTGGTAGAGTTGGCAAAACTTCAGGAATAATTCCTTTCATTAAGGTAATGGATTCACTTACTATGGCTATCAGTCAAGGTTCTTTAAGAAGAGGTTCAGCAGCATGTTATCTTCCAATTGATCATCCAGAGATTGAGGAATTTATTGAAATGAGAAGACCAACTGGTGGAGATCCAAACAGAAAAGCACTAAACCTTCACCATGGTGTTTTAGTTTCAGATTCTTTTATGAGAGCCGTTGAAACAGATGAGCAGTGGGCATTAAAAAGTCCAGTAGATGGATCTGTCCAACAAACTATTTCAGCAAGAAATTTATGGATAAGATTGTTAACAGCAAGAATTGAAACAGGGGAACCTTATATTATTTACATTGATACGGTTAATAGACAAATTCCTCAACATCATAAATTAGCAAACCTAACAGTAAAAACTTCAAATCTATGTAGCGAAATAACTTTACCAACAGGAATTGATAAAGATGGAAAAGACAGAACAGCTGTATGCTGTTTATCATCTTTGAATATTGAAAAATATGATGAGTGGAAAGATGACAAGAATATGATCAGTGATGTAATGAGATTTTTAGATAATGTTTTATCTGATTTTATTAATAAAGCTCCCGATCAATTTAAAGATGCTAAGTATTCAGCAGAAAGGGAGAGAAGTGTAGGCCTCGGTGTAATGGGCTTTCACTCTTTTTTACAAAAAAATAGAATTCCTCTTGAGTCAGTAATGTCTAAGGCATGGAATAAAAAAATTTTTAAGAATATTCATGAAAAAGTTAATCAAGCATCGAAAGATTTGGCTGAAGAAAGAGGAGCTTGTCCTGATGCTGCTGAATATGGATTTAAAGAAAGGTTTTCAAATAAAACTGCTATTGCACCCACTGCATCAATTTCAATTATTTGTGGTGGTGCTTCACCAGGCATAGAACCGATAGCAGCAAATAGCTATACTCATAAAACTTTATCTGGATCCTTTAATGTTAGAAATAGATATTTAGAGGAGATATTAGAAAGTCATGGTAAAAATGATGATGAAACATGGTCTACTATTACAACAAATCAAGGCTCTGTATCACATTTGGATTTTTTAACAGATTTAGAAAAAGATGTTTTTAAAACTGCTTTTGAATTAAATCAAAACTGGATTATAGAATTAAGTGGTGACAGAACGCCATTTATATCTCAAGCTCAATCAGTTAATTTATTTTTACCAGCAGATGTTCATAAAAAAGAATTACATAAAATTCATTTTGATGCTTGGAAAAAAGGTTTAAAAAGCCTTTATTACTGCAGATCAAAATCAATTCAGCGTGCTGAAAATATCAATGATGCAAAATCTACAGATATTACGGCTAACGTTTATAAGTCTAAAAACCAACAATCAAACGAACAACCAGAATACGAGGAGTGTTTATCATGTCAGTAGCAGAAAAAATAAAAGTTGAAAAAAAAGAGATTATAAAGCCAAAAAAAATGGGCCTATTAGTTGAAAACCCAGTATATAAACCGTTTAGATATCCATGGTGTTATGATGCGTGGTTAACACAACAAAGAATTCATTGGTTACCAGAAGAAGTACCATTAGGCGATGATGTTAGAGATTGGCAAAAAAATCTATCTCAACCTGAAAAAAACTTACTAACTCAAATATTTAGATTTTTTACTCAAGCAGATGTTGAAGTTAACAATTGTTATTTAAGACATTATACAACTGTCTTCAAACCAACGGAAGTTTTAATGATGATGACAGCTTTTGCTGCTATGGAAACAGTACATGTCGCTGCCTATTCGCATTTATTAGATACTATTGGTATGCCAGAGTCGGAATATTCTGCATTCATGAAGTATAAGGAAATGAAAGATAAGTATGATTATATGCAAGGCTTTAATGTAAATTCAAAAGAGGATATAGCAAAAACTGTAGCTGTATTTAGTGCTTTTACTGAAGGTTTACAATTATTTGCAAGTTTTGCAATTTTATTAAATTTTCCAAGACATAATAAAATGAAAGGCATGGGTCAGATCGTTACTTGGTCTGTTCGTGATGAAACTCTTCACTGTAATTCTATGATCAGGATTTTTAAAGAATTCATAAAAGAAAATCCTGAGATTTGGACTCCAAAATTAAAAAAAGAGTTATATGAAGCTTGTAGAACCATTATTGAGCATGAAGACGCTTTTATTGATCTAGCTTTTGAAATGGGACCAATGCAAGGATTAACTGCCAAGGAAGTAAAAGATTACATAAGATTTATTGGAAATAGAAGATTAGTTCAGTTAGGACTAGAACCTATTTACGATGTTCAAAAAAATCCTTTAGGTTGGTTAGATACAATGTTAAATGCTGTTGAACATATGAACTTCTTTGAGGGACGTGCAACAGAATATTCTAAGGCATCAACACAAGGAACTTGGGCAGAAGCTTTTAGTTAATTATCTTTGGTTTAATTGAACAACTTTTCTATGTTGGTTACCTTTGTAACTAGCAAGTGGTCTAATTAATTTATTTGCAGCGTGTTGTTCAATAATATGAGCTGACCAACCAGTAATCCTTGAAATTACAAAAATAGGTGTGAAAAAATCAGTGTCAAAACCCATAAGATGATAAGTAGGGCCAGTTGGGTAATCTACATTAGGATGAATATTTTTTCTTTCAATCATAACTTTTTCAACAATGTCGTAAATTTTTTCAAATTTCTTGTCTTTTTTAATTTTAGCAACTTTACCAAAATATTCTCTCATTGTAGGGACTCTTGAATCTCCACTTTTGTAAACTCTATGACCAAATCCCATTACTACGTCTTTATTATCTAGCGCTTTATTTATCCAATTAAGTGCATTTTCTGGTTTTTTTATTTTATTCATCATATGCATTACTTCTTCATTTGCTCCTCCATGAAGAGGGCCCTTAAGACTTGCTATTGCTCCTGTAATAGCACCATGAATATCAGATAAGCTACTAGTGATCGTTCTCGCAGTAAAAGTTGAAACATTAAAACTGTGTTCAGCATACAAAATTAAAGAAACATCAAATGCTTTCACAATATCTTTATTTGGCACTTTACCGAAACACATATTAAAAAAATTTTCTGAAAAGGATAAATTATTTTTAGGTGGTATAATTTTTTTTCCTTTTCTAACTCTATAAAAAGCAGCTAAAGCTACAGGGGTTTTTGCAAAAATTCTCATCACTTTTCTCATATTTGCTTTTGGAGAATTATCTTTTGTTTCTTTATCCTCTAGACCCATGATACTGACAACAGTTCTTGCAACATCCATTGGATGAGCTTTTTTCGGAAATTTTTTAATATCTTCAAGCAAAGTTTTAGAAAGTTTTCTTTCTTTTCTCTCTTGTTTTTCAAAATTTTTTAATTGTTTTTTGTTTGGTAATTCACCATTAAGAATTAAATACGCAACTTCTTCAAATTTACATTTAGCACACAAATCTTGCGCTGCATAACCTCTATAAGTTAAAGAATTAATTTCTGGCATTACTTTTGAAACTTCCGTTTCATCAACCACTATTCCAAGTAAACCTTTTTTAATTTCATCACTCATTATTCGTGTCCTTCAGTATCAAAATTATAAATTTTTTCATCTAAACTATTATATTTTTCATAGTCTACTAATTCATATAATCTTTTTCTAGTTTGCATTTTATCTATAATGTTATTTTGATGTCCATTTGCATAAATGTCTCTTAATCCATCTTCAACATTTTTCATGGCTAATCTTTGAGTTGTGACAGGATAAA
This sequence comes from uncultured Pelagibacteraceae bacterium, assembly GCA_902540275.1. Taxonomy (GTDB): domain Bacteria; phylum Pseudomonadota; class Alphaproteobacteria; order Pelagibacterales; family Pelagibacteraceae; genus Pelagibacter. The sequence goes on along the minus strand of CACBMB010000002.1, from coordinate 122,654 downwards.
TCACAATATTGTACCCAAATTTTTCTAATTCTTTGTAATTAAATAATTTAGATTTACCAAATTCAGTCATATTTGCTAGCAAGTAGCATGACAGTTCTTTTCTTACTTTTTCAAAATCTTTTTCACTTTCTAAAGCCTCTGGAAAAATTATTTCGGCTCCAGCATCTATATAAGCCTTACATCTATCAATCATTTTTTCAATTCCCTCTACACTCTTAGCATCAGATCTAGCAATAATTTTAAAATTTTCGTCTTTCTTAGCGGCCACACATTCTTTAATTTTTTTAACCATTGCATCCTTTGAAATTAATTCTTTATTATCTAGGTGACCGCATCTTTTTCTCTCTATTTGGTCTTCTATATGCACAGCAGATATTCCGAATTCCTCGAAGGTTTCAATTGTTTCTTTACAAGATTTAAAGCCAGTATCTATATCAACAATTGTTGGAAGATTAGTTACTCTTGAAATTAAATATGAGCGAGTACTCACATCTTGTAATGTTGTTAAACCAATATCTGGAAAACCAAGATCATTAGCCATCACTCCACCAGAAACATAAACTGCATCGTATCCAATTTCCTCAATTAATTTTGCAGTTAAAGGGTTGTAAGCTCCAGGAACTCTTAATATTTTGTCTGATTTTAATTTTTCAACAAAATCTAATCTTTTTTGGTTAGGTTTTTTTTCGACAAAGTGCATTAAAAAATTCCTTTTTTTAAATTTCTTTTAAGTTTTCCTCTTTTAACTTCAATATTTAGTTTATCTAATTGACCTTTTTTTAGTTTCTTTAAATTTTGGACTACCTCTAAAAATCTATCACTCTCTTTTTTATTTAATATATTCTCTGTTAAGGTTAAAAATTTTTCTATATAGTCTTTTCTTTTAAATGGACGTAAACCATATGGATGGGCGTCAGCAACACCTTGTTCTTCAATGATTTTTCTCCCATTTTTCAGAGTTATTACCACTTTCGCACCGAATGCCTTTTTTTTAGGGTTAGGATCGTGATATTTTTTAGTCCATTTTTTATCCTCATGAGTTTTTATTGATCTCCATATTCTAATAGTGCTTTTTCTTTTTGCTCTAGCTTTTGAATAAGATTTCAAATGATGCCAAGTACCATCTTCTAAAGCAACAGCAAAAATATACATTATAGAATGATCTAATGTTTCTCTACTTGCATTTGGATCCATTTTTTGTGGATCATTAGCACCAGTACCAATTACATAATGTGTATGATGGCTAGTATAAATATCAATTTTTTTTATCTGACTCAAAGATTGTATTTTCTTTTTAAGTTTTTTTGCTAAATCAATTAATGCTTGAGACTGATATTCTGCAGAGTATTCTTTAGTATAAGTTTCAAGTATTGCTTTTTTTGAATCTCCTTTTTTTGGTAATGGAACTCTATACAATGCTTTTTTGCCATCTAAAATTCTCGCAATAACACTATCTTCACCTTCATATATTGGACTAGGAGCACCTTCACCTCGCATAACTCTATCAACAGCTTCGATTGCGAGCTTTCCAGCATGTGCAGGCGCGTAAGCTTTCCAACTTGAAATTTCACCTTTCCGTGATTGTCTTGTTGAGATTGTAGTGTGTAGTGCTTGTTGAACTGCTTGATAGATTGTTTCGGTGTTAAGTTTTAGCATTGCGCCTATTCCAGCAGCAACACTTGGTCCTAGGTGAGCTATATGATCTACTTTATGTTTATGTAAACAAATTCCTTTAACTAAGTTAACCTGAATTTCATAAGCTGTTATAATTCCTCTTAAAAGATCTAAACCACTTTTTTTATTTTGTTGAGCAACACTAATCAATGGAGGAATATTATCTCCTGGATGACTGTAATCAGCTGCCAAAAAAGTGTCATGAAAATCGAGTTCTCTAACTGCTGTTCCGTTAGACCAAGCCGCCCATTCACAATCAAATTTTAATTTATTATTTAAGCCGAAGATTGTTGCTCCATTTTTTCTAGAATGTTTTAAAGCCATTTCTCTTGATGAAATTACTGGCCTTCTATTTAAAGACGCAATTGCAACAGATGCATTATCTATTATTCTGTTTATTGCCATTTCAATGGCATCTTTATTTAATTTAGCATTATCACTTGCAACTTCAGCTATTTTCCATGCAAGTTGTTTTTTTTTAGGTAAATGAATTTTAGAGGGATAAACTTTTACATTATGTAATATCAAAATAACTCCTAATTAACGAATTTGTTTTTAATAGTTAAAAAAAAATAATCAATATTAAAGATATTTTGATACTATTTTTTCAATACCCACAAAGTCTTTTACAAGGTGATTGTGGTAAATTTCAGTTGTATTTTTTTCAGTATATCCATCTTCAAGCAAAATAATTGGAATACCAGCAGCTTTAGCTGCATTAGCATCAGTTTCACTATCTCCTATCATAAGTGATTTTTTTATATCTCCATCTAAAATTTCAATTACAGAAGTCAGGTGTCTTGGATCGGGTTTGCAATAATCAAAAGTATTATGACCTGCTACATATTCAAAAAAATTATAGATCCCGATTTTCTTTAATAGATCAATTGATAAATGCTCCTGTTTATTTGTACACACTGCCATTGATATATTTTTATTTTTAGCCCAAACTAAAAATTCTTTTACTCCTCTGATCAATGTACTTTCCTTCACAATATTTTTTCCATAAAAATCCACAAATTCTTTTACCATTTGGTTTTTAATTTTTTCATCTTCTATTTTACCAAATTCTTTTTTAGCTTGACCCCATATTGATCGACCAAGCATAGCCCCAGCTCCTTGACCTACTAAGTTTCTAATTTCATCAGTTGATTTAGTAGGATATCCAAATTGCTTCATCACATGGTTATGTGCTCTCATTAAATCTGGGGCTGTATCAACTAAAGTGCCGTCTAAATCAAACAGAATTGTAAATTTTTGTTTCATGTTCAAAAGTATTTTTAAGAAATATTTTGTGAATTAAGAAAGATATATACTTAATATAAATAAATTAATAGATGAAACAATTTAAAATTTTAAATTCACAAAATAGATTAAGAAATAAATTCTTAAAATTAGGTGTTAAAATGGTCGGACCAGAAACAATATTTTTCTCTAAAGATACCAAAATTGGAAAGAATGTAATTATTGAACCTTATGTTGTATTTGGCTCAAAAGTAAAAATTGGTAACAATGTAACAATAAAATCTTTTTCTCATTTGGAAAACTGCAAAGTTGAAAATAAAGTTGATATAGGTCCTTATGCTCGAATAAGACCAGGCACTATTTTGAAAGAGGAATCAAAAGTTGGAAATTTTGTCGAAATAAAAAAAAGCACTGTTGGTAAAAAATCTAAAGTAAGTCATTTAACATATATTGGCGACAGTATTATAGGTAAATCAGTAAATGTTGGAGCAGGTACTATTACTTGCAACTACGATGGTGTTAAAAAAAGTAAAACAAAAATTAAAGACAATGTTTTTATTGGCTCAAATTCTTCTTTGGTAGCGCCTTTAACTATTGAGGAAAACAGTATAATTGGAGCAGGATCTGTGATTACAAAAAATGTAAGAAAAAAATCTCTAGCTTTAACTAGAAGCTCACAAATCGAAGTAAAAAATTATAAAAGAAAAAATAAATAAACTATGTGTGGAATAATAGGTATTAATAGCAGCAAACCAGTCTCATCCACGATAATTAATTCATTGAAAAAATTAGAATATAGAGGTTACGACTCTGCTGGTATTGCAACTCTTTCAGGTGATCAGATTAATGAAGTTAAAACAGAAGGAAGAGTTGATAATCTTGAAAAAAATTTACTAGTTCAAAATATGGAAGGTACTATTGGTATTGGGCATGTTAGATGGGCAACTCATGGTTTGCCTAATAGCATTAATGCCCATCCTCATTCATCTCAAAATGTTTCAGTGGTGCATAATGGGATAATTGAAAATTCAACACTATTAAAAAAATTTTTAGTTGGTAAGGGACATAAGTTTAAATCTCAAACTGATACAGAAGTTATTGTTCATTTAATTACTGAAAACCTAAAAACTCATGACATTGTTAATTCAATCAAAAAAACTTTAAAATCTCTTCATGGAAGTTTTGCACTAGGAATTTTATTTAAAGATCAACCTGATTTAATTGTAGGTGCAAGAAGGGGTTCACCGTTAGCAGTAGGATATGGTCCTAATGAAAATTATTTAGGCTCAGATTCATACGCTCTAAAATCAATGACCAATAAAATAACATACTTAAATGATGGTGAATTTTGTGTCATTAAAAAAGATTATGTTGAGTTTTTTGATGAAGAAGGAAATAAAATTAATAAGAAAGTTTTAGAATTATCATCTAACGAGGAAAAATATGACAAAGGTGATTATAAACATTTTATGGCAAAAGAAATTGAAGAACAACCAATTACACTTAAAAATGGAATTAATGAATATATTGATAAAGCAAACAACGATATAAATATTTTTAACTTTCCTTGGAAAACAGATGAAATTTCCTCAATTACCTTGATTGGTTGTGGCACTGCTTACCATAGTTGTTTAATGGCTAAATATTGGTTTGAACAATTAACATCAGTGGATGTAAATATAGATATTGCATCTGAATTTAGATATAGAAAAAACCGATTCAAAAAAGAAACCTTGTATATATTTGTTTCTCAGTCAGGAGAAACTGCAGACACTTATGCTGCATTAGATTTATGTAAAAAAAAGGGAATGAAAACATGTGCCGTTGTAAATGTAATAGAAAGTTCAATTGCAAGAGATTCTGAATTTGTTTTACCAATTCATTGTGGAACAGAAATAGGTGTAGCATCTACAAAAGCTTTTTTAGGTCAAATATTAATTTTGTATGTTTTAGCTTTAAAATTAGGTTTGATGAGAAAAGATTTGAAAAAAGAGGTTTTTAGAGAAAAACTTAAAGATTTAATTAAATTACCAAAATTAGTTGAGCAAACACTCTTAACTGATAACAAAATACAAACAATTTCTAACACATTCAATGAAGCTAAGGGTTCTATGTTTTTAGGAAGAGGATTTTCATATCCTATAGCATTAGAGGGTGCTTTAAAATTAAAAGAGTTATCTTATATTCATGCAGAAGGTTACCCAGCAGGTGAAATGAAACATGGACCGTTAGCATTAATAGAAGAGGGCATGCCTGTAGTAGTGTTAGCGCCAAGAGATAATTATTATAAAAAAACAATTTCAAATATGCAGGAAGTTATTGCAAGAGGAGCAAAAGTTTTATTAGTTACTAATAAAAGCAAGGATGAAATTGTATCAGAAAATATATGGGAGACCATAGAAGTTGAAAGCACTAATGAAGATCTTTTGCCTTTTCTTTTAACAATACCTTTGCAAAAACTCGCTTACTATTCGGCTCTTAAAAAAGGTTTTGACATAGATAAGCCAAGAAATTTAGCAAAATCTGTTACAGTAGAATAACTAATTTATTTTGAGCAAAGAAGCATATAACTTTCATCAGATAAAATTCACCGCTGATGAAAAAAAGATAAACCATTTTGAAATTCTTAAAAAAGCTTTTAAATTAAATATGTTTGAAGTTGAGGAAAAAGATAAAAATCTTTTATTTAATTTTATTAATTCACTTAAAGAAAAAAATGAATCATTTAAATCTCAGTTATATCAAGATGTATTTGCTGATTATCTAATAAAGAATGAGGACAGAAAAACTTTTTTAGAGTTTGGTGCAACAAATGGTATAGATTTATCAAATACATATTCACTCGAAAAATATTCAAATTGGATAGGTGTTTTAGGTGAACCAGATCCTCAATGGTATGAAAATTTAAAAAAGAATAGACCTAAAACAAAAATAATTACTAAATGTATTTGGAAAAAGACTGGGGACACAATAGATTTTTTAAGTTCTAAAAATGGTGTTTTGTCCACAATTAAGTCTTTTAGATACAGTGACAAAGAGAGCATGTCAGTAAATTCAAAATTAAGAAATAAAGAATTTATAAACATTAAAATTGATACAATTTCTTTGAATGATTTAATAAAAAATGAATTTGATGATATTGCACCTTCTTATATATCTGTAGATACTGAAGGTTCTGAGTATGAAATTTTAGAAAGTTTTGATTTTGAAAAATATAAACCGATTTTTTTCACTGTTGAACATAACTTTACAGCTAATCAAAAAAAAATTGATGAACTAATGAGTGCCAATAATTATGTGAGAATTTTTAGAAAAATCACAGCTTTTGATGCTTGGTATGTGTTAAAAGAGCATTTAATTTAAAAATAATTTAAAGTATCTTGAATTGCAAAAAAACTCTGTTAAAACAATTTTGAGTTGAACATGAAAAATTGGAAAGTAAACAGTTGGAGAAAATATCCGGTTAAGCACGTCCCGGAGTATCCAGATAAAAAAGAGTTGGATCAAGTTTTAAACAAAATTAAAACTTTCCCACCACTTGTATTTGCTGGAGAGACTAGACATTTGAAACAACAACTTTCAGATGTAGTTGACGGAAAAGCATTTTTATTACAAGGAGGAGATTGTGCAGAAAGTTTTGCCGAATTTCATCCTGACAAAATAAGAGATACTTTTAAAGTTATATTGCAGATGTCTTTAGTCCTGACTTACTCAGCATCTTTACCAGTAGTAAAAATAGGAAGAATAGCTGGGCAATTTTCAAAACCTAGAAGTGCACCTACTGAGATACAAGGTGATAAAGAACTACCAAGTTATTTGGGAGACAATATTAATGGAATAGATTTTACAGAAAAAGCAAGAATACCTGATCCAAAAAGATTATTTAGAGCTTACTCACAATCAGCTTCAACTTTAAATATTTTAAGAGCTTTTTCTAAAGGTGGTTTTGCAGACTTAAATAAAGTTCATTTGTGGAATTTAGATTATATAAAGAAAAGTCCTCAAGCTAAAAAGTTTAAAGAGTTAGAGGATAAAATAGCTGATGCTTTAGCATTTATGGAAGCTTGTGGAATAACTTCAGATTTCAATAACAGATTATACACTGTAAATTTTTGGACTTCACATGAGGCTTTACATTTACCTTTTGAAGAAAGTATGACAAGAGTTGACTCTACTACTGGGGAACATCACGATACATCTGCACATTTTGTTTGGATTGGAGATAGAACAAGACAGTTAGATGGTGGGCATGTAGAATTTTGTAAAGGAATTGAAAATCCAATTGGAATTAAATGTGGTCCAACATCAAAACCTGATGAGATTGCTAAAATTTGTGAAGTTTTAAATCCTAAAAATGAAAAGGGTAAAATAACTTTGATTTCAAGATTTGGTCATAAAAATGTAGAAAAATTTTTACCAAAGCTCATAAGAGGAATTAAAAAAGCAGGTCAAAATGTTATCTGGTCATGTGATCCAATGCATGGAAATACAATTAAATCAACAACTGGTTTTAAAACAAGGCCTTTCAATGATGTTGTCAGTGAAGTTAAAAATGTTTTTGCAGTTCATCAAGCTGAGGGCACATATGCTGGTGGTTTACATGTTGAAATGACTGGTCAAGATGTGACTGAATGTACTGGTGGAGCTAGAAAAATATCTGATGCAGATTTGTCAAGTAGATACCATACTCATTGCGACCCTCGTTTAAATTCAGATCAAGCTTTGGAAATGGCATTTTTAATATCAGATGAGATAAAAAAGAATAGCAGCTATTCTAAAAATGCTATTCAAGCGGCATCTTAGGCCATTGCTTTAACACACAAGGTTATTAAATATTAAGTATGAGTCCTTCTGAAAAAGTAAAGTATATATCCAACTGGATCAAATCTTATGTTGATCATATGCCGAATAGGGCACAGTCATTAGTGATAGGAATATCTGGAGGAATTGACTCTTCAGTAACAAGCACATTGAGCGCAATGACAGGTTTGAAAACAATTGTCCTATCAATGCCAATTAAACAAAAAGAAAATCAACATGATTTAAGTTTGAAACATCAAAAATGGTTAGTTGAAAAATTTCAAAATGTTGAGGCTCATACATTAAGTTTAGATAAATTATTTGATTCTTTTTCTTCTACACTCAATAAATTTGATAATGAGCATGGATTTGCAAATTCTAGAGCAAGACTAAGAATGGCGACAGTGTATCAAGTTGCAGCTGCTAATAAAGGAATAGTAGTTGGAACTGGCAATAAGGTTGAAGATTTTGGTGTTGGTTTTTATACAAAATATGGTGATGGTGGAGTAGACATTTCACCTATTGCAGATTGTAACAAAACTGAAGTTTGGGAGCTCGGAAAAGAATTAGGAATTTTAAAAGAAATAATTGATGCTCCTCCAACCGATGGTCTTTGGGACGATGGTAGAACTGACGAAGGTCAACTAGGTTTTAAATATGAAGATTTAGAAGATGCCATGGTTAATCCCGACTCACCTCATAAAGCAGAATACGAAAAAATAAGAAAACAAAATTTGCATAAAATGGTGCCAATTCCAGTATGCAAAATTCCTAGTTAATCAATTAGATTAACAAATCACTAAATAAGGTATATTTCTTAATCAATTTATATGGATATTTTTTTAACAAATAATTTAACCAATAAAAAAGAACAATTTGTTCCGAATGAAAGCAAAAATATTGGAATGTATGTTTGTGGGCCAACTGTTTATGATGACCCACATATTGGCAATGCCAGACCATTAGTAATTTTTGATATTCTTTTTAAAATACTTAAAAATAACTTTTCGAAAGTAACTTACGTTAGAAATATTACGGATATTGATGATAAGATAATCAAGGCATCACAAGAACAAAAAATATCCACAAAAGAGTTGACTGAAAAGGTAACATCTAGTTTTTTTGAAGATTGTAATTTTTTGAATTGTGAAGATCCCACTCATCAGCCAAAAGCAACTGAGCATATTGATTTAATGATTGAGATGATTAATGATTTAATAAAAAAAGGTTTTGCTTATGAAAATAATAATCATGTTTATTTTGAAGTAAAAAAATTTTCTGATTATGGTAAATTATCTAACAAAAAGTTAGAAGATTTAATAGCAGGATCTAGAGTAGAAGTAAGTGAAAACAAAAAAAATTCAGAGGATTTTGTATTATGGAAACCATCAAATAAAGACGAACCTTCATGGGACTCACCTTGGGGAAAAGGAAGACCAGGATGGCATTTAGAATGTTCCTCAATGTCAAAAAAATTTTTAGGAAACGAGTTTGATATACATGGTGGAGGTATAGATTTATTATTTCCTCATCATGAGAACGAAATAGCTCAATCTAGATGTGCTAATAATTCAAAATCTTTTGCAAAATATTGGGTTCATAATGCTTTTATCACAATGTCCAATGAGAAAATGGCAAAGTCTCAGGGAAATATATTAAAAATAAAAGATTTCAGGAACAAGTTAAGTGGACAAGTTATTAGACTGGCTTTAATGAGCGCACATTATAAACAGCCACTAGATTGGAATGATAAATTAATTAATGATTGTCAGAATACTTTAGATAAGTGGTATCGGGTTTATTCATCTGAAATAAATCCTGTTCAAGTGACAGAAGAGATTTTAAAACCTTTATATGATGATTTAAATACTCCAGGCTATATAGCAAATTTACATCAACTTTTTGATCAAGCTAACAAAGGTAATAATAAAGAGTTATTCATTTCCGCATGTAAATTTATTGGTCTTTTTAATGAAGATAAAGATCAATGGGAAAAGTATAAACAAGATAAAGCTACAATAAGTGAGTCTGAGATAAATAATAAGATAGATTTAAGAAATAAAGCTAGAGCTGATAAAGATTATAAGGAAGCTGATAGAATTAGAGATGAACTTTTAGATAAAGGTGTTTTAATAGAAGACAAAGATGGTAAAACACTGTGGAAATTTAAATGAGTAAAGAGAGATTATATATTTTTGATACAACTTTAAGAGATGGTGCTCAAACACAAGGAGTAGATTTTTCCATTGAGGATAAAGAAAAAATTGCGTCTGCGCTTGATAATCTTGGAGTCGATTATATTGAAGGTGGTTGGCCTGGTGCTAATCCAACTGATACAGAGTTTTTTCAAAAAAAACATAATTTTAAAAATTCAAAGCTAACATCATTTGGAATGACGAAGAGATCTGGAAGAAGCGCAGAAAATGATACTGGCTTGTCAGCAATCATGAACTCAAATACTTCAGCCGTATGTTTGGTAGGTAAGTCATGGGATTTTCATGTTGATATAGCTTTAGGAATAACGAATGAAGAAAATTTAGATAATATTTCTGAGAGTGCTAAACATTTTATAAAAGCAAAAAAAGAATTTATGTTTGATGCAGAACATTTTTTTGATGGTTATAAAGCAAATTCGAAGTATGCTATTTCATGTATCAAAGCTGCTTATGATCAGGGTGCTAGATGGATTGTTCTTTGTGATACAAATGGAGGAACACTTCCACATGAAGTTACACAAATAGTGAGTGAAGTTACAAAAGTAGTTCCAGGAAAAAATTTAGGAATTCATGCACATAACGATACAGGGAATGCCGTTGCTAACTCTTTAGCAGCAGTATTATCTGGAGTTCGACAAATTCAAGGGACAATAAATGGATTAGGAGAAAGATGTGGAAATGCAAATTTAATGTCATTAATACCAACATTTTTTTTAAAAAAAGATTTTTCATCTCAATTTGAAATTGGCATAAAATCGAAAAATATAAAAAATCTTACTGAATGTTCAAGATTATTAGACGAAATTTTAAATAGAAAACCTAATCAACATTTACCATATGTTGGTGCTGCAGCATTTTCACATAAAGGAGGATTACATGTATCTGCTGTACAAAAAGATCCCAAAACTTATGAACACATTAATCCAGAGGAAGTTGGTAATACGAGAAATATTGTTGTGTCAGACCAATCTGGAAAATCCAATATCATTTCAAGATTAAAAAGTATCAAAATTGAAATTGAGGAAAACGATCCTAAAATTAAAAAATTATTAGATGAAGTGAAAGATAGAGAATTTATCGGTTATAGCTATGATGGTGCTGATGCATCATTTGAATTGTTAGCTAGAAGAATTATTGGAGAAATACCACGATATATTTCAATTAATGAATACGACGTTTCTGTTAAAAAAAATAAATATGGAGAAATAGTTTCATCTGCAAAAGCTCAATTAGAAGTTGATGGAGAAAAAATTATGTGTGAAGGAGAGGGTAATGGACCTGTAAATGCTTTAGACAATGCTATTAGACAAAACGTAGATCGATTAGCTAAATATTCAAAATATTTAAAAGATTTAAAGCTAGTTGATTATAAAGTTAGAATTTTAAACACAGGAACCGAAGCTGTTACAAGAGTATCTATTGAAAGCACAGATTCAAAGGGGAAGAATTGGTTTACTATTGGTGTATCTACAAACATTATTGATGCTTCATTCAAAGCATTAATTGATAGTTTAGATTATAAACTATTTAAAGATAATGCACCTGCAAGTAAGTAAATGAGTAGAAACAGCATCTCTTTTATTCTTCACAAACCTCAATTATCAGAAAATATTGGTGCATGTGCTAGAGCTATTAAAAACTTTAATTTTAAGAAATTAATATTAGTGAATCCAAAACCTATTTACCCCAACGATAAGATTTTAGCTACATCTGTCGGGGCAAAAGACATTATTAAACAAAGCAAAAAATATAACAATCTGGATAAAGCTCTAAGTAAAATTGACATTGTCATTGCTACATCTGCAAGATTTAGAAACAAAAATATAAAACACATCAATTTGGAGGATTTAAAAAAGATAAATTTTAATAAAAATGTTGGTTTTTTATTTGGTTCAGAAGCATCAGGTTTATCAAATAATGAAATTAGTTACGCAAATTATACTTTACAAATACCTACCAATCCTGATTTTAAGTCTCTTAACTTATCTCATAGTCTTATAATAATAGCGCAATACGTTGCTAGCATCATTAAACTAAAAAGTACTCCATTTAAAAAATCGAAAAAAGTTAAATCAGCAAGCAAAAAAGAAATACAATCGATGTTAAGTCTTTGTATTAAAAATTTAGATGAAATTAATTTTTTTAGGCCTAAAGAAAAGAGACCCAAAATGCTTGAGAACTTAAGAAATATTTTTTACAAAATGGACTTATCTGACAAAGAAACACGTATATTATCAGGAGTATTTGCAAGTTTAGGTAAAAAACGTTGATTGACAAAATAATGAGTAAGTTTATAAGACCCTCTATTAAATGACAAAAAGATTAAACTCTAAACATAAAGTAGACAGAAGATTAAAAGTAAACCTTTGGGGCAGACCAAAGAGTCCATTTAATACTAGAGCATATGGTCCTGGTCAGCATGGTCAGACTAAAACTTCAAAACCTTCAGATTATGGAATTCAATTACAAGCTAAACAAAAATTAAAAGCTTATTATGGTAATATAAATGAGAGACAATTTAGAAATATTTATAAAAAAGCAAGTATGCTTAAAGGAGATACTAGTGAAAATTTAATTGGTTTATTGGAAAGAAGATTAGATGCGGTTATTTATAGAGCAAAATTCGCAACCACTATATTTTCTGCAAGACAATTAATTAATCACGGCCATGTTAAAGTGAATGGAAAAAAAGTTAATATTTCAAGTTATTCAGTAAGAGAGGAAGATACAATTGAAATTAGAGATAAATCAAAACAATTAGCAATTATTGATATAGCTCTAGCAAATAAAGAAAGAGAAACACCTGAGTATATTCAGATGGATGAAAAAAATAAAAAGTTTAAATTTGTTAGAGTGCCAAAATTTGAAGAAGTGCCATATCCAATCGTTATGGAGCCAAATTTAGTAATTGAATATTATTCTAGATAAAATTATTTTTTGTAATTAACACCTTTATCATCAAATACTTTTTTTAATTCTCCATTCTCATACATTTCTTTGACGATATCACATCCACCAATAAATTCTTTTTTTACATAAAGTTGTGGAATAGTAGGCCAGTCGCTAAAAACTTTTATTCCTTCTCTCATAGATTGGTCTTCCAATACATTAATTCCTTTAAAATTTACCTCTAAAATCTTTAGCATATTTGAGACAGCCATTGAGAAACCACATTGTGGTGCGTCTGGTGTACCTTTCATGAATAAACAGACATCATTGTTATCTATATAATTTTGAATCGAATTTTTTGTTTGATCATCCATTATTGTTCCTTTGTTTTAATTGCTAGAGCATGTAATTCATTTCCCATTTTACCTTTAAGAGAGTTATAAACCATTTTGTGTTGTTCAATTTTAGATTTACCTGAAAATTGTGATGAAGTTACTGTTGCAGAATAATGATTACCATCACCTGCAAGATCTTGGATTTCAATTAATGCATCTGGAAATGCTTCCTTTATATATTTTTCAATTTCTTTTAGATTCATTGCCATAGTTAATTCATATATTCTTTTAACCAACTTGTATTATACGATTTTAATTCGTCAATTGTAACTTTTGTCTTTTGGTTAATTATCAAATATTTATCAATAATTTTACCTAATTCATCAAAATGAACAGAATTCTTCTCCAAAATTTTACTAACTTTTTGTAAATCAGAAGGATTAATTTCAATTATATACCTTCCCTGATCTTCTGAGAATAGATATTCAATTTCATTCATAAAGATATTCAGTTTTTCAAACTCAAAGCCCTTATTACCTTTAATACACATTTTGCTTATAGCTGTAATAATTCCTCCTAAAGAAACATCGTGAGCACTTTTTATAAAATCATTTTTTATCAATTGTAGTAATGTTTCACCGTTATTTTTTTCGTTGAAAAGATTTATTTCAGGCGGAGGTCCATTTTTTTCATCTAAAATAGTTCTTGCAAATAAACTTTGATCCATATGACCTTCAGTTTTACCTATTATTAAAACTAGATTATTAATTTCTTTAAAATCCATAGTTATCATTTGTTTATAGTTTTTGATAAGGCCTACACCACCAATTGCGGGAGTGGGTTTAATTCCAACTTCTTTTGTTTGATTGTAAAAAGAAACATTTCCTGAAACAACTGGAAATTCTAAAAATTTAGATGCCTCTCCTATACCTTGAACACATTCAACAAATTCACCCATGTTATCTTCATTCTCCGGACTTCCAAAATTAAGGCAATTCGTAATTGCTATTGGAGTTGCACCAACAGAAATAAGATTTCTCCAACTTTCACAAACAACTTGTTTTCCTCCGGTAAGTGGATGTGCCCAGCAATAAACAGCTGAAGAATCAACTGTAGCCGCTACAGCTTTATCAGTCTCATGAACTCTTACTACTCCAGAATTACCACCAGGTTTTTGAATTGTATCACCCATTACAGTATGATCATATTGTTGCCAAATCCACTCTTTGCTACAAACATTTGGATTAGATAAAATTTTACTTAGAATATCTTTAATTTTTAATTTATTAAAAATTTCTTTTTTAATTTTATTTTTTTTTGGAAGTTTAGCTTTCTTCCATTTTCGATCATACATTGGTGAATTCTCAACAAGAGTATTGACTGGTATTTTTGCTACTTGTTGATTGTCAAAAAATAATTCTATATTTTTAGTATTTGTGGTTTTTCCAATGACTGCAAAGTCCAAATTCCATTTATCAAATATTTTTTTTGCTAATTCTTCTTTTCCATTTTCGAGAACAATAAGCATCCTTTCTTGACTTTCAGAGAGCATAATTTCATAAGGTGTCATTTTACCTTCTCTACAAGGCACTTTGTTTAAATTTAATTCGATTCCTAGATTTCCTTTTGATGCCATCTCAATGCTAGATGATGTGAGGCCAGCTGCACCCATATCTTGAATTGCAATAATTGAGTCACCAGCCATTAATTCCAAACACGCCTCTAAAAGAAGTTTTTCTGTAAAAGGATCTCCAACTTGAACTGTGGGTTTTTTTTCCTCTATTTTTTCATCAAAACTTGCTGAAGCCATGCTCGCACCATGAATTCCATCTCGTCCAGTCTTTGATCCAACATAAATTACTGGTTTATCTATACCTGCTGCTTTGGAATAAAAAATTTTATTTTTTTTTACCAAACCTAGAGTCATTGCATTTACTAGAATATTGCCATTGTAAGAGCTATCAAAAGATGTTTGACCAGCAATTGTAGGTACTCCAATACAATTTCCATAACCACCAATTCCATGAACAACACCCCTTAAAAGATTTTTTGTTTTTTTATGCTGGGGTGAGCCAAAATGAATTGAATTCAAGTTTGCAATAGGTCTTGCCCCCATTGTAAAAACATCTCTCATTATTCCACCTACGCCAGTTGCAGCTCCTTGATAGGGTTCAATAAAAGATGGATGATTATGACTTTCAATTTTAAATACTATTGCATCGCCATCTTCTATATCTATAACACCAGCGTTTTCTCCAGGACCTTGAATAACTTTTTTTCCTTTTGTGGGTAGTTTTTTTAGGTGAAGTCTCGATGATTTATATGAACAATGTTCATTCCACATAGCTGAAAATATCCCAAGTTCAGTTATGTTAGGAGTTCTTTTTAATAAATCACAAATTTTTTTATACTCATCTTTTTTTAAACCATGTTCTATAGCTATTTTTTCGTTTACTTCTATCATTTAATATTATTAATTAAATTTTTGAAAAATAGAGAACCATCTTCTCCTGACAAACTTTCATCAATCATTCTTTCAGGATGTGGCATCATACCTAAAACATTCTTATTTTTATTGAAAATTCCAGCGATATTCTTCATAGACCCATTTGGATTAAATTCTTCATCAGTTTTTCCATCTTTATCAGAATAATAGATTGCTATTTGATTGTTATCTTCGATTTCTTTTAATTGTTCAGCTGTACAGAAATAATTACCCTCGTTGTGTGCAATATGTAGCTCTAAAATATTCTTATTAAGATTTTTAAAATAGGGGTTATTATTATTTTCAACTTTTACAAATATATTTTTACATATAAATTCTAAATATTTATTTCTAAGCAAAACACCTGGTAACAATCCAGTTTCTACTAGAATTTGAAAACCATTACAAATTCCCATAACTAATCCTCCAGAATTAGCAAACTCAATAACTGAATTCATAATTTTTGATTTAGATGCCATACTTCCACATCTTAAATAGTCACCATATGAAAATCCTCCAGGCAAAACAATCAAATCACTTTTAGGTAATTCATTATCATCATGCCAAACCATCTCATTCTTAAAACCAAATTTTTTTAAAGCAATATCCATATCTCTATCACAATTTGAACCTGGAAAAGTAATTACTGCTGATTTCATTAATTATTGTGTTTCAATAATTTTAAAATTTTCTATAACAAGGTTGGTTAAAAGTTTTTTGCACATATCTTCTACAATTTCTTTTGCTTTTTTTGGATCATTTTCTTTCACTTCAATTTCAAAATATTTTCCTTGTCTTACCTCATCAACATTCTTGTATCCCATACCATCTAATGCTTGTTGGATAACTTTACCTTGAGGATCTAAAACATCTTTTTTAAGTGTGATTATCGCAGATATTTTCATTTTCTTTTCTTTTTTACAGAAGATAATTTTGTAATATTTACCGCAGATACATTTGATTGTTCATGAAGTATACCTAATCTTTTTGCAACCTCTGTATAGGCTGGAATTAAATCACCCAAATCTTTTCTAAATCTATCTTTGTCTAGCTTCTTATCAGTAACAGAGTCCCATAATCTACAAGTATCAGGACTAATTTCATCAGCTAAAATAATTTCATTTTTTCCATTAATCTTAATTCTTCCAAATTCTAATTTAAAATCAATTAGCTTAATTCCGATACCTCTAAACATGCCAACCATGAAGTCATTTATTCTTAAAATCATCTTTTTAATTTTTTCTATTTCTTTTTTATTGGCCCAATCAAAAGCATAGATATGTTCTTCAGCAATTAATGGATCTCCTAAAGCATCATCTTTCAAACAATATTCAATTAATGGTTCCTTTAGAACTGTTCCATCTTCAATACCCAATCTTTTAGTAATTGATCCTGTAGCAACATTTCTTGTTATGAACTCTATTGGAATTATTTCTACAAGCTTGATAACTTGTTCTCTCATATTAAGTCGTTTGACTAAATGATTTTCAATACCGATTTGAGATAGATTAGAAAGAATATGTTCTGAAATTCTATTATTTAAAACTCCTTTTCCCTCGATTGTACTTTTCTTTTGATTATTAAATGCAGTTGCATCATCCTTAAAGTATTGAATTACTAAACTTTTATCTTGAGTAGCATAAATAATCTTAGCTTTTCCTTCGTATAATTTTTTTCCTTTTTTCATTATTTAAACACTCTTCTAAAAATTAAATTTACACTTTTGAAATGTTTAGAATAACTAAAAATAGTTCTTAATTTTTTTGGTGTTATTTTACTCATTATATATTTATCAGATTGGATAACTTCAAATAAATTTAAGTTTTCTGCAAAACATTTTTTTGCATAAGTTTGAACCATTTTGTAAGATTTTTCTCTACTTAAACCTGTCTTAGTAAGCTCTAGCATTAGTTCTTGTGAAAAAATAAGTCCTTTAGTTAAATTTAAATTTTCTAACATTTTTTTTGGATAAACAATCATATTATCGAGTATGTTAGCTAATCGAACCAGTGCAAAATCGAGAGTTATATTAGCATCTGGTCCTATATTTCTCTCTACACTTGAATGCGAAATGTCTCTCTCATGCCATAAGGCAATATTTTCTAGGGCAGGGGTTACCGCACTTCTGACCATTCTAGCAAGACCAGTAAGATTTTCGCTTAGAATAGGATTTTTTTTATGAGGCATTGCTGATGAACCTTTTTGATTTTTTGAAAAGTACTCTTGAAGTTCATAAACTTCTGTTCTTTGCAAATGTCTAATTTCAGTAGCAACTCTTTCTATTGATCCAGCGATAATTCCTAAAACTGAAAAATAAAATGCATGACGATCTCTTGGAATTACTTGTGTTGATATAGGTTCAACTTTTAAACCTAGTTTTTTGGCAACATGTTTTTCTACATTGGGATTGATATTTGCGAAAGTTCCTACAGCACCCGAGATGGCACAGGTTGAAACTTCATCAATTGCATCAACTAATCTTTTTCTATTTCTTTTAAATTCTTCGTAAAAAGAAGCAAGCTTTAAACCAAAAGTAATAGGTTCTGCATGAATACCATGACTTCTACCCATGCAAGGTGTAAACTTATATTTTCTTGCTTGCCTTTTTAAAACTTTAAGTATTTGATCTAAATCTTTTACAAGAATTTTTCCAGATTGAACTAATTGAATGTTCAAACTTGTATCTAGTACATCAGATGATGTCATTCCTTGATGTAGGTATCTTGCTTTAATCCCAGCTCTTTCAGTTACAGAAGTTAAAAAAGCAATTACATCATGTTTTACTTGGCTTTCAATTTGATGAATTCTTTTTACATTTATTTTTGCTTTTTTTCTGACAATTGAAGATACACCCTTTGGTATTTGTCCAAGTTTTTCCATTGCTTGTGCTGCAGCTATTTCAACATCAAGCCAAATTTTATATTTATTGTCCTCTGACCAAATATCAGTGAGTTCTTTTCTCGAGTATCTTTTAATCATTAATTATAAGTATGGAGGCTTTGAATAACCTTTAGCAGATTCTGTAAAGATTTCATAACCATTTTCTGTAATTCCTATTGTATGCTCAAATTGTGCTGATAAAGATTTATCTTTTGTAACTGCAGTCCAGCCATCATTAAGCATTTTAACATCATATTTTCCGGCATTGATCATTGGTTCAATTGTAAAAGTCATACCTGGAGTGATTTCTTTTCCAGTATTTTTATTTCCGTAATGTAATATATTTGGTGGCTCATGGAATGTTGTACTTATACCATGACCACAAAAGTCTTTCACAACAGAAAATCCTTTCTCTTCAACATAAGATTGAATTTCATGACCAATATCTCCAAGCTTTATACCTGGTTTTAAAATCTTGATTGCTTTCATCATTGATTCATAAGTAGTGTTAATAAGATTATTAAGTTTTACAGAAGTCTCTCCAATACAAAACATTCTACTTGTATCGCCGTAATGTTCATTAACAATTGCAGTCACATCTACATTTACTGCATCTCCTTCTTCTAAAATTCTATCTTCAGAGGGTACACCGTGACAAACGACGTGATTTAAAGATGTACACAAAGATTTTTTAAAACCCCTATAGTACAATGGAGCAGAATATCCTCCGTTATCACGAATAAATTCGTATCCAAGTTTATCTATATATGCGGTAGAAATTCCTTCTTTAATATTGTCAGTTAACATATCTAATGTCTGAGCGGCAAGTTTTCCTGCGATTCTCATTTTTTCAAATTTTTCTGAATAATTACTCATTTATAATTTTAATTTTTTTATCAATAAATATTTCTTTTGAACTTATTTTACATCTGTAAGCTAAAAAATTTACACCTGCTTTTTTTGCCTTAAGATAATTTTCATAATATTCATTATCAATATCTTTAGCTATTTTAAAGTACTTCATATTTTGTATTTGAACTAAAAATATTAAGTAGGTTCTATATCCTTTTTTTATGGCATCAATAAGGGTAAGTAAATGTTTTGAACCTCGAGAGGTAATTGCATCTGGAAATTCAGCAGTTTTTTTATCCCTAAAAAGTGTTACATTTTTTACTTCTACAAAGCTTTTTTGTCTCTTTTTTTCTAACAAGAAGTCAAATCTTGTTTCTTTATTGAAAAAAACTTCAGCTTTAATTTTCTCATTGTCTTTTAACTCATGAATTAGATTATTTTTTAAACCATGATTAACAATCTTATTAGCCATGTGAGTATTTACACCAACAAGGTTTTTTCGAGCTTTAATTATCTCTAATCCATACTTTAATTTTCTTTTAGGATCGTCATTTTTAAGAAGATAAACATCATTATCTTTATCTAAAAGACCTTTCATTGAACCAGTGTTTGGACAATGAGCTGTGACAATTTCTTTATTTATTTTAACATCAGCAAAAAAACGTTTATATCTTTTGATTAATTTGCCTTTTATTAAAGACTTGGTAAATTCCATATTCAAATTATACATATAAAAATGACAAAGAACACAAAAGTAAATGCCGCTATATTAATTATTGGAAATGAAATTCTCTCAGGTAGAACCCAAGATACAAATACCGGCACTTTAGCTAATTGGTTAAACTCTATTGGTGTCAAACTAGTTGAAGTAAGAGTGGTTCCTGATGATGAAAAAATAATTATTGATAGTTTAAATCTATTAAGAAAAAAGTATGACTATGTTTTTACCACAGGTGGAATCGGACCTACCCATGATGACATTACAGCACAATCAGTTGCAAAAGCTTTTGATAAAAAATATGAGATTCATAAAGAAGCATTTAAGATACTAGAATCATATTACAAACCAGGAGAGTTTAATGAGGGAAGACAAAAAATGGTATGGATGCCTAAGGATGCTCAACTAATTTTGAATCCAACAAGTGGAGCACCAGGTTTTAGTATTGAAAATGTTTTTTGTTTACCAGGTGTTCCTTCAATTTTAAAATCGATGTTAGGGGGGTTAAAGAATAGAATAATTGGTGGACAGCCTGTTTTAAGTAATACAATTAGCTTAAGAACAGTTGAAAGTGAAATTGCTAATTCTTTAAAAAAAGTACAAGACAAAAATAAAGATGTTGAAATTGGAAGTTACCCTTTCTTTCATGCTGGCAAGCTTGGAGTTTCAATAGTTTTGCGTTCTGAAAATCAATCTAGTATTGATGATTGCAATTCTCAAATTCTAGAATTTGTTAATGAAAAAAAAATAGAAGTTGTAGATAGATAAATGCTTTACTTTGCTTACGGTAGTAATCTAAACCATTTTCAGATGAAGCGTAGATGTAAAGACAGTATCTTTATTAAAAAAATAAACTTAAAAGATTTTAGATTAACTTTTAGAAGCAAATATAGAGCGGCTGATATAGAAAGAAAAAAAAATTCTATTGTTCCAGGTGGATTATTTGAAATATCAAAAAGTGATGAAAAAAAACTAGATATTTATGAAGATTATCCAACTTTATATACAAAATATTATTTCTATTATTATGGAAAAAAAGTAATGACGTATACAATGGTAAGAAAAACTTTATTTAAATATCCAACAGAACGTTATTTAGATATTGTTAAAAGAGGTTATAAAGATTGCAAACTAGACAAAAGATATTTGTTTAAGGCTTTAAAATAAGTGAATTGTTAGATTATATTATAATCTACTTAGAATCCTATTTCTTTCTTGAATTATTTTTTTATGAAAATCAAAATTTTGAGCAGCATTTCTCCTTTTTTTTTGAAGTAAGTTATAAAAAATATCAAAACTATTTTTTTTAGATTTAAAAGTTTTCTTTTTATTTAAAAAAATTGAGTTCTTATAAAAATGAAAAGTTTCAATATTTTTTTCTCTTATTATCTGAAAATTTCTTTGAACTTTTGAGGAGCAATTTAAATTGATATTTACTTTATATTCTCTAAAAGAATAGTTAATTATAATTTGTTGATTATAAGAATTGCTTTTTTTTCGGATTATACATTTTTCAATATTCATTTTAGGAAATTTTTTGAAAAAGAATAATATTAATGAAAGAGGATGATCCAACCATTCAAGTGCAAATTCATTCTTATATTTATAATATTTATTTATTTTTGAATAATTAAGATTTATTTGATTAATATTTCTTTTCTTTAACGATTTTTTAATCTTATCTATTAATGGGCTAAATGTATCAATATAATTTACCCAAAAAAATCTATTTTTATAAATCTTTTTTATTTTATTTAATTCACTTATTTTTTTTAAAAAAGGTTTCTCAACAATAGTTTTTTCAAAATGACTATATTTTTTTAAATGATTAAAGTGATTATTAATAGGGGTACAAATATGAACAGATTTAATTTTCTTTAAAATTTCGTTTTTAAATAAATTTTGAATTGGTTTTTTTTTATCAAAAAAGAAGTATTTTTTTCTATTTTTTATAATTATCTTATCAAAAATTTTTTTATTTTTGAGGTACTTTAAGTTTTTTTTTGACCATTTCCCGTAACCTATTATAAGATGATAATTCATTTATGAAAAAGTTATCTATTATTGTTCCTGTTTATAATGAAATTAACACACTAGAAATAATTATAAAGAAATTAGTAGATTTAAATCTTTATAATAATATTGAGAAAGAAATAATTATAATTGATGATAATTCTACAGATGGATCAGCTAAAATTATTGAAAAATATGAGAGTGACTTTAAGTTTATTAAAACTTATTACAAAAAAGAAAACAAGGGTAAAGGAGATTCACAAAAAATTGCAAAAGAATTTGTAACAGGTGATTATGTTATAATTCAAGATGCTGACCTTGAGTATGACCCTGAAGATATAAATAAATTATTAAAAATCGCTGAAGATGAAAAAAAAGATTTCGTTATTGGACATAGAATTATGAAAACAACAATTAAACATCCTTATTTTTTTTTTAGGGAACTTGCAGTAAATACACTTACACTTTTGATGAATATTCTTTATAGAACTTCAATTAAAGATTGCGCATGTTGCTATCGATTATTTACATCAGATCTATGGAAAAATATTGATGGAAGAGCTGATCAATTTGAATATGATTTTAGTATTATATGTCAGGCAATAAAAAAAACTAAAAATATTGGACAATGTTCAGTGTATTACAAATCAAGAACATATGAGGACGGAAAAAAATGTACGTGGGATGTTGGAATACACGCTTTTAAAAGAATAATTCTTGATCGTTTTAATTAAATTATTTTTAGAATTGGAAATGGAACAATAATTTTATATTTTCTATTTTTAATATTTTTTTTTAATTTTTTTATTATTGCTTCTGAGAAGTTCCAAGCTAAGATTATTATAAAGTCAAAATTTATATCTTTAAGTTCTTTAAATTTGATAATCTTTATATTTTTACCAGGAGTAAATTTTCCTTGTTTTAAATCATTGTCATCTACAATATATTTAATTTTATCTCGGCCAATTTCAAAAACATGACAAAAAGTTGTAACTTTCGCAGGTGCCCCATATCCAATAAAAATTTTATCTTTTGTAATATTTTTGCTAATTATTTTTTGTATTTTATTTTTTTGAATATTTATTCTTTTAAAATAATTGAAAAATGTTTGATTGGAAAACAATCCAAATTTTTTCTCAATATTTATTTGTTTATTTATTTTATTTTTCTTTACTTTCATTCCTTGATGTCCAACGTATACTCTAATGGATCCACCTTGGGCTTCGATAAGATCAAAATCTATTACCTCTAAATCGATTGATCTAAAAAAATTTATAAGAGGTTTTAGTGCGTGATAAGACATATGTTCATGGTAAATTGTATCAAATGTGAGTTTTTTAATTACATCTTTTAAGTACGAAACTTCAAATATAAAAACCCCATCATTTGACAAAATATTTTTAACACCTAAAGCAAAATCCTTTAAATTTGGAACATGGGCAAAAACATTATTAGCAGTAATGATTTTGAATTCTTTATATTTTTTTTTGAAAAAAAAACTATTTTTATGATTAAAAAAAGTAGTATTGATATCAATTTTTTTTAATTCATTTAAGTACCTTAAATTTTTTGCTGGTTCTATTCCAACAACATTTTTAAATTTATCTTTAACAAAAAAATTTAAAAATGTTCCATCATTACATGCTATATCTAAAATTTTATCTTTTGATTTATCAAGTTTAAAAGTTTTTTTTATCTTTTTAAAATAATTTTTGAAATGTTGAACTAATACAGGTGACGTACCACTTACATACATGTAATCTTCAAACATGACTTCTGGTTTTATGAGATGTTGTAATTGAAGATGTTTACAATTAGAACAAAGTAGACAAATCAATGGATAAAAATTTTCTTTAGATCTTGGTGATTTTACATAGGAATTAGCAAGGGGTGTTTTTTTAAAATCTAAGACTTTTTTGAGTTTATTACTTTGACAAAGAACACATTTTTTTTTGACTACATAATTCTTTCTCAAAATTAAAACCTTTTAGAATCATCCATAAAATCTATTCTAACTGTGTCTTCTTCATAAGTCTTTTGATCTCTTGGATTTTTACTCACAACAAGAATTTCAGTTTCTTTAGTATAAAGCATCGCATGATCTATCATCGGTCCAGTAAAAAGTAATTGACCTTCTGTTACTATCTTTTTATTTATTTTTTCATCAACATTAGTTTTTTTAAAATAATATTCAAATTCACCTTTGATAACATAAATAAAATGCCAATCTTTTTTGTGATAGTGATTAGCTCTCCATTGATTAGGTTTTGTATAAATCAGAGAGGCACTTTTCATGTTTAAGTCACAGAGTGGTTGTATAAAACCTCTATTATCACCAAATTTATCTTTTAGATCTACCAGATCAGCATTTAAATATTCTTTTTTATAATCGCACATTTTTTAATATCTCCTTTTCAAAATTATTAATTACACTTATTATCCTTAATTTCGATAATTTTGTACTGATTTTTTTTGGGTTTTAGTAAAAAGTTTCTCACTGCTTTTTTTCTATAAGTTTCTTTAATTTCTTCTGTAATTAAGCAGTTTGGAATCTCTTCATAAGAATTAATAATCAAATATTTAATAGAATTATTTACGATAAATTTAGTTAAATTTTGAAAATTTTGATTATTATATTTATTTAAAATATCTAAATATCTCAAAGAATACAAATTTTTATTAAAAAAAATTGAATGTCTATCCAAACTAAAATCTAAAGTATTTGCATCTAAATTATCTTTTTTATGTTGTTGCGCATTGTAGAAAGAATAAGAAAATTGATTCATATATTTCGATTTATTTTTGATAGCATCAAACTTAATATATCCAAAATAAACATATATTATTGATATCAAAAAAATAACTAAAACTTGCGAATAGATAAATAATTTAATTACAGATTTTTGTGGTTTGTAAAAAAAAGCTAATAAAAGAAATGCCTCAAAGTAATATCGCGGCAATATTTGACCAGTTAAAAGAATTAATATTATCAAAATAATTGGAATAAATTTTGTCTCTTTTTGTAATTTTAAATTAATAAGCATTAACAAAAAAACCAAACCCAAGGAGCTTGATAATATTGATATATCAAAGGAGATAAAAGGTCTTATATAAAGTGAAAAGTCTCTTGGATTATCTAACCAACCTTCTGAACTTCGAATTGAATATGTGAAAGCTTTATAAATGTCTAAATTCTGTCCTAAAATATTATCAAAAAAAGGTGCTAAAATATTTCCAAAATAGATTTGTTTTAAAATTAATAATGGAACATAAATTATAACAAAAGAACAGAATGAATATAAAATTATGATCTTCCAATTTTTTATATGGTTATAAAAAAAATAAATAAATAAAGGAATAGTAAGCAAAATATAAGAAAGTTTTCCAGAGGAATAAAAAAATATTAATAATAAAAATATTAGATAATTTTTTTTTTGGAAAAATAAATTTTTATTCACTATAATAAATAGTAAGAGAAATAATATTCCAAAAAATAATTGTAACTTTTGAGTGGATATCAAATAAATAATTAGAGGAGATGAGAGAACTATAAGAAAAAAATTTTTATGATTCTTTAAGCTTAAAATCAAGAAAAAAAATAAAGTTAATAAATTTAGTTGAGAACCAAAGTTATCCGATTTTAAAATTGATGAAATTAAAAGAATAATTTCAGTATTTGATAATAAAGTGAATTCAATATTTTGTTGTAAATTAAAATCTATTAAACCTTTATTAAAAATTACAGTAGGTAAGTATTGATAGATAGATATACTATCAGCATCAGATAATGGCAAAATAGATATCAAAAATAAAATAAAAAAAATTATAAAAATAATTTTTTCATCTAAATCTATATTAAATTTAAATATATTTTTAATCTCACTTAAGTTTTTAAATATAAAAATAATTTTTAAAAAAAATATTAAAAAAAACAATTCAGAAATTAATGAATAATTAATTAAAGTAGTTAAATTAAAAATTAATGTATACAAAGAGAATATTAAAAAAAAAATTATTAATGGCTGAAATTCCTCAAAAAAAAATATTTTTTTGATAGCAACATTTTTAGAAATTTTGATTGAAAATAAAATACTTACAAAAATAAATATGAAACCAAAAAGAAAATTTGTTAAAAATCCAAGATTGAAAGTATTTTCATACATGTTAATTTAGGATGTCTTTATAAAATTTCATTCTTATTGTATTTTTATCAAAATTAATTTTATATTTTTTTAAATTTTTACTTAGATTTTTTATTTCAAATTCGAATTTTGAAAATTTAAGTTTTCGGCCAAAAAATTTCTTAAAATTTTTTGATCCAACATTGTAATTTCTTTTATCTGAAAAACTTTTCTTAAATATTATATTCTTTTTACTTGATTTCAAAATTTTACATATTTTGAAAGCAATATCTTTAATTTTAGAATTAAAGGAAACAATATTTGATATAAACGATGGAAGTTTATCATTTTCGATAAGTAAATCATATATTTTACAAACATCATTTACTGAAATAAATGGTCTATATTGGTTTCCATCTCCATCTATTGTAATTTCTTTTTTTTTTAGAATATTTAAAACAAAAATATTGATTACTAAATCAAGCCTCATTGAATTGGAAAATCCAAATAATGTTGAGTTTCTTAAGGAGTTAACTTTAAAATTTTTGTCTCTCATTTTGTAAATAAAACTCTCTGCTTTCAAATTAGCTTTAGCATAAGTGCTTATTGGTCTCTTAGCTCCACTCTCAAATACTTTTTTATTACTGAATCCATAAACTGAGCATGTTGAATTAAATATATATCTTTTAATCTTTGCTTTTTTAGATAGTTTTGCAAAATTTACACGATCATTAAAATTAAGTTTCCAAGTATGTTTTGGATTTAATTCAGAAGAAGGATCATTTGATATACCATTAAGATCACAAACTATATCCACATCTTTAAAATCATTTAATTTAGCTCTAGAAATATTTTTTTTTATAAATGATAAATTATTGTGATTTTTAATTTTTTTTTTATTTTTCAAAATCCAAGGAAAATAGAATTTATCAAAAATAATTACTTTATGTTTTTTTAAAAGAAATTGGGACAGTTGAGTACCAAGATAGCCACCTCCACCAGATATTAATATTGTTTTCATTTTTATTAATGCTAATACAACTCATTAATAAATTAATATTTAATGTAAACAAGATTTTAGTGTAAAAAATAAAAATTGTAATGAAAATAAGTATTTTAATACCCTGTTATAATGAGGAAAAAACGATAGAAAAAATTATAAATAAAATTTTAGATTTAAAAGATTTAAATTTAGAAATCATTATTGTAGACGATTATTCAACAGATTCTTCCAGAAGTATAATAGATACAAAATTAAAAGATAAAATTCATAAACTTATTTTAAATGATGATAATTATGGAAAAGGATATTCAATTAGAAAAGGAATAGAGGCAGCAACAGGGGAAGTGTTAATTATTCAAGATGCAGATTTAGAGTATGATCCAAAAGATTATGAAAAACTTTTAGAGCCATTTAAACTTGGTGTGGCAGATGTAGTTTATGGTTCAAGGTTTATTGGTTCTGATAAAAAAAGAGTTTTGTATTTCTGGCATACGGTAGGAAATAAAATTTTAACTTTACTTTCAAATATTTTTACTAATTTGAACCTAAGCGATATGGAAGTTGGATATAAAGCATTTAAAACAGATATTATTAAAAACATTGATCTCAAAGAGAATAGATTTGGTTTTGAACCAGAAGTGACAGCTAAAATTGCAAAAAGATCTTTAAGATTGTACGAGGTTGGGATTTCATATTTTGGAAGAAAATATAATGAAGGAAAAAAAATTACTTGGAAAGATGGTTTTAGTGCTATCAGATGTATTTTTAAATATAATTTATTTAATTAAAGAATTAAATTATGTCCTCAAAAAATAAAATTTATTCTAACTTTCATTTATCTTTTATAGATAAAATTACTCATAAAAAAAGAAAGGAAATTCTAAAAGTTATTGATAATTTTCTAAAAGATAAAAATCTTAAAGATGTATTAGATATTGGCACTACCGAAGATACAGAAAATCCCTCAAGTAATTTTATTGTCAGAAATTTAAAAAATTTTGAATTGTATAAATCTATCACAGATCAAAAAATAGATTCAAATTTTTTTAGGAAAAAATTACAAAAATCAATTACTGAAAATTTTTTAGAGGCTGATTTAGACGAATTTAAATCTGATTTAGTAATTTCGAATGCAACAATAGAACATGTTGGAAGTTTTGAAAATCAAGTAAAAATGTGCGAAAATATTATAAATTTAAGTAAAAAATATTTTATAATTATAACACCCAATAGATTTCACCCAATTGATTTTCATACAAAAATTCCTTTTTTACATTGGTTACCAAAAAAAATTCATAGAATATTTTTGTCATTACTTGGTTTTAAAATTTTATCAAAGGAGGAAAATTTGAACCTTCTTTCTCACAACGATTTAATTTTAATTATGAAAAAATTAGATCATAGTAATTTTTCAATTAAAAGTATTCACTTTCTTTTATTTAAGTCAAATTTAATTTTAATTGGAAATAAAAATTGAGTACAGTTTTTTTTCACAGTTTTTTATTCATTTTTATAATTTACTCCAATGGTTTATTTTTTTTGAAAAAATTATTAAAATCAAAAATTGAATTTAATTTTTACGAAATAAGTTTACTAGGTTTGTTGTTAACTTTAATTATTTCTCCATTAATCAATTTTTTTGTTCCTTTAAGTGATATTGTTATAATTATTAATTTCCTTTTTTCATTAGCTTTTCTATTTCTTAACCAAAAAATTTTTTTTAGAAATGCAAAAGTAAATTTGAAAATAATTTTTTTAGTAGGAATATTAATGTTAGCTAATATTTATGGAAGTAATTTTTCAGATGATTTGGAGCATTATCATTATGGTTCTATTACTAATTCAGATGAAATGAAAGTAATTTGGGGGAATAGTTTTTTACATCCTGCGTACGGTACTACATCTCTATGGTTGACAGGTCATTCGTATTTTAATTTTGACCATTCAAGATTGATTGATATTCATGTCTTAAACGGTTTAATTTTATTTTTAATTTTGTCATTATTTCTAAGTGAAATAAATTTTAATAAAAAAAGTGACAGTTTTTTTAATAAACTAGTATTTTCTATTTTATTATTTATTTTAATTAAATATACAAGATTGAAAGAATTTGGAATTGATAGACCAGCAACTTTATTGTTTTGTTTTTTAATCTATTATTATTATAAATTTTTTATAACTCTTAAAAACAAAGATTTTATAAATAATTTTATCATTTTATTTTTGATATCTATTATCATTATTTCGATTAAAATAATATATTTACCCATTTTAACAATCTCTATTCTTATTTTTTTTACAAATAGAAAAAAAATAATGAATAGAAAATATCAATTAATATTTATTATAATTCCAGTTTTAATTTTTTTACTTAAAAATATATTTAGTTCTGGATGTTTAATTTTTCCTTTAGAGTTTACTTGTTTAAAATTTTTGTCATGGTCTAATCATTTGGGTTCATCTGAATTTTCATCTATGAGTGAATTAATTAATAAATCATGGAATTCATATTCAGGGAACCTTAGTCAATTTGATTATATTAAAGATTTTAATTGGTTCTCTACCTCGTTTGAAAGAGGAAAAATAGAAATACTAGAATATTTTTTTACAATTTTTTTAGTAATTTTAGCTACTTATCTTACATATAGAAATAGTGCATTTAAAAAACAAATCATAAATTTAGATATTTTACGAATTTCTCTTTTTTTTATAGTAATTTTTTCATTAGTTATCTATTTCTTTAAAAATCCAGTGTTAAGAATGAATCATCATTTGTTAATTTCCTTAATGATTTTTTTAATTTCTTTTTTGAGATCTAATAATCAAATAATCAAAAAAAAAAATTATCTTGTAAATTTTTTTTTAATTTTTGCTTTTATCTTTGCTTTTCAAAAAAATTTTGTCAGGATTAAGGATAATAATTTTGTGAATAATCCTTTAATGATTATTTCAAACAAAATTGCAGAACCTAGGCAAAAAGAAATAGATAATTTTGAATATTTTATTGGATGGTATGGTTCAGCACCGATTGGCAATCAAGATATTTCAAATAAAAAACATGTCAAATTTTTAATTTTTGATATTATTTCAAATAAAAATTATAAGTAAAAATAAAAAATACCTTAGTGTGACTAACCTGATCTCATATAGTCTCATTCAGTCTCAAATCCCATATAATCCTACACTTTTATAGAACTTATATTTATTTTTATTGAAAAATATGAATAATAAATTTTGTCAAACTAGAACTAGACTAGAACCTGGTGAGATAAATATAATAAAATAAATTTACTAATGATTAATTGTTGTAAAAATATTTATAAAATTCATTACATTGTATTTTTTTTAGCTTTATTTTTTTCTAAAGCTATTGCGGAGCCAACCTTTGTGCAAAGCAAATCACTTGATAACGCCTTTTATTTGGGACTTAACTTTAATAATGATGGTACAAAAATGTATACTGTAAATGGTGGAGCATCGGATGCAGTTATCGAACATATATTAACTACCCCATATGACATTTCAACGGCAATCGTAAATAACACTTTTGGAGTAAGTAGAGGTGGTGATACACAAGCAACACAAGTAGTGTTCAATAACGATGGAACAAAAATGTTTATTGTTAACCATGCTGGTAGAAAGTCAGTAGATTACTACTCACTAAGCACTGCATTTGATGTTTCAACTGCTACATTTGATGGCGAATATTTTATCTCTGGTCAAGAAAAGAGAGCAAATTCAATTGCATTTAATAATGATGGTACCAGAATGATTATTGCTGGTGCAGGAAATAACTCCCAACATCGTATTCATGAATATTCACTAAGCACAGGATTTGATCTTAGCTCCACAGTTACTCATCTTAATACTGAAGACCTAAGTTCTACTCACAATTATATAGATGGAGTTACTTTTAATTACGATGGTACTAAAATGTATACCATTAGAGGTATTGGAGATTTAGTAAAAAATTTGCATAAGATTTCTCAGTTTAAATTAACTACACCTTATGATGTTTCTACTCGATCCCTTGAAGGTACCTTCGATACAAGTTCTGTTAGTGCAGATTCAAGAGAAGTTGTGTTTAGTAATGATGGAAGTAAAATGTTTATCATTGATGATAGTCCCTCGGATGCTAGTAATAATAAAGTTCATGAATTTAACCTAAGTTGTAATTGGAGCGTAATTGATGGTGCTTGTGATGATCCAATAACTACTTCTGATGGGGGTAAAGATATTTTAAGCTCAATCGAGTCTCAAACTGCAACAGCAAAACAAATTGCTATTCAAGCAAGTACCCCAGTTCTTAACCGTATGTATTGGTTAAGAAGACATAGAACCAATGATCAATTAAGTAACCAAAATATTAGATTAAACTTTTCTAATTCAATGGTGGCATCGCTTTCTAACATTATTCCTATATCAAATAAAACAAATGAAGTTCTAGACAAATTATCAGATGATTGGTCATTTTGGAGTGAGGGTAGTGTAAGTATTGGTAGAGCTGGAGATACATCTACTTCATCATCTAAAAAAATTAATACCAAAGGTATTACACTTGGCATGGATAAAAAGATAAGCAAAAATAGATTATATGGTTATGCTCTTAGATTTGGTAATGACGAAGTCGATGTTGGCACATCTGGAACTAATTTAGATACTGAGTCTTTTAGTTTATCTGTTTATGGAACTTTTCCTCATGATGATGAAAAGTTTACTGAAGGTATTCTTGGAGTGAGTACATTGAAGACTGATCATGTTAGAAAAGGGGGAGGTAGCACTAGAACAGGAGAGAGAGATGGTGCACAAATATTTGGTTCACTAAATTACTTATCAATATATAAAAAAGAAAATTTTGATATTACTCCTAATTTAAGAATTGATTTAAGCTATACAGAATTGTCCAAATATAGAGAAAAAGGCCCTGCAGCTTTAGTTTACAAAGCTCAAACAATTGAAACTGGAATGATATCCGCTGGTTTTACCATAAGTGATATTTTAGATTATAATTCTTTTACGTTTAAACCAAATGGTGGATTAGAACTTGGAGTAGATTTTAGTCCGTCTTCAGATGCTACTTATCGTTACCTATCGGAAACTAAAGAATATATAAAATCAATTGATCAAGATTTTAAAAATTTAAGAGCAAACATTGGATTTGATTTAGTAACCGATAATGGTTTTTCCATAATGACTATCTATGAGAGAAATCAAAGTGATAATGCTCATAGCGATACTTTATATTTAGGATTTGGTTATATACCAACAGACAATATTGAATATGCTATGACTTTAGATAATGACAAAGCATCTTTGAGTTATAAGAGAGATTTAAATGGTTTCGATATCAGAATAAGTTCGAATTATAGCTTGATGAGTCAAATACCTGAATATGGTGCAACCCTAGAAATTGTAAATACATTTTAGTAAATTTAACCAAAACTCTATAGGATAATATGGGATAACTAGAACTAGACTAGAACCTGGGGAGATAAAATAAAAAAAATTTACTTATTCATCTTGTTCAATTATAAATATTGGCATAAACACTCATGAAATTCATTAATGCCCTCGTGGTGAAATTGGTAGACACAAAGGACTTAAAATCCTTGCCGCTTGCGGAGTGCCAGTTCGAGTCTGGCCGAGGGCACCACTAAAATGAAAAAAATTCAAATTATTGCCGATAAAAACAAAAAATCATTAAAGATAAAATCAATCTTATTAAATAAATTGAATAAGTCGAAAATTAATTTTCATAAAATATCAATAGTTATAGGTGGTGATGGTTTTATGCTTCAAACCTTAAAAAAAAATAAAGGAAATAATAAATCATATTATGGCATTAACTCTGGAAACTACGGTTTTCTAATGAACAAATTTTCAAAAGGAAAAATTATAAGAAATTTACAAAAAGCAAAGATGATTACCATCTCTCCTTTAGAAATGATTGTTAAGAATAATAAAAATCAAACCAAGAAATATATTGCCATAAATGAGGTTTCGGTTTTAAGACAAAGTAGACAAGCAGCATCACTTTCAATCACTTATGGATCAAAACAAATAATTAAAAAATTAATTTCTGATGGAGCACTAGTTTCAACTCCTGCAGGTAGTACTGCTTATAATCTTTCTGTACATGGACCTATATTAAGTCTTGATTCAAATAAATTATCAATTGTACCTATCAGCCCTTTTAGACCAAGAAGATGGAAGGGAAAAATCATAAATGATAGATCAAGAATAATAATTTCAAATCTAAATCCAAAAAAAAGACCAATTAGTGCTGTTGCAGATAATTCTGAGGTAAGAAATGCAAAAAAAATAATAATAAAGACAAATAAAAAAATTAAATTTAACCTTTTATACGATCAAAGTAGAAGTTTACAAAAAAAAATTAAAATAGAGCAGCTAAGAAAGGAAACAAGTTAATTTTTTTTTTCATTCATTTTCATCCCATAGTTTTTTATAATTTATAAATGGTGAAAGACCGTAGCTTGAATTAACATTAGTTAAGTGAAGAGATAGACTCTTTAATGGAGAAATACAAATTTCTTTTTCATAAATTTCATTAATATATTTTTCAAATGGATCATGCCGATCTAAACAATTTTGATTTAATTTTTCCCAATATTTATCTAAAAGATTTTTACTTGTTAAAAATGTACACAAACTTTTGTTGATAGTTCTCCAATGTCTTTTATTACCAATAAGAATGTTTGTTTTTTCATTAGTCATATATAGGTATGGATAATCTGATGGACACATAAAAATATCCTTTTCAATTTGAGAAGATATTCTCTCATAAGATGCTATCATCTCCTCTAACATTGGTTCAAAATGAAGGTAGTCGTCTTCTACAAAGAAAATTAAATCCTCACCTTTTTCTTTTCCAATCTCAAAACTTTGCAATAAACTTGCTAAGTTAGAGAAAGTTTCATTATTTTTTTGCTCTTTAATTACTGATTTATATTTATTATGGTCTAATTTAACTATTTCAATATTATTATTTCCAATCAATTTTTTAATTGTTTTTAAATTATCCTCATTTGAATTATCATCTACAATTATTGTTTTAACCTTTAAACTTGGATATTTTTTTTTACAAAAATTAATTGATTTAATTAAAGAGTTTATTGATCTTCTTGAATACTCAATTTTTGGTTTTTCAAAAAGTCTTCTTTTATTTTGATCCCAAATTTCAATATCAGTATTCATTCTCAAAATAATTAAAATAGAATTTACTTTTCTTGAAATCTTTACCTCTCCTAATGGTAAAATTATTGATTTTTTATTTAAAATTGAAAGATCTTCATTAAGTTCTTTATCTAATGTAGGAGAATTAAAATTATTTTGATCGATTATTTCAAAACCTAAAAATTTACAAATTTTAATAAAAATTTTTTTCATTTTTTTTTTTAAATTTATGATATTAATATCTACAATATTATGGCTATCAAATCATCTCAATCTCTAGTTTCTGAAGCTCTTGAGCAAATTAAAACAATTTCTACAGATGAAGCATATAAGATGCAAAGTGATAATAAGTGTAATTTGATAGATATTAGAGATATTCGGGAGCTTCAAAAAGAAGGTCAAGTTCAAGGTGCTAATCATATACCGAGAGGTATGCTCGAATTTTGGTTAGATCCAGAAAGTATTTATTTTAAAGAAGGGAAACTAGATTTAAATAAAGAAATGGTTTTATTTTGTGCTGGTGGTTTAAGATCAGCATTAGCTGCAAAAACATTAAAAGATATGGGATTTGAAAAAGTATCTCATATAGATGGTGGGTTTGGATCGATTAAACAAAGTAAATTCAAAATTATATAGAGTTATATTCATCTAAGGCATAATCCAAACGATCTTGACCCCAAAATAATTTATTATTAACAATAAAAGTTGGTGCACCAAATACATCTTTATCAAAAGCAAGATTTGTTAATTCTTTAAGTTGGTTTTTTATTTTTTCGTCTTTGATTTTGTTAAAAAATAGACCCTTATCTATTTTACATTTATTCAATATTTCAATTAAGTTTTCTTCTAAAGAAATATCTATGTTATCTCTCCAATAAGCATTGAAACAAGTATCAAAATAATTTTCTTTATATTCATCCGAAATTGCAAGATACCCTCTCATTAACGATAATGAATTTAAAGGAAACTTGTTGTTCCAAATAAACTGAATATCATTTTTTTTCGCAATTATTTCACAATCATTTTTCATATTTTTCATTTTGCGTTCATTAAATGCTGGAGCTGTTATTCCACCAAGTTTATGAAGTCCACCTAGCAATATTGGTTTATAATTAATGTTTATATCTTTTAATAATTTAATTTTTTTATAAGCTAAAAAAGAATATGGACTAATAAAATCAAAGTAAAAATCTATAAACTTAATCATATAAATTTATACTTTTGGAATGAAATATTCTTATCAACCAATATACAAATAAACCTAAAGGTCCTATTAGATATGTTATAATGAGCGGAATTATTAAAAGAATTTTATTTATAGAAAATTTTTGTGAGTCTTTTACAATCCAACCACCTGTGAATAGATTAATAGATATAAAATGTATCCAAAACATCATAAGAAAGTAGTTATCATTAAACAAGTCTGTCAAATCTGATATCCCTAGATAAAGAGAAAAATTTCCCTCAAAACCAAAGGAATTGAGGTAAGCTTTATAAAGAATAAAGATATATGCACCGCTCAATATAAATATTGGAAATATAGATGTTACAAAAAATCTACAAAGATTAGATTGTGGAAAAAATATAAGTATTAACCAAAACGGAAGAACACCTAAATTCACCCAGTAGTAGAGCATTTCAATTGTAAAAAAATTATAAATTTCTTCGATCATTTGAAAATATATTATATTAAATCTACTAATGATTCCTATAAGAAATAAGAAAAAAACATTACAAGGAACTGTGGAAGAAATGAGAAACTTTGCATTATCTTATGTTGAAAAATATGCACCTTCTAAACAACAACTTAAAACATATTTATTAAAAAAATATCTAAAAAATTCAAATACAAGTGTGAAAAAACAAGATTTAAATAATTTAATCGATGTGGTTTTATCTGATTTAGAAAAAAGTAAGTTTATTAATGATAAATTTTATTCTGAAAGCAAGGCCAAAAGTATGGTTCAAAGAGGAAAATCCATTAACAAAATCAGAAATTATTTAATCTCTAAAGGAATAAATAGTCAGTTTATTAAAGATACTGTAGATAAGATTACCGATGAAAATTCTGATCAGGATTTTTTTTCTGCTATTAAGCTTTGTAAAAAAAAAAGGATAGGGCCAGCAAGAACAGAAGATAATAGACCTTTATTTTATAAAAAAGACATTTCTCTTTTAGCTAGAAATGGTTTTGATTTTGAAACTTCTAAAAAGATTATGGATATAGATAAAGAAGATTACTTAAAAATTATTAAGTTACTTTGATTTATCTTTTTTATTCTTCTCAACTAAATAATCTATTTTTTTTTTTATATAGTTTTTAACAAATACAAAAACCAAAAGACCAAAAATTGAAACTGATATTATGATTATCAAAACAATTCTTAATTGCTCATCCATTATAAAAGATTTTTACTTTTTAAAATTAAACTTGGATTTTTGTAATCTTTTTTTCCATATAGAATTTCTTTATTATCAAAATCTGTAACAGAGCCCCCAGCGTGTTTTAAAATTGCGTGTCCAGCAGCAATGTCCCATTCATATGCTCTTGGGTCTGCTACGTATCCATCAAATTCTCCTGCTGCTATGACACAAAATTTAAGTGAGCTTTTCATTTTAAAACATTCTTTTACATTTAGTTTTTTGTGAATCTTTTCTATTTCTGGTTTAATCTTATTGGAATATGAAACAAATTTAATATTATTTTTATCAAAATTATTTGAGCATTCTAGTTTAACTGGTTTGTTATTTATTAATTCATAAGAAGAGTTTTCTCCAAAAGAATAAAACATTCTTTTTTTAGCAGGTGCATATATTAATCCGGCTGCAGGCCTTTTATTTAAAATTAATCCTGCATTAATAGTAAACTCCTCAAGATTATTAATATAATCATAAGTTCCATCAATTGGATCAATTAACCAAAAATCTTTCAAATCACTTACAGATTTATTTTCTGAAGTTTCTTCAGATACTACGGGAATATTGGGAGTCAGCTCTTTTATCTTTTTTGTGACGATAGTATTTACCTCTATATCACCATTACTCACTGGAGTGTTATCTGATTTTATTTCTTTCTTTAGACCTTGATTTCTTAATTCTATAGAAATTTTTCCAGCATTTATAAAAGTATCAATTAAATTTTTTACAACTTTTTCTATATCAATTTGATTCATATATTTTCTTTAATTCTATATTTTCTGCATTAATTACTTTTTTTCCAACATTTTGAAAATTAACAGTGACTTTTCCTTTAATTATAGATTGAACTTGACCTATTCCCCAATCTTTATTTAAGGGATTTATTACTTTGTCACCTGGTTCAAAATCAAAAATCATTTAACTTAACTTATATTAGAAATGAGTATAAATACCACCAAATGAATAAAGAATTAAATTCTATAGGATTAAATAAAAAACCATCTGATACAACAGTTGTTGTTGCTATGTCTGGTGGTGTTGATTCCTCAACTGTTGCAGGCATTATGAAAAGTGAAGGTTATAATGTTATTGGTATAACATTAAAGCTTTATGATGATGGCAAAGAAGTTGCTGCATCTAAACAGTGCTGTTCAGGACAAGATATCATGGATGCAAAAAGAGTTGCTAACAAGCTAAATATTGAACATAAAATTTTGTATTATCAAAATAAATTTAAACAAGGTGTAATAGACAACTTTGTTGATAGTTATTTAAAAGGAGAAACTCCTATTCCATGTGTTCAATGTAATCAAACAGTAAAATTTACAGATTTATTTGAAGTATCAAAAGATCTTAATGCTGATGCATTGATAACAGGACATTATGTAAAGAATATCACATCTAACGGTCAGAATAATATGTATCGTGCAATAGATGAAAATAGAGATCAAAGTTATTTTTTATTCAACACATCGAGAGAACAATTGGATTATTTAAGATTTCCTCTTGGTGGAATGTTAAAAAATGAAACAAGAAAAATAGCAAAAAAATTAGAATTAAATGTTGCTGATAAACCAGATAGTCAAGATATATGCTTTGTTCCAAATGGAGATTACGTTTCGGTAATAGAAAAATTTAGACCAGACTCCTTAAAAAAAGGGAATATAAAAGATCTTGATGGAAAAGTAATTGGTGTTCATGATGGAATAGTCAATTTTACCATTGGACAAAGAAAAGGTATAAAAGTTTCTGATAAAGAACCTTTGTATGTTTTAAAAATAAATTCAGAAAAAAATGAAATTATAGTTGGACCTAGAGAAAATCTTGGAAAAAAAGATATTACTCTTAATAAGTTGAATTTTTTAGTAGATAAAAAAGAATTTGAGAAAGAAATTTTTGTCAAAGTAAGATCCACTGGAAAACTTCTTAAAGCAAAAATTAACGTAGAAAAGAATAATGAAAAAGCTTATGTGGAGTTAAAAGTTCCAGAAGATGGCATTTCTCCAGGTCAAGCCTGCGTATTTTACAATCAAGATAATTTTGGTTTTAAAGTATTAGGTGGTGGATGGATTATAGACTAATATTACTTTGAGTATTTTTTCTCCAAAAAAAATAATTCAACAAATAGAATGTTAAAATCCCAACTAAATAATTCCACTCTAGAGCATGTTTGAAATTAACGTAATTTGAGGATCCTAAAATTGGCAAAGATGCAAATGCTACAATTACTAAAATTGCAACTAAGATAATTTTTATTTTTAGAATTTTTTTTGTAATCAATTTTTCAATATCATTTTTAATTTTATAAAGATTTCTCACAAGTATTGCTTGAGCGGCAAGTTCAAAAAAAATAAATGCTAATAAAATGAATCTTCTAAAAAATTTGTAAATATCAATATCAAATTTGATACCTAAAAAAATTGCATGAAGTATTATAAAAATTGCCGACGCTACTCCATAAAATCTAAAGTGTTTTTTATAATTATTAATTGGATCTAATTGAGAAATGAGCCTGTAATTTGCATTCCAATAATTTATCAGAATGATACCAGTAAAAATCATACATGGCTTAAATACAAGATAACTAGGAAAAACTCTTGCAGTCCTACTTATTGAAGTTTCTCCATCGATGTATGGAAACGTGGGAGCTCCTAAAGCATCACCATGTTTTAAAAATTCTCCTCCATATATAACTATTAAAAGACAAATGTTGACTGCAATTAAAGGTACGAAGAAAATGTATAGACTATATTTTCTTATTTTGAGTATATCTTTCAAAAAAATTATTTTTTCTTATTTTTTTTTCTAGCACGTCTTTTTTTAGAGCCCATTTTTCTTCGACCTCTATGCTTCTTTGGGTATCCCATAATATTTTTAACCTTTACAATTTTATTGACTTATTTGGTGGATATAGCATTGTCCGGAAGAGTTATCAAATATTTATGTCAAAATCTTTTAAAACATTTCTAAAACATACAGCTAAGGATTTCCACAATCAGTCTGTTAATCCTCCAGTCGTTAGAGCTTCCACGATTATATTTAAATCAATGAAGCATATCAGAAAGACTCAAACAAAAGCTCAAAACAATCCAACTGGTGGTCATTATGATTATGGAAGACAGGGAACTTCAACAACGCATATTTTACAAAAAATTTTAACAAAACTTGAGGAAAGTTATCATGTTTTTACAACACCAACTGGATTTGGTTCTGTTTTCTTAGCTATCTTTAGTGTCGTTAGACCAGGAGATGAAATGTTAGTTGCTGATCCTGTTTATAGTCCAACCAGAATTTTAACCAAAGATTATCTAAAAGAATTTAATATTAAAACGATCTTTTATAATCCACATGATTTAAAAACCTTAGAAAAAAGTATCACCAAAAAAACAAAATTAATTTTTGTAGAAAATCCTGGTAGTAATACTTTTGATTTTCAAGATTTAAGAAAAATTATTTCAATAGCAAGAAAAAATAAAATTTTTACTGCTATAGATAACACATGGGGAACACCTTATTATTTAAAACCAATTAAGTTAGGTTTTGATATGTCAATTGTTTCTGCAACTAAATATTACTCTGGACACTCTGATGTAATGGGAGGAAGTTTAGCTGTTAATAAAAAGGTTTTTTCAAAAGTTAAAATAGCTGAGAAAATTACTGGTTTAAGATTAGGTCCAGATGATGCATATTTAATTACTAGAGGCTTAAGAACTTTAGATGTTAGATTAGATAGACATAGTGAAAATGCAAAAAAAGTTGCAGCTTTTTTGTCAAAAAATAGAAAAATAAAACTTCTATATCCTTATAAAAAAGACTCTTTTAACTTTAGAATGTGGAAAAAATATTACTCAGGTGCTTCAGGACTTATGGGATTAAAAATTAAATCAAAAAATATAAATTCTGTTAGAAAATTTGTAAATTCGTTGAGGTTATTTGGTTATGGATATAGTTGGGGAGGTTTTGAGAGTTTAGTTTTACATCAGGAATTTAGAGAAACTGGAAATAGAAAGTATATGAATTTAGCAAAAGATGAACATCTTGTAAGATTACATATTGGTCTAGAAGACCCTAATGACTTAATTGCAGATATCAAACAATCATTAAGACATTTAAGATGATTACAGAAAATTTTTTTAAATCTAAAACAGCAATTATAACTTTATTTGCTGCATGTTTTGTAGTTTTAATATCTTTAGGAGTAAGACAAGTTTT
Source organism: uncultured Pelagibacteraceae bacterium (assembly GCA_902540275.1). Classification (GTDB taxonomy): domain Bacteria; phylum Pseudomonadota; class Alphaproteobacteria; order Pelagibacterales; family Pelagibacteraceae; genus Pelagibacter. The sequence goes on along the minus strand of CACBMB010000002.1, from coordinate 81,599 downwards.
TGGTTTATTCTTCATTGATTTCAATGAAAGCTTAAATATTAGTAATACAGCATTTGGATTAGCAATTGGAATACAAATGTTAATGTGGGGTTTAACAGGTCCAATTTTTGGAGCAATGGCTGATAAATATGGTGGACATGTAGCTATAATTTCTGCATTCATATTTTACACCTTGGGTATATATTTTTTATATACAGGACCAAATACTGGTATTTTTTTTCAAATTCATATGGGTCTATTGATAGGTATTGGCCTTGGAGGTACTGCAATAAGTATTCCAATGTCAGTAGTTGGTAAACACTTTCCTTTATCAACAAGAACGATCGCAATGAGCATTGTCACTGCCATTGGATCTTTTGGATATTTTCTTTCACCAATTTTTACTACTTATTCTTTAAAAGAGTATGGTTGGAATTATACTTTATTTGTATTTACTTTATTTTTGATAATAGGTTTGATTGCTGCTTATTTTGTAAGATCACCATCTGAAACTGAAAGCGTAGAAAAAATTTCAGATCAATCGTTTAAAGAAGCTTTAACAGAAGCTTTCAAAACAAAAAGTTATATTTTACTTGTATCAGGTTTTTTTGTTTGTGGTTTTCATATTACTTTAGTCGGAACTCATGTACCAAAATACGTTATAGATAGGGGTTTAGAAGATTGGACTGCAGCTGCTATCTTGTCCTTAATTGGTCTATTCAATATTTTTGGTTCACTATTAAGCGGATATCTCTCAGCAAAAATGAGTAAAAAGATTATTCTTAGTGCAATTTATTTTTTAAGAGGTATTTCAATCATTCTCTTTATATTTACACCAGCAACCAATATTAGTGCATTTTTATTCGGAGCAAGCTTTGGATTTTTATGGCTTTCAACTGTCCCAGCAACAAGTGGAATTGTGGCGCACCTGTTTGGAACAAAATATTTAGGTATGTTGTATGGGATTGTTTTTTTAAGTCACCAGATAGGATCTTTTTTTGGGGCTTATTTAGGAGGCTTGTTCCATGATCTATATGGCTCATATGATTATGCGTGGTATTTAGCAATTGCTTTATCTGTATTCGCAGCAATAATACATCTTCCAATTAAGGAAGAACCAGTTTTGAGATTAAAAACAGAATAAATTGAATAGATCAAATCGATTAACAGAAATAGACCAATCAGGGAAACCTTATATCATTTATAAATCCCAAAAAGGATTTGATCTTTATACTAATTTTTCAAAAAAAATTTTTTTAAATATTAAAAATATAAAAAGTTTTTTAACAAAAAAATATAAAAAGAAATCAAAAGATACTGATCTTTTTATAGGTTTTTTTGGATATGAGTTATTAAATAATCTGATTGATGTTAAAATCCCAAAACAGAAGAATTTAAACTTTCCCAAAGGTATTTTTTATAAACCAGAAAAAAAGATTAAACTTAGAAACAAGTTAATGTATGATTTTGAAAATTTTAAATCAGGAAACTTTAAAATAAATATTAATAGAAAAAATTATACAAAAATATTCAATAAATTTAAGAAAAAAATCAAAAGTGGTGAAACATACCAAATTAAAATTTGCACTAAGTATAAAACAAAGTCGAAAATAAATCCGTTAGATTTTTTTTCAAGGTTATCTAATACCAATCTAGCACCAGAGGCTTTTATGATTAAAGATGATGATTATTCCATAATTAGCTGTTCCCCAGAAACTTTAATTACAAAAAAGGGGAGTGATATATCTACAAAACCAATAGCTGGGACTGTAAAAAAAACAAAGCGCTTAAATAAAATAAAAGCATTAAATTATTTTAGAAAAAATTTAAAAGAAACCAAAGAGCATAATATGATTGTTGATATGGAAAGAAATGATTTATCAAGAATTTGCAAGGTGGGTACTGTAAAATTATCTCAACAAAAAATTGTTGAAGAATATAAAGATCTTTTTCATTATGTAAGTCTCATCAAGGGAAAATTAAAAAAAAATATAAATAATTTTGAAATAATTAAAGCAATGATGCCAGGTGGTTCAGTTATTGGGTGTCCAAAGATAAATACGCTTAATCTTTTAAATAATCAAGAAAAAGAAAATAGAAATATTTATACAGGAAGTTTTGGTTATATAAAATTCAATGGTGATATGAGATTTAATATAATTATACGTTCAATTTTGAATTTTAAAAATATATCTGAAATTTCAGTTGCCTCAGGTGTTGTCGTCGATAGTAATGCCAATCATGAGTTTAACGAGAATTTTCTTAAAGCTAAAGCGTTAATAGATTTATTTAAATGATTTATGTAATTGACCATAACGACTCCTTTACTCACAATGTGGTTCATCAATTTGCTTTGTTTGATAAAGTTGAGTGCGATAACTATGATAAAGTAAGCGAAAATAAAATTAAGCGAGCATCAACAATAATTTTCTCACCTGGACCAGGTAATCCAAAAAATTATCCAATTACTTCAAAGATTTATAAAAAATATAAAGGTAAAAAAAAGATAATAGGGATCTGTTTAGGATTTCAACATATTTTATTTTGTGAAGGTGCAAAAATTGTTGAACAAAGGAGAATCTATCATGGTTTTCAATCAAATATTAAAGTCGTCAATGACAAATCTTTATTTAAAAAAGGAAAAATATTTAAAGTTGGGAGATATCATTCTTTAAAATTAAAAGAACCTTTTAAATCTAGTAATTTTGAGATAACTATGAGGTGCATAAATTCAAAAGTTGCAATGGCTTTTGAGAATAATAAAGAAAAAATATATGGATTTCAATTTCACCCAGAATCTTTTTTAACTATCAATGGCAACTTACTTATTAAAAAGATCTTATCAGCTTAAAGATTTAAAACAGATTGAATTTCAAGATCTTTGGGGAGATCATGGAATTTTCACAACTATGTGGTTGTTTGGTAAACCAGCAAAAATTTTATTTTTTAACAATCATTTAAAAAATCTAATTTCATCCTTAAAAAAATATAAGATAACAAAAAAAAATTTAAAAGCTGATATCTTAAAAATAATTAACTATAATTTATCAAAAAACAAAAAGTATAATCATTTATTGAGAATTGCTATAAATAAAAAAGTTATTTCAATATCTTTAAGAAAAAGACTTAAACCAAAATTAAATTTTGATCTAAAATTAGTAAAATTAAAAAGAGAAAAACCTCAATTCAAAAATCTTAAATATAAAAAAATCTTATCATATTTGTCTAAAATGAATAACTCCAAATCAGATATAGCTCTAGTGTTTAATAATAAAATATTAGAAACTGGAACTTCAAATATATTATTCGTAAAAGATGAAGAAATCTTTACGCCAAAAAAAGGATATTATGAAGGTAATACCTATAAATTTTTTAAAACCAAAATAAAGAAAATAATAAAAAAAGATATTTTGATAAAAGATATAAAAAAATACGATGAAATTTTATTAATTGGTTCAGGAAAAGGTGTTACCTCTGTTAAAAGAATTAAAGAGATTAAATGGAAGAGAAAAAATTTAAGAAAATTTAAGATTCTTTTAAGGCACTATAATAATGTAATAAATAAATGTGACTCTTATAGATTTTGAATAGATGAAAGATCCAAATAACCCTTGTTTATTTTGCAACATTAAGGAGAGTGGGTGTGCACATGAAAATAATTTAGCTTATGCAAGTTACGACTCATATCCAGTCTCAGATTTTCATTGTCTAATTATTCCAAAAAGACATATTAAAGATTATTTTGAATTATCAAAAGATGAGTTAATTGCATGTGATGAATTAATAAAAACTGTTAAAGATGAAATAATTTTTAAAGATAAATCAGTTAAGGGTTTCAATCTAGGCACAAATATTGGAAAAACATCTGGTCAGTCCATATTACATTGTCACTTTCATCTGATTCCTAGAAGAGAAGGTGATGTTGAGAATCCTCAAGGTGGAGTTAGGTCAGTGATACCTAATAAACAATATTATAAAAGAAAGAAATAGGCTGTTATTAAAGACAAATTGACCAGAGTTTGAGGTTGAACTATTAATTCAACTATATATAAAAATAAAAAAATTAATTCAAAATTAACTAAAGGCGGAAATGTTAAGTAATAATCCCTTTTCAATTTTATCAGAAACAATTTCACCATTTGCAATGCAATCTTTTGTTATTGCAATGATTTTATTGATTGCTGTTGGAACAATTATTCAAATGATACATCATAAAAATCTTACATATTTTCTAAATAATGCAAAAAAAGCAAAACTTTCAGCAACTAAAAAATTAGGTGTTGGAGAAAAAGTTTCTGTTATTGCTAAAACAACAGTTGTTGATATTGGTACAACTTCTGAATTAGGTTTTGGTAAAAGAAGACTTGCACATGTTCTTGGAATGTATGGAACAATTTTATTTTGGGTGTCTTCAGCTATTTTAGTTTTTTGTTATACAGGTGCTGATAAACCAAGTTCTCAAACTTGGTCAATAATTTGGCATGCAGGAGCAATACTAACTTGCCTAGGAGGATATTGGTTTTGGTTTTTTTTAAGGGTTGATGTATCTGCAGAGGCTCATCCTTGGTATAGAATCATTAAAGCCGATTTATTTGTTTTAGCATTACTTGCCTGTTCAACTTTTGGGTTAGCTTGGTCATTTACTCAATTTAATGGGCAAACCGGTTTATCTTATTTATTTTTAACTTTATTTGTTGCATCCAATTTGATTTTGTTTGGAGGTGTTTATTGGTCAAAATTTGCACACATGTTTTATAAACCAGGAGCAGCTATTCAAAAAAATTTAGCAGAGGCGGATGGATCTAGGGATAATTTACCTCCACCAGCTGATGCTCCTGAACAATTTGGCCTAGGTATAAAAAGAGAAGAGCCAAAACATTATTAATATGTTATTAGAAAAAGGAGAAAAATAAAAATTATGTCAACTTTTGTATACATGACAAGATGTGATGGTTGTGGTCATTGTGTGGATATATGTCCATCAGACATCATGCACATTGATGAAAATATAAGAAGAGCAAAAAATATTGAACCGAATTTTTGTTGGGAATGTTATTCGTGTGTAAAAGCGTGTCCTAATCATGCGATTGATGTGAGAGGTTATGCCGATTTTGCTCCGATGGGACACAGCGTGAGAGTTAGAAGAGAAGAAGAAAAAGGAACCATTTCTTGGAAGATAAAATTTAGAAATGGAACAGAGAAAAATTTTGTCTCGCCGATTACAACAAAACCTTGGGGTAAATTTATTCCTAAACTTGCTGATGGTGATACGCCTAATCAAGGGGAAATAAATTCTCAAATATTATATAGTGAGCCAGAGGGCTTAAATACAAAAAAAGAACTACCATCAGTACCTAAAGATTCTTTTAAAAAAGGGGTTTATTATTAATGGCTAAGCACAAAACACATTACGAAGAATGTGATGTATTAGTTGTTGGTGGTGGAATGGCTGGCACAGGAGCAACATTTGAAGCCAGACATTGGGGAAGAGAATTAAAAATTGTTTGTGTTGAAAAAGCAAACATTGATCGAAGTGGTGCAGTCGCACAAGGTTTATATGCAATTAATTGTTATATGGGCATGCAATGGGATGAAAATCAACCTGAAGACCATGTAAGATATGCCAGAAATGATTTAATGGGAATGGTTAGAGAAGATTTAGGATATGACATGGCTCGTCATGTAGATTCAACTGTTCACATGTTTGATGAATGGGGTCTTCCAATGATGAAAAATGAAAAAACTGGAAGATACTTAAGAGAAGGTAAATGGCAAATCATGATTCATGGTGAAAGCTATAAACCAATTGTTGCTGAAGCAGCAAAAAAATCTGCAGACAAAATTTATAATAGAATAATGGTCACTCATCTTTTGATGGATGAGGCCAAAGAAAATAGAATTGGAGGAGCTGTTGGTTTTAATATGAGAACTGGAGATTTCCACGTTTTTAGAGCAAAAGCTGTAATTGTTGCAGCAGGTGGAGCATCACATATTTTTAAACCTAGAGCTGTTGGTGAAGGTATGGGGAGAACTTGGTATGCACCATGGAGCAATGGATCAGCGTATGCTTTACCTATTGCAGCTGGTGCAAAAATGACTCAAATGGAAAATAGAATTGTATTATGCAGATTTAAAGATGGTTACGGACCTGTTGGAGCATACTTTTTACATTTAAAAACATATACGCAAAATGCTAACGGTGAAAACTATGAGAAAAAATGGTATGATCAAACTAAAGAATTAGTAGGAGAGTATATCGATCATCATCCAACTCCTACATGTTTAAGAAATCATGCGTTTATTCAGGAAGTTGCTGCAGGGGGTGGACCTATTCATATGGTAACAAAGGAAGCATTCCAAGATCCTCATTTAGAAACTGTAGGTTGGGAAAATTTTTTAGGTATGACAGTTGGACAAGCTGTAGTTTGGGCTTCACAAAACATTGATCCAAAATATACAAATCCTGAGTTAACTACGTCTGAACCTTATGTAATGGGATCGCATGCTACATGCTCTGGAGCTTGGGTTAGTGGTCCAGAAGATTTATCTCCACCAGAATATTTTTGGGGATATAACAGAATGTTAACTATTGATGGACTTTTTGGAGCAGGAGACACGGTTGGTGGAAGTGCACATAAGTTTTCATCAGGTTCATTTACTGAAGGCCGTTTAGCTGCTAAAGCAGCTGTTAAATATATTCAAGATAAAAAGGCTGATGGAATAAATGTTTCAGATAAACAGTGTGATGATTTTAAAAAAGCTGTTTATAAACCTTTGGACACTTATACTATTGCTCAAAATGAAATTACTGGAGGTACTGTTTCTCCGAGTTATATTTCTCCAATACAAGGTTTACAAAGACTTCAAAAAATTATGGATGAATATGTCGGTGGTATCACCTCAAACTATATGACTAATGGCAATATGTTAAAAAGAGCTCTTGAATTACTTGATTGGCTTCAGGAGGACCTTGAAAAAGTAGGCGCTGAAGATTACCATCAATTAATGAGAGCTTGGGAATTAAAACATAGAGCCCTTACTTCTCAGTGTGTAACTGAACATACATTATTTAGAGAAGAAACTCGTTGGCCGGGTTATTATTACAGAGGTGATCATATGAAACTCGATGATGATAACTGGCACTGTTTAACAGTATCTAGACGTGATCCTAAAACTGGTAAGTTTACGATGGAAAAAGTACCAGTTTATCATATTGTTGATGAAAAAGAAAAGAAGAAGGCATCCTAATTATTTAAATTACTTTCATGGACCTATTGGCAAAATCAGATGAGGAGATATTTGCAATAGCAAAACCTTTTTGGGAAAATCTTGTTAAAGCCTCAAATATGAAAGATTATGGTGGTTTCACAAGAGATTTTTCTACACAAATGTTGTTTGGAGCTAATGAAGTAGAGCTTGGCAAACAATGGGCAAACAACAAAATCATAACAAACTTAAAAGAGACCTATGAGCCATTTGGAACATTGAGAAGGGGCGAGCACATCACTGTATTGATTAAGCAAACTAATAAAGAGATACCAGGAGAGTTTTTAGGCAGGTTGGTTCTTGGAATTGAGGATGGAGAAGTCAAGATTTTTGGGGCTACAATATATTAATTAAAGTTTGACAATTTTTTCACTAGGTGTATTGAAAGATATAGATGCACTTTTCAAAAATAAAAATTCCTCAAAATATAAAAGATAAAAAAACAACTTTAATAAAAACTGGGATTTTTTCTGCAATTGCTGCTTGTTGGGGTGTAATCTTAGTTGGAACTTTTTTGACTATAAAGTAATTTTTTTAAAAGAGTTTTTTTATTTAGATGGAAGTTTTTTTACCTATAGCCCAAGTTTTTATTAATCCAGTAGAAATACTTTTATTAAGCGCAATAGTTGGAGTTCTCTCAGGTTTATTTGGTGTAGGAGGAGGATTTTTAATGACACCATTTTTAATTTTTATGGGAGTCCCTCCAGCATATGCTGTTGCTAATGAAGCTAATAATATCTTAGCAACTTCAGTATCAGGATCTACTACTCATTGGTTAAAAAATACTTTGGATTACAAGATGGGCTTAATGATTGTAATTGGTGGTTCGATTGGAACCGCTCTTGGTATTTATACTTTCACATATTTCAAAGGTATAGGTAAAATAGATACAGTTATTTCTTTAGCGTATATGTATATTTTAGCAATAATCGGTACATTAATGTTGGTAGAAAGTCTTGGCGAAATTGACAAAGCAAAAAAAAATGTTGTAGAGAAAAAAAAATTACATGTTCATTATTGGATTCATGGTCTTCCATTTAGAATGAGATTTCCAAAATCGAAGTTATATGAAAGTATTTTCACACCTATCATAATTGGATTAATTGTTGGTTTTATTGCTGCAATCATGGGGATTGGTGGAGCTTTTATTTTAGTTCCTGCAATGATCTATATAATTAAGATGCCTACAAGATTAGTCCCAGGAACATCTTTGTTTGTCACAATCTTTGTTAGTGTAATAGTTACATTTTTACATTCAATAAATTATGGTTCAATAGATTTAATGTTAGTTTTACTACTAGTAGTTGGTTCAATTATTGGAGTTCAAGTGGGTCAAAAAGTTGGAGAACAAATTGATAGTTCAGGTTTAAAAGCATTGCTTGCAATTTTATTATTAATAGTTGGTATTGCGATTGCTTATGACACATTTTTTGCAGAGGAAATTAAAAATGGAAAAACTTTAACAGAAACTCAAGATTTAAATTTCTTTTCAAGTTTTATAAAAGATTTTTCAAAAGATATGCCATTCTTTTATGGACTATTTTCAATTATGTTTGCAGTTTTTTTAGGAATTGGAGCTGCTTTTGTTAGAAGAGCTATTTCTAAATTTCGAAAAAAATATTTTATGAAACCAGCTAAATAATTATTTAAGCACTTCTATAAAGTTTGGTCATTACAAACTCTCTATGACCCAAGGCTTCAGCACAAGTCAACCTTCCATTGGCAACTTTTAAAGTAGTTTCAATAAGTTTATCCCCAGCTTGAGACATGTTCATTTCTCGTGAAAGAATTTTAGAGACATCACAATCAATGTGTTCACCCATCCCTTTTACTGTCAGAGGGTTTGCAGTTAATTTTATAACTGGTTCAATAGGATTACCTACAATGTTTCCTTGGCCAGTAGGAAAAAGATGAATATTAAAACCAGCTGCAGCTTGTAAAGTTACACATTCTGCTGCTGCTGAAGAAGTATCCATAAAATATAGGCCTTTTCCTTTTTTTGGCTCTTCTGCAGGTTCTAAAACATCAACAAATTTACAGTTTCCAATTTTTTGAAAATTTCCAAATGCTTTTTCTTCAATAGTAGTTAAACCACCTGCGATATTTCCTGCAGTTGGTTGACTTTCAGAAAGATCATCTGTTGCTTCCTTTAAAATAAAGTCGTTATAGGCATTCCAAGTCTTCATAAATTTATCTGAGGCTTCTTTGGTTGCTCCTCTAGTTGCACATACTTTTTCAGCTCCAGTAAGTTCTGAAGTTTCACCAAAACATAAATGAACCCCCAATGGTTCAAGTTTATCCATCAAATTACCTACTGTAGGATTAGCAGCTAAACCTGATGTTGTATCAGACTCTCCACATTTTACTGAGATCCATAAATCACTAATAGGACATTCCTCTCTTTGTTTTTCCGATGCCCACATAACAAACTCTTGAGCTTTTTTTGATGCTTTCATTACTGTCCCAATATCACCTGTACGTTCAATGTGAAATCCTTCAACAGGTTTTCCAGTTTTAGCAATTCCATCAACAATTTTTTTAGTCCACTTAGGCTCAATACCTATTACTATTACTGCAGCAACATTTGGATTACTTCCAGTTCCAATCATAGTTCTAAAATGTAATTCAAGATCTGCTCCAAATTGAAGCCTTCCATATGAATGAGGAAGAGCTATTGTACCTTTAATATTATTTGCTACTGCCTCAGCACATGCATTTGATATATCGTCTACTGGAAGAATAATTACATGGTTTCTTGTTCCTGCTCTTCCATTTTCTCTCTTGTAGCCTAAAAAACTTTTTGGAATTTCCATATCATTACCACTTCTTTGTTTTAACATTGTGAACGTGTACATGTTCACCTTTTTTTATTGATTTTACAACTTTACCAATATCATGACCATATTTAAGAATTGTATCTCCTTCTTTAAGATCAACCATAGCTATTTTATGTCCTAAAGGGATTTCGTCCATTGATTGAATGTTTGTAGAAGTATCATTTTCCATAATCCAGCATTTACAGTCTTGTTTTGGAGTGATTTTTTCAATAACAACTACACCCACGTTGTCTTTTTGGTCGTGGATTATTATATCTGTTGCCATATATATAGTGTCGATTTGTTTGTTTGAATTTTCTAAAATCTTATATATTAATCGCAAAAATTAACAATTAGTTTTTAAAAAATTATTCATTACTAATTTAGAAAGGTTCTATTAATGACAAAAATGACAACAGAAGAAGCTTTTGTAAAAGTTTTACAAATGCACGGTATTGAACATGCTTTTGGAATTATAGGATCTGCGTTCATGCCTATATCAGATATTTTTCCAGATGCTGGAATTACATTCTGGGATGTTGCTCATGAAACAAATGGTGGATTAATAGCTGATGGTTACACTAGATCTACAGGTAAAATGTCAATGGTCATTGCACAAAATGGACCTGGGATTACTGGATTAGTTACTCCAATTAAAACTGCTTATTGGAATCATACTCCTTTATTATTAGTTACTCCTCAAGCTGCAAATAAAACTATGGGTCAAGGTGGTTTTCAAGAAGTTGAGCAAATGAACTTATTTAAAGATATGGTTTGTTATCAAGAAGAAGTAAGAGACCCATCAAGAATGGCAGAGGTTTTAAATAGAGTTATTGAAAAAGCTATTAGAGGTTCAGCACCTGCTCAAATAAATGTACCTAGAGATTATTGGACACAAGTAATTGATATTGATTTACCTCCAATTGTAAGACTAGAGAGACAAGGCGGAGGAGCTGAAGCAATTAACAAAGCTGCAAAACTTTTATCAGATGCTAAGTTCCCAGTAATTTTATCAGGAGCAGGAGTAGTCATTGGTGGTGCAATCGACGAAACTAAAAAACTTGCAGAAAAATTAGACTCGCCAGTTTGTTCTGGTTATCAACATAATGATAGTTTTCCAGGTAGTCATCCATTAGCTGTTGGACCATTAGGTTATAATGGATCAAAAGCTGCAATGGAACTTATTTCGAAAGCTGATGTTGTTTTAGCTTTAGGAACAAGGTTAAATCCTTTTTCTACACTTCCAGGATATGGAATTGATTACTGGCCAAAGAAAGCAAGCATTATTCAGGTTGATATGAATCCAGATAGAATTGGTCTTACAAAAAAAGTTACAGTCGGTATAAGTGGAGATGCGAAGTTGGTGGCGTCTCAGATTTTAGAAAAATTATCTTCAACTGCTGGAGATACTGATAGACAAAAAAGAAAAGACTTAATTCATCAAACAAAATCAGCATGGTTACAAAAATTATCTAGTTTAGACCATGAAGATGATGATGAAGGAACGGTTTGGAATAAGGAAGCAAGAGAGAGAGATAAAGACAGAATGTCACCAAGACAAGCGTGGAGAGCAATTCAAGCTGGTATGCCAGAAGATGTAATTATTTCAAGTGATATTGGAAATAATTGTGCTATTGGAAATGCATATCCAACTTTTGAAAAACCTAGAAAATATTTAGCGCCAGGTTTATTCGGACCATGTGGTTATGGTTTCCCATCAATCTTGGGAGCAAAGATTGGATGTCCTAATACTCCAGTAATTGGTTTTGCAGGTGATGGTGCATTTGGAATTAGCATGAACGAGATGAGTTCTTGTGCAAGAGAAGAGTGGCCAGCAATTACAATGGTAATTTTTAGAAATTATCAATGGGGTGCAGAAAAAAGAAACACGACTCTTTGGTTCGATAATAATTTTGTTGGAACAGAGCTAGATCCAGAATTAAGCTATGCAAAAGTAGCCGATGCATGTGGTTTGAAAGGAGTTACCGTTAAAACAATGGAAGAGACAACTACAGCAATTAAAAAATCTTGTGAAGATCAAAAGAAAGGTATTACAACATTTATTGAAGTAATTCTTAATCAAGAACTTGGAGAACCTTTTAGAAGAGATGCAATGAAAAAGCCTGTAAAAGTTGCTGGCATTAAAAAAGAGGATATGAAGAAGCAGCCTTCTTTAGTTTAATTTTTTTAAATAATTAATTATTTAATTTCCGACTTTTTAATATTTTATGAAAATTTCTATAGTATTTCCTATACATAATGAATTTGAAAATTTACAAAAAACTCTCAAAGAATGGAATAATAAATTAAAATTTGTGAATAATTTAGAACATGAGTTTGTATTAGTTGAGGATGGCAGTACGGATGGAACCAAAAATCTAATTAAAGATTTAGAAAAAGAATATAAAATCAAAAATTTAAGTTTAGAAACTAGGAGGGGGTATACTAAGGCAGTAATAGATGGAATAGAAGCTTCTGAAGGTGACTATATATTATGCACTGATAGTGATAATCAGATAAAAGTTGAGTCGCTTATTGAAAACATAAAAAATTTTCCAGAAGAAAATACTTTTTTAATTGGTTTTAGAAATCCTAGAAGGGATCCTTTAAACAGAATTATCTATAGCAAACTTTTTAAAATACTTCATGATTTTTTATTTGGTTCAAAACTAAAAGATCCAAGTTGTCCTTTTGTAATAGGTAAAAAAAATGATTTTAGGAAACTTCCAAAAGATCTTTTAAAAAAAATGAGTGAAGGTTTTTGGTGGGGATTTGTTGGAGTATGTGTAAAAATGAAAATGAATTTTAAAGAAGTCCCTATTAATCATTTTAAAAGAGAAAAAGGTACCGCAGGTTACAAAATAATTGACCTTCCAGGAATTATTTTAAGAAATTTTATAGGTTTAATTAAAATTAGAGTTACTAAGATTTAATTAATCAATGAACGATACAAGTTTTGCATTAGTATATCGCTCTTCTAATGTATCGATTACTTTTCTTTCCCTACTATCAATTCCGAGTTGTTTGAGTTTTTTATGACAATCAACAAATCTATCATAGTGCCAAACAGACAATTCCCAATAAAATTTTACATTTAACAGGTTAGTCTTTTCACAAGACACAAACTTTATACCTAATTTGCTAAATTTTTTTTTATTATTAAGAAAATTAAGGAAATATTCATTTGAGGTAGCGATAATAATTTCATTATTATCGTAATTTTTAATCTCAGACAAAATTTTTGTTACATGGGGTTTATCATTTTTTTTCAAAATATATAAACTGTAAAATGAATTAGAAAAAGATATTAAAATTAAAAATGCTAATATACTGTTTCTCATTAAATTTGATTTTAAAAAATCTGTTAAAAAAACAATTAAAAAAAGTATTACTGGAATAATATAAATTACATATCTTGTTTGAAAAATTGGTTTCGAAATTAAAGAGTATGTTAACGGTAAAAAATAAGTTAAGAAAAATAGAATATATAAAAATATAATCTCAAATTTCATATCTTTAAATTTTTTTATTGAGTAGATTACAAGAAAGACAAAAATTACTAAGAAAATTTTTCCACTTATAATTGATCCAAAAAAATATTTAAAATCATAATCAAAAAAAAATTCAAAACTTTTTTGCGGGACTGGAAATTCCTTAATACTAAAAAAATTTTTTAATTGTTGAAAATTTATGAAAAGATAAATTAATGGTAAAAATATAAAATATTGAATATTCTTAAAAAAAAGATCTCTTTTTTTAAAAAAAAGAACAATTAATTGAGTTAGATAGAGTAAAAAACCAAATATATGAGTCCAGACAGTTAATAAAAGAAATATAAAACTAAAAATCTTAAGAGTTTTTTCTTTTTTGGTATTAGTTTTCTTAATCCACAAAAAGAAGGAATAAATAGACAGTAAGCAAATTAAACAAAAAAAAATATTATATTTATATTCTTGTGATTGAATTATTAAATAATAGTTAGACGCTAATAATAAACTTAAAGGAATATAATTTTTTCCAATAAATTGTTTAAAAATAATAATTGATATAAAAAAAACTAAAAGTCCAATAGAAGCTGTTATAAGTCTTGCTGTTCCAGGTGTGTACGAAAATCCTAAAAAAAATTTGTAGATATAAAAATAAAAATTTGCATTAGTTGCATAATCGTATGATAATTTTGTTCCAGGGGTAAGACTGTGTGCTCTTAAAAATGTTTCTTTAAAAGTTAATTCAGGATTAGTAGTAGAAAATTCCATTAACTCATCCCACCAAAAATCTTGAAGATTATAGTTGTAATATCGAAAAAAAATTGCACAGATGGTAATAATTAAAAATAGATAAAATTGATTATTTTTATAGAAAATTATTTTTTTCATCACAAAGAATTATATAATATAAAGCTGACCAGATATATAAAGATTGGATTAAATAGTTTCGTATATTTATAATGAATAAGTTTTCAATAATAATTCCAACTTTTAATGAGATTGATAATATAGAAATTTTGGTTAAAAAAATATTTATAGTTTTAAAAAAATATATTTTTGAAATTATTGTAGTTGATGACAATTCTAAAGATGGCACAAAAAAAATTCTAAAAAAATTAAAGTTAAATAATAAAAGATTTAATTATTTTGTAAGAAAAAATCTAAATAGAGATTTATCTAAATCGATAATATTAGGTGTATCTAAAACTAAATATGAAAATATAGTAGTAATGGATGGAGATTTACAACATAACCCCGATTATCTTCCAAAAATATGTCAAATTTTTTCAAGAAATGATTTAGATTTTTTAGTATGTTCTAGAAATTTTAAAAAAAGATATGGTTTATCATTTACCAGATTTTACTCCTCAAAATTTCTAATATTAATGATTAATTTTTTACTCGGTAAAAAAATTTCTGATCCGATGAGTGGTTTTTTTATATTTAAAAAAAATTTTTTTAAATCAAATAAAGATTATATTTATGGCAATGGATTTAAAATCTTAATGAGTCTTATTTACTCTACCAAAAGAAAGCTCAATATTTACGAACAAAAAATAATATTTAAAAATAGATTTAATAATAAAAGTAAAATGAATTTTATAGTTTTATTTCATATAATAATTTCTTTAATCTATTATTTTATATTGAGATTAAAAAGATAAACTAGATCTAATGAATTTAATAAATGACAATAACTGTAGTTGGGTTAATGATTTAAGTTTTAGAAATAATATTCAAATATTTTCATCAGATTTAAAGTGTGAATGGTTGATAATAGGTGCTGGTTACACAGGTTTATCAGCCGCGAGAAAATTAGGTCAACTTTTTCCTAATCAAAAAATTTTAATAGTTGATGCTCAATTAGCAGGTGAGGGTGCAAGTTCAAGAAACTCTGGTTATTTAGTTGATACAACATTAAATGACGGTTTTACCTCTAATAAAGAATTAGAAAATTATAAAAAAAAAACCGATATTTATAAATTAGGAATTGAAGCAGTTAAAAAATTTATTAAAGAATACCAAGTAGACTGTGATTGGAACGAATGTGGAAAATATTTTGCTTCGTCAAAACCTGAAGATAAAGATATCTTAGATAGTTTTTCAGAAACTTTATCTAAGTTAGGTTTTGAACATAAATTGTTATTTAATAAAGATCTTACAAAAAGATTAGGAACCAATTTTTATAATATTGCGCTTCATACAAAAGGGGGGATTTTGTTACATCCAGGAAAATTAGTAAGAGCTATGATTGATACATTACCAGAAAATGTTGAGCTCTATGAAAATTCTTTATTATTAAATTGGAAAAAGATTAATGGTAGAATTAATTGTAATTTTAAGAATGGAACAATTAAAACAAACAAAATTATTTTTGCTACTAATGGATTTTTAAAATCACTTGGAGTTAAAAAAAATTATAATTTTCCAATTACTTTAACTGCTAGCATGACAAGACCCTTAACTGATGAGGAGTTTAAATCTATTGGTGAACCGAAAGAATGGGGTGTTTTACCAGTAAGACCAATGGGAGCCACTATTAGAATGACAAAAGATAGAAGAATTTTAATAAGAAATACTGCAGAGGTTCATAATCCATTTAAGATGTCTCAATCTGATTTGAAAAAAAGATCTATTAAACAAAAGATTGGTATTAAAAAAAGATTTCCTCAATTACCTGATGATATTATTGATTCGACTTGGTCTGGTATAGTTTCTAGAACTAGAAATAGTTCTCAAATTTTTGAAAAAATAGATAGAAATATTTTTGTAGCAGGAGGTTTTAACGGTTCAGGTATTGGAGTTGGAACTTTGTTTGGTGAACAAATAGCTATTAAAGCTAGTGATGAAAATAGTGATGAAATTAGAATTATCGAGTCAAAAAACAAACCCACTTGGTTGCCTCCAGATCCTTTGTTAAATCCTGGTGTCAAATTAAGATTGATTTATGAAAGAATTAAAGCAAGATCTGAAATATGAAAAAATTTTTAATTGTTTTCTCAACAATACTTCTTTTTAGCAATATCTCATATTCAATGCCAAGAGAACAATTGTATAGATTTATGTCAAAAGCTCAAAATGAAGTGGCTTTTTATGCAATTGAGTATTATTGCTCGAATGAAGATCCTGGTTTAGATATAGATGCAGGTGAAGCACAAAAAGTTTTTTTTAGCAAACCTTGTAAATGTGCCATTAAATCAGGTGAACAAAGCGATGATGTTATTGCACAGTATATTTTAGAGCAATGCGATTTATGATTTGTTTTTATCTAAAATGTTAAATTATAAATATTTTTAATAGATAATGAAGAAAAAGTTTTTATTTGTCTTATTTTTCTTTTTTACAATTTTTTCTAATTCTTTTGCTGATTTACAATTTAAACAATCAAAAGATATTTCTGATGATACTGATGATTTAAGAGGAATTTTTATTAAACCAGATGGAACAAGGGTATATGTTACGTCTGATGATGCAACTCCTACAGTTATTGAATATTCATTAAACGTTCCATTTGATATTAGCACCGCAACTAAAACTTCTCAGACTAACCTTTTGGTGTCTGGAGGGGCTGCTATGGATAAGCCCCATGCAATAGAATTTAAACCTGATGGAAAAGTCATGTATGTAATTCATAGTAACTCAGGCTCGGTTGGTGTAGAACAGTTTAATCTTACCACTGCTTGGGATACACAAACTATATCATATGATACTAGCTTGAGTATTTCTGATGACGTTCAGATAAGAGCTCTAGCTTTTAAATCTGATGGTACTCGTGTGTATATCGCGCAACGAGACCATGGAAAAGTCAAACAATTTGATTTACCAACACCATGGGACTTATCGAGTGCAACTAACAAAGTAGAGTCAAATTCTTTTACAGGTGAAGAAAATAATTTAAGAAATATACAATTTAGTTCTGATGGAACATTTATGTATTTAGGTGGTAATGGTGGAGACGATATTAATAGATATAAACTGCCCACTGCATGGGATATAAGCACAATTACACATGAGACTACTTTTTCTATTAGCTCACAAACAGGTGAGATGCGAGGATTTAAATTTTCATCTAATTTTACGAAACTATATGTTACTGGAGATGACGGAAGCAGTTCAGATGATAATGTAATTTATGAATATGATCTTGATTGTGCTGGAACTATAACTTGTCTTGATGCATCAACTAATGGTGATGTGAAAGCTATCATTGAAGCTAACGTGGAGTTATCTAAAAGAATTATTAGGAATAATATACTTCCAGTGTTTCATAGAACTGAATGGTTAAGAAGACATAAAAATAAAGATAATCTTACAAACTTGAATGCTGAAATTGATTTTACAAATCAAAAAATTGCAAAATTAGTTAGCACTTTAGAAACTTTTAAAAAGGAAAAAGATAGAACTTATAATAGTGATGATTGGTTTCAATGGAGTGAGGGTAGAGTAAGTCTGGGTAAAAGACATGCAATAGATACTTCATCTAGAGATATTCACACATATGGTATTTCAATTGGTGCCGATAGGATTAAAGATGAAGATAGAGATGTAATGTATGGATATGTTTTCCAATATGGAAATGATAATATTGATATTGGTGGCCAAGGCACAGGACTAGATACAGATTCTTATAGTTTAGCTCTTTATGGAACAAAAATTGGAGAAGATGATTTTTTTACAGATGGGATTATTGGGTTAAGTTTATTAGATACTGACCATACAAGAGTTACTTATGGTAATACTCTTAAAGGAAATAGAGAAGGACAACAAATTTATGGGTCAGTTAATTTTGGAAAAAGATTACATGATAGAGAAATAAATCTAAATCCTGGTATCAAATTAGACTTTGGATATACAAAACTTAAAGCTTTCAGAGAAAAAACTACTTTAGGTAACAGTTTAAGTGATGCATTAATCTACAAAGAACAAAATATTAAGAATGCAATGGCAACAATTGGAGTACTGTTTGATAAAGAAAAAAAGGAGAAAGAAAAAAAAACAATCCATCATGGGAGATTAGAGTATGTGGGAGATTTAAGTCCATCTTCTAATGCAGAATTTTATTATTTAAACAGTCAAAGTACTGTTTATAAATATAAAGCAAATAATAAATCAAAACATAATTATAGAATTGGATATGGATTAGATATAACTACAGTCACTGGTTGGTCAATAGTGACAAACTTTGAGAGATTTGGTGCAAGCGGGGAAGGTTACTATAATGAGTTTTTTTTATCTTTAGGATATGTTCCAATTGATGAAACTAAAATTGCGTTAGAACTAGATGAAAGTAGTAATACTAATTTAGAATTTACAAAAAAAACAAAAAACTTCGATTTAAAAATTTCATCCAAATATAATTTTTTCAGTGATATACCTGATTATGGGGCGAATATAATTGTAAGTAACAGTTTTTAGTGGTGCCCCGCACGGATTCGAACCGCGGACCTATTGATTACAAATCAATTGCTAAAGTTTAAATAAACATTTGTTAGCAACAATAATTTTAAAATATTTTCAGCTTGGCAACAATATAGCAACAATGGTAATATTTTTAATGAAGAAATTCCTAGGTGTCATTTTTCTATGTTTAATTTTAACTGGAAAAGCAAATTCGGGTCCTTATGGAGAAGGTCAATTACAATTGACAAAAAGTATTGCTGATTATTTTATAAAATATATTCGTGGTAAATATACCAAAAAACCTTCTGATTTTTATGTGACACTAGATGGAACAGACGCTACCTATTGGACTTGTGGAGAGGGTGTTTGTAAATCTGGAAATGCTTATGAAGACATAAAACATTGTGAAAAGCTTACTGGAAAAAAATGTAAAAAATTTGCATTGAGAAGAACTATTAAATGGAAAAATGGTATTAATGAAGGAAAAGGTAAATCATCTACAATTAATTCAAATTGGTCTGATGCTGAGATATATGCGAAATTAACTGAGCTAGGTTTTTATAAAAATAATTTAACAACAAAAAAAAAGAAAACAGAAAAAAAAGAACCCAAAAAAACTGTAAAAAAATATGAGTTAAAGGGTGAGAGATCTATTGCTTTAAGTTGGGAGGGTTATCAAGATTTAATTGCAGGAACAGTCAAGTTTGATGAAAAAGATTATAGAGGAACTTTAAATATACCGTTACCAAATAATGATGGAACTTGTGATGGCACCTATTCTTTGCAAGAAGGGGGAAAAGGAACATGGCAAATAGCATGTTCAAATAACATGGGAGCCGCAGGTACGTTAAAGTGGATTAAGAATGGTGGTGTAACAGGAACTGGGCGAGACCATAATGATAAGAAAGTGAAATTTACTGTTTCTAAAAAGAGTTAAATGCAAAAACTTTTAGGGATCGTAGTTCTGGGTTTATTATGGGTCAATACTGTATACGCAGTAAGTTTGCCTAAGGATGTAGCTTCAGGTAGTAAATTTAAAAAAAGCCTTACAGGGAATTATTATAAAAAATATGGAATGCAAGTAGTTAATAAATCAGATGGTCATCCAGTACGTGCAGGTGAAAAATCTATAAGGTTTGAATTAAGAGCTGGTGATTGTGGTAAAGATAAAGATGGTAACTGGAATGATTGTAAAACAAATCGTGAAAGACATGAGTTGAGTGCAAGGCTTAGAGTTAGCAAAGGAGATAGATGGTATGCTTGGTCAATTTATATGCCTGAAGATTTTGTAAATGTTGATCCTGTATCAGTTATACTTGGTCAGTTTCACCAAGAAAAAAAACATGTAATTTGGATGTTTAAAAATAAACGTGGTGGATATTGGATCGAAAACTATGTTCCAGAATATACTGTAGGAAGCACTCAAATTTTTTCTAAAGAAGAGTTGTTAGGAAAATGGAATGATATATTGGTAAATGTTAATTGGACACACAAAGATGATGGTTATTTTAAATTATGGGCAAATAATAAATTAGTTCTTGATTTTAAAGGTGCAACAAAATCTAAAGGTGTGAAAACATATTTTAAATTTGGAATTTATAGATCTAAAGTGAATATTTATAAGCAGATACATAAGAAAGATATACCTATACAGGTAGTGTATTTTGATGAAGTAAGAGCTGGTAAAAAAAAAGAAGATGTAATTAAGAATTTGAAATGAAAAATCTGCAGAAAAAATTTGATGAATATAAAAAGAAAGTTCATTCAAAGGAGGGAATAGGGGAATTCTACGAGAGGCAGATAAGATATCTTTATGAAAAGAATGGTTGGAGAGTTGAGCCTTATGGTATTTTAAAAGGAAAAAGTGATTTAGGCAGAGATTTAATTTGTACGAAGAAAAAACAAGTTCTTATTATTCAAGCTAAAAATTGGTCAAAAAGAAAAACTATTCACGAAAAACATTTGATGCAATTAGCGGGCACTATCCTTTATTATATTTATAATAAGAACAATTTTCCTAAAGGTGTATTTGTGACAACTGCAAAACTTTCAGATAGAGCTAAAGATGTTGCAAAAAAATTAAATATCCAACATAGAAACATTAAATTAGATAAAAATTTTCCAATGATTAAATGCAACATAAATAAAAGAGGGAAAAAATTATTCTTTTTCCCTTTTGATAAATTTTATGACAAGGTTCATATTAATATAAAAAGTGGTGAGTTTTATACTAACAGCATAAAGGAATGTATAAGAAAAGGGTTTAAACATGTCGGATAAGATCAATTCTTTGAATTTATGTGTATGTATGGCATTAGCTGATCATGGTTTAGGAAAAGATGAGACTGCTGAAATACTAAAGATTGCAAAAGAGATTAAAGTTGATTTTAACGTACATAATGCATCAGATGAAATAAATAAAAAATTTTCAGGTGATATTGATGTTGCTCAAGATTTTTATTTGGGAAATATCACAAAAGATGATTCAAAATTTCAAGCAAAAGACTTTGTTAAAAGAGTTGCCTTATCTGATGGTGAATTAAAAGATAAAGAGGTCAGATTTCTTGTTAGAATGAAACAAGCTTGGGGTTATCAATATTTTGATTAAATGAAAAAAACGTATTTAGTTGTTTTGTACGTTTCTTTATTAGCTGGTTTAGAATTTCCTGATTTTGATTTGCACCTTCTAGTATTTTTAGGACATAGATCAATATTAACTCACGGGATAATTGTTCCTTTTTTCTTATATAAATTTTTAACTAAGGAAGGATATTCTAAAATTTCAAATAAGATTTTTGGAAGATTTTTTTCAAATAAAGACTTTTCTAAAGAAATTTTAGATTATGCCTATATTGGATTTTTAATAGGTATTGCAATTCATCTTTGTGCAGATTTATTTCCAAAAGCTTGGATGGGTTTTGCTCTAATAGTATTTCCACCTTGGATACCAATGGGAGCTCCTTTTTCAATAGTTTGGATGTTATTAAATATGTTTTTTGCGCTAAAAATCTCATTTAAAAAAATTAAAGAAAAAGAAATAGAAAATAAAACTAAAAATAGAATATTTTTATCCATATTAGCAATCGGTGCAATTTATTTGATTATAGACACAATGTTTGTTTCTAAAATTATTTTAATGATAATTTCTTTTCCAATTATTTGGTTTTATGCAAACAAAGGTTTTAAAGTTATAAAAAAAAAGGATTAAACGACTACTTGTTTGATACACAATCCATACACACTCTATACACAATCAAAGCACACTATGAGCACAGTCAGGATAGAAATTTAACTTTTTAAAAATAATTAACGTTGATTTTATTGAGTGATGGTGCCCCCGCACGGATTCGAACCGCGGACCTATTGATTACAAATCAATTGCTCTACCAGCTGAGCTACAAGGGCATGCGCAATAATTATTAACTATTTTTAAATTAATCAACTCTTTTTTTTAAATAACTCAAATGATGAAATACAATTGCAGCACTATTTGAGATATTTAAGCTTTCTACTTTATTATCAATATCTATTTTTACTAAAAAATCAGCGTATTTAGATGTATGTTGATGCATACCGAAACCTTCTGAACCAAATAAAAGAATATTATTTCCTTTCCATTCTATATCCGTAAAGTTTTTATCACCGTTACCATCAAATCCATAAACCCAAAAATTTTTATCTTTAAGATTTTTTAATGTAGAATTTATATTAGATACTTCAAAAATATTCATATACTCAATGGCTCCACTAGAAGATTTATACATAAGTTTACTTTCACTTGGATAAAGTCTTTCTTTAATAATAATTCCATCTATATTAAAAGATGTGGCACTTCTAATTAAAGATCCGATATTTCTAGGATCTGTTACTCCATCTAAACAAACTAAAGTGACATTCTCTTTTTTTTTTATAAATTCTTTAAGTAATGGTTGTTCTAAGTGTTCTATTTCAGCAACATATCCTTGATGTAATAAATTCTCTTTGGTGCTATATTTATCTAATTCTTTTTTTGTTTTAAAATAAACCTTCACATCATTTAAAAGGTTTTTGTTTGGGCTTTTTCTATGAATATTTTTTTTACTTTCTTCAGTTAAAAAAACTCTTAAAACCTTCCTTTTTGGATTTTTTAACGCTTCTATAACCGCATGTTGCCCAACAATAAAAAATGACGATTTATTCATAAAATTTACATATATTTACACGTTTTTTTAGACTTTTTCCCAATAAATCACGTGTTGCATTTGCATAAATAAAATATATAAAACGCTTGTTGTTTGAAGCTTTATTGAACAAGGGGACACTTCCCCTAAGGGAGGGGTTCCAGAGCGGTCAAATGGGGCGGGCTGTAAACCCGTTGACTTCGGTCTTCGAAAGTTCGAATCTTTCCCCCTCCACCATTCAATGAAATTTTAAATGATACTGGAGTGTTATTCTTGGGTTTGTGCGGGTGTAGTTCAATGGTAGAACGCTAGCCTTCCAAGCTGGATGTAAGGGTTCGATTCCCTTTACCCGCTCCAAGAAATAAAATTAAAAAATAAAGAGGAAAAAAAATGTCGAAAGAAAAATTTGTAAGAAATAAACCGCATTGTAATATCGGTACTATAGGTCACGTAGACCATGGAAAAACAACTTTGACTGCAGCAATCACTAAAGTTTTAGCTGAAACAGGTGGCGCAACAGCTATTGCGTATGATCAAATTGATAAAGCTCCAGAGGAAAAAGAGAGAGGAATTACTATTTCAACTGCGCATGTTGAGTACGAGACAGAAAAAAGACATTATGCACACGTAGATTGTCCAGGACATGCTGACTATGTAAAAAATATGATTACTGGTGCAGCGCAAATGGATGGTGCAATTTTAGTTGTTAATGCAGCCGATGGACCTATGCCACAAACTAGAGAACACATACTTTTAGCTAGACAAGTTGGTGTTCCTGCGATTGTTGTATACTTAAACAAAGTTGATCAGGTTGATGACAAAGAAATGATTGATCTTGTTGAAGAGGAAATTAAAGAATTATTAACATCATATAAATTCCCAGGAGATAAAACTCCAATCGCGAAAGGTTCTGCATTAGCAGCAGTAGAGGGAAGAGATGATGAAATAGGAAAAAATTCCATCTTACAATTAATGAAAAATGTAGATGAATTTATTCCACAACCAGACAGACCAAAGGATAAAGATTTTTTAATGCCTGTTGAAGATGTTTTTTCAATTTCTGGTAGAGGTACCGTTGTTACAGGAAGAGTAGAATCTGGTGTAATTAAAACAGGTGATGAAATCGAAATTGTTGGAATTAGAGAAACGAAAAAATCTGTTTGTACTGGAGTTGAAATGTTTAGAAAACTTTTAGACTCAGGTGAGGCTGGAGATAACATCGGAGTACTTTTAAGAGGTGTTGAAAGAACTGATGTAGAAAGAGGACAAGTTCTTTGTAAATCTGGTTCAGTGACGCCTCATACTAAATTTGAAGCTCAAGCCTATGTATTAAAAAAAGAAGAGGGTGGTAGACACACTCCTTTTTTTACAAAGTACAGACCACAGTTTTACTTTAGAACTACTGATGTTACAGGTGAAGTAGAATTACCATCTGGTACTGAAATGGTAATGCCAGGTGATGATGCTAAGTTTACAGTAAAATTAATCACTCCAATTGCGATGTCAGAAAAATTAAACTTTGCAATTAGAGAAGGTGGAAGAACAGTAGGAGCAGGAGTAGTAACTAAAATTATAGAGTAAGCTCTATATAGGAGTGTAGCTCAATTGGTAGAGCGCCGGTCTCCAAAACCGGAGGCTGAGGGTTCGAGTCCCTCCGCTCCTGCCAATTTAGGAATAGAAATATGAAAAACCCGATTAAATTTATACAGGAAGTTAAACAGGAAGCATTTAAAGTTTCATGGCCAACTGGTAAAGAAACTTTGCAAGGTGCTTTAATGGTTTTTTTAATGGCTGTAGTTATGTCATTATTTTTTTTATTACTAGACCAGGTACTTAAATTTTTTTTAGAAATATTACTTAAGGTGAGTATCTAATGAAAAATTGGTACATCGTTCAATCTCATTCAAGTTTTGAAAATAAAGTAGCTGGACTTATTAAGGAAGAGGCTGATAAAGCAAAAATTTCTGACAAATTTGAAGAAATAATAGTACCTACACATGATGTTACAGAAGTTAAAAGAGGTAAAAGGATTCAAAGAAAAAAAAAATATTTTCCAGGTTATATTTTGATTAAAAGTGAGATGAACAATGACATTTACCATATGATTAAAAATATTAAAAGAGTAAGTGGTTTCTTAGGCTCAAAAGGGATCCCAGTGCCAGTTTCAGATAAAGAAATAGAAAAAATATTAGGACAAATAAAAGATGGTGTAGCACAGCCAAAATCTGGTATAGAGTACAGCGTAGGAGAAAAAGTTCAAGTTGTTGACGGGCCTTTTGCATCTTTCAATGGCATGGTTGAAGGAATTGATGAAGAAAAATCAAGATTAAAAGTTTCGGTTTCAATATTTGGTAGACCTACACCAGTTGATTTAGAATATAACCAAGTGGAGAAAGTAAGTTAATGGCAGCAAAAAAAGAAATAAGTGGATTTATAAAGCTTCAGATAAAAGGTGGCCAAGCTAATCCAGCACCACCTGTAGGTCCTGCACTAGGACAACGAGGTGTAAATATTATGGAATTTTGTAAAGCTTTTAATGATAAAACAAAATCATTAGCAGGAAAGCCTGTTCCAGTAGAAATAACTGTTTATAAAGATAAAAAATTTGATTTTAAGATTAAATCTCCTCCAGCATCTTTTTTTATTAGAGAAGCAGCGAAGTTAAAAAGTGGTTCTCAAGAACCTGGTAGAAATATTGTTGCATCAATTACAAAAAAACAAGCTGAGGAAATAGCAAAACAAAAAATGAATGACTTAAATGCCTTAGACTTAGAGCAAGCTGTAAAAATTATTGCTGGTTCGGCAAGATCAATGGGAATTGAGGTTAAGGATTAAGATGAGTTCAAAGAGATTTAAAAAACTTCCAGAAAAAACTTTTGAACTACCATCTGAAAGTATAGATAAACTTTTACCAGTTGTAAAAAAAAATTGTACAACCAAATTTGATGAATCTGTAGATTTAAGTTTTCAAATTAATAATAAACAAAAAAAAAGTGAAATTAATATCAGAACAGTTGTCAATCTTCCTGGTGGAACTGGTAAAAAAGTTAAAGTTGCAGTTGTTTGTGAAGATTCAAAAGAGACTGAAGCAAAATCAGCTGGAGCAGATATAGTAGGTGGCGAGGATTTTATAGAAAAGATCAAAAACGGAGAGTTAAATTTTGAAAAATTAATTTGTACTCCAAAAATGATGATTAAATTATCAAAACTTGGTAAAGTTTTAGGCCCAAAAGGATTAATGCCAAACCCTAAACTAGGTTCTGTAACTGAAAATCTTAAGCAAGCAGTTACAGATGCTAAGTCTGGTCAAGTAGAAATTAGAAATGATAAAGATGGGAACATTGGAGTGAGTATTGGAAAAAAATCATTTAGTGATGATAAGTTAATTAAAAATTTTAATGCAATATTAGAAACTTTAGAAAAAGAAAAATCAAACAATACAATTAAAGGTGAGTTGATAAAATCTACTTTTCTTACCTCAACTATGGGTGTTTCATACAAACTTAAAATTGGGAAAAATATTTAGTTATGATGAATAAAGAACAAAAAAAAAATTACATTACTGAAATGACTAATCAGTTTGAAAATAGTAAAGCAATTATGGTTACACATTATCAAGGGTTAACCATGACACAACTTGATGATTTAAGATCAAAAATGAGAGAACATGGTATTATTTTTAAGATTACAAAAAATAGAATAACAAAGTTAGCACTTGAAAAAACTAAATGTAAAGATTTATCAAACTTATTCACTGGTCCTACAGCCGTTGCCTTTGGCGAAGATGCAATTATGTCAGCAAGAATTTTGTCAAAATTTGCTAAAGATAATGAGAATCTAAAATTGATTGGTGGAATGATGAATAATGAGGTTTTAGATCAAGCTGGTGTCATGAATGTCGCAAATTTACCTACATTAGATGAAGCAAGAGCTAATATAGTGGGTATTTTGAATGCTTCAGCATCAAAAATAATTAGTATTTTGCTTGCACGTTCAGAAAAAATGAGTAGTTTACCACCAGAAAATTCTGAAAAACAACCTAAAGAGTAGACATATGCCAGACCTAAATAAAATTATCGAAGACTTGTCAAGCTTAACAGTTGCCGAAGCTGCTGAGCTTTCAAAACAATTAGAAGAAAAATGGGGAGTAACGCCAATGACAGCAGCAGCACCAGCAGCAGCGGGTGGTGCAGCAGCAGCCGAAGAAAAAGATGACTTTTCAATCATGTTAATTTCTGCTGGTGATAAAAAAATCAATGTTATTAAAGAAGTTAGAGCAGCAACTTCACTTGGATTAAAAGAAGCTAAAGATCTAGTAGAAGGTGCACCAAAAGAAGTTAAAGCTGGTGTTCCAAAAAAAGAAGCTGAAGAAATAAAAGCTAAATTAGAAGCTGCAGGCGCAAAAGTAGAACTTAAATAAATTAATAAGGATTTTATAAATACTGATTAATTTTTTAATCAGTATTAATACATAGATGCAATTATCTTTTACTGAAAAAAAGAATATTAGAAAAAATTTTGGTAAACTTAAGGAAAGTTTATCAATACCAAATCTTATAGAAGTTCAAAAAAATTCTTACAAAGAATTAACTCATTTTAATCCTGATGCTGGGGAATTAGTTAAAGGTTTTGACAGAGTATTTAAAAGTATTTTTCCAATTGAGGATCTAAATGATAAAGCAACATTAGAGTACGTATCTTATAAATTAGAAAAACCAAAATTTGATGTTGAGGAATGTATAGCTAGAGGTTTAACGTATTCTTCTGCATTAAAATGTACATTAAGATTAGTTGTATATGAAATAAATCAAGAAAATAATACTAAAGATATTTTATCAGCCAAAGAGCAAGAAGTTTATATGGGTGAAGTTCCAATGATGACAAACAGCGGAACGTTTATTACAAATGGTGTACAACGAGTTGTAGTTAATCAAATGCATAGAAGTCCAGGTGTTTTTTTTGATCATGATAAAGGAAAAACACATGCTAGTGGAAAATTATTATTTAATTGTAGAGTTATACCAAATAGAGGTTCCTGGTTAGATTTTGAATACGATGTCAAAGATTTATTATATTTTAAAATAGATAGAAAGAAAAAAATACTGACCTCGACTTTATTGCTTGCTTTAGGATATTCTAAACCTGAAATTGCTAATGAATTTTATGAAAGTGAAAAATATGTTTTTGATTCTAGTTCAAGTAAATGGAAAACTAAATTTAATCCTGAGAACTACAAAGCGAAAAATTTTTCTGAAGAAGTAATAGATGCTAAAAACGGTAAAGTTGTAATTAAACTCGGACAAAAAATTAATTATCTTAACGCAAAAAAAATTGAACAAGAGGGTTTAAAAGATATTTTGGTGTCTAAAGAGTCAATTTACGGAAAATTTCTTCATAACGATATTAAAATTAGTGAGGAAGAGGGAGATATTTTCAAAATTGGAACAGAGCTAAATGAAACTATAGTTCAAAAAATTTTAGATGCAAAAATCCATTCAATTCAAATATCAGTAACTAATTCAATTAATAAAGGACCATATTTACTAACAACTATTCTCAATGATAAGAATAACACAAAGGATGAAGCAATTACGGAAATATACAAAATGTTAAGACCAGGTGAGCCTCCAACTATTGAAATCGCAACTCAAATCTTTAATAATTTATTTTTTAGTTCTGATAGATATGACTTATCAGATGTTGGAAGAGTAAAAATGAATTCAAGATTAGATTTAGAGTGTTCAGACAAAATTACTATTTTAAGAAACGATGATGTAATTGCAATTATTCACAAAATGCTAGATCTTAGAGATGGAAAAGATGAAGTTGATGACATTGACCATCTTGGCAATAGAAGAGTTAGATCTGTTGGCGAATTGGTAGAAAATCAAGCTCGTATAGGTGTTTATAGAATGGAAAGAGCAATAAAAGAAAAGATGACAACTTTAGATGTTGAGTCTGCTATGCCTCAGGATTTAATTAATGCTAAACCATTAACAGTTTCACTAAAAGATTTTTTTGCAAGTTCCCAACTCTCACAATTTATGGATCAAACTAATCCTTTATCAGAAATAACACATAAAAGAAGAGTTTCAGCTTTGGGCCCAGGTGGATTAACTCGAGAGAGAGCTGGATTTGAAGTAAGAGACGTACATCCAACTCATTATGGAAGAATTTGTCCAATTGAAACACCAGAGGGACCCAATATTGGTCTTATTAATAGTTTGTCGACTTATGCAAAAATAAATAAATATGGTTTCATAGAAAGTCCCTACAAAAGAGTTAAAAATGGAGTAGTGCAAGATAATGTAGAATATCTATCAGCAATGGAAGAAACAAGATTTACTATTGCTCAAGCAAATACAAAAATAGACAAAAATGGAAAAATTATTGAGGATTTAGTGTCTTGTAGACAAAATTTAAATTTTCTTTTAGCTAAGCCTGATACAATTGATTACATAGACGTTTCTCCAAAACAATTAGTTTCAGTTGCTGCATCTCTAATACCTTTTTTAGAAAATGATGATGCAAATAGAGCTTTAATGGGTTCAAATATGATGAGACAAGCTGTTCCATTACTTAAACCAGAGTCTCCTTTAGTTGGGACTGGAATAGAAAGCGATGTGGCATTAGACTCAGGTGTAACAATAGTAGCAAAAAGAGATGGTATTGTAGATAAAATTGATGGTAAGAGAATTGTAATAAAAGTAACTGAGGATAGTGATTTTACTAAATCAGGAGTAGATATTTATAATCTTCAAAAGTTCAAAAGATCAAATCAAAATACATGCATCAATCAAAGACCTTTAGTAACAGTTGGTGATAAGGTTAAATCAGGTGACATAATAGCTGATGGTCCATCTACTAAATTAGGTGAGTTAGCTTTAGGAAAAAATGTTACGGTAGCTTTTATGCCATGGCAAGGTTACAATTTTGAAGACTCTATTTTGATTTCTGAAAGATGTGTAACTGATGACGTTTTTACATCAGTCCATATTGTTGAGTATGAAATAATGGCAAGAGATACTAAACTTGGAGAAGAGGAAATTACCAGAGACATTCCGAATGTAAACGAAGAAGCTCTGAAAAATTTAGATGAGTCGGGAATAGTTTATATTGGTGCAGAGGTAAATGCTGGAGATATTTTAGTTGGAAAAGTTACTCCTAAAGGTGACTCAGCTTCGGGACCTGAGGAGAAATTATTAAGATCTATTTTTGGTGAAAAAGCAATTGATGTTACAGATACATCTCTAAGAATGTCAAGAGGCAGTAGTGGAACAGTTGTTGATGTGAGAGTTTTTAATAGACATGGAATAGAAAAAGATGAAAGATCTATAACAATAGAAAGAGCTGAAATAGAACAAGTTCAACAAGATAAGATTGTTGAGGAAGAAATTTTAGAGAGAAGTATAAAACAAAGAGCAGCTCAAATCTTATCTGGAGCTTCTTTATCTAAAAAATTAAAAAATATTGAATCAGGTTCAAAATTGAATTTTGATCTTATTAATCAACTAACTATAAATGATTTATTCAAAATTAATATTGGTAAAGTCAAAGAGGATACTGCCTTAGAGCAACTTAAGGATCAATATAATAAAGCAAAACAAGATATCACGGAGAGATTTGAGGATAAAGTTCTAAAAATTAGAAGTGGTGACGATTTACTTCCAAGTGTAATGAAAATGGTAAAAGTCTTCGTTGCTATTAAAAGAAGATTAAGACCTGGCGATAAAATGTCCGGAAGACATGGAAACAAAGGTGTGGTTAGTAAAATTGTTCCTGTTGAAGATATGCCTTATAGAGAAGATGGACGACCAGTAGATATCGTTTTGAATCCTCTAGGAGTTCCAAGCAGAATGAATGTTGGTCAAATTTTAGAAACTCACTTAGGTTGGGCATGCAAAGAATTTGGTGAAAAAGTAAAAAATTTGATTAATGAAAATAATAAAAAAATTGAAAAAACTGAAAAAATAGCAAATTTTTTAAAATCAGTTTATGGAGAAGAAATCTTTAAAGATAAAGTAGATAAATTAAGTAAGAACGAGTTTAAAGATTTATGTGAAAATTTACAGAATGGTATTGCAATATCAACTCCAGTTTTTGATGGCGCAAAAGAAAAAAATGTGACTGAAATGTTAGAATTAGCTGAATTACCTAATTCAGGTCAAACATATTTATGGGATGGTAGGACAGGGGAAAAATTTGATAGACCTGTAACTGTTGGAATTATTTATATGCTTAAACTTCATCATTTAGTTGAGGATAAAATTCATGCTAGATCAACTGGTCCATATAGTTTGGTTACACAACAACCATTGGGTGGAAAAGCCCAACTTGGAGGTCAAAGATTTGGTGAAATGGAAGTTTGGGCTCTAGAAGCTTATGGAGCCTCTTATACTTTACAAGAAATATTGACAGTTAAATCTGACGATGTAGCTGGAAGAGTTAAAGTGTATGAGACAATAGTTAAAGGTGAAGAAAACTTTGAATCAGGTATACCAGAGTCTTTCAACGTTCTTGTGAAAGAAATAAAATCTTTGGCGTTAAATGTGGAACTTAATTGATAATGAAAAAAGAATTAACAGATTTATTTAAAAATAACGAAATATCAGAATCACAAAATTTTAATAGTATTAAGATTTCTCTAGCCAGTCCTGAAAAAATAAAATCTTGGACTTATGGTGAAATAAAAAAACCTGAAACTATAAATTATCGTACATTTAGACCTGAAAAAGATGGTCTTTTTTGTGCAAGAATTTTTGGTCCAATAAAAGATTACGAATGTTTATGTGGAAAATACAAAAGAATGAAGTTCAGAGGTATAATTTGTGAGAAATGTGGAGTTGAAGTAACTAAATCTAATGTGAGAAGGGAAAGAATGGGTCATATTAATTTAGCTACTCCGGTTGCTCATATTTGGTTTTTAAAATCTCTTCCTAGCAGAATTGCATTAGCAGTTGACATGAAACTAAAAGAAATTGAGAGAGTTTTGTATTTTGAAAATTTTATAGTAATTGAACCTGGATTAACTGGTCTACAAAAAAATCAACTCTTAAATGAAGAAGAATTAGCTAAATATCAAGATGAATATGGTGAAGAAGCTTTTACCGCTGGTATTGGAGCTGAAGCAGTGCTCGAAATGTTGAAAAATTTAGATTTAAATAACGAAAAAAAAATCCTTGCTGATTATATAAAAGAAACAAAATCAAAGGTGAATGAAGAAAGAGCGATCAAAAGATTAAAACTAATAGAGTCATTTATTGAAACTGGTCAAAAACCAGAGTGGATGATTTTAACAGTTATACCAGTAATTCCACCAGAATTAAGACCTTTAGTTCCATTAGATGGAGGAAGATTTGCAACTTCGGATCTCAATGATCTTTATAGAAGAGTAATTAATAGAAATAATCGTTTAAAAAGATTAATGGATCTCAAAGCTCCAGATATAATTGTAAGAAATGAAAAACGTATGCTTCAAGAGTCAGTTGATGCGTTATTTGATAATGGTAGACGAGGTAGAGTTATAACGGGTACCGGTAAAAGGCCATTAAAATCTTTAGCTGAGATGCTAAAAGGTAAACAGGGAAGATTTAGACAAAATTTATTAGGTAAAAGAGTTGATTATTCTGGAAGATCAGTAATAGTTGTTGGACCAGATTTAAAATTACATGAATGTGGATTACCCAAAAAAATGGCTTTGGAATTATTCAAACCATTTTTATACGCAAGATTAAATAAATTAGGTTTAGCTTCAACTATAAAACAAGCTAAAAAATTAGTTGAGAAAGAGACTAACGCGGTTTGGGATGCATTGGAACTTATAGTAAGAGAGCATCCGGTTTTATTGAATAGAGCCCCAACACTTCATAGACTTGGGGTTCAAGCCTTTGAACCAAAATTGATTGAAGGTGATGCAATAGAATTACATCCATTAACTTGTGCTGCTTTTAATGCAGATTTCGATGGTGATCAAATGGCTGTTCATGTACCATTAAGTTTAGAAGCTCAGTTAGAGGCAAGAATATTAATGTTATCTACAAATAATATTTTATCTCCATCTAACGGTAAGCCAATCATTGTACCAAGTCAGGACATGATCTTAGGAATTTATTATTTATCTCAAGAACCAGTAAATGATAAACCAGCTGGTTATTTTTTAAATGCTGATCAAATAGAATTTGCTTTGTCTTCTAATCAAATTAAAGTTCACAGTACTATAATATCAAGATTTGAAACAGTTGATGAAAAAGGTAATAAAAAATTTGAAAAATATACATCTACAGCAGGAAGATTTTTACTCGCTAATTTATTACCAAAAAATCATAATATAAAGTTTTCATTAATTGATCGTTTACTTCCAAAAAAAACAGTTTCTGAGATTATAGATATTGTATTTAGATTTTGTGGTCAGAAAACAACTGTGATTTTCTGTGATAAGTTGAAAGATCTTGGATTTAAACACGCATTTAAAGCTGGGATATCATTTGGTAAAGACGACTTAATCATTCCAAAAAACAAAACTCAACTAATTGATGATACTAAGAAATTAATAGCTGATTATGAAACACAATATACAGAGGGTTTAATAACTAGAGGTGAGAAATATAATAAAGTTGTAGATGCTTGGTCTAAATGTACTGATAAAGTAGCTGCTGAAATGATGAAGGGAATTTCAGCAACTGAAAAAACTGATCAAGGTTTAAAAATAAATTCTGTATTTATGATGGCTGATAGTGGAGCAAGAGGATCAGCCGCACAAATGAAACAATTAGCTGGAATGAGAGGTTTAATCGCTAAACCGTCTGGTGAAATTATTGAAAGTCCAATTACTTCAAATTTCAAGGAAGGTTTAACTGCTTTAGAATATTTTAATTCTACACATGGAGCTAGAAAAGGTTTAGCCGACACTGCATTAAAAACTGCTAGTTCTGGATATTTAACAAGAAGATTGTGTGATGTTGCGCAAGACTTAACAGTAACAAAAAAAGATTGTGATTGTAAAAATCCTGGTTTCATTGAACTTTCAGAAATTTTAGAAGGTGGAAATGTTGTAGTAAGTTTATCCGAAAGAGCTTTAGGAAGAGTTGCTTTTGATGATGTTAAACATCCTATTACTGGAGAAGTAATTATTAAGAAGTTAGCGATGATTGATGAGGCAGGGTGTGATCAAATTGATGCTGCTGGAATAAAATCTGTAAAAGTTTATTCAGTAATGACTTGTGGATCAAAAGAAGGTGTTTGCGCAACTTCGTATGGAAGAGATTTATCTAGAGGCAAAATGGTTCATGTTGGGGAAGCAATAGGAATGATTTCTGCTCAATCTATTGGTGAGCCAGGAACGCAATTAACTATGAGAACTTTCCATGTAGGAGGTACTGCATCTGTAAAACAGGATTCTCAAATTGTTACAAAAAATGAAGGTACATTAAAAATTATTAATTCAAATATTTTAGAAGACTCCAAAAAGAATTTAATAGTTATGGGAAGAAATACTCAGTTATCAATTGAAGATGATAATGGTGTTCAAATAGCAGTATATAAAGTTGCATATGGATCAAAACTGTTTTTTAAAAATAGTGATAAAGTTAAAGCAAACACTAAAATTTGCGAATGGGATCCTTATACTACACCTGTAATTGCTGAAAAGAGTGGTATAGCTAGTTATGTAGATTTAATCGATGGCGTTTCAATACAAGAAACCACAGATGATGCTACAGGTATATCTTCAAAATCTGTAATTGATTGGAGATCACAATCAAAGAGCACGGATTTAAAACCTAGAATAACTTTAAGAGACGAAAAAGGTAATGTGATTAAAAAAGCAGATGACAATGAAGCTAGATATTATTTAGTCCCAGATTCGATTTTGTCTGTAAAAGATGGTCAAAAAGTTTCTGCTGGAGATGTTATTGCTAGATTACCAAAAGAAACAACTAAAACAAAAGATATAACTGGTGGTTTACCTAGAGTCGCTGAATTGTTTGAGGCAAGAAAAGCAAAAGACAGTGCTATCATTGCGGAAAATGATGGACAAGTTGTATTCGGTAAAGAGGTCAGAGGCAAACAAAGGGTTTCAATAGTGCCTGAAGATGGTACTGAACCTTCAAACTATTTAATACCAAAAGGAAAACATATTAATTTTAATCAAGGTGAAAAAATTCAAAAGGGTGAATATTTGCTAGACGGTCAACCTTTGCCACACGATATATTAAGAATTTTAGGAATTAAAGATTTAACAGAGTATTTTGTAAACCAAGTACAAGAAGTGTATAGATTACAAGGTGTTATTATTAATGATAAGCATATTGAGACGATACTAAGACAAATGTTAAAAAAAGTTGAGGTCAAAAATTCTGGTGACACATCGTACCTTCCTGGAGAAATTGTTGATAGAATTAAATTTGATATAATAAATGAAAAAATTAAGTCAGAGGGAAAAAAGCCAGCAGTTGCTGAAAGAGTGTTAATGGGTATTACAAAAGCTTCATTACAAACTGAGTCTTTTATATCTGCAGCTTCTTTCCAAGAAACTACAAGAGTTCTTACAGATGCTGCGATTAAAGGCAAAATTGATCC
This sequence comes from uncultured Pelagibacteraceae bacterium, assembly GCA_902540275.1. Taxonomy (GTDB): domain Bacteria; phylum Pseudomonadota; class Alphaproteobacteria; order Pelagibacterales; family Pelagibacteraceae; genus Pelagibacter. Next base: position 45,914 of record CACBMB010000002.1, on the reverse strand, counting down.
TTTAAATGGATTGAAGGAAAATGTGATAGTGGGTCGATTAGTTCCAGCAGGTACAGGAAATATTAAGAATAAGTGGAACAAAAAAGCTCTTGAAGACGATAATAAATTTTTATCAGAGCAAGAAAAAATTGAGCCATCTGAAACTCAAGTAAATCAATAAAAAAATCACAAAAATATACTAGTTTTAGTTTGACAAAGTTAAATTAATTAGTAATTTGGCGATGTTTTTGGTTGGAATGTAACACTTAGTTACAGTGTTAAACGCTGCCAAGTATAACCTGTCAGTTATTTCTTTCAAAAGCAATTAATTTAAAAATTAAAATATGCCAACAATTAATCAATTGTTAAAAAAGAAAAGAGTAAAACAAATTACAAGGAACAAAGTTCCTGCTCTGGAAAAGCAGCCTTTAAAGAGGGGTGTATGTGTTAAAGTGTACACAACGACTCCTAAAAAACCAAATTCAGCTCTTAGAAAAGTAGCAAGAGTAAGATTGTCTAATGGTTATGAAGTAACTGCATATATACCTGGTGAAGGTCATAACTTACAAGAACACTCAGTCGTTTTAATAAGAGGTGGAAGAGTTAAAGATTTACCTGGTGTTAGATATCACATTCTTAGAGGTAATTTAGATACCCAAGGTGTTGCAAATAGAAAAAAAAGAAGATCACTTTACGGAACAAAAAAGGGTAAATAATTAAAATGTCTAGAAAAAAAACACAACCAAAGAAAAATATTGTTCCTGATCCTAAATTTAACTCAACAATAATCCCAAAATTAATCAACAATATCATGTATGATGGGAAAAGAGGTGTTGCTGAAAAAATTGTCTACGATGCAATTGAAAAAATTAAAAGTAAATCAAAAGAAGAACCAATTAATGTTTTTAACGAGGCAATAAATAATATTAAACCTACTGTAGAAGTAAGGTCTAGACGAGTTGGTGGCGCAACCTATCAAGTTCCCGTTGAAGTAAAAAATAAAAGAGCTCAAGCTCTAGCGATTAGATGGTTAATTGATTCTGCAAGAAAAAGAAAAGATAAAAATATGTCAGATAGAATTTTTAATGAACTTTATGATGCATATGAAAAAAAAGGTGCAGCAGTAAAAAAAAGAGAGGATGTCCATAAGATGGCAGAGTCTAATAAAGCCTTTGCTCATTTTAGGTGGTAAAAAAAATTATGCCTAGAACACATACATTAGATAAATACAGAAATATTGGTATCATGGCACACATAGATGCAGGCAAAACTACTACCACAGAAAGAATTTTATATTACACAGGAAAAAGCCACAAAATTGGTGAAGTGCACGATGGCGCTGCAACGATGGATTGGATGGAGCAAGAACAAGAAAGAGGAATTACAATTACTTCAGCAGCTACAACATGTTTTTGGCAGGATCATAGAATTAATATTATCGATACACCAGGACACGTAGATTTTACAATTGAGGTTGAAAGATCTTTAAAAGTTTTAGATGGCGCTGTAGCAGTTTTTGATGGCGTAGCTGGTGTAGAACCACAATCTGAAACTGTGTGGAGACAAGCTGATAAATATAAAGTGCCGAGAATTTGTTTTGTAAATAAACTTGATAGAACTGGTGCTGATTTTTTTAGATGTGTTGATATGATTAAAGATAGACTAGGAGCTAAGCCTTTAGTAATTCAAGTCCCAATAGGTATTGAAGCATCTTTGTCAGGTGTGGTTGACCTTGTAAAAATGAAAGCTCAAGTTTGGAAAAATGAAGCTTTAGGTGCTGAATGGGAATATAAAGATATACCAGACGATTTAAAAGAAATTTCAAATAAGTATAGAACTGAGCTTGTTGAATTAGCTGTAGAACAAGACGAAAAACTAATGGAAAGTTATTTAAATGGCGAGGAAATCAAAGAAGAGGATTTAATAAAATGTATCCGAAAAGGAACATTAAATTTTGATTTTGTACCAGTATTAACTGGTTCTGCATTTAAGAATAAAGGTGTTCAACCTCTACTGGATGCTGTAGTCAATTATTTACCAAGTCCTGTTGATATCGGATCAATTAAGGGCACTAAAGTTGGTTCTGAAGATGAGATAGAGATGAAATTTGACGATAAAGCTCCTTTTTCAGCATTAGCCTTCAAGGTTGCTAATGACCCATTTGTAGGATCTTTAACTTTTATAAGAGTCTATTCAGGTACCATAAAGTCTGGTACTGGAATTTATAATTCATCAAAAGAAAAAGAAGAAAGAGTTGGAAGAATGCTATTGATGCACGCTAACTCTAGAGAAGATATTAAAGAAGCTAATGCAGGTGACATAATTGCTTTAGCAGGTTTGAAAAATACTATAACTGGTCACACATTATGTGATGAAGAAAACGCTGTTTTACTTGAACCAATGGAATTTCCTGATCCAGTAATCGAAATAGCTGTTGAGCCAAAAACTAAGGGTGACCAAGAAAAAATGGGTGAAGCTTTAGCTAGATTAGCTAAAGAGGATCCTTCATTCAGAGTATCATCTGACGAAGAGTCGGGTCAGACAATTATAAAAGGCATGGGTGAACTTCATTTAGATATAATTGTAGATAGAATGAAAAGAGAATTTAAGGTAGAGGCTAATATTGGTGCCCCGCAAGTAGCATATAGAGAGACAATAGAGAAATCAGCTGAATTTGAATACATACATAAAAAACAAAGTGGTGGTGCAGGTCAATTTGCTAAAGTAAAATTATTTGTTGAACCACAAGAGCCTGGGAAAGGAAGAGATGTTGAAAGTGCAATCAAAGGGGGTGCTATTCCAAAAGAATTCATTCCAGGTGTTGAAAAAGGAATTGAGAGTGTATCTGATAGTGGAATATTAGCAGGTTTTCCTTTAATTGATTATAAGGTTACGATAGTAGATGGTTTGCATCATGATGTTGACTCAAGTGTTTTAGCTTTTGAATTAGCTAGTAGAGCATGTTTTAAAGAAGCTTGTACTCAAGGTGGTTTAAAATTATTAGAACCAATCATGAGAGTAGAAGTTGTTACTCCTGAAGATTATATGGGTGATGTAATTGGAGATCTAAATAGTAGAAGGGGTCAAATAAGTACCCAAGAACAAAGAGGAAATGCTACAGTAATAACTGCGATGGTACCTTTAGCTAATATGTTTGGATATATAAATAATCTTAGATCGATGTCACAAGGCAGAGCTCAATATTCAATGTTTTTTGATCATTACTCAAAAGTTCCTCAAAATGTTCAAGACGAAGTAACCAAAAAGGTAGCAGGTTAAAATGGAAAAACAAAATATTAGAATTAAACTTAGAGCTTATGATAATAAAATATTAGATGCTTCAACTGAGGAAATAGTTAACACAGTTAAAAGGACTGGAGCAACCATAAAAGGCCCGATTCCACTACCTACAAGAATTGAAAGATATACAGTTTTGAGATCACCTCATATAGATAAAAAAAGTAGAGAACAATTTGAGTCAAGAACTCATAAAAGATTAATTGATATTATTGAACCAACACCACAAACAGTTGAAGCCTTAATGAAACTTGATTTAGCATCAGGTGTAGATGTGGAGATAAAGATTTAAAAAATGAGTGAAATAGCTTTAATAGGAAAAAAAATTGGTATGACTAGAGAGTTTTATAAAACTGGTCAATTAGTTCCGGTAACAGTTTTAAAAATGGAAAAAGCAAGAGTTATCCAGATTATAGGTGAGGAAAAAAGAGGCTATAAAGCTGTACAATTAGGTTATGGAAAAATTAAAAGTTCAAAACTTACAAAAGCAATGAAGGGTTTTTATGCAAAAAAAAACACTGAAGCTAAAAAAAAACTTAAAGAATATAGAGTAAAAGATGTCAGTAAATATAAAGAGGGAAATGAATTTGGATTAGAGATATTCAAAGATATCAAGTTTGTCGATACAAGATCTAAAACAATTGGAAAAGGTTTTGCAGGAGCAATGAAAAGACATAATTTTGGAGGATTAAGAGCTACTCATGGAGTTTCAATTTCACACAGATCTCATGGTTCAACAGGTCAAAGACAAGATCCAGGTAAAGTATTTAAAGGAAAAAAAATGGCTGGTCATATGGGTGACAAATTAAGAACAATGCAAAATATCGAAATTATAAAAGCCGATCTAGAAAATGAATTGCTTTATTTAAAAGGATCTATTCCTGGATCAAAAAACTCAGAAGTTTTAGTAAAAAGCTCTGTAAAAAATATTCAGAAAAAGACTATTGATGAAAAGATTAAAGCTGCAGAACAAGCCAAAAAAACCCCTGATAAAAAGAAAAAATAATGAAAATTGATAAATTAGATTTAAATGGAAAAAAAGTTTCAATCGAAGTCTTAGATAAAATTTTTTCAGTAAAAATTAATAAGAAATTAATAAGTAGTGTTTTATATAAAACAAATGCAAACTACAAAGGTCGTCACGCAAAAACAAAACAGCAAAATGAGGTATCTGGCCCAACATCAAAAATTTATGCTCAAAAAGGAACGGGAAACGCAAGACATGCTAGTAGAAAAGCCCCGATATTTGTTGGAGGTGGTATTGCACATGGCCCAAAAGGTGAATTGTCGTACAAAAAAAGAAAACTTAACAAAAGTGAAAAAAAACAAAGTATTGCATCTTTGATGAGTGAGAAAGTCAAAAATAATAATTTACTAGTATTTAGTGATTTTAAATCAGAAATAAAAAAAACCAAAGAAATGAATTTAATTTTTAAAAAATTTGAAATTAAAAATTCACTTGTTATTTTAGACAAATTATCAAAAGAAAAAATAGAGAAATCAATCAGAAATATCCCAAATATAAAAGTGACTGATGTAAATCATTTTAGCGCTTATGATATTGTCAAATTTAAAAAAATAGTTTTTACAGAAAGTTCAGTTAAAGAATTAGAAAAGAGATACAACTAAAATGCAAAAAATAAATTTATACGATAGAATTTTATCTCCACTACTTACAGAAAAATCTACTAATTTATCTGAACAAAATAAAATAATTTTTAAAGTACCTTCTCAAGCAAATAAGAAAAATTTAAAAACAAATATTGAAAAAATATTTAAGGTAAATGTAATTAAGATAAATATAATTAATAAGAAAAACAGAATTAAATCTACAAGAGGAAGAAAAGTAAAAGTTCCTGGATATAAAAAAGCAATAATAACTTTGAAGAAAGGGCAAAGTATAGATTTAACAACTGGTATTTAATTTATGGCATTAAAAACTTTTAAACCTTATACAAAATCTACTAGAGGAACAATTTTAGTTGATCGATCAGAGCTTTGGAAAGGTAAACCTTTCAAGTCATTAATTTCACCAAAAAATTCGATGAAGGGTAGAAATAACAATGGTCGAATAACTTCAGTTAATAGAGCTGGAGGTCATAAAAAAATGTATAGGCATATAGATTTCTATAGAAAGAAATTTGACATACCCGCAACTGTTGAAAGAATAGAATATGATCCAAATAGATCATGTCATATAATGCTCATAAAATTTGAAGATAATTCACACGCTTATTATTTAGCTCCACAAAAAATTAAAATTGGTGACAAAATTGAAAGTGGATCTAAGAAAGAAATTAAAATTGGAAATTGTATGCCATTACAAGATATTCCTGTTGGTATAGATATTCATAATGTAGAAATACAGCCTGGAGCAGGTGGTAAAATTGCCAGATCAGCAGGGTCATCAGTAACAATAAGTGGGTCAGATGGTAATTATAGTCTAATAAAATTATCATCTGGTGAAGTAAGAAAAATTGATTCACGATCATTAGCTACAATTGGAATTCTAAGCAACCCAGATCAAAAGAATATAAAGATTGGTAAAGCTGGTAGATCCAGATGGCTAGGAAGACGACCTCACACAAGAGGAGTCGTAAAAAATCCTGTAGATCATCCTCATGGTGGTGGTGAAGGAAAGAGTGCGGGAGGAAGACATCCTGTGTCACCAACAGGTCAATCTGCCAAAGGATTAAAAACTAGAGATAACAAAAGAACTGATAAATTTATTGTTAGAAGAAGAAATAAACGAAAGGATACTAAATAATGTCTAGAGCTGTTTGGAAAGGTCCTTTTGTTGAGGAAAGTTTAATGAAAAAAGTTGATAAATACAAAACAGATCCAAAAAAAATACCAATTAAAACATGGTCAAGAAAATCAACTATTATCCCTGATTTTGTAGGTGTTAGTTTTTTAATATACAATGGTAAAAAATTTATCCCAATAACTATTTCTGAAGATATGGTTGGTCATAAATTGGGGGAATTTGCACCAACAAGAACTTTTTTTGGACACACACCAGCAGATAAAAAAGCTAAACCAGCCGAAGCGGAAGTGAAAAAATAATTATGAGTAAAAAAAAGAAAAATATAAAGAATTTAGATAAGACCGTTAAGTCGATTAACAATAATGTTAGATCAAGTGTAAGAAAATTAAATCCAATTTTAAGAGGTATTGTTGGAAAAAAAGTTGAAATAGCAATTAGAGATTTGGAATTTTCTGAAAAAAGGATTACTAAGGATATTAAAAAAACTATTAGCTCAGCAGTAGCAAATGCAGAAAATAACTTTCAATACGACATAGACAAATTAATAGTTAAAGAAGCTTATTGTGGAAAAAAAATAATTATGAAGAGATTTAGACCGAGAGCAAAAGGTAGAGCTGCTCCAATTTTAAAACCTTATTCTAGTGTAACAATAATTTTATCAGAGGCAAAAAAAATGGAGGCGCATGGGTCAAAAAGTTAATCCAGTAGGTTTTAGATTAGGAGTTAACAGAGGTTGGGATTCTGTTTGGTATGCTAAGAAAAAAGATTTTGGTAATTTTTTAATAGAGGATTTTAAAATAAGAGAATACATAAAGAAAACAGTAGTTAATTCAGGTGTTTCTAAAGTGATGATCGAGAGAACTGCAAATAAATGTTATGTTACAATATACACATCAAGACCTGGTTTTGTCATAGGTAAAAAGGGTAGTGATATAGATAAAATTAAAAACAATTTATCTAAATTTACAAGTAATGAGGTATCTTTAAATATTAAAGAGGTTAAAAAACCTGAGACAAATGCTTATTTAGTAGCTGAAAATATTGCTCAACAATTGGTAAAAAGAATTTCATATAGACGTGCAATGAAAAGAGCGATGCAATCTTGTTTAAGATTAGGTGCAAAAGGAATAAAAGTTTCAATAAGTGGAAGACTTGGTGGAAATGAAATAGCTCGAACAGAGTGGCTAAGAGATGGAAGTATTCCATCCCATACTTTAAGAGCTGATATTGATTATTCTGAAGCAGAAGCGTTAACAACATATGGCATTATAGGTATTAAGGTTTGGATTTATAAAGGAGAAGTTTTTGCAAAAGAATTTAGTCAAGAAACAAATAAAAATATTGAAAAGGGAGAAAAAAAATAATGTTACAACCTGTAAGAACTAAATGGAGAAAAGCACATAAAGGACGTATACATGGTACCGCCTCAAGAGCTCATTTAATTAACTATGGAGCATATGCTTTAAAAGCATTATCTCCTGATAGAGTTACAGGAAAACAAATAGAGGCAGCAAGAGTAGCATTAACAAGACATATGAAAAGACAAGGAAGAGTTTGGACAAGAATATTTCCAAATATACCTGTATCAAAAAAACCAATTGAGGTTCGTATGGGAAAAGGGAAAGGTTCTCCAGAATTTTATGCCTGTAGAGTTAAACCTGGTAGAATTTTATTTGAAGTTGATGGTGTTTCAGAGCAGGTTGCTAAAGAAGCTTTATATAAAGCTTCAGCAAAATTACCCATAAAAACAAAAACAATAAAGAGATTTGCATAATGAAAAAACAAGAAATTAAAAAGTTATCAAAAGATGAAGTTTTAAAAAATATAGATAAATTAAAAAAAGATTTATTTAATTTTAGATTTCAAAAGATAAATTCGCAGATTACCAATCCTGCGAAAATTAGTGAAACAAAAAAAACAATTGCCAGATTAAAAACAGTTTTAAAAGGAAAAATCAATGCCTAAAAAAATTTTAACAGGTATAGTCGTTAGTGATAAACCCAACAAAACAATAACAGTTGTTGTAGAAAGAAAATATTCTCATCCTTTATTGAAAAAAGTTATTAAAGTTAAAAAAAAATATAATGTTCATGATGAAAATAATAAATTTAAAACTGGTGATAAGGTTTCAATAATTGAAAGTAAGCCATTTTCAAAAAATAAAAAATTTCAAGTAATGGAGAATATAAAATAATGATACAAGTTCAAACAGAATTACAGGTCGCAGATAATACTGGAGCAAAAAAAATAGAATGTATAAAAGTTCTTGGTGGTTCAAAAAGAAGATACGCAAGTATTGGAGATACAATAGTAATAGCTGTTAAAGAGGCCATTCCCAAAGGAAAAGTTAAAAAAGGTTCAGTTCACAAGGCTGTTGTTGTTAGAGTTAAAAAAGGTATTCACAGAGAAGATGGATCTAAAGTAAAATTTGACAATAACGCAGCTGTATTAGTTGATGACAAAGGTGAACCAGTTGGAACAAGAATATTTGGTCCTGTGACTAGAGAATTAAGAAATAGAGGTCAAATGAAAATTATTTCATTAGCTCCTGAGGTTTTATAATGATTAAAAAAGGTTTAAAGGTAAAAATTTTAACTGGTAAAGATAAAAAAAAAGAAGGTGAAGTAATAGAAATAGATAGAGTAAATAATAGAGCAAAAGTAAAAGAAATTAATATGGTTAAAAAACATGTAAAAACAACAAAAGAGAAAAAAGGTGGTATATTTTCTAAAGAGAGTTTTATTAATATTTCAAATCTAAAATTAATTGATGAAAATAAAAAAAGTAAAAAAAAAGAGGTTAAAAAATAATGACTCCAAGATTGAAGGATCTTTATTACAATGAAATTCAACCAGCTTTAAAAAGCCAGTTTGGTTTCAAAAATTTATACATGGGACCAAAGATTGAAAAAATTGTTTTGAATATGGGTTTAGGTTTAGATGGTAATGATTCTAAAATATTAAAATCATGTGAGGAAGATTTAGCAAAAATAACAGGACAGAAGCCTGTTACTACTAAATTTAGAAAATCGATAGCTAATTTTAAGACAAGAAAAGGTTCAAACTCAGGTCTTAAGGTAACGTTACGAAAAAATAAAATGTATGAATTTTTAGATAGATTAGTGAATATCGCTTTACCTCGAATTAAAGACTTTAGAGGTTTGTCTCCAAAAGGTTTTGATAAATTTGGAAATTATACTTTTGGGATCAAGGAGCATATAATATTTCCTGAAGTAAGTTTTGACAGAGCAGACAAAGTTAGAGGGCTTGATATTATAATTGTAATATCTTCAAAAAATAAAGAACACAGTTTTGCTTTATTAGAAAAAATGAATTTCCCATTTATTAAAAAAGGAGATAACTAGAAATGGCTAAATTAAGTTCAATAAATAAGAATAATAGAAGAATAAAACTTTCTAATAAGTTTTATAAAAAAAGAGAAAAATTAAAGAAAATTATTATGAATAAAAAACTTCCTTTAGAAGAAAGATTCAAAGCTCAACAAAAATTATCTAAATTGCCAAGAAATTCTGCAAAAAATAGAATAATGAATAGATGTCAAATAACAGGAAGACCACATGGTGTTTACAGAAAATTAAAAATTTCAAGGATTGCATTAAGGCAACTTGGATTACAAGGAAAAATACCTGGTTTAATAAAATCGAGTTGGTAGAAAGGATTATATGAGTTTAAGTGACCCAATAGGAGATATGATTGCTAGAATTAAAAATGCTCAATCTAGAAGTCATAAAAAAGTAAATTTGCCTTCATCAAATTTCAAGATTAAAATTGCAGATATTCTAAAAAATGAGGGATTTATAAAAGATTTTAAAGTTGAAAACATAAATAATAAATCAACTTTATTTCTAGAACTGAAATATCATTCAGGAAATCCAGTTATAAGTGCTTTTGAGCGCGTATCTAAACCAGGACGAAGAATTTTTTCTAGTGCAAATAGTTTACCAAAAATTAACAATGGTTTAGGTATTGCAATAGTATCAACACCAAAAGGTGTTATGACTGATATTGATGCTAGAAAAAATCGTGTTGGTGGTGAAATAATTTGTAAGGTATTTTAATGTCAAAAATTGGTAAAATAAATATTTCAATTCCTGAAAAAGTAAAAGTTGCTTTAGCTGGAAATAATCTAAACATAGAAGGTCCTTTAGGAAAAAAGACCATCAATGTAGATTTGACCATTTTTAATCTTGATATCAAAGATGGTAAAGAAATTTCTATAAAACCAAAAAAAATTGATCAAAATACAAAAAGATTATGGGGAATGAATAGAAGTTTAATCAATAATGCAGTTTTAGGATCAAGCAAAGGCTATGAAAAAGTATTAGAATTAGTCGGTGTAGGTTATCGAGCCTCTTTAAAAGGTAATCAATTGAATTTACAATTAGGATATAGTCATGATATCAATTTTAATATCCCAGAGGGTGTTAAGATAGCAGTTGAAAAACAAACTACTTTAAAGATTACAGGTTTTGATAAACAGCTATTAGGTGCAGTTGTGTCAAAATTAAAAACTTTGAGAAAAATTGAGCCTTATAAAGGTAAAGGTATTAGAGAAAAAGGTCAATATGTTCTTAAAAAAGAGGGTAAGAAAAAATAATGAAACTAGACACTAGTAAAAGAAAAAAGTTTAGAGTGAGCAATAAACTTAAAAAGTTTTCAGCCCATGATAGATTTAGATTAAGTATTTCAAGATCATCAAAAAACATCTTCGCACAAATTATAGATGATAGTAATAATATTACTCTTTTATCAGCATCATCGTTAGAAAAAGAGATAAAATCTTTGAATAAAATTAATAAAACAGAATTATCTAAAATAGTAGCAGAGAAATTAGCCAAAAAAGCAAAAGAAAAAAAAATAACTAAAATCTATTTTGATAGAGGTATTTACAAATACCATGGCAGAATTAAAATTTTTGCCGAAACACTTAGAAAAAATGGAATGGAATTTTAACTATGGAAAATAAAAAAGATAAAAAAACTGATGATATTTTAGAAAAATTAGTCCATATCAATCGTATAACTAAAGTTGTTAAGGGTGGTAGAAGATTTGGTTTTTCAGCTTTAGTTGTAGTTGGTAACCAAGCAGGAAAAATTGGTATTGCACATGCAAAAGCTAAGCAAGTCCCTGATGCAATAAAAAAAGCTAATGAAATGGCAAGAAGAAAACTAATTCATATTCCTTTAAGAGAGGGAAGAACAATCCACCATGACGTTAAAGCTAAGGATGGATCTGGAAAAATTGTTTTAAGAGCAGCGTCCAAGGGTACAGGTATAATTGCTGGGGGTCCTGTGAGAGCTGTATGTGAAGTTTTAGGAGTTAAAGATATAGTTGCAAAATCAATGGGAACGTCTAACGCTCACAATGTAATTAGGGCAACAATGAAAGCTTTAATGAAACAAAACTCACCAAAACAAATCTCAGTTATAAGAAATAAAAAAATTTCTGAGATTATTGAAAAAAGAGGATAATGATTACTTTAAATAATAAAACCAAACTAAAAAAACTAAAAATTAGAGTTGGAAGAGGTATAGGTTCTGGAAAAGGAAAAACATGTGGAAGAGGAGTAAAGGGTCAAAAATCAAGATCAGGTGTAGCCATTAAAAGTTTTGAGGGTGGTCAAATGCCTCTATATAGAAGGCTTCCAAAAAGAGGTTTTAATCCCATCAAAAAGGGAACTATTGCTATTTTAAACCTTAATAAAATCCAATCTTTTTTAGATAAAAAAAATATTAAATCGACAGATTTACTTAATTCAGACTTGTTAAAAAAATTAAGATTAATTAAAAAAGATTCTATCAAATTAAAGATCTTAGGATCAGGTGAAATCAAAGATAAAGTAAATATACAAGCCGATTTGGCATCAAAATCTGCAGTAGCTAAGTTAGAAAAAATTGGTGGTTCAATACAGTTAAAAAAATAGATGTTATTTAAATGAGTGCTTCCTCATCAAGCAATGATTTAAGAAATAGAATAATCTTTACGATTGCTATTTTAGCTGTTTATAGATTTGGAACTTTTATTCCTTTACCGGGAATCGATCCCGAACAATTAAAAATTATGATGGAGGGTAATCAAAAAGGATTACTTGGAATGTTTAATGTATTTGCTGGGGGCGCAGTCAGCAGGATGGCAATTTTTGCTTTGGGTATTATGCCATATATATCTTCATCGATAATAGTTCAGCTTTTAACTGGGGTATCTGATTATTTTAAAAATTTAAAATCACAAGGTGAAATAGGAAGATCTAAAATTACTCAAATAACAAGATATGGAACAGTATTATTAGCAACGGTTCAAGGTTATGGTTTATCGGTTGGTCTAGAGTCGTCTGCTAATTTAGTGATAAATCCTGGACTTTTTTTTAAAGTTTCAACAGTGACAACTATAGTTGCTGGAACTATTTTTTTGATGTGGCTTGGGGAACAAATTACTCAAAGGGGTATTGGAAATGGAATATCACTCATAATCTTTGCAGGAATAGTTGCAGAAATTCCTAGAGCATTAGTAACAACATTTGAATTAGGTAGAACTGGCGCAGTTTCAACTTTGATGATTTTAGCAATATTTGTTTTATTAATTCTTACAATATTATTTATAGTTTTTATGGAAAGAGCTTTAAGAAAAATTTTAATAAATTATCCTAAAAGACAAATGGGTAATAAAATGTATGGTGGAGAGTCATCTCATTTACCATTAAAAATAAACCAAGCTGGAGTTATACCTGCTATTTTTGCATCAGCACTATTATTGTTGCCTGTAACATTTTCAAATTTTAATTTATCCGAAAATGATACTTTTTTAAATATTAGTTCTTTCTTTACACAAGGGCAACCTTTGTACATGTTATTATATGCATCTGGAATTATTTTTTTCACATTTTTTTATACATCTATAACTTTTAATCCAAATGAAACTGCCGATAATTTAAGAAAGTATGGGGGTTTTATTCCAGGTATAAGACCTGGTGAAAGTACAGCTTTATATATAGAAAATATTCTTACTAAATTAACTACTATCGGCGCTTTATATTTAACTTTAGTTTGTTTAATGCCCGAATTTTTAATTGCTAATTATCCAATTCCCTTTTATCTTGGTGGAACATCTATTTTAATTGTTGTAGTTGTTGCGATTGATACAGTCACACAAATACAAACAAGATTAATGAGTTCACAGTATGAACAACTTATTAAGAAAACAAAATTTGGTAAATAATAAGTGAATATAATCCTTTTTGGACCCCCAGGAGCAGGTAAAGGAACTCAAGCGAAATATTTGGTTAAAAAAATTAATGGCTATCAAGTATCTACAGGAGATATGTTAAGAAATGAGATTAAAAAAGATACAATAATTGGAAAGAAAATTATTGAAAACATGAATGATGGTAAATTTGTAAGCGATGAAATAGTTAATAATTTAATAAGTGAAATTGTTTTTGATGATAAAAAAAAAGGCAAATTGATATTTGATGGTTATCCCCGGTCACTTAGTCAGGCTAAAAATCTAGATTTATTTTTACAAAAATCGGATCAAAAAATTGAATTTATTTTTTTTCTTAATGTAAATAAAGAAACTATTATAAAAAGGATTGAAAAAAGGAAGATTTTAGAAAATAGATCAGATGATGATTTAGATACTATCATTAAAAGATATGATACTTATATGGAGATGACTAAACCTGTCCTAGATTTTTACTCTAAAAATCCAAATTTTCATGAAATTGATGGTGCACTAGAAATTGATCAAATAACCAATAAAATCGATGCTTTTCTTCAAGTTTAAGACGTTGACTTTAAAACAACTTCTTATATAAAAGGCTAAAATTTATCACATATTTATGGCTCGTATTGCAGGTATTAACATCCCACAAAATAAATTAGTCCATGTCGGATTAACTTATATATATGGGATTGGAGATAAATTTTCTAAACAAATTTGTAGTTCACTGTCTATACCAAAGGAAAAAAGAGTAAATCAATTGACTGACGATGAAATTCTAAAAATAAGAGAATTTATAGATCAAAATTTTAAAGTTGAAGGTGATTTAAGAAGAGATTATTCCTTAAGCATAAAAAGACTAATTGATTTAGCTTGCTATCGTGGCTCAAGACATAGAAAAAAATTACCAGTAAGAGGTCAGAGAACTAGATGTAATGCTAGAACTAGAAAAGGTAAAGCTATAGCAATAGCTGGAAAAAAATTAACACCACTTAAAAAATAATAAATGGCTAAATTAGAAAAAACTGACAATAAAGATCAAAAATTAGATAAATCTACAAAAAAGGTAGTAAAAAGCTCATATTCAAAAAAAAAGAAAACTAAAAAAAATATTTTGAATGGTATTGCTTACGTTCAATCTACATTTAATAATACGATAATTTCAATCGCTGATACCAACGGAAATGTAGTTTCATGGGCTTCAGCAGGACAAAAAGGTTTCAAAGGTTCTAGAAAATCTACACCTTACGCAGCACAAGTTGCAGCTGACGCTGCTGCAGCCAAAGCATTAGAATATGGAATGAAAACTTTGTCAGTAGAAGTTAAGGGACCAGGTTCAGGTAGGGAAACTGCATTGAGAGCTTTACAAGCAAGAGGATTTAAAATTTTATCAATTAAGGACACAACGCCAATGCCTCATAATGGTACTAGACCACCAAAAAAAAGGAGAGTTTAATGGAAACAGAAAATGTAAATGTTAAGAATTGGAAATCATTAATTAAACCAACAAAGCTAGATGTTAAGATAAGTGATGATTTAACGAAGGCTACAATAATAGCTGAACCTTTGGAAAAAGGATATGGTTTAACACTAGGAAATTCACTTAGAAGAATTTTGTTATCTTCAATAAGAGGTGCAGCAGTTACATCAATACAGATAGATGGTGTTTTGCACGAATTTACATCTATAAAAGGAGTGAGAGAGGATGTTACTGATATTGTTCTAAATGTAAAATCATTAGCTTTGAAATGTGCTTCAGAGGGAACAAAAAAATTAATTTTAGATGCAAAAGGACCAGGTGAGATAAAAGCTTCAAATATTTCACAAGTAGCAGATATTGAAATTTTAAATCCAGATTTAGTAATTTGTAATCTAGATGAAAATACTAATTTTCATATGGAAATGAATGTGAATACTGGAAAAGGATATGTTCCCGCAGAATTAAATAAACCTGAAGAGCCCCCATTGGGATTAATTGCAATTGACTCTTTATATAGTCCTGTAAAAAAAGTGTCATATTCTGTAAGCACGGCTAGAGAAGGGAAGGCTTTAGATTATGACAAACTTACTATGGAAGTTGAAACAAATGGATCTATTTCGGCCGAGGATGCAGTTGCCTATTCAGCTAGAATATTTCAAGATCAACTAAAAATGTTTATCAATTTTGATGAACCAGTAGAGGCTCCAGTAAAAGAAGTATCAAAAGAACCTGAATTTAATAAAAATTTATTAAGAAAAGTTGATGAACTTGAATTATCAGTTAGATCAATGAATTGTTTAAAAAATGATAATATAATTTATATTGGTGATCTTGTCCAAAAATCAGAAGGTGAAATGTTAAGAACGCCAAATTTTGGTAGAAAATCTCTAAATGAAATTAAAGAAGTTTTAACTGGTATGTCATTGTATCTTGGAATGGAAATACCGAATTGGCCCCCAGATAATATTGCAGAAATGTCTAAAAAGCTTGAGGAATCAATCTAATGAGACATGGCTTCGTAAATAAGAAATTAAACAGAACATCAGAACATAGAAAAGCTCTACTTAAAAACATGTTAAATTCTTTAATAAAGTATGAACAAATAAAAACTACTTTACCTAAAGCTAAATTTCTTAAACCTCAAGCTGATAAAATTATTACTTTAGGAAAAAAAGATAATTTAAATACTACGAAAATGCTTGTTTCACAATTACAAGATATTAAATCAGCAACTAAAGTAAAAAAAACACTTTCAAAAAGATATGAGAAAAGAAACGGTGGTTATACAAGAATAATAAAAGCTGGCTTTAGATATGGTGATAATGCACCCATGGCAATTATTGAATTTGTAGATAGAGATGTAGAAGCAAAAAGAGTAGATAAAAAGAAAAAAGAGCCTGTAAAAGAAGCTGATAAAAAAGAAGATAAAAAAGTAGCTACAGCTTAATAAATTATTTAAATATTCAATATGATAAAAAATTATGTTGTTGAATCAACGTGTAATGATATGCGTATTGACAGATGGTTACGAAATAAATTAGGTAAAATTCCACAGGGCTTAATTGAAAAAAATTTAAGATTAGGAAAGATTAAGATTAATAAAAAAAAAGTTAAAAGCTCATTCAAAGTGAGAACAAACGATAAAATAGATATTTTTAATTTAAATTTTAAAGAAAATATTCAACATAACAAAAAGGTATTCAAGCCATCTAATGAAATAATTAAATCTAACGAAGATTTAATAATTGATAATAATGAAGATTTTATAGTTTTAAATAAAAGTTCAGGCATATCAGTTCAAGGAGGAACAAAATCAAAAAAAAACTTAGTAGATATTTTTGCAAAAAGTGAAATTTTTAAAGATACAAAACCATATTCAGTTCACAGATTAGACAAAGATACTTCAGGGGTTTTTATAATAGCAAAAAATAGAAAAACAGCTCAATTGTTAACTTCATTATTTAGATTAAGAAAAGTTCATAAAACTTATTTAGCAATATGTCATGGTGAAATAGAAAAAAATTCTGGGGAATGGAATGATGAATTGATCAGATATGATAATGGCAAAAAGATTATAGAAAAAGCAAAAACTATTTTTAAAGTTATTGATAAAAATTCAAATTCCAGTTTAGTAGAAATGAAACCTATCACAGGTAGAAAACATCAATTAAGAAAACAATTATTTAATATCGGTCATTCAATTTATGGTGATAAGAAATATAAATCTTTATCTTCTATAAAAGGTATAAATAAAGATCTTATGCTTCATTCCTATCAAATAAGATTTATGATTAATGACAAAAAACATACATATAAAGCTTTACTTCCTGATTATTTTCAGAAATTATTAAAAATTAAAAGGTTGAATTTTTTAAATTAGAGATAAAGTTTTCAACCAATTTTTTATCTAAATTATCATAATTTTGATTCTTTATTTTTTTTAAACTTGTAACTCCTTTATCTTCTATTCCACAAGGAATTATTGCATTATATTTATTCAAATCATTATTTACATTTATCGAAAAGCCGTGATAAGCTACCCATTTACTAACTCTTACTCCTATAGCAGCTACTTTTTTTATTTCGTTATTATTTTTATACCATATGCCAATATTTTTCTTATCTGCAAATGTATCAATTTTGTAAAATTTAATTGTATCGATTATTGTTTTTTCAATAATAGAAATAAGTTTTCTAATATCTTTTTTTCTTTTTTTTAAATCAATTACAAAATAACAAATTAATTGACCTGGACCATGGTATGTAATTTTTCCGCCTCTATTTGTTTGAATTACTTTTATTGATTTATCTAAAATTTCTTTTTTTTTGAAACTTGTCCCAGCTGTATAAATTTCCTCATGTTCTAAAATCCATATTAAATCATGAGAATCATTTTTATTTATTTCATAAAGTCGTTTCTCCATAAATGTCAAAGCATCTTCATATTTTACAGGTTTTTGTGACTTTTTAATTTCTATATTCATTTATAAATTGTATTCTTTTTATTATGTATTAAAAGATCCGTCAGAATAATAGGTATATTTATGACTTTAATAAAAAAAATCAAAGACAAAAAAGTCAATTTTGAATTTAATAAAGAATACATAAAAGTTGTTACAGATAAAATATCAAGCAACGATGCATCATTTATAACAAATTCATTTAAAGAAATGCATCCAGCAGATGCTGCAGATATTATTGAACATTTAAGTGAAAGTGATAGAGAAAACTTAATTAAACTTAATAATTTTAAAGTAGATCCTGAGGTATTTGTTGAACTTAATGAGTCTGTTCAAACTGAAATTATAAAATTTTTATCTTCTGATGCGATCGTAAGAATATTAAAAAATCTTGAGTCTGACGATGCAATAGCTATTTTAGAAAATGTAGAGGAAAAAGATAAAAATTCAATATTAAGTTTATTACCACCAAAAGATCGTTTTGCTCTCTTGGAAGGCTTAAGTTATCCAGAAGATAGTGCAGCCAGAATTATGCAGAGAGAATTTACTGCTATTCCAAGTAATTGGTCAGTTGGACAAACAATTGATTATTTAAGAGAAAACAAAGATTTACCTGAAGAATTTTTAGAAATTTATATTGTTGATGAAAATTTTAAACCTATTGGTGCAGTTCCATCATCAAAAGTTTTAAGAACACCTAGAGAGTCAAAAATGTCATCAATAATGGATGACTCTATTTTTTTAATACCTGTAGATATGGATAAAGAGGAAGTTGGAAATTCATTTGAAAATTATAATTTAAATTCGGCTTGTGTTGTTGATAAAAATAATAAATTAGTTGGAATGATAACATCTGATGATGTTTTAACAGTTTTAAAAGAAGAGGCAGAAGAAGATGCTTTAAGATTAGCCGGGGTTGGAGATGAAGAAATAACTGATGGTGTATTAACAAAAACTAAAAGAAGATTTAATTGGTTGTTACTAAATTTATTTACAGCTTTTCTAGCAACTTATTGTATTAGTTTGTTTGGTGCAACAATTGAACAAATGGTTGTTTTAGCATTTTTAATGCCAATAGTAGCTTCAATGGGTGGTAATGCAGGAATGCAAACTTTAGCAGTCACAGTAAGAACACTTGCAACAAATGATTTAACTAAAAATAACTTTAATCAAAATATTTTGAAGGAATTTAATATTGGCATTCTTAACGGCTTTATTTTTGCAATTATAAGTTCATTTATAGTACAAATTTGGTTTCAAGATTATCAACTTTCATTAATCATATCTATTTCAATGGTTTTAACTATGGTGGTAGCTGGCTTGTTTGGTATTTTAGTTCCTGTCACATTAAAAAAAATGAATATTGATCCTGCAATTGCCTCTAGTGTCTTTGTAACAACAATTACTGATGTAATTGGTTTTGTATCTTTTTTGGGTGTTGGTGCGTATTTTTTATAAGATATTAAAAATTATCAATTAATCTTACTTTATTTAAATAGAAAGCTACAAAAATTTTTGAGTTTTTTATTTTTTTTGACAATTTGAGATTATTTAGATTTCTTAATTCAAGATATTCAATTTTAATCTTGTAAAGTTTACTAAATTCTTTTTTTTTAAAATCAAGCACTTTATTAAAATTATTATACTTACTATATTTATTTCTTAGGTTCATTAGATCTTTAATAAATTTTCCTGCTTTGAATAAGTTTTTTTTATCTAAAAGTAAATTTCTTGAAGATAGTGCAATTTTATTTTTGTCTCTAATTGTCTTACATTGAATAATTTTTGATGAATATTTTTTATTTAAATATTTCTTTACTAAATAAAATTGTTGATAATCTTTTTCACCCATAAAAATTTTTTTAGGCTTGATTAAAGCTGTCAGTCTATCCATTACTTTAATCACACCTTCAAAATGACCTTTTCGAAATTTTGCACATAATATTTGGTTTTTTTTCTCAATCTTAATGTTGGTTATTTTTTTCTTATGAAATATTTGATTAATTTTAGGTATAAAAACAAAATTTACATTCAATTTTTTGAGAATAATTAAATCTTTTTTTTGATTTCTTGGATATCTTTTAAAATCATTTTTATTATTAAATTGCTTAGGATTAACAAATATACTTACAATTGTTTTTTTGCACTCCTTTTTTGATCTTTTAATTAGTGATATATGACCTTTATGTAGACTTCCCATCGTAGGTACAAAACCTAAATTTCGTACTTTAGATAATGCCTCATTTAAATCATTATTATTTAATAAAATTTTCATTTGTATAAAATAATTTAATAAGTAAAACATTTAAATGATTAAACAAGCAATAATTCCTCTAGCAGGACTAGGAACACGGTTGCTTCCTCTCTCAAGTGTTATTCCAAAAGAACTTTTACCAATTAATGGTAAACCTGGTATTCAGTATATTTTAGATGAATGTATTGAGGCAGGAATAAAAGAAATTATTTTCATAATCTCAGAAAAAAAAATTATGATAAAAAATTATTTCTTTAACGATAAATTTTATAAAAAAATTATTAAAAAGAAAAAAGACCTCAGAATTAAACAAGAATATAAAAAAATTTTAAGATATAGAAAATTAATTAAATTCGTTTATCAAAACAAACCATTAGGCACGGGTCATGCTGTATTAAAAACCAAAAATTTAATTAAGGATAAATTTTTTTTGATGTTATTACCAGATGACTTGATAATTAAAAAAAATTGTTCAAAGTCTATGATTCAATTAAATAAAAAATATCGCTCATCAGTCATGGCTAGTTTGAAGGTTAAGAAATCTGATGTTACCAGATGGGGTATATACAAATTAAAAAAAAGAATTGATAAAAAAAATTTTTTTATTAGTGATGTTATTGAAAAACCATCATTAAAAAAGGCTCCATCTAATAGAGCAGTAATTGGAAGATATATTCTTCCAAAAAAAATTTTTTCTAAATTAGTTAGACAAAAACCTGGTAAAGGTGGAGAAATACATATTACTGATGCTATTCAATCTTTAATTTATGATAACGAAAAATTTATCGCACATAATTTCTCAGGAAAGTATTTAGATTGTGGATCTATGAAAGGATACATAAATTCATCAAAGGAGATTTCTAAATTATGAAAATTTGTATGATTGGAACAGGCTATGTTGGTTTGGTAAGTGGAGTTTGCTTTTCTGATTTAGGTAATTCAGTTTATTGTGTAGATAAAGATAAAGATAAAATAGATTTTCTTAATAAGGGTAAAGTACCTATTTACGAACCTGGACTAGATGAATTAATAAAAAAAAATTTTAAACAAAAAAAATTATTTTTTACAACAGATTTGAAACTTGCTGTACAAAAGTCAGATATTATTTTTATATGTGTCGGTACTCCAACAAATAAAAATAGCAATTCAGCAAACTTAAAGTATGTATTTCAAGTAGCAAATGAATTAAAAAAAATTATTAAAAAATATAAAATTATTGTAACAAAATCTACTGTACCAGTTACCACTGGTGATAAAATTGAAAAAATTTTAATTAAACTTAAAAGAAAAAAATTAGTTGACATAGTTTCTAATCCTGAATTTTTGAGAGAGGGTGAAGCAATAAGAGATTTTGTTTATCCAGATAGAGTTGTAATTGGAACCAATAGTAAAAAAGCTAACAAAATACTTAAAAATTTATACTTACCTATAATCAAAAAAAGTAGCCGATACCTTCAAACTTCTAGAAGAGGAGCAGAATTAATTAAATATGCATCTAATTCTTTCTTAGCAACTAAAATTTCTTTTATAAATGAGCTTGCTAACTTATGTGAAAAAACGAATGTAGATATAAAAGATATTTCAAACGGAATGGGTTTAGATCAACGTATAGGAGATCGTTTTTTAAGAGCAGGACCTGCATATGGAGGATCATGTTTCCCGAAAGATACCAGAGCTTTAATTGATACAGCTACTAAATATAAAATAGATTTATCAATTGTAAAAAGTACAGTTAAATCAAATAATTTACGAAAAATTCAATTAACAAAAAAAATTGAAAAAATTTTAAATAATAAAGTCAAAAATAAAAAGATAACTTTTTTAGGTGTAACTTTTAAACCAAACACAGATGATATGAGAGAAGCAGCAAGTATACCAATGATCAAACATTTAAATAAAAGAAATTGTGAAATTAGATATTATGATCCATCGGGTGAAAAAAAAGAGTTTAAAAACCTTAAGAATGTTCAATATTTTAAAAATATTACATCAGCTTGCTTTAAAACTGATCTTATTATCATACATACAGAATGGAATGAATTCAAATTACTAAACTTTAAAAAATTGGTTAAAAAAAATGATTTTATTATTTATGATCTTAGAAATATTTATTCTCCAGAAAAAATGCGAGAAATGAAAATAAAATATTTTGCTATTGGAAGATAGATTATTTTAATTCGAAAATGGCATCAACTTCAACTGAAACTCCCAATGGGAGGCTATTTGTGCTAACAGCTGCTCTTGTGTGCATTCCAGCATCACCAAATATAGAGGCAATTAAATCAGAAGCACCATTTATTACTTTTGGTTGATCTGTAAAATTATCTGTTGAATTTACAAAGCCGGTAAGTTTTACGCATGATTTAATTTTTGACAAATCATCATTACAAGCTTTTTTTACCTGTGCAACGATACTTAATGCGCATCGTTTTGCTGCATTATATCCAGCTTCAGTGTCTAAATCTTTGCCCACTTTACCCTTAATTAACTCACCGTTTTCATTTATTGAGATTTGTCCTGATATAAATAGCATTTTGTTTACAGTTTTAGTTGCAACATAATTTCCAACTGGAGCTTTAGCTTCTGGCAATGTTAAGCCTAATTCATTTATTTTTTTTTCAAAATCCATTTTTATTTAAGTTCTTCTTCTAGTTTTTTTTGTCTATTTTTAGAATGAGCTTGAAATACTATATCAAAATTTTCAGAAAGTTTTTTATTTTCCATTTCTAATTTAGATATTTTTTTTTGATATTTTGATAACATTTTATCAACTGTTTGTTTAAGTTTTATATTCTTCTCTTCTAAATCAATTACCTGTTGTTTAACTTTTTCTATATCTTTTTCATTTTTTAATTTTAGTTCATCTTTTTCACTATTTAATTTGGTCATCAAATTTTGATATTTTTGCTCATCATTCTCAATTATCAAGTCGTCTAATTCTTCCATTTGTCTCATTACAATAAGTTTAAATGGTAATTTTTTCTTAGTATATATTGGCAAAACAAATGCATGACATTTTTTATCTAAACATTTTTGTAAATTATTTTTGATTTCATCAATTTTAGCAGTTTTCTTAAAATTATCTTCACAGCATTCATTTTCTATTTTTGAAATTGCATTAGAAATTTTTTTCTTAACTATATTGGGAGGTGTTAAGAGTAATTTAGTAGCTTTTGTTCTATCAAGAAAAAATTCTTTAGTTTTTTCTGTGTTAGCATACAAGCTAGTATTGAATATAATCAAAAAAAAACCAAGAAAATAGAGTAAAAATTTCTTCATAATTGAAATAAATTTATATAATATAAATTATATATATTTTACTATTATGACAAATAAAATTAAATATTTGTTTTTTGCTACACTTTTTTGTCTAGTTTCAAATATATCATATTCACAAGAAAATTACTGTCTTGATAAAGACGGACTAATATTACCTTTATTTGATCTAGATAATTGTAGTGATTCAAGCGATATCAAAATAGATCAAAAAGAATTTACGCATATTATTGAGATAAAAGCATCTGAAAGAATTTCCAAACTAGATGAGTTTAGAAAAAATAAAGATAAAATATTAAACAATGAAAATGTTTTGGTTGAAAATAACAATAATCAAGAACTTGAAGAAAAGAAAAAACTAGAAATTGCAAATACACAAAAAAAAAAGAAATTAGAAAGACAAAAAGAAATTGAATTAAAAAAAGCTGAAAGACTTGCAAAAATTGAAAAAAGAAAAAAAGAACTTAAACAAAAAAGATTAGCAAGAAAAGCTGAACAAGAGCGTAAAAAAGCTGAAAGGCTTGCAAAAATTGAAAAAAGAAAGAAAGAACTTAAACAAAAAAGATTAGCAATAAAAGCTGAACAAGAGCGTAAAAAAGCTGAAAGGCTCGCAAAATTAAAAGAGAAAAAAGAATTAGATAAAATTAAAAAAGAAGTTGCAAAACAAAATAATAATAAAAAAAAACTTGATATTAAACAGAAAGATAATGTTAATCATGAATTAAAAGTTATTTTAGCTGATTTACAAATAGTTAAAAAAGAATTATTACCTAATATTAATCCTTCTGATAATATTGATTATGAAACAAATAAGGAATTTAGTTTAGATATAGTAAAAAATTTGTTAGCAACTAATTCAAATTTGTTAATTGTTATTCCAAAAGATTTTGATTCATTCTCAACAGTAAATTTAGAGGAAAATTTAACTTCTCAGATGGTAGCAGGTACAAGGAGTGTTCCGAATCCGGAATTTAATAGACTTCAAGCAGAAATGAGAAGAACTGAGAGAGAGTTACAAAGAGCACAAGCTGAAGCTGAAAGAGGTTTTCAAATGTCTCAATGTATAAGTTGTGGTTTAATTACTCAATGGGGTGGCATTGCATTACAAGAAAAATGGCAAAATGAGGGTGCTAAACTTCAAAACAGATTAAATAATCTTATAAGTAGTTATTCAAATACGCCAGATTACTTAGAAAAAGAAATGTTAAGAACTTACAGTTATTTAGTGCAAAATATTAATGCTGAAAAAAAAGCCATTTATCAAATTGTTCAATTTAAAAATAAGAAATTAATTGAAAAAAATATTTCAATTAAATCCAACAAAAATTTTAAAGTTGCTTATAATATTGATCCTCAGGATAAGAAATATGAAAACTTAATAAACAAGTATTCTTCTCCAGATCAAGTATCTAATTGGCAGAATCAAAAAATAAAAAACATTTCTTTAAATGAATTATTAAATTTGTTTGATAATGAAAGCGAATTTAGAGAGTTATTTGATAAAAAAGAATTATATGCTAGCTTAAACTTTTCTGTAGAAGAAGAGCTATCTTGGTGGGAAAAATTATTAGGTGGAACAAAACAAGGTTCAAACAAAAAAATTGCATCATTAACTAATAAATCATCATCAAATTATGAGGAAAAAGATATTAGGTTTGATAGTGTTGTTATAGTTAAGACTGAAAAAGGTTTAGGTTCAGGTTTTTTTATTTCAAAAGATGAAATCATCACAAATTATCATGTTATAGAAAATGCAATGTCAATTTCTGTCACAGATAAATTTAAAAAGAGGTCTTCAGCCGTCGTTATCAAAAAAGATTTAAAAAGAGACCTTGCTCTTTTAAAAACTAATACAACTGGTAAACCAGTAAAATTTTTTGAAGGTCAATTAAAACAAGGTGAAATGGTTGAAGCTTTAGGTCATCCAAAAGGAAGAAAATTCTCTTTAACAAAAGGTTGGATTAGTGCAATAAGAAAAGAAAGTAGTGTTTACAGCGCAACTGGTAATCCAGACGTATTATTTATTCAAACTGATGCTGCTATAAATCCAGGTAATTCAGGTGGTCCATTGTTTTATAAAGATAAAGTGGTAGGGGTAAATACCCAAGGTTTACATAAAGATACAAGTGAAGGGATGAATTTTGCAGTGCATTTTTCTGAAGTAAATAAATTTTTATCTGATTAGTTTTTTTAGGATCCGTTTTTATTTTCTCTTTTTATTTTTTTTATTTTTATCGTATTCTTTTCTTTTTTCGATAAGTATTAATGCTTCCTCCATTGTAAGTTCTGTTGGATCTTTTTCTTCTGGGATAGTGGCATTCAAAGATTTATATTTTATGTATGGCCCATATTGACCTTTCATAATTCTGACAGGTTTTTTATCCTCTGGATGTTCTCCTAAATCTTTTATCATTGAGGAAGAGATTCGACCAGGTTTAGCTTCAGCAATCATTGTTATTGCTCTATTTAAACCTATTGAAAATATTTCCTCTATATTTTCTAAACGTGCAGATTTATTTTCACATTTAAGATAAGGACCAAATCTACCTGTATTCAATGTTATCTCTTTTTGATTATCAGGATTTATCCCTAAAGATTTAGGTAATGAGCATAGGAATTTAGCTTTTTCTAAGTCGATATTTTCTAATTCTAAGCCCTTTGGTATTGAAACATTTTTTAAAAGTTCATTTACATCTGATTTAGATTTTTTAGTTTTTTTCTTTTTTTTTGGAGTTTTTTCAACTTTTAGATCATCTGGATTTATTTCATATTGGAGATATGGACCAAATCTTCCATTTTTCAGATATATATCATTTCCATTTTCATGTTTTCCAATTAATTTTGGTTCAGCTAGTTGTGCTTGAGCTGCAGCTTTTGCTTTTGATAATGGTCGAGTAAATTTACATTCAGGATAATTTGAGCAACCTATAAAAGCACCACCTCTGAAGCTATTTTTCAAACTAAGAGTTCCAGAATCACATAATTGGCATTTTCTAACTATATTTCCCTCTTTATCCTTATCAAAAACTAAACTACCCAAACTTTCATTTAGCAAATCTAAAACTTCTCTTGTTCTTTTTTCTTTAACCTCAGAGACATTATTATTGAAATCTTTCCAAAAAAGCTCCAATACTTTTATCCAACTTTCTTTACCAGATGTAATTTCATCTAATTGGTCCTCTAATCCAGCAGTAAAGTTATAATCTACATATTTTGAAAATAATTTTTCTAAAAAGGCTGAAATCAATTTACCTCTATCGGTTGGAAAGAATCTTTTATTTAAAATCTCTGCGTATCCTCTATTAGCTATGGTAGAAATAATACTTGCATAGGTAGAAGGTCTTCCAATACCTAATTCCTCAAGTTTTTTTACTAAACTTGCTTCAGAGTATCTAGGCGGTGGTTGAGTATAGTGTTGTTCATCTAATAAAGCCTCAATATTGATTGGTCCTTTAGACATTTCAGGAAGAATGCTTTCATCATCATCTTTATTAATATTTTTATAAATTTTTAAAAAACCATCAAATTTTAGAACTGATCCACTAGCTTTACAGATAGTGTCATTATTCTCAGAGGTTATAGTAATCGTATTTCGATCAAATTTAGCAGACTCCATTTGTGAAGATAAAGCTTTACTCCAAATCAAATCGTATAATTTATTTTGATCTGAACTTAAATATTTTTTAATTATTTCTGGAGTTCTTGTAATATCAGTTGGTCGAATGGCCTCATGAGCTTCTTGAGCATTCTTTGCTTTTTTTCCAGAATAATTTAATGGATTTTGAGGTAAATATTCTTTACCTAGATCATTTTGGATATAATTTCTAAAAGATGTAACAGCATCAGCTGATAAGTTGGTGCCATCTGTTCTCATATAGGTAATTAATCCAATTGTTTCACCCTCTATATCTATTCCCTGATAAAGTTTTTGGGCAATTTGCATTGTTCGAGAAGCTCCAAATCCTAATCTACTAGATGCAGTCTGCTGAAGAGTTGATGTAGTGAATGGACCTGAAGGATTACGATTGACAACTTTACTTGAAATATCAGAAATTTGAAATTTTTTATTTTTGATATTTGATATAGCTTTATTTATTTCTTCTTTATTTTTAAAAGAAAACTTTTCAATTTTATTATTATCTAATTGAGTGATACTGGCAGTTATGTTTTGTTTTTTTTCATCAACAAATTTTACACTCAATGTCCAAAATTCTTCTGGTTTAAAAGACTCAATTTCATGTTCTCTTTCTGTAATTAACTTTAGTGCCACAGATTGAACTCTTCCTGCAGACTTTGAACCTGGTAACTTTGTCCAAAGTATCGGAGAAATATTGAACCCAACTAAATAATCTAAAGCTCTTCTTGCCATATAGGCATCTACTAGCAGTGGTTCTATCTGTCTTGGATTTTCAATTCCATGCATAACAGCCTTTTTAGTAATTTCATTAAAGACAACTCTTTCAATTTCTTTATCTTTTAAAAGTTTTTTTTCATTCAAATACTCTTTAACATGCCATGCAATAGCTTCACCTTCACGATCAGGGTCAGTAGCTAAAATTATTTTTGAGGATTCTTTTGCAGCATCAGTAATTTCTTTTAAATATTTTTTAGAAAAACTATCAACCTCCCATTCCATTTTAAAATCTTGGTCTGGATCCACCGATCCATTTTTTGACGGAAGGTCTCTTATATGCCCATAACTTGCTAAAACTTTATACTTATCACCTAAATATTTATTTATAGTTTTTGCTTTAGCTGGACTTTCTACAATGACCAAATTCATAGACTACAAACTACTCAAAAGCTTTAGATAGTCAAATTAATAAATTTTTGTCTTAGTTTCCTCTTTATTTTTCAATCTTTTAATATTTTCTCTATGGGTAAAAAATATTAATACGAACATTATTATAAAAAAAATTAATTGATCAAATTGAGTTAAAATTAATAGATAGATAGGTATTGATACAGAAGCTATTAATGATGATAAAGATGAAAACTTTGAAATAACAAATGTTATTAACCAAATGATTGTAAAAATAATTCCAAAATAAATGTTGATTGAAAATAATATTCCAACATAAGTTGCAACGCCTTTGCCACCCTTAAACTTAAGCCAAACTGGAAACACATGACCTAAAAAAGCACACAATGAAGCTAAATATAAAAAATCTGGAAAATAAATTTTTGTATAAATTACAGGAATAATTGCTTTAATAATATCAAGTGTGAGTGTCAAATAACCAATTAGTTTATTTCCAGCTCTTAGTGTATTGGTCGCTCCAATGTTTCCAGAGCCAACCTCTCTGATATCTTTTTTTAAAAAGATTTTTGTTAATATAAACCCAAATGGGATAGATCCCATTAAATAGGAAATTATAACTATAATTAAAAAATCCATACTACAGCTTAAATAATTCTTTTCCTTTTACAAACGTATTAGTAACTTTTCCTTGAAGTTTTTTATCTTCAATTGAAGTATTTTTTGATTTTGATACTAGTTTTTCTTTTTTTACAATCCATGGTTTATCAATATCCACTATACAAAAGTCAGCATCATTTCCAATAGTAAGATTACCTTTATCTATTTTTAATATTTTTGCTGGATTTGAGGTGAGTGCTTTAATTACTGTTTCAAGTTTTAGAGATCCATTGTGATATAATTCCAAACTTAAAGAAAGTAGTGTTTCTATCCCTGAAGCACCTGTAGCTGCTTGTGAAAATGTTAATCTTTTAGATTCTTCATCCTCAGGTTTGTGATCAGAGACAATTACATCAATTAATTCATCTTTTAATCCTTGAACTAAAGCCAATCTATCTTCCTCTCTTCTTAATGGGGGAGATAGTTTTAAGAAAGTTCTAAAATCTCCAATATCATTTTCATTCAATGATAAGTTGTTTATAGAAACTCCAGATGTAAATTTAACTATTTCTTTTCTATATTTTATTACTTCAACTGATTTCTGGGATGATAATTGTGATATATGATATCTACATTTAACTTTTTCTAATAACGTTAAATCTCTTTCAATTAAAATTCTTTCTGCTATTTCTGGAATACCTGATAATCCCAGTTTGGAGGCAATTATTCCAGAATTAATCATTCCGTTTTTTGCTAACTCACTGTCCTCAGCGTGTTGCATAATTAAACAACCTACATCTTTTGCAGAGTTCATTATTCTAGACATTAATCTTGGATTTTGAATTGTTTTTACACCATCAGTGAAAGCAATTATTCCTTTGCTCTGTAAAAGGCCAAATTCTGTCATATTAGTTCCCTCAGTATTTTTTGTAAGTGAAGCACATGGAAAAATATTTATTTTTGACTTATCCCTTCCTCTTCTTTTCAAAAAATCAACTATTGAAACATTGTCAATTATTGGATCTGTATTAGGCATTGTAACTACGGAAGTAACTCCTCCTGATAAAGCCGCATTACTTAAAGTTCTAAAATTTTCTTTGTATTCAAATCCAGGTTCACCAACAAAAACTCTCATATCAACTAACCCTGGGAATATATATTTACCTCTTAAATCAATTGGCTTTTCTCTACTTGGTAAGTTATTAATATTTACTTTTTTTCCTACAGCTTCAATTTTGCCATCTTCATTTATAATTAAACCCCCGTTTTCGTTTATTGAATTATGAGGGTCAATTATATTTGCATTTATAAAATATTGTTTTTTCATCTAAGTACAAAATATTTTTAAACAAGCCATTCTTACTGCCACTCCAAGTTCAACTTGTTCCTTAATCACACTTTTATTAATATCATCAGCTAAAACTGTATCTATTTCTATACCTCTATTCATTGGTCCAGGATGCATGATTAAGGCGTCAGATTTAGCATATTCTAATTTATCTGGTGTTAATCCATAATATTCATAATACTCTCTGTTGGATGAAAGATACGAACTTGTCATTCTTTCATTTTGTAATCGTAACATCATTACAATATCACAATCTTTCAAACCTTTTCTCATATCAGTAAATGTGTTAACCCCAAATTTTTCAATTTCCTTAGGCATCAGATTTGTTGGAGCAATTATATTTACTTCTGCTCCTAACATATTTAATAAATAAATATTAGACCTTGCTACTCTTGAATGAAGTATGTCTCCACAAATAGCAATTTTTAATCCTTCAATTTTTTTTTTACGAGTTATGATTGTTAAAGCGTCTAATAAAGCTTGAGTTGGATGTTCTCTTCTACCATCACCAGCATTCAAAACCGCACAATTAACTTTTTGTGAAAGTAAGTTGCATGCGCCTGAATCTTGATGTCTAATTACAATGATATCAGGATGCATTGCATTTAAAGTCATTGCAGTATCAATTAAAGTTTCACCTTTTTTAATTGCTGAGTTACTGATGTTCATAGACATTACATCTGCACCAAGTCTTTTACCGGCTAATTCAAATGAACTTTGAGTTCTTGTAGAGGGCTCAAAAAATAAATTAATTTGGGTTTTACCTCTTAAAACATCTATCTTTTTATTTTTACTTTGATTAACTTTTATAAATTTATGAGCTTCATCCAATATCAAATTAACATCATTAATTGATAAATCTTGTATACCTAACAAATGTTTTTGAGAAATTTTAACAGCTATATCAGATTTAATTGCCATTAAAACCAACTCTATAGCTATAAATGTATAGAATAGCAAGTATTAATTATTTAAAAAATCTATTGCTCCTTGTAATATGAAAGTAGCTGCATTTTCGTCAATTTTCTTTTCTCTTTTACTAACATTGATATCTAATTGACTAGATAAATTAAAGGCCCCAACTGTTGATAATCTTTCATCCCATAAACAAACTGGAATATTAATATTTTTTTCAATGTTTTGAGAAGTATCTCTTACAGATTGAGATGATCTACCTGACGAACCATCCATATTTAGAGGATTTCCAATAATCATACCTTTAATATTATTATCATTTATAATTTCTTTGAGTTCATTAATTAATTCATCCAGTGAATTTCTATTTATTGTTTTCAAAGGAGTGGCAATTAATTGTTTTTCGTCACAAATAGATACCCCGATTCTTTTAGAACCAAGGTCTAAACCTATCAATCTACACTTATCTGAGTGTTTTTTTTTAAATTCTTCCAAAGTGATCATATTGTATATTTTAAACTTAAGTGATAGTTTGCGTCATATTTAAATAGCATATGAGTATAGATCTTAAAACAATAAAACATATATCTAAATTATCAAGGATTTCAGTTGATGAACAAAGAGCCAAAAAATTAGCTGGTGATTTAAATTCAATATTTGATTTTATTGAAAAACTTAATGAATTAAAAACAGATAATGTTGAGCCTTTAACTTCTGTCGCTGAAACAACGTTAAAATTGAGATCTGATGAAGTTAAAAGTGAAAATATAAGAGAACAAATTATTAAAAATTCTCCGCAAGATAATAAAGATTATTTTGTTGTACCAAAGGTAATAGAATAATGTCAGATATAACTAAACAATCTTTGACAGAATTAGTTGAAAATATCAAAAATAAAAAACTTTCCTCAACAGATGTGACTAAAGGGTTTATTGAAAGATCTGAAAAATCTGGAGAGCTAAACGCTTATATTACTGATGATTTTTCATCAGCCCTGGATAAAGCAAAAAAATTTGACCAAAAACCTAATTTCAATTTAAAATTACCTGGTATTCCGATGGCAGTTAAAGATTTATTTTGTACAAAAAATGTTAAAACAACTGCTGGTAGTAAAATCTTAAATAATTTTGTACCCACTTATGAGTCAACAGTAACTAAAAATATTTGGAATGAAGGAGCAATACTTTTAGGTAAATTAAACTGTGATGAATTTGCAATGGGATCATCAAATGAAACTAGTTTTTTTGGAAATGTACAAAATCCTATTGATAAAGATTTAGTACCAGGTGGCTCATCAGGTGGATCTGCATCTGCAGTTGCTGGAAAATTAACTCCAATAACAATTGGCACTGATACAGGTGGATCAATTAGACAACCAGCTTCTTTTACGGGAACAGTAGGATTAAAACCTACATATGGAAGTTGTTCACGTTATGGAATTGTTGCTTTTGCCTCTTCATTAGATCAAGCAGGACCAATGGCTCAAAATGTAAAAGATTGTGCTTTATTACAAGAAGTAATTAGCTCTTATGATCCAAAAGACTCTACATCAATAGATTTTAAAAGAAATGAGTACAGCAAAGAACTTAGTATTAATATTAAGGGAAAGAAAATCGGAATACCAAAAGAATATAGAGTAGATGGAATGCCAAAAGAGATTGAGAATCTTTGGCAAAAAGGAATTCAATATGTAAAAGATTGTGGTGCAGAAACGATCGATATTTCTCTTCCACATACAAGTTATGCTTTGCCAACTTATTATATAGTTGCTCCCGCTGAAGCATCTTCTAATTTAGCAAGATATGATGGTGTAAAATATGGATTTAGAGCTAAAGGTGAAAACTTAATTGAAATGTATGAGAAAACTAGATCTGAGGGGTTTGGGGCAGAAGTTCAAAGAAGAATTATGATTGGAACTTATGTTTTATCATCTGGTTATTATGATGCGTATTATCTAAAAGCTCAAAAAGTGAGAAAACTTATTAAAAATGATTTTGATGAAGCTTATAAGAAAGTTGATGCAATTCTAACTCCTTCAACACCTAGTTCAGCATTTAAAATAGGTGAAAAAACAAATGATCCAGTTTCAATGTATCTTAATGATATATTTACAGTCCCGGTCAATTTAGCAGGCCTACCAGCTATATCTATTCCTGCAGGACATGACTCAAAAGGCTATCCATTGGGTTTGCAAATTATCGGCAAAGCTTTTGATGAACAAAATATACTAAATATCGCGTTTGCAATGGAAGAAAAGATAAGTTTTAAAAATCAAATAAATGATTGGTGGATAAAGTGAGTAAAAAAAATTTAGAATATCTAATTAATCGTAAAGATAATCAATATGAAGTTGTGATTGGGCTAGAAGTTCATGCACAAATATTATCTGAGTCAAAACTATTTTCTACTTCAGCTACTAAATTTGGAGCAGAACCAAATACACAAGTAAGTTTAGTTGATGCTGCATTCCCAGGAATGTTACCAGTAATTAATGAATTTTGTGTTAAACAAGCTATAAAAACTGGTATTGGCCTTAATGCAAAAATCAACAAACGATCTGTTTTTGACAGAAAAAATTATTTTTACGCTGATTTACCTCAGGGATATCAGATTTCACAATTTAAAGACCCCATAGTAGGTGAGGGCAAAGTAATTTTAGATATGCCTAATGGACAAAAAGAAATTGGTATAGAAAGGTTACATTTAGAACAAGATGCGGGAAAAAGTATTCATGATCTTGATCCACAAAATACTTTTGTTGATTTGAATAGATCGGGTGTAGCTCTAATGGAAATTGTAAGTAAACCAGATCTTAGATCTCCAGATGAAGTAAGTGAATATATTAAAAAATTAAGATCTATTATGCGATATTTAGGTACATGTGATGGAAATATGCAAGAAGGATCATTAAGAGCAGATGTTAATGTCTCTGTAAGATCAAAAGGTTCAAAAGAATTTGGTACAAGATGTGAAATCAAAAATGTTAATTCTATTAAGTTTATGCAAATGGCTATTGAATATGAAGCAAATAGACAGGTTGATTTAATCGAAGAGGGTAAATCAATAGATCAAGAAACAAGACTATTTGACACTAAAAAAAATGAAACAAGATCAATGAGATCAAAAGAAGATGCGCACGATTATAGATATTTTCCAGATCCTGATTTATTACCCTTAGAAGTTTCAGAGGATTTTATTAATGATCTTAAAAATGATATTCCAGAATTACCTGATGATAAAAAGAAAAGATTTATTGATGAATTTAAGTTGTCCCCATATGAGGCAACAATTTTAGTCTCGGATATCGATACAGCAAAATATTTCGAAGAGGTTGTGGCCAAGATGGGTAAGAATAAAGATATGAAATTAGCAGTTAACTGGATTACAGGTGAGTTATTTGCGGTTTTAAATAATAAAAATCTAGAAATTTCTCAAAGTCCAGTAAGTGCAAAGAATTTGGCTATACTTGTTAACCTGATAAAGAATGGAACAATTTCGGGGAAAATAGCAAAGACTGTATTTGAATTAATGTTGGATGGAGATAAAGATCCTCAAAAAATTGTTGAAGAGAAAGGATTGAAACAACAAAGTGATCCTAAAGCAATAGAGGCTTTAATTGATAAAATAATTACTGACAATAGAGAAAAAGCAATCGAGTACAAGCAAGGTAAGGAAAAATTATTTGGTTTCTTTGTTGGTCAAGCAATGAAAGCTTCTGGTGGTAAAGCTAATCCTCAACTTATAAATGAGATATTAAAGAAAAAACTTCAATAGAATGGGTGTAAACCTTAATATTACAGAAAAGTTACAAAATTATATTAATAATTTTGGTTTAAATTTACATCCAATACAACAAGAGATAATCAATTATAATAAAACTTTAGGGGACATCAAAAGAATGCAGATTGATCCTACTCAATGTCATTTTCTTCATTTAATTATAAAAGTTTCAAATATTAAAAATGTTCTTGAAATTGGAACTTTCACAGGACTTAGTGCTCTCTCAATCTCACTTGCTTTACCTGATGACGGAAAACTTATTGCTCTTGATAAAAGTGAAGAGACGAACAAAATAGCGTTAAATTTTTTTAAAAAAGCCAATCAAGAACATAAAATTCAAACAATAATTAAACCCGCTCTTGAAAGTTTAAAAGAATTAAAAAATAATAAATTTGATATGATCTTCATTGATGCAGATAAAATGAATTATAAAGAATATTATGAAAAATCATTAGAACTATTAAATAAAGGTGGGTTAATAATTGTTGATAACGTTTTATGGCATGGTGAAGTAGTTGATGATAAAAATAATGATAAAATTACTATTAATATTAGAGATTTTAATAAATTTGTGTCTGAAGATAAAAGGGTAGAACAAATTATTATTCCACTAGGTGATGGAATGACTATTTGTAGAGTTTTATAATGTTTAAAGTTTTTGGTTTTTATAAATTTTTAAAGATTAAATCATTAAAAAAAAACAAAGATTTTTTACAGAAGTTCCTTATTTCAAATCATATTAGAGGAACCATAATCATTGCTAAAGAAGGTTTAAATGGCACTATTTCTGGTAGTATCAAAGATATTGATAAAACTAACAAAAAACTGAAATCTTTATTCTCATTTAAACAATTTGATAGCAACAACGAGTCTAATTCTAAATTTCAACCTTTTCATAAACCTAAAGTTAAGATTAAAAAAGAAATTGTACCTATGAATTTAACCATCAATCCTAAAGAGAGAAATATGAAATCTCATTTGGAACCAAAAGATTGGAATAAACTAATTAAAAATAAAGAAACTCACATAATTGATACTAGAAAACCTTTTGAATATAAGGTTGGAACTTTTAAAAGATCAGTAAATCCAAATGTAACTAATTTTAGAGATTTTCCTAAATATTTAAATAAACTGAAAAAAAATAAACCAGTAGCAATGTTTTGTACCGGTGGAGTACGTTGCGAAAAAACTTCTGTTTATTTGAAGAAGAAAGGATTTAAGAATATTTACCAATTAAATGGTGGAATTTTAAACTATTTAAATAAGATTAAGAAACAAGAAAGTTTGTGGAAAGGGGAATGTTTTGTTTTTGATAATAGAATTAGTCTAAAACATGGATTAAGGTTAGGTTCTTATTCTATGTGTAGTGGATGTAGAATGCCTATATCCTCAAAAGACAAAAAATCAAATAAGTATGAAGAGGGAGTTTCTTGCCCAAATTGTCATGGTAAATTAACAAAAACTCAAAAATCACGTTTTAGAATGAGACAAAGTCAGATATATAAAGCAAAACAATCTGGAAAAAAACATATTTTTCAAAAAGAATTTAAATAAGGATAGCTTTGTCTAAATCAATAAAATTAACTAAAGATCCAATTTGGACACTGCTTAGAAAAGTCACTATACCCGCAAGTGTTGGTTCGTTATTTCAAACTTTTTATAATTTAGTCGATACTTGGTTTGCTGGTAGAATTTCTGCTGAAGCAATAGGTGCTATAGCAAAATCATTTCCAATTTATTTTACTATTATAGCTGTCGGTGTTGGCTTAGGTGCCGCAACAAATGCATTAATAGGTAACTCAATAGGTGAAAAAAAAGTGAAAGTTGCTTCCATGTATATTGCACAGTCTTTGATTTTTGCTTTAACAGTATCAATATTTGTAACTTTATTTGGTTTGAATGCTTCAAATTATTTATTGGGTGTTATGGGATCTGATACTGCTGGAATAGCTTTGACAAGAGAATATCTAGATATTATTTTTTATGGAACTTTTATTGTATTGATACAAATATCACTGAATGGGACTCTAAATGCTCAGGGTGATACAAGAAGTTATAGAAATGTTTTGATATTTAGTTTTTTTCTAAACATTTTTTTAAATCCGTTATTTATTTGGGGATATGGGTTTATTCCTGGATTTGGTATAGCTGGACTTGCAATAGCTACAGTAATTTCACAATCAATTGGAACAATCTATTTAGCATATAAAGTTAATAATTGTAAAATTAGAGATTATCTAAAACCACAATGTTTTATTCCTAAATTCGATTATCTAAAATCATTAACCAATCAAGCTGTGCCAGTTATGTTTAGTATGTTATTTATTGGAGTAGGAATATTTAATATTTTATATTTCATTGGACAGTTTGGTGACTTAGCTACAGCCGGTTATGGTGCTGCATTAAGAGTAGAGCAAGTATTTTTACTGCCAGTTATTGGTTTGAATACAGCAGTTCTTTCTATCGGAGGACAAAATTTTGGAGCTAAAGCTTATAATAGAATTAGAGAATTATATACTAAAGCTTTATTATTTGGTTCTTCATTCATGGCTATTGCTGGAATAATAATATTTTTTGGTGCAGAATTTTTTGTTTCATTATTTACTGACAATCAAAAAGCAATTGCGAGTGGAGCTATTTATTTAAAAGTTGCAGCATTAATTGGACCTATTTATCCAGTTTTTTTTATTACTACAGCTGTATTTCAAGCAGTTAAGAAACCCCTTTATAGTTTATATTTAAGTATATTAAGATTAACCGCATTCCCTTTTTTAAGTTTATGGTATGTAATCAATATAAGAGGAGGAGATTATGAGGATATTTTCTATACAATTATGGCTACAAATTGGGCAATGGGAGTTGCTGTATTAATATTTATTGGTTATTTTTTAAATAATGTTTTTAAACAAAATAAAACTCTTTTTTCTTATTAGTATATGTCTAATATTTTTCTTTTTGACTTATAATGATGTCAAATCAGATGAAGTAAAGATAATTTCTGGAATAGCTAAAGTAACCGACGGGGATTCAATTCAAATTAACGAAAAAAAAATACGTTTTTTTGGAATTGATGCTCCTGAAAAGAAACAGAAATGTAGAAAACCTTGGTTAACAATATCTTTTTTGACTTTTAATAAAGATTATCCTTGTGGAGAAATTTCTACAAAAAAACTAAAAAAAAAAATTAATGATAAATTTGTGACATGTAAATGGATAGAGAAGGATAGATATAAAAGATTTATTGCAGAATGTTTTAAAAATAAAGTGAATATAAATGAATGGATGGTTCGCAATGGATATGCAGTTGCTTATATTAAATATTCAAAAAAATTTATATTTCAAGAAAATATTGCAAAAAGAGAAAAATTAGGTTTATGGGGAGGCTCTTTTGAAAAGCCATGGGATTATAGAAAAAAAAATTAATCTTTTTGCAACTTCTTTTCTAGCTTTCTTACTAGATATGAAACGATCAATATTAAAATTAAATACTCAAGAATTAAAAAAGTATAAATTTCCAATGGTCGATATGTTGTTACAACGAGTTCATTAGCTTTTCTTGTCAAATCACCGATACCAATGATCGATACTAATGAAGACATTTTTAAAACATAAACAAATTGATTTCCAATAGCAGGTAAAATATTCTTAATTGCTTGAGGAAGTATAACTAATTTTAATTTTCTAAAAAAATTTAAGCCAAGTGAACTTCCAGCCTCCCATTGGGATTTTTTGATTGAATTAATACCTGCTCTAAAAATTTCAGCCTGAAAAGCACTTTCACTAATTGATAAAGCGATGATACCAGAGACAAATGGACTAAAACTTATTCCCGTCATTATTGGTAAACCATAATAAATCCAAAGGATTAAAACTAGTAATGGGATTGCTCTTACAATTTCTACATAACCTATATTTAAATAAGTTAAAAACTTATTTTTAGCTAGGGATGGAATTGCAATAACAAGCCCTAAAAAGATTGAAATAATTATTGAAACTACTGAAATAAAAATAGTAGTAGTTAAACCACTTAATAAAAATTTTAAATTAGTTAATCCCTCCATATTATTAGGAGATAAAATTAGCCAATTAAGTTCACTTTTACCGCATGAAGTAAGAGGTAAAATTAAGAGTAAAAAAATTAAATTTCTCACTCTTTAAGTTATAAAGAATTAAATATTAATTACTAATTGATTATAAGCTTTTTAGATTATATTTAGCTAATAACTCAGTAAAGAAGCCTGATGACTTTTTCTTTTTTATCCAATCATTAACGTAACTGTTCCATTTATTATCACCTTTTGGAACCATCATTGCTAAGAAAGCAGGATTTTTTTCTCCATCAGGAACTATAGCTAGTTGTGGATATTTGATTACTAATTTATTAGCTTCAGTTGAACTTGTAATATTTCCATCCGCTCTACCAGCTAAAACTTCCTGAAAATCTCTAGCTGGCGCTTCAACTGAATTTAATTTTGATTTTGGAAAAAATTCTTTTGCTTTTTCTTCTTGTGATGTACCAAGAGTAGTAGCAATTGTTACGTTTGAGTTATTCAACGAGTCCCATGTTGGAAATTTTTTCAAATTTTTCTTAAGTACTAATGGAACAGTTCCATATTTGTAATAAGTATCAGTAAAACCTGCTACTTCAGCTCTTTTTGGAGTTTTTGTTACACTAGTTGAAATATCATATCTTTCAGATGTAATCCCAGAAACTATGGTTTTCCATTCAGCTGCTACAAACTCTATCTTTACTCCCATATCTTTTGCGAGTTCATTCATTACATCGATATCAAATCCCTTATATTTATTTGTTGCTGGATCCTTCATGGTCATTGGATCCCAATCACCAGTTGTACCAACTTTTAAAACTCCTGATGATAAAATCTTGTCTAAATTAGACTCTGCATTTAAGGAAAAGGGTAAAAAAGCAAATAATGCTATAAGAAATAATTTTTTCATTCTATTAGATAACTTATTTGAAAATATAAATGAAACTATAATCTTGACGCACTATCATTCATCCATGAGAACAAATGTTGCGAAAACGAGCGTCTTACAAAAAGATTTACCTCATTTTGGTTTTGATTATGAATTATCACATCAATTTTAGCGAGAATCGTTTGAGTAACTGAACCTTTTTTATTTCTAAATTGATTAAAATTAAAAGGAGAACCAGTCTCAAATAAGTTAAAAATTTTATCACCTTTAATATTTATCAGAACAAATTGATCAGTAACATCCGTCACAGCTCCTAAATTTGGTTTTGAAATACTTTTATTAAGTAAATTATCAGTTTCATAGTCATTACTCTCAAAGTTTAAAGTTTCATTAGAGTAAATCATCCATTCATCTGGGCTTAACCAAAGAGCAGTTAATTTTTCACTTCTTGATGATGTGTTAGCTTCAGTGGGCAATAATAAATTTAATGATTTTCCGATTGCAGATAAAAATTCTCTTTTTTTACCTCTTATAATTAATTTCATAACAGGTTTAACTTCTTTCATTTGTAAACCTGAGTAAGATTTTTCTTCAGTTATTACATTTGTGTAATTAAGCATTTAATCTTTTATTCTCCTTATCTAAAAAAACTGGGTCAGCAACAGTTACATTAATTTTTTTATTTTCCATTGGAATAATTAGTTTTTGACCTATCATATTTTTTCCACCTCGTACAACCCCTAGAGCAATTGATTTTTTTAAGTTAGGACTGTAATAACTTGATGTCACATGACCTAACATTTCAATAGGTGATTTGTTAACATCAGCTACTATTTGAGCACCTTCTTCTAAAACTTCATCTGGATTTTCAGTGAGTAGACCAACTAATTGTTTCCTGTCTTCTCTTATTGTATCAGATCTATATAAAGATCTTTTTCCTATAAAATCATATTTCTTTTTACTAACTATCCAATCCATTTGTAAATCAATAGGAGTCATAGTTGCATCAGTATCTTGACCCACAATAATAAATCCTTTTTCAGCTCTTAATAAGTGCATAGTTTCAGTACCATATGGAGTAATATTAAATTCTTTTCCTGCTTCCATACATTTTTCCCATACTGATTTACCATAATTAGCTTGAACATTAATTTCGTAACTATGTTCACCCGTAAAACTAATTCTCATTACCCTACATTTAATTTTGTCGATCTTTGTGTTTTTGAAAGACATGTGTGGAAAACTTTCATCTGAAAAATTAAGATCAGGAATTACTTGTGATACAATTTTCTTACTATTTGGACCACAAACACTTATTGTTGCAT
The DNA here is from genome assembly GCA_902540275.1 of uncultured Pelagibacteraceae bacterium. Taxonomy (GTDB): domain Bacteria; phylum Pseudomonadota; class Alphaproteobacteria; order Pelagibacterales; family Pelagibacteraceae; genus Pelagibacter. The sequence goes on along the minus strand of CACBMB010000002.1, from coordinate 4,998 downwards.
AATGATCAGTTACAGAAGTTAAATAAACATCTAATTCGGGCCATTCAGTCTGCAGATAATCTTCTAATTTACCTAGAACAGTAGCAGCACCACCTGTTGTGGTTGTCATTATATAATGATTTTCACCTAATCTTGTTGTTACACCGTCATCATAAACCATTCCATCTTCATTTAACATTAAACCATACCGACATTTTCCAATGGCTAGTTTAGACCAAGCATTTGTGTAAACTCTGTTTAAAAATTCAGAAGCATCAGTTCCTTGAATATCAATTTTACCCAATGTAGATGCATCTAATATACCTGCACTATCTCTTGCAGCCTTGCTTTCTCTTTGAACTGCATCGTGCATACTCTCACCATTTTGAGGATAATACCAAGCTCTTTTCCATTGTCCTACATTTTCAAATTCAGCTTTATTTTGTACATGCCAATCATGCATAGGAGTTTTTCTAAATATGTCAAAATATTCACCAACATTTCTTCCAACTATTGTACCAAATGTAAGAGGAGTATAAGGAGGTCTAAAAGTTGTTGTACCAAGTTCTCCCATTTTAGAACCGGCTGTTTCAGATATAATTCCTAATGCATGCATATTCCCAAGTTTTCCTTGATCAGTCCCCATACCAGTTGTTGTGTATCTTTTTACATGTTCGATTGATCTGAAACCTTCTCTTAAAGCTAATTTAATATCTTTTGCAGTAGCATCATTTTGGTAATCAACAAAAGGTTTTGTTTTTCCAATAACTTTGTCAGAAGGAAGCAACCATATATTTCTTTTTGTTTTATTAAATGAAGAACGGACTTCAAGATTTTCATAATCAGTTTTTTTTATATTTAAAAATTCTCTTAATGAATTTGGTACATTGGATAATATTTCATCTAAAGTAAAATCACCATTACACGATCCTATGCTAATTTGATCTGATGAATAAATATTTGGAATAAAAACCTGATCTTCATCTCTAAATTTTAATTTACCTCCAGATTGTGTGAAAAGATGAACAGCCGGAGTCCATCCTCCTGAGATCCCCAGACAGTCACATGAAATAGATATTTTGGAACTAACTACTTTTTGACCATCTTTTGAAAGTTGCATTATTGAAATTTTATTAATTCTCTTATAGCCATAGGTGTTAACAACCGTGTATCCTTTGTAGATTTTGATATTATTTTTCTCTGTTTCTCTAATTAATTTCGAGTCTATTTCTTCTCTATTATCAATAATAGCTTCTATATTTATCCCTTTTTGATGAAGACTAATTGCTGTTTCATAAGCACTATCGTTATTAGTAAATAAAACATTTTTTTCTCCACAAGCTACTCCATACAGATTTGCATATTTTTCTACAGCAGAGGAAAGTAAAATACCTGGACGATCATTATTATCAAAAATTAATGGTCTTTCTAAGGATCCAGTTGCAGTTATCACTTTTTTTGCTCTAATCTTTAAAAGTCTTTGGCGAGTTTTATTGTTTCTCTGTTCTAATGGAATATGATCAGTTAAATTTTCCCTAGCTAATAAAAAATTATAACCATGAAAAGCAGCTATACTTGTTCTCGTTTTAATTTCTAAATTTTTGAATTTCTTAATTTCATTTATTTCTTTTTCTAACCAAGAGCTTGAAATTTGGTTATTAATTTTAAAATGTTCAGAATTTTGGTAAATTGTTGAACCTCCTAAATAAGGTTTTTCATCAACTAAAAGAGTTTTGAATCCATTTTGTGCAGCTGTTTTTGCTGCTATTATTCCTGAAATACCTGCTCCAATAACTAAAACATCACAATGAATGTATTTGTGTTCATATATATCAGGATCAGGCATAGTTGGTGATTTACCTAATCCTGCAGATTTTCTGATAAAGTATTCATATTTTTCCCAGAAGCTCGCAGGCCACATAAAAGTTTTGTAATAAAAGCCCGCAGGTAAAAGTGGGCTTAATATATTATTTATTCCACCTATATCAAAATTTACACTTGGCCAACAATTTTGACTTGAGGCTTCTAAGCCTTCATAAATCTCCACTTCAGTGGCCCTTACATTCGGTTCTGTTCTTGATGAGTTTTTATGTAATTGCACAATTGCATTAGGTTCTTCTGAACCTGCTGTCATTATTCCACGTGGTCTATGATATTTAAAACTTCTTCCAACTAAATGAATATCATTTGCTAAAAGAGCAGAGGCTAAAGTATCTCCTTTATATCCATAATAAGTTTTTCCATCAAATTTGAATGAAATTTTATATGTTTCATCAATAAACTTACTTGTTCTAACTCTTAAATTTTTTGTCATTATTTATTTGGTTGGAGGTTTTTCACCCATTTTATAAACTGCTTTAATTATATCATTTGATGTGTCTCGAACTACATTGAACCACTTTCTACAACCATGTGTGTGTACCCATCTTTCAAATTGTATGCCTTTGATATTTTTTCTCATAAAGAGATATTCTGCCCATTGATCGTCACTTAATTCAGTTGGTTGTTTAGGTCTAATTATATGGGCCTCACCACCTGCTTTAAATTCACTTTGTTCTCTTTCACCACAATAAGGACAATTAATTAAAAACATTAGTGTGCCACAGCTGCTGCACCGTGTTCATCAACTAGATCACCACTTACGAATCTGTTTAAATTGAATGCAGCATTTAGTTTATGTGGTTCATCATTTGCAATAGTGTGAGCAAACAAATCACCCGAACCAGGAGTTGCTTTAAATCCTCCAGTTCCCCAACCACAATTAAAATATAATCCTTTAATAGAAGTTTTACTAATTATTGGGCTTGCATCTGGACATATGTCCACTATTCCACCCCATTGACGCAGCATTCTCATTCTACTAAAAATTGGATATAATTCCAAAATTGCATTTAGAGTGCCTTCTACAATATCATGACTACCTTTTTGTGAATAAGATACATAATCATCTGTACCAGCACCTATAACTAACTCTCCTTTATCAGATTGACTTACATAAGCATGAACAGCATTAGACATAACTACAGTATCAATAATTGGTTTAACTGGTTCAGACACTAAAGCTTGTAGCGGTTTACTTTCCAAAGGTAATTTTAATCCCGCCATATTTGCTATTACACTTGAGTGACCAGCCGCGACGACTCCTATTTTATTTGTTTTTATAAATCCTTTAGTAGTTTCAATTCCTTCAACACTGTCACGATTCCTTTTTATTCCTTTAACCTCACAATTTTGAATTATATCAACACCCATTTCGTTCGCACCTCTTGCATAACCCCATGCAACAGCATCATGTCGTGCAGTACCAGCCCTACGTTGAAGAGTTCCACCTAGTACAGGATAACGAATATCAGGTGATGTATTTATTATTGGGCAAAATTTTTTTACCTGTTTTGTATCTAGGTAAACCGCATCGATTCCATTTAATCTATTGGCATGCGTTCTTCTTTTTAAATCTCTAACATCTTGTAAATTATGTGCTAGATTCATTACACCTCTTTGACTAAACATTACATTATAATTAAGCTCTTGAGACAAACCTTCCCAAATTTTTAAAGCATGATTATAAAGTCCAGCACTAGCATCCCATAAATAATTAGATCTTATGATAGTTGTATTTCTGCCAGTATTACCTCCACCTATCCAACCTTTCTCTACAACTGCAATATTTTTCATATCATGTTTTTTAGCTAAATAATAAGCTGTAGCTAATCCATGACCACCACCACCAACAATTACTGCATCGTATTCTTTTTTGGGCTCAGGATCTTTCCATGCTTTTTCCCAATTTTCATGATATGAAAAAGCATTTTTTACCAGCGAAAATAAAGAGTACTTATTTCTCATTATTATGAATAATTACTTTATAAATATTGATTATTCAATACAATCAGAAGTGACAAATTTCCTGGAAGAGTGGGTGAGAGGCTTAAACCAGTCGTTTGCTAAATGACCGTGCGAGGAAACTTGTACCGAGGGTTCGAATCCCTCCTCTTCCGCCATAAATTAGTATAATGGGTCGTCTTTAAAAAAATTTTTCATAGTTATGGGCTTTTGCTCAAGAATATAACGATAGACATTATAATTTTCCAAAACTCTTTGAACGTAATTTCTCGTTTCTTTAAATTTTATCAGTTCAATCCAATTAACATAATCTATCTGTTTCTTTTGAGGATTTTTATTTATTCTATTCCAATATCTAACTCTTTTAGGTCCAGCGTTATAAGCGGCTATAGCAAATGGATAAGCTCCATCATATTCTAAAATTAATCCTGCAATATAATGAGAACCTAAATTAATATTATATTCGGCATCTTTTGTTAGTCTTGATTTTGAATAAGGAAGCTTAGCTTGTTTTGCTACTAATTTTGCAGTGTAAGGCATTAGTTGCATTAAACCTTTAGCACCTGCATGACTGTTTGCACTTAAATCAAATTCGCTTTCTTGTCTAATTATAGATAATATAAATGCTGTATCAGGAATTTTTCTTCCGTTAATATATTTAGGAGTGCTTATTATTGGGTAATTAAATTTGTTGTGAAATCTTTTTTCATAAGAAGCAATTTTTGCTATCTGAATTGCAAAATCAAATCTATCTATATTTGTAGCTAATTCAGCAGCTAATATTTCACTACCGTTATCAATATTATCATTGGCCAGATGTCTTAAAATATGTTTTGTATATTTATCTTCATTAAGTTCATCGAGAAGATAGATTATTTTTACTAATTCTTTTTTAAAAAAATAATCTCTATAATCTTTCGATACTTCTATATCTTTTGCTAGTTCAAATGTTTTATTTGGATTAAGTTCCATAAACGCTAGTTGACCATAATAAGTTGTAAGAAAATTAGCAGCCTTTTCAAACCATTGATTAGCAAATTCCTCTTTACCTAATTTTTGATAAGTCTTGGCTAACCAATAAGCACCTCTTGATGTACTTATTGGGTAGCCTACATTATTATAAAAATTTTCAAAATGATCTTTAGCTAACAAAGGATCATTTAAGAAACTTAAAGC
>CACBMB010000001.1 GCA_902540275.1 uncultured Pelagibacteraceae bacterium | reverse complement strand
TGTTTTGTAGCCAGCATCAATAATTAATTCATTAAGAATATTTCTTATGTCAGCATTATCATCAACTATTAAAATTTCAATTGCCATTAGCTTTAAAATTAACTTCTATCTTTGCTCCATTTGTAATTGAAAAAAAATTAAGTTCACCATTATGATCATTAATTATTTTATTAACTATAGCAAGTCCTAAACCCGTTCCATTTTTTTTTGTAGTAAAGTATGGGTTTAAAATATCTTTTATATTTAACTTTTCAAATCCAATTCCATTATCTATCAGTATAAATTTAATATGATCATTATCCCTTGTAATTTCAATTGTTATTTTCTTTTCAAAATAAGGGTTTTTTTCGAATTTTTGTTGAATACTCTCAATTGAGTTCTTAATTAGATTAAAAAAAACCCTACTTAATTGTTCTTTGTCACAATTAAATAAAATTTCTTTGTTCTTATTATTAAAAATTATTTTAATTGACTCATCAACACGTGATAATAAATTTATATTTTCATTCAAAATACTTACTAGATTATTATTTTTAAGAATAGGTTTAGGCATTCTTGCAAAATCTGAAAATTCATTTACTAAATTTTCTATTTGTTTAATTTGATTATTGATAATTTTTAAGTTTTCTTGAAAATTTTCTTGATCGTCATTTGATAAATTATTTGTATATCTGCTTTTAATTCTATCAATTGTTAATTGAATAGGTGTTAATGGATTTCTAATTTCATGAGCAAGTTTTCTTGCTAAACTTCCCCAAGCTTCATGTCTTTCGTTAATTATTAGTTTTTCTTGCTGATATTTTAATTGACTAATCATCGAATTAAAATTTCTATTTAGAATTTCGAGATCTTTATCCGTTTTCAATTCTGGAACTTTAATATCTAAATTACCCTGGCCAATAGATGTAGATGCTAAAATTAAATTATTAATTGATCTAAAAAATCTTGATGAAAAACGTATTGCTATAGTAATTGATATAAACAAAAGTAAAGAGACTATTATAATATAAATAATAGCAAAAGAAATTTTAATCCCGGTACTTTTTTCTTCTACGTTATAATAAAAATTAATAGCTTCCTGAGACTCAGTTAAATAAGTAGATATGTCTTTATCTAAATACTTAACTATGTATAAAAATCTATCATCAAAACTTTGCAATCTCATTATAGCTGCAGATATGTTTTCTGGTGCATTGGTAATTTTTAAAGGTCTATCATCTTCCAAAACTAAATTTAAAGCTTTATCGACAGGTGGCTCATAATTTTCAACGTTCTCTAAAGTTGAAAATAACAAATCTTTATTTTGATTTATAATATGTATCTCATCAACATCTCTAATAATCTTTTGGGTATTCAAAAATCGTTTATATTCTCTTTGATCGTCATTAAGAAAATTGGCACTTTTATTTGTATCAAATGCCGTTAAAATAATATTTGATTCAATTTTATTTCTTACTTCATCAACATAACTTCTTGCTAATTGATATGAATTATTTACTACCGTAGTTACTTTTTGATCGAAATATTTTTCTAATGCAAAAGTAAACAGGAAAAGAGAAAAAATTGAAATTAATATCGATGGAATTAATGTAAATAATGAAAAATAAGTAATATATTTTTTATTAGAAGTTAAACCATCTTTATCAATATCGTTTTTTATTGATTTTTTAATTTCAAAAAAATAAACAAAAATAACAAAATAAGAAGAAAAATATTTAGAATTAGTAAAAATTGTAAATTCCTTGGATTTAATTCTATAAAACTTTTGTCGATAAATGTTAAAAATGTTAAAAAACCAATGAATAGTGTGATACTAGATAGAATAATTATGAATATATTTTTTTTCAAAAATTCTAGCATGATTTAGAATTATCGTATTTAAATAAATGAACAACTATTTTGTAATATTGGCGGCTGGAAAAAGTAAGAGATTTCATAGAAATTTAGCTAAACAATTCTTTAATTATAAAAATAAAGATATTATTGATCACTCAGTAGAAAAATCGCTAAATTCTAAGCTTTTTAAGAAAATTGTAATTGTTACTAATAATTTAAATTATTTAAAAAAGAAGAATTATGCTCGTTCAATTATTATATTAAAAGGTGGTAAAGAAAGATCAGACTCTTCATTAATAGCATTACACTATCTAAAAAAATACAGACCGAAAAATGTTTTTATTCACGATGCAGCAAGACCTAATTTTTCGTTTAAATTACTTCAAAATTTATTTAAAAATTTAAAAAAAAATAAAGCTGTAGTTCCAGTAGTTTCATCAAAAGACTCAATAAAGTATAAAATAAAAAATCAAATATTTAATCTAAATAAGAATAATTCTTTCTTAACTCAAACTCCACAAGCTTTTAGATTTAAAGAATTATATAATCTAGCAATAAATGAAAAAAATAAAATAAGCGATGAAGCTACACTTTTTATTAATAATAATATTCAAGTTAAATTCATATCTGGGGAAAATAAAAATAATAAGATTACATATTTAAGTGACATTGATACTTCTAAAACATATTTTGGTATTGGTTTTGATATTCATAAACTTATAAAGAATAAAAAACTTTATCTTGGTGGAGTTAAAATTCCTTTTCATTCTGGCCTTAAAGGACATTCAGATGGGGATGTAATTTTGCATGCAATAATTGATGCGATTTTAGGTGCTACAAAAAAAAAAGACATTGGCACTTATTTTCCAAATACAAAAAAATTTAAAAATATAAGATCTCCAAAAATGTTAAGACCAATTATTGATAATCTTTATAAATCAAACTTTTCAATAAATAACCTTGATATAAATTTAATTTGTGAACAACCTAAAGTTTCGAAATATCGAGACAAAATAATAAATTCAATATCAAAACTGACGACTTTAAATAAAAATCAAATTAATCTAAAAGGTAAAACAGCAGAAAAATTAGGTTTGATAGGAAAGGAAAAAGCCATTGCTTGTGAAGTAATAATTTCAATTACAAAATATGATTAAAACTTTTAACACATTATTTGTAACAATGTTTGGTTTAGGAAAACTCCCGAAAATCCCTGGCACTTTTGGATCTTTAGCAACAATAATTATACTTTATTTTCTATTCCATATATATAATCTATCTTCAAACCTAATATTAATAGGTTTTTTAATTATTTTTATTTTTTCTTTTATAGCAGTTGCAACTCATATCAAAAATAGTGAAAACAAAGACCCAAAGGAAGTAGTAATAGATGAATTTATTGGTCAATCTATTCCAATTTATCTTTATGAAATTTCACATGGAACACAAAAGTCGGCTGATGAAGCATTAATCTTTTACGGGATTTGTTTTTTATTATTTAGATTTTTTGACATAATCAAACCATTTCCGGTGAGTTATTTTGATAAGAAATTTAAAAATAGTTTTGGAGTAATCATGGATGATGTTTGTGCTGGTTTTTATGTTGTTTTATCTTTAATTTGTTTTATGGTTTTGAGTAGTTACTTTATCTAATGAAAACTTTAATAAAAATACTAACTAAAAAAAAACTTAAAATTGCTTTAGCAGAGTCTTGTACAGGAGGGTTGCTCGCTAGTACAATTACTTCAATTAGTGGTGCATCAAAAATATTTAATTTAGGTCTTGTCACCTATTCTAATCAGGCAAAAATTAAAATTTTAAAAGTAAATAGCAATATTATTAAAAAATATGGTGCAGTAAGTCATGAGTGCTGTTCAGCGATGGTTAAAAATTTATCTAGAATATCTAAAGCTAATATCAATGTTTCAATAACTGGTATTGCAGGACCTAAAGGCGGCACTAAACAAAAACCTGTAGGTTTAGTTTATATTGGAATTAAAAAAAGTAACAAAATACAAATAAATAAGTGCTTATTTAAAAGTAAAAAAAGATCCTCAATACAAAAAGCTACTGTTAAAAAAGCTTTAGATTTAATTCTTGGTATTACCAAATAACTCTTCAGCTCTTTTCTGAAAAGCATCAGCTATTTTTTCTAAACCAAATTGAAAAGAAACAACCATTAGAGAGTTTAGAAATTTATTTTTAATTTCAAAATCAATATCAAAAGTAACTTCAGTAATTCCATTTTTTTTATCAGCAAATGTCCAATTATTAGATAAATGATTTAAAGGTCCATCTATATTTTTGACAAATATTGAGTCTTCTTTTTTATTAAAGACGACATCACTTTTATAAGTATCTTTAAAAGGTCCTTTACCAATTGTTAAATCTGCTATTATATTTGTTAAATTACCTTCATTTTTATTCTCATATATTTTTGCATCAAAACAAAATGGAACAAACTCAGGATATTTTTCAATATCCAGAACTAGTTCTATTAAATCTTTTTTTTTACATTCAATTAATCGCTTAACTGAAGCTTTGGGCATTAATGATTATTTATTCTATTTTGTTGAAGTTTAGCAAAGTCTTCATCAGCATGGTATGAAGATCTTGTTAAAGGAGATGAAGAAACTAATAAAAATCCTTTAGCTTTAGCGATATCTCCTAATTCTTTAAATTCTTCAGGTGTATAATATCTATCAAGCGGAAAATGTTTAACAGATGGTTGCAGATATTGTCCAATAGTTAAAAAATCAACATCGGCAGATTTTAAATCATCCATTACTTGTAAAATTTCATCTCTTGTTTCACCCAAACCAACCATTATTCCTGACTTAGTAAAAACTCTATCGTTAATTTTTTTTGCATTTTTTAAAAGTTCAAGAGAAGCAAAATATCTAGATCCAGGTCTAACTTTTAAATATAGACTTGGTACTGTTTCTATATTGTGGTTGAAAACATCAGGATTAGCATCTAATACTTTTTTATAAGCATCACCTTTTCTTAAAAAATCAGGTGTTAAAACCTCTATAGTCGTATTAGGATTAGTTTTTCTAGTTTGATTTATTACTTCATAAAAATGATTAGAGCCACCATCGTCCAAATCATCCCTGTCCACTGAAGTTATAACAACATGTTTTAAATTTAATTTTTTTACTGCTTGAGAAATTTTAATAGGCTCTAACTCATCTAGTTTTTCTGGTTTACCAGTTTTAACATCACAAAAAGCACAAGCTCTAGTACATGTATCTCCCATTATCATAAATGTTGCATGCCTTTTACTCCAACACTCAGTTATATTTGGACAATTTGCTTCCTGACAAACAGTTACAAGGTTGTTTTTATTTACAATTGTTTTTGTTAAAAAAAATTCTTTACTATTACTAAGTTTGGACCTAATCCAATTTGGTTTTTTCTTAATTGGATTAATCGGATTTTTTACTTTTTCTGGATGTCTAGGTCTAATTTTTTGTGTCATTGTTTTTTATTATATGAATTTTCTCATTTTTTTTTCCAAATAAAAATCTTTCTCTAATTAAAGTTTCAATATAATCAAGATCTAGATTGTCACTTAATAATGAATTTTTAAAATCCAAGTCTTCAATTTGACTAATTATTAATGATTCTTCTTGTTTTAAATCATCTAAAATTTGTTTTTTTTCGAAATATGAAATAAGTCCTCTTTCACCAGATAAAAGATTAAAGAAAAAATAAAGAACTAGAAAAGTTGATAATAATAAAAAATAATTTTTTTTTAATCTTTTAAGCATTAATGAATCTTATTCATTCTAGCCTTTTTTCCAAGTTCTTCTTCTATACGAATTAATTGATTATATTTTGCTACTCTTTCTGATCTTGCTAAAGAGCCTGTTTTAATTTGATTAGAATTAGTACCTACAGCCAAATCTGCAATAAAGGTATCTTCGCTGTCTCCTGATCTATGAGAGATAATTGTTTTAAATCCAATAATGTGAGCAAATTTAATAACTTCAATTGTTTCTGAAACAGTGCCTATTTGATTTAACTTTATTAAAATTGCATTGGAAGAAATATTTAAAAATCCCTTTTTTAACCTTTCTAAATTTGTAACATAAAGATCATCCCCCACTATTTGAACTTTTTTTAAGGATTTCATTAATTTATTCCATGACAACCAATCATTTTCAGCAAAAGGATCCTCAATAGATTTTATTTTATATTTTTCAACCATTTTTTTGTATTGTTGGATAGATTTATCAACTGAAACATATTTATTTGAGTGAATAGAATATTTATTTTTTTTATAAAGTTCGTTAGCTGCAACATCCAAACATATAGAAATATCTTTTCCATTAACAAATCCTGATTTTTTTATTGCATGAACAATTAAATCTAAAGCTTGGTTATTATTATTTATCATGGGAGCAAAACCACCCTCATCTCCAACTGAAGTTGATAATTTTTTTTGCTTTATTAATTTACTTAAATGTTTAATCACAATAAAACTTATCCTCATCGCCTCAGAAAAACTGCGAGCACGGTCTGGTCTAATCATAAATTCTTGTATCCTTAACCCATTATTTGCATGGGCACCACCATTCATTATATTCATTAGAGGATATGGTAATTTAAAATTATTTTTGACAAAAAAATTTTTATATAATGGTATTTTCTTTTCAATTGCAGAAAGTTTTTTTACAGCCATAGATACAGCCAAGATTGCATTCGCACCTAATTTAGATTTTTGTCTTGTTCCGTCTAGATTAATCATTAACGTATCAATACGTTCTTGATCATGAACATTTTGACCTTTTAATTTTTTGAATATCTTTTTATTTATTAAACTGACTGCAGATAAAACACTTTTTCCTAAATATTTTTTATTTTTTTTATCTCTTTTTTCAAATGCCTCATAGGTACCTGTTGAAGCTCCAGATGGACAAATTGCTGAAGCACTATTTTTGTTGGTAAACACTTCTGCCTCTACTGTAGGATTTCCTCTGCTATCAAAAATTTGACGAGCTTTAACTTTTAAAATTTTACTCACTAATTCTTTATTAAGTTATCTATATCTGAAAGTTGTTTTAGTAAATCTTCTAATTTATTTAAAGGTACCATGTTTGGTCCATCAGATGGTGCATTGTCTGGGTCTTGATGAGTTTCAATAAAAACTCCTGCAACACCAACAGCTACTGCAGCTCTTGCTAAATACTCAACAAATTCTCTTTGTCCACCACTTTTTTCTCCAAGACCTCCAGGTTGTTGTACTGAATGGGTTGCATCAAATATTACAGGATAACCATTCTTTGCCATAATAGGTAAAGATCTCATATCAGATACTAAAGTATTATAACCAAAGCTTGCTCCTCTTTCTGTAACTAAAATATTTTTATTTCCACTATCTGAAATTTTTTTGGTTACATTAACCATATCCCATGGAGCTAAAAACTGACCCTTTTTAACATTTATAATCTTATTTGTTTTTGCTGCAGCAATTAATAAATCTGTCTGTCTACAAAGAAATGCGGGTATTTGCAAAACATCAACATGTTTAGAAACTACTTCACATTGTTCAGCATTATGAATGTCAGTTAAAATCGGTACATTTAATTCTTTTTTAATTTTATCAAATACAGGGAGAGATGCCTCTAAACCTGCACCTCTCTTACCTTTTAAACTTGTTCTATTGGCTTTATCGAATGAAGTTTTGTAAATAAATCCAAGACCAAATTTTGAGGTAATTTCACTAATTTTTCCCGCCATATCCATTGCATGCTGTTCTGTTTCAAGTTGGCATGGCCCAGCAATAATACAAATCTTATTATCGTTTGAAATTTCAATTTTTTCACAATTTACTTTAATAGCACTCATTTATGATTTTTTGCTGCTTTGATAAAAGATGAGAATAAAGGATGAGGAGACAAAGGTCTAGATCTAAATTCAGGATGAAACTGAACTCCTATAAACCAAGGATGATTATTTAATTCAATTATTTCAGGTAATTTATTATCTGGTGACATTCCTGAAAAAACTAACCCCTTTTTTTCAAATTGATTTTTAAGATTATTATTAACTTCATATCTATGTCTATGTCTCTCTTTAATAGTCTTTGAATTATAGATCCTATTTATGGCAGAATTATTTCGTAATTTAGCTTCATACAAACCCAGTCTCATTGTTCCACCTAAATCTTTATCTGTTCCCTTAATTATTTTTCCATTCTTATCCCATTCATCGATTAAGCCTATTACTGGGTAACATTTTTTATCGAGTTCACTCGATCCGGCCTTTTTTATATTCAATTTGTTTCTTGCAAATTCAATAATGGCCATCTGCATTCCAAAACAAATACCAAGAAAAGGTATTTTGTTTTCTCTAGCATATTTTATCGCAGAAATTTTACCTTCTGTCCCTCTTTTACCAAAACCACCCGGTATTAATAATCCAGAAACATTTTTAAGTTTTTTCTTTATTTCATTAGTTTTTAAATTGTCAGACTCTATCCTAATTAAATTAACTTTTACTTTATTTGAAATACCTCCATGTATTAAAGCTTCATCCAAAGATTTATAAGCATCTTTTAAATTTACATATTTACCAATTATTGCAATATCAACTGTTCTTTTTGTATTCAGCACTATCTTAGTTATTTTTTTCCAAGGATTCAAATTTGCTCTTTTTTTTGATTTAATTTTAAAATACTTCAAAACTTGTTTATCAAGTTTTTGTTTAAAAAAACTAATAGGTGCTTCATAAATTGTCCTTACATCTACTGTTTCAATTACGTTATCAATAGGAACATTGCAGAATAATGATATTTTTTTTCTTTGATCTAAAGGTATAGATTGTTGTGATCTACAAATAATTATATCAGGTTGAATACCGATACTTCTTAATTCTTTAACAGAATGTTGAGTTGGTTTAGTTTTAATTTCATCTGATGATTTTAGAAACGGAACAAAAGTTAAATGAATAAATAATGTTTTTGATTTTCCATGTTCATTTGAAAATTGTCTTATAGCTTCAACAAATGGTAAGCTTTCTATATCTCCTACTGTGCCGCCAATTTCACATATAACAAAATCTTCATTTGTAATATCTTTTTTTATAAATTCTTTTATTCGATTTGTAATATGAGGTATAACTTGAACAGTTTTTCCAAGATATCCCCCTTTTCTTTCTTTTTTAATTACATCACTATATATACGACCAGTCGTGATATTATCTGATTGTCTTGATGAAATATTTGTGAATCTTTCATAATGTCCTAAATCTAAATCCGTTTCAGCACCATCATCTGTTACAAAAACTTCGCCATGTTGAAATGGGCTCATTGTTCCAGGATCTACGTTTAAATATGGATCCATTTTTCTTAATCTTACTTTATATCCTTGAGATTTTAATAAATAAGCTAATGAAGCTGAAGAAAGACCTTTACCTAAAGATGAAACCACGCCGCCAGTGACAAATATATATCGCGCCATGGAAGTATCTTATAGCGAATAAAAAAGTAAAAGAAAAGTATTAATTATTATTTTCTGGGATTGAAGGGGTATCTTCAGTTTTTTCCTCAACAGTGTCCAAAACTGAAGAAGTTGGTATCAAATCTCCTCTGGATACTATTGTTAATGCTAAACTACAAATTATAAACAAAGTCGCTACAATAGCTGTAGCTTTTGTCATAAAATTTCCTGCAGATCTAGAAAACATAAAATTTTCTTGCGAAACTCCAATGCCAAGAGCACCACCCTCAGATTTTTGCATTAAAACTAGCAAAACCAATATGATTGCCAATATGATGTTCAATGTTAATAATATATTTTCCATGTGGCTTAATTATATGTTTTTTTAATTATATCAATAAATTTTTTTGAATTCTGAGATGCACCGCCAATTAAAAAACCATCTAAATTTTCAATAGTTTTTAAATCTTTTATATTTTTGGGGTTTACAGATCCTCCATATAAAACTTTATAGTCTTTAAATTTATTTTTAATAAAACTTATTGTTTCAAATAATTCATTGGTCTTTGGAATTATACCTGTTCCTATTGCCCAAACTGGTTCATAAGAAATTAAGATCTTTTTTTTATCTTTAATTTTTTTTAAACCTGAAGTAATTTGTTTTTTTAAAATTTTTTTAGTGAGTTTTTTTTTTCTTTCACCCAACGTCTCACCAATACAAAATATTACATTTAAACCAGATTTAATGGCACTTTTAATTTTTTGGTTAATAAGAGTATTGTTTTCGCCATTTCTTCTGTTTTCGGAGTGACCTATAATAACATAATTTGCACCTACGTTCTTAAGCATAGTTGCGTTGATTGATCCAGTAAAAGCACCTGATTTATGATTTTCGTGACAATTCTGTCCACCGACCATCAAAGGTGTATTTTTTAATCTTTTATAAATTGGATATATTAAAGTAGTTGGTGGACAGTAGATTATTTTAACAGATTTTTTATTTTTGAAAATTTTTAAAAATTTAATTACTGGATTTATTGAATTTAATGAATTTAAACCACCAAACATTTTCCAATTTGCAATAAATATCATATATTTATTTGTCATCTGATTGATTTTAATCTATAGGTTTGCTTTTTATAGATCAATAAATTTATAAAGCAATGATAAGTAGTTTTAGAAATTTTGCCAAAACCAAGTTTGCTGGCTTATTAGTTTTCATTATGATCATACCTTTTGTTTTTTGGGGTATGGGAGGGATGTTTAGTAGCGGAAATACAAATAATATCGCTAAAGTTAATGAAAAAAATATATCAACAGAGGAATTTATTGATTATTTAAATAACTCAGGAGTACCTCAAGATTATATAAGAGAAAATTTAGATAAAGAAATTATTCAAGAACTGTTAGCAGGCTTAATATCTTCTACTTTGTTAGATTTAGAAATTGAAAAACTTAATATATCAATTTCAAAAGATACTTTATTAAAACAAATTAAAACTAATAAAAATTTTTTAGATGAAAATGGAAATTTTCAAAGGATAAAATATGAAAAATTTTTATTAGAGAATAATCAGTCTGCTGCTGGATTTGAACTTAGATTAAAAAAAAGAGAAGAACAAAAAAATTTATTTGATTATATTGGTGCTGGAACAATCTCTCCTAAATTTTTATCGAAAAAATTATATATTGAAGAAAATAAAAAACTTGAAATAGAATTTTTAAATTTGAAAAATTTGTACGCAAAAAAAGAGGATATTACTGATATAGAAATAAATGAATTCATTAAAGAGAATAACGATCAGTTAAAGGTTGAATATATTGATTTCAATTATGTAGTTTTAAATCCCAAAAATTTAATAGGTACAGATGATTTTAATCAAACCTTTTTTGATAAAATTGATGAAATTGATATTGATATTTCCAATGAAATCGATTTTAAATCGATTATATCAAATTTAGACATTGAGCCAATAAGTGTCAAAAACTTTAAATTTTCAGAAGATAAAAATGAAATAGAAAAAAAAATTTTTGAATTGAGAAAAAATAAAATTGATCTATTTGAAAATGAAAATGATTATATCCTCTATGAAATTCAAAATATTGATCAGAGAGAAGCTGACATAAATGATCAAGAAATAAAAAGTGAAATAATTGATATATTAGTACAAAAAAGTAAGTTCGATTACAATCAGCAATTATTAGAAAGGATAAATAATAAAGAATTTAATAGAAGTGAGTTTTCAAAAATTGGGAAAGACTCTATTCAAAAGATAGAATTAAATTCAATAAGAGATAATAAAAAATTTGAGATCAATTCTGTAAGATTATTATATTCCCTCCCTATTAATTCGTTCACATTAATTAATGACGAAGAAAATGATATTTATTTAGCTATGATTAAAAATTTTAGAAATGAAAATATTGATACGAGTAATGACAATTTTAATGAATTTATTAATAAACAAAATTCAAACAATAAAAAGAGTATTCTAAAATCTTATGATATGTTATTGAGTGATAAATATAATATAACTCTAAATCAAAAAACAATCGAACGAGTAAAAAATTATTTTCAATGATTATTAATCGAAGCTTCAAAGATTTTAAGTTTCGACATAGAAGCAAACAAAATCAGATAATATTTACCTCTAAAAAAGTTAAAAAAGATGAAGAGATTATAAATCTAATAGATAATTTTTTAATTGAGAAAAATAGTTTTATTTTTGAGTCAGTTGAAAAAGGTAAAATTAAAGGTAGATATACTATTTTTGGGAAAAATCCTGATAAAATTTGGGAGTTCAACAACAATAACTCATATCAAATAAAAAATAAAAAAAGAGTTCTATTAAAAGAAAAACCAGAACAATTAATTGAAAAAATTATTGAAGAATTCAAATTTGAAACTCCCAAAAATTTACCAAAAATTTGCTCTTTAATATCTGGTTTTTTCTCATATGACGCTATTAGATATATAGAAAAAATTCCTAATAATTGTAAAAATGATTTAAAATTACCAGATGTAAGACTTTTACGCCCCAAAACTCTTGTAATTCATGATAATTTTAAAAAAGAGATTTTTTTCATAAACAATATATTTAAAGATGAAAAAATAAATAATTATCAAAATAGATATAATGAAATTAAATCAGAACTTAACAAACTACTAATCCAATCTTCAATAAAAAATCTTCATAATACTATAAATATTAAGTCAAAAAATATTAAAGTAAAATCAAATACATCTAAAAATAGATTTATTAAAATGGTTAAAAAGGCAAAAAAATACATTCAATTAGGAGATATTTTTCAAGTAGTTTTAAGTCAAAGATTTGAAGCAAATCTAACTAAAAAGCCAATAGACATTTATAAAAAACTTAGGGTCACAAATCCTTCTCCTTTTATGTTTTTCTTTAATTTTAGTGATTTTCAAATAATTGGAGCTAGTCCAGAAATATTAGTTAGATTAAGAGATAATAATATAACTGTAAGACCTATAGCGGGAACTAGACCTAGAGGAAAAAATTCTAAAGAAGATCGATTTTATGAAAGAGATCTACTTAACGACAAAAAAGAACTTTCGGAACATTTAATGCTTTTAGATTTGGGAAGAAACGATGCCGGTAAAGTAAGTAAAATTAATACAGTCAGGGTGACGGAAAGTTTTATAATTGAGAGATATTCACATGTAATGCATATTGTTTCAAATGTAGTTGGTAAATATAATAAAAAATTCTCCAAATTTAAATCACTATTAGCTGGTTTTCCTGCAGGGACAGTCTCAGGAGCACCAAAAATAAGAGCTATGGAGATTATTGATGAATTAGAAACATCTAAAAGAAAAGTTTATGCTGGCGGTATTGGTTATTTTTCTGCAAATGGTGAATTTGATACATGTATAGCTTTAAGAACAGCTGTTGCTAAAAAAAATAAATTCTATGTTCAAGCTGGCGCTGGAATAGTTGCGGATAGTAAACCAATAAACGAATATAACGAAACAATTAATAAAGCAAAAGCTTTAATAAATGCATTAAAATGAAAAAAATAATTTTAATTGATAATTATGATAGTTTTACTTTTAATCTCTATCATTATCTTTCTTCATTGAAAGTAAATGTTGATGTAATAAGAAATGATCAAATTACTTCTAACGAAATTTTAAAAAGAAAATATCATAAAATTGTTATTTCTCCTGGTCCTGGTAATCCGAGTCAATCTGGTAATTGTCTTAAAATTGTCAAATCTTTATATAAAAAAATGCCAATACTGGGAGTTTGTCTAGGTCACCAAATAATAGGACAGGTATTTGGATCAAAAATAGTTCAGGCTAAAAAACTAATGCATGGAAAAACTAGTAAGATATTGTCAAAAAAAATAGGTATATTAAATAATCTTCCCAACATATTTGAAGCAACCAGATATCATAGCTTAATCATTGATAAAAAATCATTGTCTAAGGATCTTAAGATAACTGCTGAAACTAAAGAAGGCTTAATTATGGGTGTTCAACACAAGAAATATAATGTTCATGGAGTGCAATTTCACCCTGAAAGTATTAAAACTAAAATAGGTATTAAAATTTTAAAAAACTTTATTAATATTAAAGCTTAATGAAACAATTTATAGAAAAAATAAAAAGTAAAAAAAATTTATCTTTTGAAGAAAGTAAGTCAGCTTTTGAAGTTTTAATGGAAGGTAAAGCAGAAGATCAAGAAATATATGATTTTTTGACACTATTATCTGCTAAAGGTGAGGCTTCAGATGAAATAGCTGGTGGAGTTTATGTTCTAAGAAATAAGTCTAAAAGAGTTAATGTAGAAGATTGTGTAGATACATGTGGTACAGGTGGGGATGGTATGAATACACTTAATATTTCTACAGCATCTGCATTATTACTTGCTAGTATGGGTGTTAAAGTGGCAAAGCATGGAAATAAGGCTGTATCCTCTAAATGTGGATCTGGTGACGTTTTAGAGGCTTTAAATATAAAAATAAATTTAGAACCAAAAGATATTGAAGCTCAAATTAATAAAAATAATTTTGGTTTTATGTTTGCCCCTAATTATCATAGTGCAATGAGATTTGTTGGACCAACAAGGAAAAAAATTGGAAAAAGAACTATTTTTAATATGATTGGACCATTAAGTAGTCCTGCTTTAGTAAAGAGGCAAGTTGTTGGTGTTTTTGACAAAAAACTCCTTAATATATTTGCAAATGCTTTAAATAATTTAGATATTAAGTTTGCATGGATTGTAAATAGTGAAGATGGTTTAGATGAAATTTCACCTTATGCAAAAACGAATGTTATTCAATTAAAAGATAATAAAATTTCTGAAGTTGTAATTGATCCAACAGAATTAAACGTTAATGCAGATAAATTTGAAAATCTAGTTGGTGATGAGGCAAAATTTAATGCAGAAAAAATGATTAATATATTTAAAGGTGAGGATAATGATTTTTCTAAAGCTGTGTGCTTAAATGCTGCAGCAGGATTAATAGTAAATGAAACTCATCAAAATTTTGCTGATGCATATATTAACGCAAGAGAACATATCTTATCTAATAAGGTAATTAAACATTTAGAAAAAATTCAAAATGGCTAAAAATATTCTTGAAAAAATAATAGTCAAAAAAGCCGATAAAATAGCTAATTTGAAAAAGACTATCTCATTAAATTCATTAGATGAATTGATTGATAGAAATAAATCATTTATAAATTTTAAAGAAAAAATTGAAGATAACATAAATAATAATAAATTTTCGATTATTGCTGAAATTAAAAAAGCAAGTCCTTCAGCGGGTATAATTATACAAAATTATGATCCTATTCAAATAGCTACAATATATAATTCAAATAAAGCCACTTGTTTATCAGTGCTGACTGAAGAAGATTTTTTTTTAGGAAATCTTTTACATATTAGTAAAATTAAACAAAAAATTAATTTACCAATTCTTTGTAAAGATTTTTTTATAGACAAATTTCAGGTACCATTAGCAAAAAGTTATGGGGCTGATGCAATTTTAATTATATTGGCCGGTGTCAGTGAAAGCCTTGCAAATGATTTATATGAAGAAGCTTTAAGACTAAATATGTCTATCATAGTTGAAGTGCACACAGTTGATGAGGCAAAGAAAGCTCTTAAATTTAAAAATGCTTTGATTGGTATTAATAATAGAAATCTAAAAACTCTGGAGACAGACATAAATACAACTTTTGATATTTATGATGTATTAGTTAATCATCCCGGTCCATTAATCTCTGAAAGCGGAATTAAAACTAAAGATGAACTCCTTGAATTATCTGACAAAACTTCTATTAAAACTTTTTTAATCGGTGAATCACTTTTGAAAAATTTAAAGAATAATTCAATTTTTTCAGTTCTTTAGTCAAATAAACCCCTATTTTACTAACTTTTTTACTATTGTGAATTATATAGAACTTTTGTAGAACAGATTTTGTACGATATTTGTTCTTATGCTAACAAAAAAACAAAAAAACCTACTTTTATTTATCAACAAGAAGTTGAGAAGCTCAGGTGTTTCTCCCTCTTATGAAGAAATGAAACAGTCCTTAAATTTAAAATCAAAATCCGGGATTCATAGATTAATAAGTGCTTTAGAAGAAAGAGGATTTATTAAAAGATTAGCTCATAAGGCTAGAGCTCTTGAGGTTGTAAAATTACCAGAAACTGCATCTGCAAATGATATTTATAATAATTTTTCACCGAGTGTAATTAAAGGTGGCTTGGATGATGAAAAGCCATTTTCAGATGAAAATGAGGTGCCAGTTTTAGGGAAAATAGCGGCAGGAACTCCTGTTGAGGCTATTCAAAATGAAGTTTCAAGAATACCTTTGCCGAATAATTTAGAAAAAAATGGTGATTATTTTGGTCTTAAAGTTCAAGGTGACTCTATGATTGAAGCAGGAATTCATGAAGGTGATACAGTTATAATAAAAAGAACAGATACTGCAGATAATGGAAAAATTGTTGTTGCTTTAATTGACGAACATGAAGCAATGTTGAAAAGAATTAGAAAAAAAGGAAAAGTTGTAGCCTTAGAAAGTGCAAACAAAAACTACGAAACAAAAATTTTTGGACCAGATAGAGTAAAAGTTCAAGGTGTATTAGTATCTTTATATAGAAACTTCTAGAAAAATAGTCTAAATAATTAGAATGAAGAAAGTAGCAACTAGATTTGCTCCTTCCCCTACAGGGCCTTTGCACATTGGAGGAGTAAGGACGGCATTATTCAATTGGTTATATTCAAAAAACCATAATGGTAATTTTTATTTAAGAATTGAAGATACAGATAAAGAAAGATCCAAAGATGAGTATAAAAAACAAATTGTAAAATCTCTTAAATGGATTGGTATAGATCATGATGGTGAAGAATATATTCAATCAAAAAAAATTGATGACCACATAAAAGTTGCTAATGAATTATTGAAAAATGGTTTTGCTTACAAGTGTTATTGTTCAAATGAAGAAATCGAAGAACAAAAAAAAAGAGCAAAACAAAAAAAAATACCATACGTTTATGATCGAAAATGGAGAGATAAAGATGAAAAAGAGGCTCCAAAAGATATTCATCCGGTTATAAGGTTTAAAAGTAAGATAGAGGGAACATCAATATTAAAAGATTTAGTTCAAGGTAATGTTGAAATAGAAAATAAAACTATAGAGGATTTTGTTATTTTAAGAAATGATGGTACACCTACATATAATTTATCTGCTTCAGTAGATGATCATCAAATGAATATGACACACATAATTAGAGGCGATGACCATAAAATAAATACTTTTAAGCAAATACAAATATATGAAGCTATGAAATGGGAACTACCCTCTTTTGCCCATATCCCTTTGATACATACAATTGATGGTAAAAAGTTATCAAAAAGAGATAAGGCATCAACTTTAGATGATTATTCTAAGATTGGTATAATGCCAGATGCATTAAGAAACTATCTTTTAAGATTAGGCTGGTCTTTTAAAGATAAAGAAATATTTTCATTAGAGGAAAGTATAAAATATTTTAATATAGAGGGAATAGGTAAATCTCCATCAAAATTAGATATGAGCCGAATTCTATCTATGAATGAACATTATATTAAGAATATAAATGAAAAAGATTTATTTGATCAATTTATAAATTACTGTCAATTATTTAAAAATGGAATTAAAAAAGATAAAAAAGATAAAATCCAAAAATCCTTATCTATTCTTAAAAATAAAGCAAAAACTTTAGAAGATATATTTAATAATTGCAAATATATTGTTGAAGATGAGGTAAATTTCAATCAAGAAGATTTGTCATTAATTGATGATAAAGCAAAAAAAATAATCTCAGAATTTTATAAGAAGTTTAAAGAATTAAATGAGTTAAATAGAGATAATTTGGAACCGATAGTTCAAGAATTAATTAAAACAAATAAGACAAATTTTAAAGGAGTAGGACAACCCTTAAGAATAGCTTTAACTGGATCAAAATTTGGACCTGGTATTTATGATATAATTATATCACTTGGTAAAGATGATGTAGAAAAAAGGTTAACTGACAAGACTATTTCTTAAAATTATAGCAACTTCATTTGAAGAAGATGATTTAGATCGAATACCTTCTAAAGTTTTATTACATTGTTCCAATTGTTTTTTTCCAATTTCAGGATTTTTAAGCATGTATTTGACTGAATTATAAATTTCTTTTGCATTACATTCGCCTTGTAATAACTCGGGGATTACCTCTTTATTATTTATAATATTTATAATATTTGCATATTTTACATTTACTAATAATTTAAAAATCATAAAATTTATAAAACTAAGCTTATAAATAATTATTGAAGGAACATTTGAATTACAAACTTGTAAAGATACTGTTCCAGATTTACACACAGCAAAAATAGAGTTTGTTAATATTTCTTTTTTTAGATTTTCATTCGAAATAATATCAACATTTTTTAAATTTTTATTTTTAATAAAATCAACTATGTGATCTTTATTTTCATCTGTTGCATGAAAAACAAAACTATAATTAGATTCATTACTATTCATCATATTTATAAAGTCAATTAGTATTGGTACGAGAACACTTGTTTCGGATTTACGACTACCTGGCATAATAGATATTATTTTTTTATTTTTAGATATAAAATTATTGATATCAGTTTTATTGGTATTCAAATCTTCGATTAAAGGATGTCCAACAAATGTATTTTTTATGTTTTCATCATTAAAATATTTTTTTTCAAAATCAAATAATAAGAGTATGTGATCTATAAATTTCTTTATCTTTTTTACCCTATTTTTACGCCAAATCCATACTTGAGGAGCCACATAATGAATAGTTTTAATTTTTGGATTCTTTTTTTTTACTATTTCAGCTACCCTTAATGTAAAATCTGGACTATCAACACTAAATAAAATATCTGGATTGAATTTTAAGATCTCATTAACTGTTTGATTAATTTTTTTTTTTATCTTAAAAATATTTAATAAAACACTTGTAAAACCCAAATATGTAATCTCTTTCAATTCAAAGATAGATTTAATTCCTATTTTTTTTAGATTTGAACCACCAACAGACAAGTATTCAATAT
Organism: uncultured Pelagibacteraceae bacterium; assembly: GCA_902540275.1. Lineage (GTDB taxonomy): Bacteria > Pseudomonadota > Alphaproteobacteria > Pelagibacterales > Pelagibacteraceae > Pelagibacter. The sequence goes on along the minus strand of CACBMB010000001.1, from coordinate 182,325 downwards.
CATCGTAATTTTTCTTAAGTTTTGATATTGCAGTTGATGCTAATTTATCACCAGAAGGTTCTCCTGTTAATACAAAAATTTTTTTCATATTATTGAAATGAAGATCCTATTTTTATTAGCAAACTTAAGACATTTGATTTTATCTAAGAAAATGTTTTTTTTAGGTTTTAAAACTATTCCTTTTAAACCATTTTTTTTACAATCTTTAAGAGTTTGAAGTCCTATTGTCGGTAAATCCATTCTTAAATCTTGTTTTTTTTTAGGATATTTTATTAAAATACCACCAAAATTATTCTTTGATTTGGAAAGCAACTTTTTTGTTCCCCGATTATCTTCTTTAGAAATTATTTTATTGTCTTTAACCACCAATGCTTGAACATGATCTAAACTATTGGATTTACTCAAATATTTTATACCTTTATTTATAGATGTAATATCTTTCAGTGAAGGTTTTAACTTTGTTAAATTTCCTTTTTTTGCTGCTAATTCAGGATTAAAATAAATTGAGCTAATAACTTTTATTTTTTCATTATTAAGAATTTTAATTATTGCTTTAATAATAGCTGCATCACCTAATTTTGCAGCTTTAATAACACCTGGCATATAATATATGCCTTTTAAATCTAATCTTAGTGATGAAAATTTGGGCTTAGCGATTTTTCCTGCAAAAAGCACTTTATTAGATTTTTTTTCTTTTATTAAATTAATTATTTCTCCGAATCTACCAATGCTAATTCTATAGGAATTTTTATCCTTTTTGAATTTTCCATTTTTAGAAAAATCAATTATAAAATATTTTTTTTTTTTTCTTTTGATCTTGTTAAGTACAATATTTGAAAAGTCTGTATCTCCTAAGAATAATCCAATCATTTTACTTCGAAAAAGGTGTACATATTGGCCTTTTTTTATCTTTTTCTAAAAATTCAACTACATCTTTAACTAAATCATTGGTTTTAAAATTTGAGTCTAAATTTTTTAAATTTTCTGTTAAATTTTCATTTTTAAATATTTCTTTGTAAGCCTCACTCAACGTTAAAATATCTTTATTAGGTATATTTCTTCTTCTTAAGCCAATTAAGTTTAATCCTTGTAAAATACTTCTGTTACCATGAGCAATACCATAAGGAATTACATCTCTTACAACACCACACATTCCACCAATCATTGCAAATTTCCCAACTCTCGTAAACTGTTGTACTGCTGAATTACCTCCAATTATAACATTTCTCTCGATATGAGCGTGACCTCCTAATGGAACATTGTTTGCTAAAATGACATTATCCTCAACTAAACAGTCATGTGCAATATGAGATGAAACCATAAATAAACAATTGTTTCCAATTTTTGTTAATCCTCCTCCTCCATCAGTACCTTTGTTTATAGTTACATATTCCCTAATTTTGTTATTATCACCTATCTCTAATTTAGTTTGTTCTCCTTTAAATTTTAGATCTTGAGGATCATTACCAATAGAAGCAAATGGATATATATTATTATTTTCTCCAATTTTAGTGTTGCCCAAGATACTTACATGTGACTGAATAATTGATTTTTTTCCTATCTCTACATTAGGACCAATTACACAATATGGCCCAATTTTTACATCAGAACTTATTTTTGCATTAGGATCTATGATTGCGGTCTCATGTATCATTATTTATTTTCCCTTAAAAATTGACGAATATTTTTTGCTGGATAACCCATTACTTTTGTATTGTTAGGGATATCTTTTATAACTCCACTTCCTCCAGCTATATCAACGTTATCTCCTATTTTTAGATGTCCTGATATACCTGCTTGTCCTCCAATTCTTACGTTCTTACCAATTATTGAACTCCCAGCTATTCCAACTTGACCAGCTATAATTGAGTTTTCTCCTATGTTTACATTATGAGCTATGTGAATTTGATTATCTAAATAAGTATTTTTTCCAATAATAGTGTTCGACATTGACCCTCTATCTATTGTTGCACCACATCCTATTTCACAATTATCTTCAATTATAACTATACCAATATGTGGATATCTAAGATTTGAATTTTTCATAGGAAAAAAACCAAAGCCATGTTTTCCAATTACACAATTATCTAAGATTTTTACATTATTTTTTATTAAACTATTTCTGATAATTGTATTTGAACCAATAAAACAATTTTCTCCCAGAGATACATTTTTTTCGATTATAGTATTATGACCAATAGAGCAATTTGATCCTATGGAAACATTTTTTCCAATTAAAACATTTTTTCCAAATTTAACTTTATTATTAAATTCAGTTTCACCAATATTCAATACAGTTTCATCAAAATTATCATTTATTGCATTTGGATAGAAAAGTGCAGTTATCTTAGCAGTCGAAACTAAAACATTTTCAACTATTAAGGCTTTACAGTTTTTAGGTAATTCATTTTTTAAATTATGAGTTGTTATACAAAAAGAGGCTTTAGTTTTTTGAGCAATTTCTTGATATTTTTTTGAATGAAAAAAAGATATATCTGAAGTACTAGCACTAAATAAATCTTTTATGTCAAAAACTTTTATATCTTCACTTAATGAATTATCTTTTAAATTTAAAGTTTTTAATATATCTAAAATTTTTAAAGGTCCTTGATTATAATAAAATGATTTGGACATGATTGCTTTTATCAAAGCATTAAATCTTTTGTAGTAAACTAATATTGCTAATTATTTCTTATCAACAATTGTTGCTGACCACATAGCATCAGCCATTTTTTTACCTTCAACGAAGGCTTCACCCTTATATTTCCATACCCTTCCATGTGATCGTATAGCTTCTATATTAAGTTCTAACTTACAATCCGGGATAACAGGATTTCTAAATCTAGCTTTTTCTATACTCATTAAAAAAACTAATTTATTTTCATATGTTTCTTTATCTATCCCATGAGCTGTTAAAGCAGCTGCAGCTTGACCAAAAGCTTCAACAATTAGAACACCTGGCATTACTGGTTGACCAGGAAAATGTCCATCAACATAAAAAGAATCTTTTTTTACATTCATTATAGCAGTCGCAGATTTTAAATTCTTTATGTTAATTAATTCATCAATCAATAACATTGGTTCTCTATGAGGTAATAAATTAATTATTTCTTTTTTATTAAGTTTATCTTTCATATTTTTTAATCAATTTTCTTAATTTGTTTGTTGACTATTTCTAAAACATTTTTTGATATATCTAAATTCGAATTAGAAATAATTAATATTTCTTTTTTTAAAACTAAATCTATCTTATTCATATTTGCATATTCTAACAAAATTTTATCAATTTTTTTCATAAAGTTTCTTGTTAAATCAATATTTTTTTTATTCATTTCTTTAATATCTTTATTTTTTTTGACTTGATATTCTTGTACTTCTTTTTGATGAGATAAGACTTTTTGTTCAAATTCCTCTTTACTAAGAATATTTTGTTGAGCAAGAATTTCTTTTTTTTGATCTTCTAGTTTTTTTTCAATTTTTTTATTTGCTTTAATTTTTTTATCTCTATCTTCAATAGCTATTTCATTAATTTTTTTTCCAACAATGGAATTTTTGAAAATAAAATCTATATCTATATACCTTACTTTTGAATTTTCATTAGATTTTACTTGGAAAGAGAATAAAAAAAAAATTATAAAAGTATATTTCAATAAATGCATTATTTGATTATTAGAAAGTTGTTCCTAAATTAAATCTGAATGACTCAGTTTTGTCAGTAGACTTTTTAGTTAGTGGCTGAGAAAAACTAAAACTTAAAGGTCCAATAGGCGTAAACCAGTCGACACCCAATCCGGTCGAACTTCTTATCTTATTTGACTCATTTATTGAGGAGCTGTAATCAACACCCCAAACATTTGCTGCATCATAAAAAATATTAAAATCAAAAGTTTCTAATGCAGGAAAAATTGGTAAGTTTGCTTGAGCATTTAATGAGGATAAATAATTTCCACCTACAAAATCTCCTCCATCGATAGGGCCTATTTTGCCAGCTTCGAATCCTCTTAATTTGCCAGCGGGTAAATAAAGTCTATCGGATATTCTCACATCATCATCGCCTATCGAATTTGCAGCTTTTGCAAATAATGATAAAGAAAATATTTGATTATCTAAATATTCATAATAAGTATTATATTCCAATCCATTAACAACTGTTTGATTTTCGTCAATATTCACAGGTAATTTTTGAAAAAAATATGTACTGTAACCATCGGTTGGTTGATATGTTTGATCTCTTTGATCATAAAAAAAAGAGTAACTTACCTCCGTATCAAAATAACTTCCTTCTTGTTTTTTTAGAAGACTCGATGCTGCTGATGATGTAGTTAAAGACTCAAAATTTACTAATACACTTGGAGCAAAATATAAGTCTTCTAAATATTCAAAATTAGTTCCTATAGAAAATCCAGTATCATTTGATTTATAACCGTAATCTGTAAGACGGTCTGTTTCTATAGCTTGAAGGGATAAAGTTAAATCTTTATCAGAATTTCCATAATTAGGTTTTGTATATGAAAATAGTCCTTTAATACTTTCTTCACTAAGTGTTAAATTACTATTGAGTTTAATTGCTTTCCCTAAGAAATTATTTTCTTGAACTCCAAAACTTGTTGAGGTTCCAGAAGTACCTACACCTGCACCTAAAGAAATTTGCCCTGTAGGTTTTTCTTCAACATTAATATTAATTGATTTTTCATTTGGGTTATCAGTATCAATAATTTCTGAACTAACATTATCGAAAATATTCATACCTTTTACAGCGTTGATTGATTTATTAAATAATATCTTATTTAATGGATCACCTTCATCAATAATTAGTTCATTTCTAATTACATCTTCAATAGTAATATTATTTCCAAAAATGTTAATATTTTTAACATAAAAATTATTTTCATCTGTAAGTATACTTATCTTGACATCAATTTTATCTCCATCGACAATTTTTTCATCAATTCTAGCATTTACGAACTCATATTGTTTTCGAGATGCAATTTTTTCTATATTGTCCAACATTTTTTCTACAATCTTTAGTGAATATCTTTCACCAGAAAATTTTTTTAATTTTTTTTCAATATCTATAAAATTATTTCGATCGAAATCCTCCGGTAGAATAAGTTCGAAGTTTGAAAAGAAAAACTTTTTTCCACTTTCGATATTAAAGATTATATTAAAATTTTTTTCAGTATCATATTGGACGGTATTATCTAAAACCTGCACTCCAAAATATCCTTTATTTTTGTAAAAATTTGTTAGCAATCTTTTGTCTAATTCCAATCTTTGTTTATTTAATAATCTTTTTGAGCTTATAAATTTCCAAAATTTATCCTCCTCTGAGGTAATAACATTTATAAGTTTTCTTCTTTTAAATTTTTTATCACCAGTAAAAATTATTTTATTAATGTAAGCTTTTTCTCCAAGGTCGATATTAAATACTAAATCTATTGTATTATTATCATTTTCTTTTTTTAGTATTTCAATATCAGAAAAATAATAACCTCCTTCTTGTATGAAATTTTTAATTCTTCTTACCTCTGCTTCTGCTTGATCTTCTATATATGGATTTTTTTCTTTAATAGAAATTAATTCTTTTACCTTTTTTAAAGTATCTTTATTTTTTATTCCTTTAATAATTAAGTTTTGAACAATAGGATTTTCCTCAACTTTAATTATTAAAGTTGAATTTTCAATTTTCACTTCAACATTTTGAAAAAAATTAGTTTTATATAATCTTTTTAAAATATCATTTAGATCATTTGATTCTAAATCATCACCTAAGTTGATTTCACTAAATATTTTAATAGTCTCAACATTTACTCTCTTATTCCCTTTTATTTCAAAATCCGTAATTTTTTCAGCAAAAGAGTTGTTAATTAAAACCAAAAATAAAAAAGAAATTAAAACTAAGATGTGCTTACCAATTATTTTCATCAAGAGCTCTTATACACTATAGATTGAATTTTAAAACGAACGAATTTGCTCAATTCAGTGATATTTTTCAAATTTTTAGGCATAATTTTTTTAAATTTTTTAAAATCTTTATATTTAATTATTTTATGGATTGTCGGCACAATTTCTCTAAATGATATTTTGTTTCTTAAAAATAATTTAACTATTTCATCATTAGCGGTTATTAAAATCGTTTCAAATAATGAAATTTTTTTTGGTAACATTTTTATGAATTTTAAAGCTTTAAATTTTTTTGTATCAGGTTTAGAAAAGTTAAGATTATTTAAAATTTTTATATCAATTTCTTTTGAAGATATTTTCTTATTTAAATCATTATAATATAAAGCATTAAAGATTGGTATTTTCATCGAGGTCTCATGAATTAATATTTTTGTAATTCCATTTTTAAATTTAATTATTGCATGAACATAAGATTTTGGGTGAATCAAAGCAAAAATTTTTTTGTATTCAAGATTAAAAATATTTTTTGCCTCAATTATTTCAAAAAGTTTATTCATCATTGTAGCAGAGTCTATTGAGATTTTTTTTCCCATTTTCCAATTTGGATGGCTAAGAGCTTTTTTAATAGATATTTTAGAAAATTTATTTAATGGTAGTTTTAAAAAAGGCCCTCCTGAGGCTGTAATATATATTTTGTCAATGTTTTGAGTTTTATTATTTTGTAGCAAAGACCAAATTGAAAAATGCTCCGAGTCTATTGGTATAAATTTTGTATTATATTTTTTTAATTCTTTATCTATTAAATTCCATCCACAAATAATTGCTTCTTTATTTGCTATTAATATTTTTTTTGTATATCTAATTGATTTTAATGTTGGTCCAAGTCCACTTAATCCTGTTATTGAACTCATTATAAAATTATTCTTTTTTTTAAAAATTTTTTTAAAATTATCAAAATTATTATAGATTTTAAAATTTGATTTATTGATTTTTGATTTTGCTTTTTGGTAAGTTTTCAAATCACTAATAATTATATTTTTTACTTTAAATTCTTTTGCTTGTTTCAAAATTCTATTAAGATTTTTATTTGTAGATAATAAGGTTACTTCAAAGTTTTTTTTATCTTGTTTAATTATTTTCAAAGTATTCTCACCTATAGAACCTGTAGAACCTAATATTGCAATTTTTTTTTTCATTTAATAAAAATATGAGAAAATACCGTAACAAAAAGGAAAAGCAAAAATCATTCCATCTATTCTGTCAAGTATACCACCGTGACCAGGAATTATTTTTCCAGTATCTTTTATTTTTGATAATCTTTTAAAGTAAGAAATAACAATATCTCCTAATTGACTAACAGTTGAAATTAATAAGATTAATAAAAAAATATTTGATGTCATTTCTTGTGGGTAAAGATAATAAGAAGAATTAAAAAACAAATTTAAAGAAATGATTGATAGTAGGTATCCACCTATTACACCAGAATAAGTTTTTTTAGGACTTATTTTAGTCAACTTTGGTCCTCTAAATAATTTTCCAAAGATATATCCACCTATATCAGTAGAAATACAAATTAATAAGATAATTATGAAATACTCTAAACTACTATTTGTGTCTGTTCTAATTACATAAGCAGAGTAAAAAGATAAAACCAAAAATAATAGTCCTAATAAATAATATGGTTTTTTTTGACTCATCTTGTGCCATTCATATGACGTAATTAAAAAACAAATTAATATAAAAAAGTTAAACAAAAGACTTCCTTTTATTATAAAAAAAAGAGCGATAGGAATAAGTATCAATGAACTAAATATTCTTTTTTGAAGCTCTTTTTTCATTAAATATTTCCAAAATTTCTTTTAATATTTCTAAATTTTTTGATTATTCTATTATAATCTTTTTCATTAAAATCTGGCCATAGCTTTTTCTCAAAAAATATCTCAGAATATGCTAATTGCCACAAAAGAAAATTGCTCAATCTTTTTGTATTCCCTGTTCTAATTAATAAATCTGGATCTGGAATATCTTTAGTACTTAAATATTTTTGTAAATTTTTTTCATTTATTATTGAATTACTTTTTTTTAGGTCTTTAAATGCATTTAAAAGTTCAAATTTTGATCCATAATTCAAAGCTAAATTTATCTGTAGTTTTTTATTTTTTAGTGTTTTTTTTTCTGCTGAAATTAGAAGTTTATTCAATTTTTGTGTAAAATTTTTATTGCCAATTATTTTCAGTCTTATCTTTTGTTGATGAAGCTCTTTTATTCTATTTCTTAGAAAATTATCTAATAAACTAAATAAAAAATTTATTTCATTTTTTGGTCTTTTCCAATTTTCTGTTGAAAAGGCATACAGTGTTAGATATCTAATTTTATTTTTAATTGATTCTTTTATAATTTTTTCAACTGTTTTTAATCCTGCCTTATGTCCTGCATTTCGTGAATTTTTATTTTTTAAACCCCATCTACCATTGCCATCCATAATAATGGCTACATGTTTTAATGGGTTCATATTGTCATTATTTCTTTTTCTTTAGTAGCAATTTTTTCGTCAACTATCTTAACGTGATTATCAGTAATATTCTGAACATTTTTTTCAAATGATTTTTCCTCATCTTCTCCAATTTTCTTTGATTTCAAAAGTTTTTTTAATTCTTCATTTGCATCTCTCCTAATATTCCTTATAGAAATTTTACATTTTTCACCCATTGTTTTTATTATTTTTTTTAATTCCGTTCTTCTTTCTTCGTTTAATTCTGGTATTGGCAATCTAATTAACTGACCATCAATTTGAGGATTTAATCCCAGTTCTGATTTTTTTATAGCAGAATCAACTAGGTTTACATTATTCTGATCCCAAACTTGAATATTTATCATTCTTGGTTCCGGTGTCGTAATACTACCAATTTGATTTATTGGCATTTGTTGACCATAAACATCAACCTTAACTAAATCTAACATTGCAGAGTTTGCTCTTCCAGTTCTAAGAGAAGAAAGTTCTTTGGAAAAAACTTCAATTGCTTTATCCATTTTAAGGCTATGTGACTTTTCATCAAACATTTTATTCGCCTATTTTAATTCTGCTAAACTCCTTAATTTTTAAATCATTGATAGCAAGTTCATTAATTATGTCTTTTACTTTTTTTTTTGGTTCCATAACCCATGCTTGCGTCATTAAAGCATTCTCTTCTTTAAATTTATTCATCTTACCTAAACTTATCTTTTTGGCAATATCTTCTGGCTTACCAGAATTTTTTAATTCTTCTTTTACCAATTCTTGTTCTTTTTCCAATATTGCTTGATCTATTAAACTAGATTCTAAAGCTAATGGATTTGATGCAGCTATGTGCATTGATAATTGTTTACCAAAAGTTTTTACTGCATCAGAATTATCTTTTGTTTCCAAAGAAACTACAACGGCAAGTTTAGCAAGGTTATCTTTTACTACAGTGTGTAAATATTGAAAATTAGTAGATGTAGAATTTGAAATTGTTTTTGTTTTACCTATCGTAATTTTTTCACCAATTTTAGCAATTAATGCAACAAGAGTATCTTCAACAGAGACACCATTTTTCATTTTTGCTTTTTTTAATTTTTTAATATCTGAGTCATTTTCATTATTTAATTCACTTATTTCTTTAACAAAGTCTATAAAATTATCATTTTTGGCAACAAAATCAGTTTCACAATTTACTTCTATTATAGATGTTTTGTTTTGGTCACCACTTACTGCAACAACGCCTTCTTTAGCGTCTCTGGACATTTTTTTTGAAGCTTTTGAAATTCCTTTTACTCTTAAAATTTCAACAGCCTTATTTAAATCTCCATTTGACTCTTTTATAGCTAGATTGCAATCCTTAAAGCCCGCACCAGTTGCTTCTCTTAATTTCTTTACCTTTTCAATGTCAGTCATCTTAATTAAGTTTATTTTTTTTTGATTTAGAAAATTTTGTATCTAATTTTTCTCTGTCAATTTCTTGGATTGTCTTAGTAGTTTTTTCTTTCTCATTATTTTGTTCTTTTGTCTTTATAGGTTCCGTTGAAGGATTTTCTTTTTTTGCAGAATTAATAGTTTCTTTTATTAGATTACAATATAAATCTATAGATCTTCTAGCATCATCATTGCCTGGAATTGGGAAATCAATACCATCAGGATTTGAATTACTATCAAGTATAGCTATGATTGGTATACCTAATTTAACAGACTCTTGAATTGCAAGTGACTCATAATTTGTATCAATAATAAAAACTAAGTCAGGTATTTTTTTCATCTGGGCAATACCACCTAATGATCTTTGAAGTTTATCTTTTTTTACACTCATTTTTAAAAGTTCTTTTTTAGTAAAACCTCTATTTTCAGCAATTAAATCAACTTCAAGTTTTTTCAACTTTTTAATAGAATTTGAAATAGTTCCCCAGTTAGTTAACATTCCACCTAGCCATCTATAATTTACAAAATATTGATCTGTTTCTTTTGCGACTTCAGCTATAGCTTCTGAGGCTTGTTTTTTTGTTGATACAAATAAAATTTTTCCATTATTTGATATTACTTCATAAATTTTTTCTAATGCAATTTTAGTGAGTTCTAATGTTTGAGTCAGATCAATTATATGAATAGAATCTCTTTTTCCAAAAATATATTTTTTCATTTTTGGATTCCATCTCAATGTTTTATGGCCAAGATGCACCCCTGCTTCAAGTAGTTGTTGTATTGTTATATTAGGTATCTTCATATTTATTCCCGGTTAAGCCACCACAGTAATTTCCATTTAAGGACCGGAGGTATAAAACCAATAACTGTGTGCGTTTTTATTTAAACTGAATGTTATTTACAAATATTTTTTATAATTAACAAGTGTAAATTAGTCTATTATAGCTAAAATTTCTTTATTTCTTAATAAATTTAACGTTTTTCTATCCAAATTTCTCCTATTTTCTAACTTAAACTTAAGATTTTTATCACTGTTAGTTAGGTTTATATTTATTAAAGTATCACCATTATTATTTAAATAATTTGAAATTTCTATTAATTGCTTTTCAGAGTTTATTTTAAAAGTAACTTCTTTGATTGGTTTATTTACCAAATCCATTAAAGAGCCTATTTTTTGAACATTTAATCTTTTAAATCTATTATTTTCATCTGCGGTTGATTTATTAATTTTCAAAATTAAAGAATTGCCTTCCTTTAAAATTTCACGGTTAAGATTTAAAATATCTGAAAAAATAAAGAGTTCAAATACGCTTGATAAATCAGTTAGTTTTAAAATAGCGTAGGAATTTCCTTTAGCAGTTTTTCTTTCTTGAACTTTCAATAAAGTGCCAGCAATATTTGTATCGCTTAAGCTATCATTGTTATTGAATACACTATAATCTACAATTCTATAATCATTAAAAATTTCCTTAAATTGATTTAAAGGATGATCGGAAATGAAAAAACCTACCGACTCAAATTCTTTAGATAATCTTTCCTCAAATTTCCAGTCATCTGATGGCGCTATTATATTTTTATCTTCAACATTATCTTCACTAAACAAATCAATTTGGTTTACTGATTTATTTTCAAATATGTTTTTCGATTTAGTTATTAAATTAGGAATTGAATTAAATAAAGATTGTCGATTTTTATTTAAGTTGTCAAAAGCACCTGCTTTTACTAATCCCTCTAATTGAAGTTTGTTAATATCTTTTGGATTTACTCTACTTATAAAATCAAAAATAGATTTAAATTTACCATTATTTATTCTTTCTTGAACAATATTTAATATTGCTTCAAATCCCACAGCCTTAATACCTCCTAAAGCATAGTAAAATTTATCTCCATCTGTTTTGAAATCTGCATAACACTTATTTATGTCAGGTCTAATAACTTCTATATCTAGTCTTTTTAATTCTTCATAAAATTCACTTAATTTGTTTTGATTTGAAATATCCATGGTCATTGAAGCAGCTAAAAATTCTTTTGGATAATATGTTTTAAGAAATGCCGTTTGATAAGAAATTATAGCATATGCTGCAGCATGACTTTTGTTGAATCCGTATTCAGCAAACGGTTCAATTTTTAAAAAAATTCCAGCTGCTATATCCTTGCTAATACCATTTTTAACTGCTCCTTCTATAAAGTTTTGTTTTTGTTTTTCTAGTTCAGCTCTTTTTTTTTTACCCATAGCTCTTCTTAAAATATCGGCTTGTCCAGCTGAAAAACCTGATAATTTTTGAGCTATTTGCATTACTTGTTCTTGATAAATGATTACACCATACGTTGGTTTCAAAATCTCCTCTAATAATGGATGAAGGTAATCAGGTTTTTGTTTGCCGTGTTTACAATCGTTGTAAGTAGGTATATTACTCATGGGTCCTGGTCTATAAAGAGCAACTAATGCAATTATATCTTCTATGTGATTAGGTTTCATTTGTATTAAAGCTTCACGCATTCCTGCACTTTCAATTTGGAATAATCCAACAGTTTTTCCAGATGATAATAAATCAAAAACTTTTTGGTCATCAAAATCAATATTTTCAATATTAAATTTTTTATCGTTTTTTTTTATAATTTTTTGAGTATTATTAATGACAGTCAAAGTTTTTAATCCTAGAAAATCAAATTTAATTAGACCTGCATTTTCAGCAGAATACATATCAAATTGAGTAGATGGCAATAATAAATCTGCTGATTTATCTTTATATAATGGAACTACCTCAATTAATTTTTTATCTGCAATTACTACGCCAGCAGCGTGAGTTGCTACATTTCTATTTAAGCCCTCTAATCTTAATGATAAATCAGTAAGTTTTTTAACTCTCGGATCTTCATTAATAAGTTTTTGTAATCGAGGTTCACCAGCTATACATTCTGTCAAACTTTGAGGTCTTGATGGATCAAAAGGTATCATTTTTGATATACTGTCAACAAAACCATACGCGAGTCCTAAAACTCTCCCAACATCTCTTATAACCATTCTAGCTTTTAATTTTCCAAAAGTAATAATGTGAGCAACACTATCTTTATATTTTTTTGTAAGATATTCAAAAACCAAATCCCTTTTTTCCTCACAAAAATCAATATCAAAATCTGGCATTGATATTCTGTCAGGATTTAAAAACCTTTCAAAAATTAAATTAAATTTTATTGGATCAACATCGGTTATTGATAAACACCACGCTACTAAAGACCCTGCTCCTGATCCTCTTCCTGGTCCTACAGGTATTTCATTTTTTTTTGCCCATTTTATATAATCAGATACTATCAAAAAATAACTAGAGTATTTCATTTCAATAATAATATCTAATTCATGATCTAATCTATCTTTGTATTTTGAAAAATCTTTATTAGATAATAAATCTTTAGACTCAATTTTAAAAATCTTTTCAAATTTATCTTTTAATCCATCTAAAGATTCTTTCATTAAGACTTCATCAGCATTTCCACCTTTTTCAGAGCTAATATTTGGTAATATAGGTTTGGAAAAAAAAGGTTTAAAAGAACATCTATAAGGAAAATTATAATTATTTTCTAAAGCCTCAGGTAAATCGTGAAACAACTCAGACATTTCAGCATCACTTTTAAGATAATGCTGATTTGTAAGTTTTATTCTATCTTTTTCACTGATATAGGTTTTATTTTTGATACAAATCAAAGCATCGTGGGCTTCATACATATTTTTATCAATATAAAAAACCTCATTAGTGGCAATTATAGGTATCTCAAGTTCTAATGATTTATTTAGATTAAATTTTTCAAATCCTAATTCATTAGAGTCATTATGGCGCTGTATCTCTAGATAAAACCGGTCTCCAAAATTCAATTTTAATTTAGAATATAGTTCTTTTATTTCTGAAAATTTACCTTTTTCAAATAAAGCTCCAAATAAACCAAAAACAGTCCCTGAAAATATTGCAATATCATCATTTTTATTTAACAGTTCTTCAAAATTAACATGGGGTTCAGAGAGATCATCATTATTTAAAAAAGACATTGAAGATAATTCAATTATTCTTTTATATCCAATTTCTGACAAGGCATATATTGGTAACAATCCTAAAGTATCTTTATATTTAAAGTGTATTTGAGTCCCGATTATTGGTTGAGTACCTATTTTAGATATTTTTTCAGCAAATTCTAATGCTCCACATAAATTAGATGTATCACAAATCGCTAGGGATCTTATTCTATTTTCTTTTGAAAAATCTTTCAGTGAATCAATTTTAATTGCACCCTCACAAATAGAATATTGAGTATGTATTTTTAAATGATTGAATTTATTAATTTGAGACTCAGGCATTAATGGTTTTTATATTACCATTAACTATTTCCAATAAGCAATCTGCCTTATTTGCAAAAAATCTATTATGGGTTGCAAATATAATCAATCGATTTGAATTTATTTGATTTTTTAGAAGTTCAAAAATTTCTTTTGCAGTCTCAAGATCTAAACTGCCTGTTGGTTCATCTGCCAAAATTATTTGGGGATCGTTTATCACAGCTCTAGCAATTGAAACTCTTTGTTTCTCTCCACCTGATAATTGTGAAGGATAATGATCTGATCTATTCAATAGACCTACTTTTTTAAGCAAATTTTTTGCTTTTAATAAAGAAATCTTTTTATTGTTTCCAGCCGCAAGACTAGCTAAATAAATATTTTCTAATGAAGTAAAGTCAGGTAACAAGTTATCTTGTTGATAGACAATGCCTATTTTATTAGCTCTTAAAATATCATTATCGTTTGATTTACTAAAATTGATTAAATTGTTTTCAAATTTAATTGTTCCTGAATTTGGCCTATCAATTAAAGAAAGTAGATTTAATAAAGTGGATTTACCAGATCCAGAGGGACCCATTAAAGCATAAATCTTACCTTTCTTAAAATTGTAAGAAATTTTTTTTAAAACACTTATCTTTTTTGATCCTTCAAATGATTTATTTAAATTTGATAATTGGATAAGATTATTCATATTTTAAAGCCTTTACAGGATCTAGTTTTGCAGCTTTAAATGCTGGAAAAATTGATACCAAAATTGTAATTGATATTGAGCATAAAGAAATTAAAAAAATTGATGATGGATTTATTTCTGAGGGCATTGAACTTAAAAAATATATTTCCTCTGGAAACAATCTTATATTAAAAACATCACTTAAAAATTGTCTTAAATTTTCAACATACATTGAAAAAGTAACACCTAAAATAATTCCAAAAATTGTTGCAGAAGTTCCGATTATAACACCAATCATGAAAAAAATTTTTACAATGGATTTATTAAGAACACCTATAGATTTGAGTATCGCAATTTCACGAATTTTATTTTTAACCAGAATTGTAAGACCAGAGATAATATTAAAGGCAGCAACAATTATTATTAATGATAAAATAATAAACATAACATTTCTCTCGACTTTTAAAGCAGAAAATAAAGAACTGTTCATATCTGACCAACTATAAATAAATTCATCAGGGAAAACTTTTTGAACAATTTCTTTTTGTTTTTCTATATTTTGAGGGTTTTTTAAATAAATTTCTAAATTTCTATCTGAATTTTTTAAATTAGAAAATTCCTCTAATATATCCAAGTTCATAAAAACTATGTTACTATCAAAATCAACTAGTCCACTTTCAAAAAGAGATACAACTTTAAATACTTTTTGTTTAGGTAAGCTCCCAATTATTGTATCTATTCCTGACGATGACATTAAAGAAATATTATCTCCTATTTTTACATCAAGAATAAAACTTAATTCTTTACCTATTGAAATATTATTGTTTATTAAGTTTTTTTTATTACCTAAAAAATTCTTATTATTAATAATAGATAGTTTTGAAAAATCATTGCTTTTATAACCTCTTAAAATTATTCCTTTTGAATTATTGTTATTAATAACTATAGCCTCAGATGTATTACTAGAAATTAAATTTTTACTTATAGAATTTAATTCAGGACTGTTAAATCTAGCAGGATTGATATATTTACTTTCATAAGGTTTAACTGTGATATGAGGATTAAAACCTACAATCTTATTAATTAATTCAGTTCTAAAGCCATTCATTACCGACATAACAATTATCAGTACAGCTACTCCAAGAGAAATTCCGATGAATGAAAAAATAGAAATTATATTAAGAAAGCCATCTTTTTTTCTAGCTTTTAAAAACCTAAATGTAATTTCTTTTTCAAGTTGAGAAATCAATTTTTTACTTTTTGTTCAATTATTATTTTGATGATATCTTTCAATTTAAGTTTTTGAGAGTCTTTTCCAGTTTCTTTAAACTCTAATAAATCGCCATCGGTTTGTTTACCAATTATTATCTGGTATGGTGCACCAATTAAATTCATTTTTTTTATTTTTGAAGAAAAATTCTCGTCGGTGTCATCTATTATTGCTTCAATATTATTTTTTTCTAATTCCAAATAAATATTATTTGCTTTATCAAGTGCTGCATTGTCATTTTTATTTATCATAGGAATTATTGATAAGTCATATGGTGCAATAGAAATTGGCCATTTCATGACTTCATTTTTTTCATCATATTTGGCCTCAATTATTGCCCCAACTAATCTTGATACTCCTATTCCATATGATCCCATTTTAACAAAATCTTTTTTTCCACCTGGTAAGTCAACAGATGCACCCATGGGCTTTGAATATTTATCTCCAAAATAAAAGATATGACCCACCTCAATACCTTTTGTGGTCAATCTATTTTCATTTGAAACTTTTTTTTCAAATTCTTCTTTATTGAATTTTTCATCTGTAACAGAATAATATTGCTCAAATTTTTTTCTCATATCGTCTAAAGATTTTTTTTCTAATTTTGTATCTTTAGTATCCACTTCAAAAATTCTTTTATCTGTAAATATTTTGCTCTCCCCGGTCTCAGCTAAAATTATAAACTCATGTGAAAGATTTCCACCAATAGGTCCTGTGTCAGCTGCCATAGGAATTGCTTTAAGATCTAATCTTTTAAAAGTTTTTAAATACGACAAAAAAAATTTATTATATGAAAAAAAGGCCTCTTCATCATTAATATCAAAAGAATATGCATCTTTCATATAGAATTCTCTACATCTCATTATTCCAAATCTTGGTCTAATCTCATCTCTAAACTTCCACTGAATGTGATACAAAAGTTGTGGTAAAGATTTATAAGATTTTATTGATGATCTAAATATATCCGTCACTAATTCTTCATTGGTTGGTCCATATAAAATTTCTCGGTTCTGACGATCTTTAATTCTAAGCATCTCTTCTCCATAATCTTCATATCTTCCACTTTCTTTCCAAATTTCTGAAGATTGGATTGTTGGCATCAGTATTTCTTGAACTCCAATTCTATTTTGTTCTTCTCTTACTATTTTTTCTATTTTCTTCATCACTTTGAAACCAAGAGGTAACCATGAATAAATTCCAGCTGACGATTGCTTAATCATACCAACTCTCAACATAAGTTGATGAGATTTAATTTTTGCTTCGGATGGATTATTTTTTAAAATTGGAATAAATGATTTGGATATATTCATGTTAACTGATTATATTTCTTAAGTTCAAATATTCAAACTTCATTAATATATAAATTATGGTGAATAAAATAGTTGTAATTACAGTACAATAGATGAATTTCTTTAACATTTTCGGATTTTCAGGCGATCCTGGATCTTCGCCTTCTACTTTTATTGTTTTAACTCTGTTTACGTCAATTGGTAAAATTGCAAAGAAAATAATCCACCAAATAATTATATAGATTATTGCTAATCCTGTTATGCTCATTATATTTTAACTAAATTTATATTTGTAAAAGGTTTTTTACCTATTTTTTCTCTAGTAAATTTCCTACAAGCAATTTTTAAAGCATCTATTAAATTATGTTCTTGACTTTTATTACCCAATTTAAATGTTTTTGTTGTTTTTTCTATTTCTTCCTCTAACCCAAAAATATATTCATCTGTTTCATAAATTGGTAATCCTCTAAATGATATTATAGGATTGTTATGAATATTTCCTTTAGGTGTAATTAAAATTGTAATATCTAAATAACCATTTGCTCCCAAATTTCTTCTATCTCTAATCGATTGAGAATTTTCCTCCACACTTACATTTCCGTCTAAATATAATTTCCCACTAGGTGCTTTGTCATAAACTTCTGGTTTCTCTCCTGGAAATAACTTAACTACATCTCCATTTTCTACTTGAACTGGATACGGAACCTGCATTTCTTTAGCAAAATTTATATGTTCAATCATATGTCTGTGTTCACCATGTACTGGAATAACACATTTTGGTTTGACCCATTGATACATATCTTTCAAATCTTCTCGATTTGGATGCCCAGAAACATGAATAAACTCAGTTTCTTCAGAAATTACTTCGACACCATCTTTAACTAATTGATTGTGTAATTTATATAATTTTTTTTCATTACCTGGGATTATCTTTGAGGAAAAAATTACAGTATCTTCCTTCTCAATAAAGACATCAGGGTGAGTATGATTAGCAATTCTCATCATAGCACCCATGGGTTCACCTTGACTACCTGTACACAAATAAACAATTTTTTCTCTAGAAAAATTTTTTGCATCCCTTGGATCGATAGGTTCAATTGTATCTTTTAAATACCCACATTGTCTTGCTGCTTTATAAATTCTATGCATCGATCTTCCTACTAAAGAAATTTGTCTTCCGGTTTTTTCTGCACAATAAAAAACTGTTTCCATCCTTGCTACATTAGATGCAAATGACGTTACGATAATTCTTTTTTTTAAACGATCCATTATGTTAAATAAATTTTTTCTTACATCTAATTCCGAACCTGATCTGCCTGCGCTAAAAACATTTGTAGAGTCACAGATCATTGCTAAAACACCTTCATTACCAATCTCTTTCAACCTTTTTGAATTAATTTCATCACCTATTAATGGATTAGGGTCAACTTTCCAATCACCTGTATGTAAAATAACTCCTCCAGGTGTCTTAATTCTTAAACCGTTAGGTTCTAGTATAGAATGAGTTAATGTAATAAATTCAACATCGAATGTTTCAAGTGAAATTTTTCCATTCAATTCAACTATTTTTAAATCTTTTGTAATATCAATATTTTTTTCTTTAAATTTTTCCTTTATTAATACTGCTGTAAATGGTGTAGCGTAAATTTTACAATTTAATTTTGGCCATAAATGTGCAATTGCTCCTATATGATCTTCATGAGCGTGAGTCAAAACAATTCCGAGCAAATTTTCTTTTCTCTCAACTATAAATCCTGGATCAGGATAAATAAGATCGATGCCTGGAACAGTGTCATCAGCAAAAGTTACACCAATATCAACCATTATCCATTTATGATCTCCTGGTAAACCATAACCAAAAAGATTCATATTCATTCCAATTTCACCTGATCCACCGAGTGGACAAAAAAGTAATTCTTCTTTCATTATTTTATTAGTTCAGAAATTTTTATTAAACCTTTTAACGTTATGTCTTTATCGTGCTTTACTTTTGATTTTATTGAATTCCTAAATAAATCAGAAAAACCACCCGTAAAAACTAATTTAAAAGATTTCCTAGTTTCCTTCTTAATCAAATTAATCATATTGTCAATTAAACCAGCATAACCCCAAAAAAAGCCTGAACGAACAGCACTCAACGTATCAATACCAATAACTTTATTAATTTTTTTTAAGTCTATCTTAGGAATTAAGGATGCTTTATCGGACAAGGACCCTAGTGAAATTTTAACACCTGGTGCAATCACACCACCTTTATACATCTTTTTTATCACAACATCGAATGTTGTTGCAGTTCCGAAATCTAAAATTATAAAATTATCTCTGTTATTAATTAAACTTATTGCATTCGTTAATCGATCAGATCCAACCTGATTGAAATTTACATTAATTTTGATTAATGATCTTAAGTTTAAATCTTTAATTTCAAAACATTTTATCAAAGTTTTTTTTTTAAAATATCTTTTTATCAAAAAAAATTTCTTTGGAACAACACTGCAAAATAAAATTTTTTCTATTTTACTAAAATATTTATTAATTTTCTTCAATTTAATACTTAAGTTTTTGTTATTAATGTCTTTTGATAAAAAATTAATCTTTTTAAAAACCCTGCCATTTGGATAAGTCAAAAAAATTTTTGTTTCAGAATTTCCAATATCACCTAAAATATACATAAATTATACTTTATTTAATTTCATAAAATTTTGATAGTTTATTTTCAAAAATAATTTTTAGATTATTTTCTAAATTTTTTTTTGATAATTTCTTATTTATCAAACGGTTAAGATTAGTTGTAGGATAACCTTTTATATCAGGACTTTTAATTAAATTTACACCGATTCCAACAATTAAATATTTTACACCTAATTTATTGACAGTTTCTTGCAAAATTCCACTGATCTTTTTTTTTTTAATAAGTAAATCGTTAGGTTTTTTATAAGTAATTTTTTTTTTATAATAAATTGATATTAATTTTTTTACGAGTAAACAATTAAGTATTGTTAATTGTTTAATGGATAAATTAATATTTTGTAAGCAGTAAAAAAAACTAACAAATAAATTGCCTTTATATGAAATCCATTTTTTACCATATTGACCTCTACCTTTATATTGTGACTCAGCAATTATCATCCCATTTTTTATATTTGTTTTTTTTATTATTCTTAATGCTGTATCATTAGTGCTCTTAACTTTTTTAAACTTCAATATTTTAAATTTCATCAAATTATATTGATTTTAGAAACAGCATCTACTAACTGACTAGGGAATATAAAATATAATAAAATGATCAAAGTTGAAAAAGTTAAAGAAAACTTTAACCATAGACTGTGATCTTTGTCATAACTTTCTTTTTCTTTATCAAAATACATGATCTTTATAATTCGTAAATAATAGAATGCTGCAACGACGGTTGCTAAGAGACCAACAATAGCTAAAAAATACATCGATTGTTCTATAACAGACTTAAATATATAAAATTTAGCAAAAAAACCTGCAAGTGGTGGAATTCCTGCTAACGAAAATAAAATAATAAGTAGGGAAAGTGATAACATAGGATGATTTTTTGATAATCCTGATAAATCATCTATTTGCTCATAATAAACATTATTTCTTTTCATCATTAGTAAACATGAAAAAAATCCTAAGTTCATGATTATGTAAATGGTTATATATATTACTGAACTTTGTATACCATCATTTGATCCTGTTGCTAAGCCAGCTAAAGCATAACCTACGTGACTAATTGAGCTGTAAGCGATCAGTCTTTTTAAATTTTTTTGTCCTATTGCAGCAATAGCTCCAAAAAGCATTGATGCGATCGACAAAAATACTAAAATCATTTGCCATTGTTCAATTAAATTTAAAAAAGGGACAAATAAAAATCTGATAAAAACTGTTAAAGCTGCTATTTTTGGAACAATAGTAAAAAATAATGTTACAGATGTAGGTGAGCCTTCATAAACATCGGGAGCCCACATATGAAAAGGTACTGCTGATATTTTAAATGCTAAACCTACTAAAACAAAAACTATCCCAAATGTTATAGCATATTCATTTGTATTAAATTGATTGGCAATTACATTAAAATTTGTTGAACCAGTAAAACCATAAATTAATGAACATCCATATAATAATAATCCTGATGACAATGCACTTAAAACAAAATATTTTAGTCCTGCCTCAGATGATTTTAATTTATCTCGATCAAATGATGCAAGAACGTATAAAGCAAGTGATTGAAGTTCTAATCCCATGTAAAACACGATTAAATCATTTGAACTAATCATAATCATCATTCCTAATACAGAGCTCAAAATTAAAATTGGATATTCAATTTTAAAAATTTTAAAAGTTCTTAAATAATTTGATGAAATCAATAAAACTATAAAAGCAGCAAGCAAAGTTACTATTTTCATAAATGATGATAAATAGTCTATGATAACACTTTCGTTAAATAATGTTATTTGTTTATCACTGAGAGTTTCATTGAATGTTATTACAGCAGTTATTAATAAAATTAATAGTGAAACATTTTGTATAATTTTTGAGCTATTCTTTTTAAATACTCCTAAAATTAGTAAAAACATTATTGATAATGAAATAAAAATTTCCGGGAAAACTAATTCAATATTACTCATTATGGTTTGCTCACTATGTTAAAATTATAATTATCAATTAAATCAGAAATAGAAACTTCAATTGTATTTATTAGAGGATCAGGATAAAAACCAAAATATAATGTAGGTATTGCTAAACATGAGAGTATGAAAATTTCTGATTTATTCAAATCAATCATTTTATTTAAGTCTGAATTAATTAATTTTCCAAAAATTACTCTTTTATAAAGCCAAAGCATATATGCAGCGCCTATAATAACACCTAAACTAGCTAACACTGCTACTAAAAAATTATCTTTAAAAGCTGCCATTAAAATTAAAAATTCACCAACAAAACCACTTGTTCCCGGTAATCCCAATGCAGCTAAAGTAAATATCATAAATAAAACTGAATATTTAGGAACAATAGATACAATGCCACCATAAGTATTTATTAGTCTTGAATGCATTCTGTCATACACTACACCAACACACAAAAATAAAGCCGCGGACACAAGGCCGTGACTTATCATTTGAATAATACTTCCTTCAATTCCTTGTTGTTGAATTGTAAAAATGCCCAAAGTAACAAAACCCATATGAGCAACAGAAGAGTATGCAATTAATTTTTTCATATCTTCCTGCATTAGAGCAATCAAAGATGTGAAAATGATTGCTATTACACTTAAGGTATAAATCAAAGGTGTAAAAACCTCTGAAGCTGTTGGAAACAATCCTAGAGAAAATCTTATAAAACCATATCCTGCCATTTTTAATAAAATTGCAGCTAATAAAACTGATCCAGCTGTAGGAGCCTCAACGTGTGCATCGGGCAACCATGTATGAACCGGCCACATAGGTGTTTTAACTGCAAATGAACTAAAAAAAGCTAACCATAAAAGATTTTGATATTTGGTATCTACTCCAATTTCATAAAGTTTAACTACATCCGTAGTACCTGTAATCCAATATATTGAAATTATTGCTACCAACATTAGAACAGATCCCAAAAGAGTAAAAAGAAAAAATTTAAAAGCAGAGTATACTCTTCTTGAACCACCCCAAATACCAATAATTAAAAACATGGGAATTAATCCAGCCTCAAAAAATAAATAGAAAACTACAAGATCTAAAGAACAAAAAACTCCAATCATGAAAGTTTCCATGATTAAAATAGCAATCAAAAACTCATTTAATCTATCACTAATTGAATTATTTACTGAAATTATACAAAGAGGTGTGATGAATGTTGTAAGAATTATAAAAAGTATTGAGATTCCGTCGACACCAACTTTATAATTTATTAAACCTTCTATCCAAATTCTATCTTCAACGAATTGAAACTCGGAAGTAGTTTGATCAAATAGAAACCATAAATAAATTGATAGAAAAAAATTTACAAGAGATGTAAATAATGCAACATACTTTAAGGTTATATTATTCTCATTTCTACTTTTAGTAAAAAATAAAAAAACTGCTCCAATTAATGGTAAAAGTATGAGAGATGAAAGAATTGGAAAATTCATTATTTTAATATCAAAAAAGTAAGAAGAGCTGAAAAACCAAGTAACATTATAAATGCATACTGATAAATATACCCACTCTGAAATTTATTTGCCCTAATAGAAAATTTTTTTATCATTTCTGAAATTCCATCAGGACCAAAACCATCAATGAGTTTAACATCAAAAATCTTCCATAGAAATAATCCAAATGTTTTTGAGGGTTTTACAAATAAAATATCGTATAGTTCATCAAAATACCATTTGTTCAATAAAAATTCATACAATGGTTTATTAACGTCTACAAATTGCGAAGGTAAGTTTTTATTTTTTACAAATAAGTAATATGCTAATGGTATTGATAAAACTACTAATGTAGGCGTTAATAATAAAAACCATAATGGTGGATGCTCAATACTTAATGGTTCTAAAAAAAAAATAGACTCTTTCCAAAAATTATTTATTTCTGTGTTACTAATAAATAGTTCTTTAAAAATAAATCCTGCAAAAATTGCTCCAATTGACAACAATATTAAAGGAATCAACATTACTAAAGGAGACTCATGTGTTTCTTCAATCTTTATTTCTTTGTTGTTATATTCTCCATGGAAAGTTTTAAACATTAACCTCCATGAATAAATTGAAGTCAAAAAAGCGGTGAAAACTCCTATACCAGCTGCGTAGTAACCAACTGTTGTGCCACTTAAATATGCAAACTCTATTATCGCGTCTTTAGAGTAAAAACCTGATAACAAAGGAAAGCCTGTTAAAGCTAAAGTTCCTATTATCATTAATATGTAAGTGTAAGGTAATTTTTTCCACACTCCACCCATATTGTTTATATTTTGTTCATCCCTAAAAGCATGAATAACAGAACCAGATCCCAAAAATAACAATGCTTTAAAAAATGCGTGGGTAAATAAATGAAACATTGCAACGTTATAGGCACCTACACCAGCTGCGAAAAACATATATCCTAACTGACTACATGTAGAATAAGCAATTATTTTTTTTATATCAGTTTGAACCAAAGCTACGCTTGCTGCAAAAAAAGCAGTGCTCATTCCAATAATAGTTATAATAGTTAAAGCTAATTCGGAATATTCATAAATAGGAGAACATCTTACAACTAAAAAAACTCCAGCAGTAACCATGGTAGCTGCGTGAATTAATGCTGAAACAGGAGTTGGTCCTTCCATAGCATCAGGCAGCCAAGTATGAAGTAAAATTTGAGCCGATTTACCCATCGCTCCAATAAATAAAAGTAAACATATCAAATCTATTGCTTTAATTTGTATACCTAAAAAGATTAACTTTTTGTCTATAATTGTTGGAATTTGATCAAAAACTTCTGAATAATTTACTGTGCCAAACAAATAAAAAATTAAAAAAATACCAAGAGCAAAACCAAAATCTCCCACTCTGTTCACTACAAAAGCTTTGATTGCAGCAGCGTTCGCAGTTTCCTTTTTAAACCAAAACCCAATCAAAAAATATGAGCAAAGACCTACACCTTCCCACCCAAAGAATAATTGAATGAAATTATCAGCTGTTACTAACATCAACATGGCGAAAGTAAATAACGATAAGTAGGCCATAAATCGTGGTTTATGTGGATCATGAGACATGTAACCAATCGAGTAAATATGCACTAAAGCAGAAATAAAAGTCACAACTACCAACATTACGGCTGATAAAGAATCTATTTTCATAGACCAATTAACTTCTAGTGATCCAGAACTTATCCATTTAGCAATGATTATATTTTCCTCATACTGATTAAAAATTACTTCATAGAATACAACTGCTGAAAGGATAGCCGATATAGACACAAGTGAGCTTGTAACGATTTCAGAATTTCTATCTCCTATATGTTTACCGAAAAAACCAGATATTATTGAAGCAATTAACGGTAACGCTATAATTGATATTTCCATTTTATCCCTTTAATTTATCTATTTCCTCAACACGTATAGTTCCTGCATTTCGGTAATAAACTACAATTATTGCGAGACCTATAGCGGCTTCAGCAGCAGCAACAGTTAAAATAAACAGTGTGAAAACTTGACCTGTTAAATCACCAAGATAAATTGAAAATGAAACTAAATTAATATTTACGGCTAATAGTATTAATTCGATACTCATTAAAATCACAATAATATTTTTTCTGTTTAAAAAAATTCCAATTACTCCAATACTAAAAATTACTGCACCTAAAGTAAGATAATGTCCTAAGCCAACATCAATCATCAATCTTTACTCCCTTGTTTGATGATACTTCCAAAACCTCTATACCCTCAGATCTTTCTCTAGAAATTTGTTTAATATAGCTTTGTTTTTTAACTCCCTCTCTTTGTCTAAAAGTAAGAACTATTGCACCTATCATTGCAATTAATAAGATCATTCCACTTATTTGAAAAATATGAATATAATCAGTATATAAAATTTGTCCCAGTGAATGAGTGTTACTAATATCGTTAGAAATCTGAAAATTACTAACATTAGATAATTCTGGTTTATATTTCCATCCACCTACAACTATGATTAATTCAAAGAAGATGATTGAGCTGATTATTAAACCGACAGGTATATGTCCAGAATTATCTTTGGAAACAAACCATTGGTTTTTTTGTTGAGCAACATTTAACATCATTACTACAAATAAAAATAAAACAGCAACAGCCCCGACATAAACAATAAGCATTATCATCCCCAAAAATTCTGCACCAATCATTATAAAAAGACATGAGATACTTATAAAATCCAAGATTAAAAAGAAGACTGAGTGCACAGTGTTTTTAGAAACTGTAACCATGATAGCTGATATGACAGCAATAATAGAAAATACATAAAAAAATATTGCATGTGCTATCATAAAATTATCTATAAGGATTATCTGATTTAATATTTGCCGCTAAAATATTCTCCCACCTATCTCCATTATCAAGTAATTTTTCTTTAGTATAATATAACTCTTCCCTTGTTTCTGTTGAAAATTCAAAATTTGGACCCTGTACAATAGCATCTACTGGACACGACTCCTCACATAAACCACAGTATATACATTTCATCATATCAATATCGTAACGAGTTGTTTTTCTTCTACCATCAGATCTCTCAGCGGACTCAATAGTAATTGCTTGGGCAGGACATACAGCTTCGCACAATTTGCAAGCTATACATCGTTCTTCACCATTAGGATATCTTCTGAGAGCATGTTCTCCTCTATATCGAGGACTAATTTTTCCTTTTTCAAATGGATAATTAATTGTTTTTTTTGATCTAAATAATTCTCTAAATGCAATTAATAATCCAGTAATAAAATCGATCATTAATATTGTTTTAAAAAATCTTGAAATCTTCATTTAAATTGTTGGTAAAAGGTTAAAATAAAATAAATAACTAGCAGTCAAAACAACATAAATTAAAGATAAAGGAAGAAATATCTTCCAACCTAATCTCATCAACTGATCATAACGATACCTTGGAACTATTGCTTTAACTAGTGCAAATAAAATGAATAAGAATAAAATTTTAAAGATTAACCAAAAAGCGCTTGGAATTAAATTAAATGGATATAGATCAATTGGTGAGAGCCATCCTCCTAAAAATAATATTGATCCTAAAGCACACATTAATAAAATATTTGCGTACTCTCCTAGCCAAAACATGGCATACATCATTCCAGAATACTCTGTTTGATAACCTGCAACCAATTCAGCTTCTGCTTCAGGTAAATCAAATGGTGGTCTATTTGTTTCTGCTAAAGCTGATATAAAAAATATTATAAACATGGGAAATAGTGGAATTACAAACCACATATTTTCTTGTGCTATTACAATATCTGTCAAATTTAAAGATCCAACACACAATAAGACATTTATAATAATAATACCTATTGAGACTTCATAAGAAACCATTTGTGCAGCTGATCTTATTGATCCTAAAAAAGGATACTTTGAGTTAGATGCCCAACCACCCATAATAATTCCGTAAACCCCTAGCGACGAAACTGCAAATATATATAAAATTC
Organism: uncultured Pelagibacteraceae bacterium; assembly: GCA_902540275.1. Lineage (GTDB taxonomy): Bacteria > Pseudomonadota > Alphaproteobacteria > Pelagibacterales > Pelagibacteraceae > Pelagibacter. Next base: position 154,804 of record CACBMB010000001.1, on the reverse strand, counting down.
CTACATTTATATTAGCTAATACATATGTTTCACTAAAAGGGATAACAGCCCATGCGATTAGTGCTAATGTCATCGTTATTATTGGTGCAAGAATAAAAATAATTTTATTTGAACTAGCTGGAATAATAATTTCTTTAAAAATATATTTTAGAGCATCAGCCAATGATTGAAGTAAACCAAACGGACCAACAACATTAGGTCCTTGTCTCTTTTGAACAAAAGCCCAAACTCTTCTGTCTAGCCAAACAATCATAGCAACAGAAACTAAAACAGGCACTAGTAAAAATAAAATTTTATAAGTTTCCTCAAAAATCATATTTAAATATTCCATTATTAACCTTCTGTTCCTGTTTTTTTAATATCTAATTTAGAATTATAACAATCCAACATTGTTTTTGAAGCTCTAGCTATTGCGTTAGAAAAGTAATAATCTTTTATTTCTATACTTAAATTTTCCTCATAAAAATCATTTGGATTTATATTATCATTGTTGGAATTTTTAATTTCTTTTTTTAATTTTAAATAATTAAACATACTGCTTTCAATTTCATCTTTATCATTGAATAATTTTCTATTGTTAATTGTTTCAGCTAATAGATTAATTATTTCCCAATCTTCTTTAGATTCGCCTGGAGGATATGAGGCCTTATATGCTTTTTGAATTTTTCCCTCAAGATTAGTATAATACCCATTTTGTTCAGTGTAAGCAGCACTAGGTAAAATAATATCAGCCATCTCGGCACCTTTATCACCGTGACTTCCTTGATAAATTACAAATTCATTTTTTTTTATAAATTCTAAATTATCTTGACCAAGTAAATAAATTAATTCAAATTTATTATCTTTCAAATCATTAATTATATCTTTATCTTTATTAAAAATATCTAAATCAAAATTTCCTACGGTAGCAGCATCAACTGACAATATATTTAAAGGATTCCAATCTTCTGTAACTTTATTATTTTTTAAAATAAATTCTTTTAAAGTATAAAATAAAAAACTTGATGATTTTAATCTAAAAAAAGACTCACCTAATATAATAATTGGATTTTTTGATTTTAAAATTTCTTTTGAAATATTATGATTACCTTCAAAAATATCTTTAATTGTTTTTGTTTTACCATCTAAACTTTGGTACGGATAAGTTAAATCACCTACATCATTAGTAGAAAAAATTTTTACGTTATTATTTAAATATGCTTTTCGAATTCTCGCATTAAGCATAGTTGCTTCAAATCTGGGATTGGCACCAACTAATAAAATAAAATCAGAATCCTCAATTCCATTAATTTTAGAATTAAATATGTAGTTTTCTCTATTAGAGTTATCTAAAAATCTTTTGAAAGTCCTAGATTCATAATTATTATTACCAATCGTTCTATTAAAAAATTCCTTAAAAATAAAACCTGCTTCCATATTAACAAGATCCCCAACAAAACCACAAATCTTATTTTTATCAATCGTATTAATTTTTAATTTAATAATTTTTAAAACTTCATCCCATGAAGCTTTCTCAAATTTATTATTATATTTAATATAAGGTGTGTCTAATCTTTGATTTAATAAACCATCACAAGCATATCTTGTTTTATCAGAAATCCACTCTTCATTTATATCTTCATTAATAATTGGCAAAACTCTTTTTACTTCCCAATCATATGTATCTACTCTAATATTTGAACCAACTGCATCCATCACATCAATAGTTTCAGTTTTTTTCAATTCCCAAGGTCTTGCCTCAAATACATAAGGTTTTGAAGTTAATGCACCAACTGGACAAAGATCAATTACATTACCAGATAATTCAGATTGAATTGACTGTTCTAAATATGTGGTAATTTGCATATCTTCACCTCTGCCAATAGCTCCTAATTCTGGAACACCAGCAACCTCAGTTGCAAATCTTATGCATCTTGTACAATGAATACATCTTGTCATTTGCGTTTTGATTAATGGACCCATATTTTTTTCAGGTACCGCTCTTTTATTTTCACTGTATCTAGATTTATCTACACCATAATACATTGATTGATCTTGCAAATCACATTCTCCTCCTTGGTCACAAACAGGACAATCTAATGGATGATTAGCCAATAAAAATTCCATCACACCTTTTCTAGCCTTTTCAACTTTTGGTGTATTTGTTTTTATTATCATTCCTTGTGCAGCAGGCATTGCACAAGAGGCAATAGGTTTAGGAGATTTTTCCATTTCAACTAAACACATTCTACAATTGCCTGCTATTGATAATTTTTCGTGATAACAAAATCTTGGGATTTCAGCTCCCGCTTTTTCACAAGCCTGAAGGACAGTTAAACCCTCTTCAACTTCAACTTCAATATCATTAACTTTTAATTTAAGCATTTTTATCCAATAAATGTTGATCAACCAAATATGGAATATTTTTATTTTCTTTAACTATTGGATCAAATTTATTTCTTTTTTTAATTTCATCCTTAAAATGTCTTAATAAACCTTGCACAGGCCATGATGATCCTTCGCCAAATGCGCAAATTGTATGACCTTCAATTTGTTTTGTAACATCACCCAACATTTCAATTTCATCTTTTGATGCCTCTCCTTTAGCCATTCTTTCAAGAATTCGCCACATCCAACCTGATCCTTCTCTACATGGGGTGCACTGTCCACAACTTTCATGTTTATAAAATCTAGCTATTCTTGCCATACATTTTATAATGTCCTGATCCTTGTTAATTACAACTACTCCTGCTGTTCCTAATCCACTTTTTTCAGCTGCTAAAGAATCGAAATCCATTGTTAAAGTTTCACATTTTTCCTTTGGTATTAATGGCATTGATGATCCACCAGGAATTACCGCCTGTAAATTATCCCAACCACCTACTACTCCTCCTGCATGAACTTCTATTAACTCTTTTAATGGAATATTCATTTCTTCTTCTACATTACATGGAGAATTGACATTTCCTGATATGCAGAAAATCTTTGTACCGGTATTTTTCTCTCTCCCCAAAGATGCAAACCATTTCCCGCCTCTTTTAAGAATTGTTGGCACCACAGCTATAGTTTCTACGTTATTAACTATTGTTGGACAGCCATAAAGTCCTATTAATGCAGGAAAAGGTGGTTTTAATCTTGGCTGACCTTTATTTCCTTCTAAACTTTCAAGTAAAGCAGTCTCCTCACCACAAATATAAGCACCTGCACCATAATGGATATAAATATCTAAATCCCATCCAGTTCCAGCTGCATTCTTTCCAATTAAATTTTTTTTATAAGCTTCATCAATAGAAGCTTGAAGTTTTTGTCCATCAACAAAATATTCACCTCTAATATAAATATAGCAGACTTTTGCCTGAACTGCGTAGGAAGCAATTAAACAACCTTCAATTAATTTGTGTGGCTCAAATCTTAATATATCTCTATCTTTGCAAGTTCCTGGTTCAGATTCATCAGCATTAATAACTAAGTAATGTGGTCTATTTCCAATTTCTTTTGGTGCAAAAGACCATTTCAAACCTGTAGGAAAACCAGCACCACCTCTACCTCTAAGTTGTGAATTTTTAATTTCCTCAATGATCCATTCTCTGCCTTTAGCAATTATCTCTTTAGTTTTGATCCAGTCTCCTCTTTTTTGACATGAAATTAAATCTGATCCTAAATCATTATATAAATTTTGAAAAATTCTATCTTGATCTTTAAGCATTTTTAAATTCCATTAATGTTTTTCTGTTATTTTCTGGTTCATTATTTACTCTTCCTTTATATGAACCTGGTTTTGGAGTTTCACCTTTTAAAATTTTATCTAAAATCTCAACAGTTTTTTCTTTATTAAGATCTTCATAGTATTCATCATTAATTTGCATCATGGGAGCAGTCACACATGCACCTAAACATTCAACCTCCATCCAAGAGCAACTTTTATCAGTTGATAGTTCTGACTCATTTTTTGAAATTTTTTCTTTGCACGCTTCTACTAGTTTGTTAGCACCTCTTATCATGCAAGGAGTTGTTGTACATACTTGAACAAAATATTTACCAACCGGTGATAAATTATACATAGTATAAAAAGTTGCAACTTCATAAACTTTTATGTACGGCATGTCTAAAAATTTAGCTATATATTTCATAGCAGCTAAAGGTATCCAATTATCATTTTGTTTTTGTGCTATATAAAGTAACGCCATTACTGCACTCTGTTGTTTACCCTTTGGATATTTAGTTATAACTTTGTTTGCAGCATCTAATGATGAAGTATTAAACTCAAATTTTTCTGGTTGATCTTTAGCGGGTCTTCTTAGACTCATCTATCCACCTCTCCAAAAACAATATCTAAAGAACCTAGTACTGCAGGAACATCTGCAAGCATATGACCTCTAATTAAATAGTCCATTGACTGTAAATGAGAAAAACCTGGAGCTCTAATTTTACATTTATATGGTTTATTTGTTCCATCAGATATTAAATAAACACCAAACTCACCTTTGGGCGCTTCTACTGCAGTATAAATTTCATCTTTTGGCACACGATAACCCTCAGTAAACAATTTAAAATGGTGAATTAAAGCTTCCATCGATTGTTTTAAATCTTTTTTTGGTGGTGGACTAATTTTACCATCTGAACTTTTAATTGGACCTTTTTCAATTTTAGATAAACATTGTTTAATGATTGATACACTTTCTTTCATCTCCTCTATTCTACATAAATATCTGTCATAACAATCGCCATTTTTTCCAACTGGTATTTTAAATTCTAATTGTTCATAACAATCATATGGTTGTGATTTTCTTAAATCCCAAGGAATACCTGAGCCTCTAATCATTACTCCTGTAAAAGAATAATCAAGAGCATCCTCTTTTGTAACAATTCCTATATCAACATTTCTTTGCTTAAATATTCTATTATCAGTTAATAAATTTTCTAAGTCATTTATAATTTTTGGAAATCTTTCACAAAAATTACTTATATCGTCTTCTAATCCTGCAGGTAAGTCTTGGTGAACACCTCCAGCTCTAAAATAATTTGCATGCAATCTTGAACCTGAGGCACGCTCATAAAATGTCATTAAAGTTTCTCTTTCCTCAAAACCCCAGAGTGAAGGAGTCAAAGCTCCAACGTCCAAAGCTTGAGTTGTAACATTTAAAATATGACTTAAAATTCTACCTATTTCACAAAATATGACTCTTATAAATTGAGCTCTTATTGGAACTTCAATTTTTAAGATTTTTTCTATAGCTAAAGCAAACGCATGCTCTTGATTCATTGGAGCAACATAGTCTAAACGATCAAAATATGGAACTGCCTGCATGTATGTTTTATTTTCAATTAACTTTTCAGTTCCTCGATGTAGTAAACCAATATGGGGATCAGCCTTTTCAACTACCTCTCCATCAAGTTCAAGAATAAGCCTTAAAACACCATGTGCAGCTGGATGTTGAGGTCCAAAATTCAAATTTAGATTTTTAATTTTTTTTGTCATTATTTTTAGTTTGTTCTTTTATATACTTTGTACCTTCCCAAGGACTTTGGTAATCAAAATTTCTATAATTTTGTTCTAATTTAACTGGTTCACTAACTACTTTACTAGCCTCTTCACTGTACCTAACTTCAGTATGTCCTGTTAAAGGAAAATCTTTTCTTAATGGGTGACCCTCAAAACCATAATCTGTGAGAATTCTTCTTAAATCGGGATGATTTTTGAAATTAACTCCATACATATCAAAAACTTCTCTTTCCATCCAATTTGCAGAAGGAAAAATCGTGGTTAATGAAGAAATTACTTCATTCTCATTGATAAAATAACTAAGGACAATTCGTTGATTAAACTCATGGCTTAGAAATAGGTAAACAATTTTAAATCTTTGAGTCTTTTCAGGATAATCTACAACTGTAATATCTATAAGTTGTCTAAACCTCATATCTTTATGGGTTTTAATAAATTGAGTTACATCTATCAAATTTTCCTTATCAATTTCTAAAAAAATTTGGTCATGATTGATCTTAGAATTTTTAATTTTAGTTGTTAATTCTGAATTAATTCTTTTTTCTAAATCTAATAAATTATTCATTTTTATCTCTCAAAAGATCCTTTGTTTCTAATTTTTTTTTGTAATTGCATTATCCCATACAATAATGCCTCTGCTGAGGGTGGACATCCAGGAACATAAATATCAACTGGAACTATTCGATCACATCCTCTTACAACAGAATATGAATAGTGATAATAACCGCCACCATTGGCGCAACTTCCCATAGAAATTACATATCTTGGTTCTGGCATTTGATCGTAAACCTTTCTCAAAGCAGGAGCCATTTTATTAGTTAAAGTTCCAGCTACTATCATTACATCTGATTGTCTCGGTGAGCCTCTTGGTGCAGCACCAAATCTCTCTAAATCATATCTTGGCATTGCTGTTTGCATCATTTCAACAGCACAGCAAGCTAGTCCAAAAGTCATCCAATGTAACGAACCTGATCTTGACCAATTAACTAGATTCTCCAATGAAGTCGTAATAAAACCTTTTTCGCTAAAGTCTTTAGCTAATTGTTTAAATTCCTGAGGTACTTGATCTAATTTATTATTCATTTTTTTATATTCTATTCCCAGTCTAATGCACCTTTTTTCCATTCATAAATGAAACCAACTGTAAGTATGAATAAAAAAATCATCATTGACGTAAAACCTAAGATACCAATGTTTCCAAGAGAGATTGCCCACGGAAATAAAAATGCAATCTCAAGATCAAAAATTATAAATAGTATTGCAACTAAATAAAACCTAACATCAAATTCCATTCTTGAGTCCTGGAACGGTTCGAATCCACATTCATAAGCAGACAATTTCTCTGGATCAGGATTTTTTGGAGATAAGATAAAATTGATTACTATAAATGCACAACTTAGTCCTAATGCTATAATTAGGAACAAAATTATAGGTAAATAATCTTTTAAAAATTCCGCAGTCATGGTGGAATATATATCATTTTTTAAAGCTAGATGAAGTGGTGTTAGGTCACATTATTCAAAATATACAGGTCAATTGATAACGATTATCAGCCTTAAATTAGATAAGTGGCGGGAGTGAAGGGACTCGAACCCTCGACCTATCGCGTGACAGGCGATCGCTCTAACCAACTGAGCTACACCCCCACTTTTGATTCATTTTGGTGGGCAGTAAAGGACTCGAACCTTTGACCCCCTCGGTGTAAACGAGATGCTCTACCAACTGAGCTAACCGCCCAAAAAAATGATGTTCACTAATACATCATGGTTTAGATAATGTAAATTAATTATTATTGAATACTAGCTTGAGATTTGTCGTCTTTTTTTGAAATATCAACCTCAACCCATTCTATTTTTTTAAGTTCTTTAGTTAGTGCAATTTTTAAAACTTCATCAGCATTTTCAACAGGCGTGATTTTAATTTCATCGATTATTTTTTTTGGCATATCAACTAAATCTTTTTCATTTTCTTTTGGTATCAAAACCTCTTTAATTCCTGCTCTGTGGGCTGCAAGTAATTTTTCTTTCAAACCTCCTATAGGAAGAACTTGACCAGTGATTGTAACTTCACCTGTCATAGCTATATCTTTTCTTGTAGGTATGTTAGTAATTGATGAAACTATAGATGTTACCATACCTATACCGGCTGATGGACCATCCTTTGGCGTAGCTCCTTCAGGTACATGAATGTGGAAATCTTTTTTTTCAAATAATGGAGGAATGATTCCATATTCTAAACATTTAGATCTAACAAAAGATTTTGCAGCTTTAACAGACTCTTGCATTACATCACCAAGTTTACCTGTTATTTGCATTTTACCTTTTCCAGGCATTGTAACTGTCTCAATTTTTAAAATTTCTCCACCGTATTCTGTCCAGGCTAAACCAGTCACTATACCAACCCTGTTTTCTGCTTCTAACTCACCAAACTTATATTTCGGTACTCCAAGAAAATCTGATAAATTTTTAGGATTTACAATCACTTCTTTTTCCTCGCCTGAAACAACTTTTTTTACTACTTTCCTTGCAATTTTAGAAATTTCTCTCTCTAAATTTCTTACTCCAGATTCTTTTGTGTAACTTCTTATTACTTCCTTTATTATATTATCTTCTAATTTCATCTCGTTATCTTTAACACCATTATCTTTTATTTGTTTTGGAAGTAAAAATTTATTAGCAATATTTATTTTTTCATCTTCTGTATATCCAGCTAATCTAATTACTTCCATTCTATCTAACAATGGAGGCAGGATATTTAGTGTATTAGCTGTTGTTACAAACATTACGTCAGATAAATCATAATCAACTTCTAAGTAATGATCATTAAATGTTGTGTTTTGTTCTGGATCTAAAGCCTCTAATAATGCAGATGATGGATCTCCTCTATAATCATTACCAATCTTATCAATTTCATCTAATAAGATTAATGGATTTTTTGTTCCAGCTTTTTTCATCATCTGAATTATTTTTCCTGGTAAAGAACCTATATAAGTTCTTCTATGACCTCTAATTTCAGCCTCATCTCTCATGCCACCAACAGACATTCTCACAAATTCTCTATTCGTAGCTTTTGCAATTGATTTTCCTAAAGAAGTTTTTCCGACACCTGGAGGACCAATCAGACATAAAATTGGACCTTTAATCTTTTCCATTCTTTTTTGAACTGCTAAAAACTCAACTATTCTCTCTTTCACTTTTTCTAAACCAAAATGATCTTTATCAAGAATACTTAATGCTTTAGTTAAATCAATATCAACCTCACTTTTTTTATGCCATGGTAATTCTGTCATCCAATCCAAATAATTTCTTACTACAGTTGCTTCTGCAGACATTGGGCTCATATTTTTCAACTTCTTAAGTTCTTGCATACATTTTTTTTCAACATCTTTTGGCATTTTTGCTTTAAGTATTGCTTTGTTTAGGCTTGAGCTTTCATCTTTTCCATCCTCTATTTCACCTAGTTCTTTCTGAATAGCTTTTAATTGTTCATTCAAATAATATTCTCTTTGAGTCTTTTCCATTTGAGTTTTAACCCTACCTCTAATTCTTTTTTCAACACCTATAATGCTTGTCTCATTCTCCATTATTTTGATGATAGCATTCAATCTTTTTTTAACATCTACAGTTTCGAAAATTTGTTGTTTTTCAGAAATTGTAGCTGATATATGTGAGGCTATATTATCTGCGATTTGAGAAGGATCTTTTAACTGTTTAATTGAATTAATTGTTTCGCTTGAAATTTTTTTATTTATTGAAGTTAATTTTTCTAATCTTCTCACCGCTGTAGCCGCTAATGGATATAGATCTTCATCTTTATTGGCTAGATCGCTATAAATTGAATAATCACATGAAATAAATTTTTCATTATCTTTAAAATCTAAAATTTTAACCCTTTTTAATCCTTCCACTAAAACTTTTACTGTTCCATCTGGTAGTTTAAGTAATTGAAGAATATTACCCTCACAGCCATACATAAAAATATCTGTTTTTTTAGGGTCATCTATTTCTGAATTTTTTTGAGTAACTAATACAATCTTTTTGTCTTTTTTCATTACCTCATTTAATGCTGAGATGGATTTATCTCTACCCACAAATAAAGGAATGACCATACTCGGAAAGACCACAATATCTCTAAGAGGTAAAAGTGGTGATGATAGTTTTACGTCCATAGCTCTAAATATGGATATTATAATCTATATTGCAATACCTTTTTCGTCTTTATTAAGGATATTAAGCCGCTGACGTTTTGTCAGACTTGGTTTTATTGTCGTTTTTAGAGTGTACTACGATTGGTTGGCTCAGACCTTTTACTGCTGAAGCATCTACAATTACTTCTTCTATATTATCTTTACTTGGAAGATCGTACATAGTTTTTAACAATGTATTTTCTAGAATTGACCTTAATCCTCTTGCTCCAGTTTTCTTTTTGATAGCTTTCTGAGCTATTTCCTTTAAAGCATTTTCTTTGAATGTAAGCTTTGCTCCATCAAGTTTAAATAGTTCCTGATATTGTTTAATCAAAGAATTTTTTGGTTCTTGAAGTATTTTTATTAAAGATTTTTCATCTAAATCTTCTAATGTAGCAATCATAGGTAATCGACCTATAAATTCAGGTATCAATCCATATTTTAATAAGTCTTCAGGTTCTAAACCTTTCATCCATTCACCAGTTTTTTTATCTTTTAAATTTTTCACGTCAGCTCCAAACCCAATAGAACTACCTTTGTCTCTTTGTGAAATAATTTTGTCCAGTCCAGCAAAAGCACCACCACAAATAAATAAAATGTTAGTTGTATCTACTTGCAAGAATTCTTGTTGAGGATGTTTTCTACCACCTTGAGGAGGAACGCTTGCAATTGTACCTTCCATTATTTTTAATAAAGCTTGTTGTACTCCCTCACCTGATACATCTCTTGTAATTGAAGGATTTTCAGATTTTCTACTTATCTTATCAACCTCATCAATATAAACAATTCCCCTTTGAGCTTTTTCAACATTATAGTCTGCTGCTTGTAATAATTTTAAAATTATATTTTCTACATCCTCACCAACATAACCTGCTTCAGTAAGAGTTGTGGCATCTGCCATTGTAAATGGAACATCTAAAATCCTAGCCAAAGTTTGAGCTAACAAAGTTTTTCCACAACCTGTTGGACCAACTAAAAGAATATTTGATTTTGCTAGTTCAACATTTTTACTTGTCTTATTTTCATAATTCAATCTTTTATAATGATTATGAACTGCAACAGATAAAACTTTTTTTGCATGATTTTGGCCAATTACATAATCATCTAAAACTGCACAAATTTCTTTTGGTGAAGGCAAACCATCTTGATGTTTAACAAAAGTATCTTTGCTTTCCTCTTTGATAATATCCATACATAACTCAACACACTCATCACATATAAAAACTGTAGGTCCAGCTATAAGTTTTCTAACTTCATGTTGGCTTTTTCCGCAAAAGGAACAGTAAAGTATATTTTTATTATTTGTGCTCATAAAATTTTAAACGAATCAATAAAGATACTTTATTATAAAAGACTTATGTATATCAAGTTTGGAATAATGATAATTCAACATATGGTATTTTAAGATCTTTTTTCCACAACTTCGTCTATTAATCCAAAAGATTTAGCAGAGTCAGCAGTCATAAAATTATCTCTTTCTAATGCAGATTTAATTTCATCTACAGTTTTACCGGTATGTTTAGAATAAATTTCATTTAATCTTTTTTTTAACGATAAAACTTCATTTGCATGAATTTCAATATCAGTAGCTTGTCCTTGAAATCCAGCTGAAGGTTGATGAACCATAATCCTAGAATTTGGTAGAGAAAATCTTTTTCCTTTAGTGCCAGCAGCTAGTAAAAAAGATCCCATAGAAGCTGCCTGTCCAATACATAAAGTTGAAATATTTGGTTTAACATATTGCATTGTGTCATAAATACCTAGACCAGCAGTCACCAAGCCTCCCGGACTATTTATATATAAATAGATTTCTTTTTTGGGATCTTCAGCTTCTAAAAATAAAAGTTGGGCTGTTACTAAAGATGCTACGTTATCATTTATTTGCCCAGTTAAAAAAATAATTCTTTCTTTTAAAAGTCTAGAATAAATATCGTATGCACGTTCACCCCTATTGGATTGTTCAACAACCATAGGTACTAAATTACTCATATGTTCTGATAAAATTTTACTCATAAGTTGATTCGTTTTACTTATACAACTTGAGATTACTTTTTGCTAACTTTTTTTGTTTTTTTCGGAGATGTTTTTGATTTAGAAGATTTTGAACTAGTCTTTTTCACTGTTTCTTTTTTAGTTGGAGCTTTTTTTGTATCTTTTTCACTTTTGTTCTCTTCATTAATCTTTTCTTCCTGATTTTGAGATTGTTTTAGAATTTTTTCTGCCTCATCTTTTGATATTTCTTTTTTGTTACCTTTGGCTTTATCTTTTATGTGACTTAAAATTTTTTCTTCATAGACAGTTCCTCTTAAACTCGCAACAGCTGATGGATTTTTTTGATAAAAATCCATTACCATCTTTTCTTGGCCAGGCATCATTCTAATTTGTTTTTGGATTTCAGCTTGAAGTTCTTGTTCAGAGACTTTTATATTATTTTTTTCACCTACTTCATTCAATATTAATCCAACTTTAATTCTTTTTTTTGCAACTTCTTCAAAATTTTTTCTACTTTCTTTTGCATCTTTTTCTGACATTCCCTGAGATAAAACCTTAATCTCTTCATCAATTAAATTTTCAGGTATTTCATTCACTTTAAATTTTTCTATTTCTTTTAAAATTTGATTTTTAGTAAGTCGATCTAATGAATTTTTATACTCATCATTAATTTGTTTAGAAATTAATAATTTTAAATCTTTTAAATCTTTAGCACCTAAATTTTTTGCAAATTCATCATTGATCTCTACTTTCTCAGGATTTTTTACTGAAATGATCTTGCACTTAAATTGTGCCTTTTTGTTAATTAATTCTTTTTCAGGAAAATTTTCAGGAAGTATAGCATTAACAATCTTCTCATCATCTTTTTTAACTCCAACTAATTGTTTATCAAATCCTTTTAAAAATAAATCTTTTCCTAATGTAAGTTGGCTATTTTTTCCCTCTCCACCTTTAAACGGTTTGCCATCAATAGAGGCATTATAATCAAAAATAACTAAATCTCCTTCCTTAGATTTTATATCTGGTTTTGCCTCTTTAAAATTCGGTTGATTTTTTGCTATTTCATTTATTCTCTTGTCTGCCTCAGTATCTTCAATCTTAACTGTGTATTGATCAAATTTTATATTTTCTATAGCTTTGATATCTACCTTAGGTAACTCAGTTACTGATATAACATATTCTAAATCTTTATCTTCCCCATAAGTTTTTAAATCCAACTTAGGTTGTCCAGCGGGTTTAATTTTGTTTTCCTCTAATGCTTTTGTTGAGGTTTCTTTAAGTACTTTGTCTAAAACTTCACCAAATACAGCCTTACCAAATTGTCTTTTTAAAACTTCTTTTGGAACTTTTCCAGGTCTGAAGCCTTTTAAATTTACTGAACCTTTTATTTCCTCATATTTTTCATCCATATAAGAATTCATTATTTTCTTATCGATGAAAATTTTTAAATCTTTATTTAAACCTTTTTTATTTTCTACTGTAACTTTCATAAAATATCTAAATGGTAGGGCGAAAAGGACTCGAACCTTCACAGATTGCTCTATCGGTTCCTAAGACCGACGCGTCTACCAATTCCGCCATCGCCCCACAAATTTAGAGGTTTTATATATTATTGAAACTATTTGTCCAACGACATTTATTATAAAATTTATTATTATTCCTTTATAATATAAATATGATTATTTCACCTTGTATTAGTATTTGTAAAACTGATCCTAAAACTGGATATTGCTATGGTTGTGGCAGAAATAATGAAGAAAAAAAAATTTGGAAACAAGAAAATACAACCGATGAGTGGAAAAAAGATAACATAGAATTAATAAAAAAAAGATTATCAGGGTGGCAGTTAAAAAGCTTCGAAGAGTCCTATACTTATAAAATTAATAATGGTATTTCTCTTTTTAAAAAAAGTTTAAAAAATGAGTAAAACTTCAATAGTAATTATTATCTATATATTGGGATTAATTTTTGGTGCATTATTTTTAGATATATGGAGTGCAGAGACAAATATATTAAAAGGTTTATTAGGACTAGGTTGGACTGCTCTACTCTTAATAGGTATTTTTTTTGCCGAAAAAAAAGAAAAAGAGTAATTTGGTTATTTTTTCTTGCTTTTAATTAAAAATTTTTTTTTTAACTGAAATTTATTATTACTAATATTGCTTCGATGCTTAGCATAAGCTTGTTTTTGAGCAAGTTTCATAGCTTTTTTAGATGACATAATCTTAATAATCTATTCGAATATTGTCTAATATGTTAAAATTTTTATCTGTAATTACAACTTCACCTGAGCTTGGCGCATAATCTAACACCTCAGATATCACAACATAATGAGTGACTAAGACTAAATTTTTATCACTTTTCCAACTATTAATATATCTTTTTAAATTAATCATTTGAGATTTCTTATTTTTAGCAAATTTTGAGCTATAAAACGAGTTAAGAAATTTTTTAGTTTGATAATTACTGAATGCTATTAAAGAAGTTTCTTTGCATCTGCACCACTCACTAGATAAAACTTTATCTATTTTTATTTTTTTGTTTCTAAAAAATTCACCAATATATGCTGCTTGTTCTCTCCCCTCCTCACTTAAATTTCTTTGAGTGGAACAATCGTTTAAATTGAAATTACTTGGATCGCCACTTCCAGGTGCATATGCATGTCTAATAAATATTAATTTTCCACCATCTTCGAGTTGATTTAATAATTTTTTATTGAAATCTGCTTTAACTGATGATGTTAAAGATATAAATATTATTAAAAAGAATCTTAAAAATTTCATAAATGAATATTAGATTAGAAAATTTAAACAAAACAATAGTTAATTGCAAAAAATGTCCGAGACTAGTTAAATTTGTTCGAAAAATAAGCACACAAAAAAGAAAACAAAATATAAATGAAGTCTACTGGGGTAAACCTGTTCCTGGTTTTGGAAATTTAAATTCAAGATTAGCTATTATTGGACTTGCCCCTGCAGCTCATGGTGGCACAAGAACAGGCAGAGCTTTTACAGGAGATAAATCAGGAGATTTTTTATTTAAATGTTTATACGAAGTAGGCATTTCAAATTATCCATATTCAAAAAATTTAAATGATAATTTAAAGTTAAAATCCACTTATATTACCAATATACTTAAATGCGTGCCACCTGAAGACAAACCTTTAAGTAATGAAATATCTAATTGTTCCAATTTTTTTAATGAAGAAATACTATCTTTAAAAAGACTAAAAGTAATTGTTGCATTGGGTAAAGTTGCTTTTGATAATTGTATAAAATTATATAAACAAAAATTTGATATAAGACAAAAATTTATTTTCGAACATGGTAAATCTCAATTATTACCTGATGGTATAATTATTTTATCTAGTTATCATCCAAGTCCAAGAAATGTTAACACAAAACTTATTTCGAATAAAATGATGGTAGATTTATTTAAAAAAGCAAAAAAACTCGCTAAGTTTTAATAGTATCACAAAAATAAGGTTTAAAATTAGAATATATTTCATCTGGAATTTTTACAGGTTTTCCCTCTTTGTTTACAAAAACTAAATGAACCTGAGCCTCTACAATGACCTCTTCTCCCTTAGTAATTATTTGATTCATAAAAAATGAAGTTTTAGTAATTGATTTTACAAAAGATCTTACAATCAATTCATCTTCCAAATGAGAAGATTTTTTATATTCAATATTGCACGATTTAACGACAATTAATGAATTATATTTATCCTGCACTATTTTATTACTAAAACCAATCGAGAACAAAGCTTCAGTTCTAGCTCTTTCTAAATATTTTAGATAATTAGCATAATAAACTACACCACCAGAGTCGGTATCCTCATAATAAACTTTTAACTTATGAAAGAAATTTTCATGCATTTGAGAAAATTATATCAAAAATTTCATCAATTTGCTGAAAAATAGATATTTTGAAAATAGGCAATTGCTTTCATTTTAGAATTATCTGTGTCAGACATGATGGCTAGCCCATCAAGTTCATTTACATCCAAATTGTGAAACTTTTTAAAATCTTCTTTAACATTTGTCTTAACGGTAACCCATTTATTGAGATTATTTTTAGTCGTAGATAAAACATTATCTATAGATTTTTTGGTGTATGGACTTGCTGAATTAAATCCAATTTCATTATTACTTGAAAATACATAGTTTATTGCTCTATTGGATAGTAGTGTTGCACCAGTCTTTTTTATGACAAAAACTCTCGCTGCAAAATCATGTCCTTTCTTCGAATTTTCTTTAATGCCAGACAAATCTTTTTCAACTTTCCATGTAATATTTATGAAAGGCGTCTCATTTAGATTAATTTTGACTTCTTTTCCTAGACCGGAAGCGGCATTATCAGCTACAGCTTTTAGAAAATTGCCCCTTTCGTTTGATCCCACGCTATAATTCGTATTATTATCGGCACCTCTTACTTTTCTAACTTCAAGTTTTGAAAGCTCAGATTCAGTAAATTCAAATACACTTATTACATCAGCAGTACTTATTTCTATCGATAAAAAAATAATAACTAAAAATTTTAAAATTATTTTCATAAATTTCTAAAAAAAATTGTTAATACATTATTTTGACAAAATTTAAACAATCAAAAATCAATTTCTAATTATATATAATAATCATGAAGACAATTTCCATTTTTATTCTCTTAATTTACTGGTCAATAATGATTTTTGCTCCAGTCATGTCAAAAGATGTGAAATTTGGTAGAATTAAACTAAATCAGACTAAGATATTAGAACCGAAACCAAGAAGTTAATAGGTAGAACGACCCCCACTGATATCAAAAACTGCTGCAGTTGAGAAAGTATTTTCCTCTGAAGATAACCAGCAAACAAGAGAAGTAAACTCTTCAACTTCAAGAAATCTACCTCTTGGTACTTTTGATAGCATTCTTTGTACGTGTTCTTTGGTCATTTGATCCAGAATTCTAGTTTTGGCACCCGCAGGAGTTACTGCGTTTACTGCTATATTTTTATCTGCAAGCTCTTTACCCAAGGATTTCGTTAATCCAATCGCTCCTGCTTTGCCTACACTATATGCACTCGCGTTAGCATTGCCATCTTTTCCAGCAACAGAGGCTACATTAACTATTCTTCCATAATTATTTTTAATCATATTAGGGACTACTGCTCTACAGCAATTAAAAGTTCCCATTAAATTAATATCAACAACTTTTTTCCACATCTCTACATCATACTCCCAAAGCGTTGAGGTAGGACCAGTAATTCCAGCATTATTTATCAAAATATCTATATTAGATTTTTTATTTATTTCATTAGTACAATCTTCGACCTCTTTATAATTTGAAACATCAATCACATTTGAACTTAAATTTTGATTATTTAGGTCCTTTACTGCTTTTTCAATCATTTTTGAGTCTATGTCCCAAATTATAACTCTTGCTCCAGAATTTAGAAATCTTTTTGCAATATCAAATCCAAAACCCTGAGCACCACCAGTTATTACTGCTGTTTTATTTTTAAAATCAAATTTAATTTTATTCATTTGTTTATTTTCTTGCTAATAGATAATACACAAAGGCAGAAATTAATGCTCCCATTATCCAAGAATAAGAATGTAGATACATTAAACTATTATTCCAAATAGTTGATGCTGAAAAAACAAAACCTAAAATTAATGAATAGACTCCCTTAATATGCCAACCACCAGAGTAATAATATGCTCCATTATTTTCTAAAGAATAGATATCTTTATTAATTAATGTTCCTTTTTTCACAAAATAATAATCTGAAATCATAACTCCAAATAAAGGACCAAAGAAAGCGCCAAGAGTATCTATCAAAGATAATATTCCAATTTGACTAAAATAAGTAAGCCAAAAAATTCCAATAAAGAAACCTAAGAACGCAATAATATAACTTGAACTTTTTAAAGATAAAGAAGATGGCATAAAATTTATCAAAGTATATTGAGACGGTATAAAATTTGCTATTAAATTTGTAGAAGCCGATGCTATTACAATAAATACTAAAGCGAGATTAGCAATTAATAAATCATCAATCTTTCCAATTATGTCTGTAGGATTTGTCAGTATTCTGTCTAAATTTTCAGGATCTTGTTTTAAAAATATGTCTACACCTGAAACGATAAATAAAGCAAAAAAAGAAAAAATAATTAAATTTAAGAGTAAGCTTAAGTTACCTTTGTTCAATTCTTTTTCATCTTTAATATAACGTGAAAAATCTCCAAAACTTAAAATTATTATCGCAAAATATGCAAATACAGTACCAGCAACAGTTATTAGAGGTCCAATGTTATTAATTATTGAGAAATTATTAAAATTCAAAGCATTCAAAAAAGCACTATATGTTAATTTAACATCACTTAAAAACACAGCAAAGAAAAATAAAAGCATTCCGAAATAAACTGCTAGAGCTGAAAAACGAATTAACTTTTTATTAAAATTCATTCCTAAGCTAAAAAGCATAACTTGAAAAATAATGGCAATAATAATTGCACTCCAATCAATTATATTCATTGCTAATATGAAATTAAAAAAAATATCTTGGTTTAAAAAAGAGGAATTGAAATAAAAAATACTTATTCTTATAAGAAAAGCAAAGGCTTTAGACAAAAAATATGTTTGAATACCAAATAAAAAAATTCCAACAAAGCACCTTAACAATCCAAAATATTGAGCTCCTCTAAAGCCTAAAGAAGATCTTAAAAGAACAACAAATGGTAATCCAAATTTCTGAGAAGGTTTGCCAATTATATTTGAGAAAAAATATACTAATAGAGTTCCTAATAGAGTTCCAAAAATAACTACAAAAGTATTTAAATTATAGATTAAGTATAGTGAGGTAATTAAAGAAAAACCAATAACACTCTGGATATTAACGCCCCAATAACAGAATAAATCTTTCCAATCCCAATTCTTATTATTTGGATTTACTGTAACTAATTCCCAATTGATTAAATTTTTTGATTTTTGTTGACTCACTTAGACAATATAAAACTTTAATTTTCTACTGTCCATATAAGAGAGTTGGTAACCATAAAGCGATCTTTGGAAAAATTATAATTAAGATCAATCCAATTACTTGTAATACCATAAATTGCATCATTCCATAATAAATATCTTTAAGATCCCATTCAGGTACAACACCCTTTAAAAAATAAGCCGATAAGGCTACAGGAGGAGATAACCAGGCGGTTTGCAAATTGACTGCCACTAATATAGCAAACCAAGTTAAATTAAACCCTAGTGCTTCCACTAGTGGTAAAATAATTGGAACAATTATCATCACAATTGGCACCCACTCTAACGGCCATCCTAATAAAAATATCATGACCATTATCATTGCTAGAATTAAATATTTATTCATTTCCAAGCCTAATAAAAATTCAGTCAATAAAGTCGGTGTCCCTAATCTTGCAAATACAGCACCAAAAAAGTTTGAAGCAGCAACCAAAACCATTATCAAGGCTGTTATCTCAAGTGTTTTTACTAAAGCTTCTTGTAATTTAGATAAAGTTAATTTTTTGTAGGCTAATGAAAGTAATAAAGCTCCCATTGCTCCACAACCTGCTGCTTCTGTTGGCGTAGCAAATCCAAATAAAATACTTCCTAATGCCGCAAATACTAAAGCTGCTGGTGGCACTAATCCTAAAAAAAATTCAATCCATACTTCTTTCATGCTAGCTGCTCTCATGTCGTCAGGAAGCACTGGTCCTAATTTAGGATTAATCATACATCTTATTGTTGTGTAACCTGCATATAAACTTGCTAAAAGAATTCCTGGAATTATTGCTGCTGCAAATAAATCAATTACTGGAATTTCCATAATTGGCCCCATGACTACAAGCATAATACTTGGGGGAATTAAAATTCCTAAAGTTCCTCCTGCGGTAATTGTTCCGGCAGCAAGTCTTACATCATAACCAGATCTATTCATTGATTTTGCTGCCATTATTCCAAGAATTGTAACTGAAGCTCCAACAATTCCTGTTGCCGCAGCAAAGATTACAGAAACAAATAAAACTGCATAATATAAAGAGCCTTTAACTTTTGCTAACATCATTTGAAATGCTGAAAATAATCTCTCCATAAGTCCAGCTTGTTCCATCATAATTCCCATAAATACAAAGAGTGGGACTGCAGCGAGAGTTTGTTCGGTCATAACCATAGAAAATTGGAGTGTCATTAAGTAAAAAACTAATTTTCCAAAGCCTAAATAACCAAATACAAAACCTAAAAATATTAAAGTAAATGAAATTGGAAATCCTACAAAAATTGCAAAAAGCATTACTCCGACTAAAATAAAACCTAATATCGCTGGATCAATAAACTCAGCTATCATTTAGACTCTCCAGGCCATTCACCTTTTTTGGCTGCCCAATAACTTTTAAATAATTCAGATATGCCTTGAATAAGTAAAAAAACTATACCCACTAGCAAGCATGTTTTTATTGGCCACATATAAGGCATCCAAGTAGTATCCATGCCTCTCTCACCTCTCTGAATTGACTCTCCCACATAACCAATAGTCATATAAAGAAAAACAATCAGTCCTGGAAAATAAAACAAAAGATATAACCAAAAATCAATAAGACCTTGGTTTTTAATTTTAAAATTTCTGTATAAAAAGTCAGCCCTGATATGTACTCCTCTAGAAAGAGCATAACCTGCACCTAACATAAAAAGTGCGCCATATAAAAAACGACTTATATCATAGGCCCAAATAGTTGGTGCTAAAAAAAGTTTTCTTGCAAGTACTTCATAAGTCATTGCAAAAATAAGTGGCATTAAAATCCAGCAAACAATATTTCCAATCCACTTACTAAACTTATCAATATTAATAATAGATTTTGCCATCCATGACGGCATGTCTTCGGGCATTTTTCCTGAACCACCTCGCCTTTCGGCTATCATTTCATCTGATATATCAAGTTTACCTGGTTCGTCTGCCATAAAATTCTTGTAAAAAAACTAGAGCGGACTGTAAAAGTCCGCTCTAATAAATTAAGATTAATTACTGATTACTTTAATGTTGCTGCGTGAGCCATTCCTAGCTTCGCATTAGACATTTGAGCACCACTCCAGAAAGGAACGGCTATATCAGCAAATTTCTTCATTGAAGTATAAACTTCGTTAAAGAATTTATTTTCAGCAGCATTCTTATTTAAAGAAGCTTTTGCTGCAGCCATATATTCTGTGAAATAATCAGAAGGTGTATCTTCTAAGATTACTCCGTGTTTAGTAGTTAGCTCTTGTAAAGCTTTTCCGTTCTCATAGATTCTGTAACTTAAAGATTTAGCTAATGAAGCATTAGCTGCAACTTCAAGAGACTTCTTCTCATGATCACTCATAGCATTATAAGTTTTTCCAGTAATGTAAAAGTCAGCATTTACTACTACTTGGTGTAAACCTTGTAAGTAATAGTGCTTTAATACTTTTTGGAAACCAAATGTTAAGTCTGGTTTTGGACAACACCACTCAGCAGCATCGATAGTTCCTGCTTCTAAAGCTGGTAGAATATCTCCACCACCCATAGCAACAGATGCTATACCAATATCTTTGTAAGTTTGTCCTGGAATTCCTGGAGGAGTTCTGAATTTATATTTTCTAAAATCAGCCATATCTTTAATTGGTTTTGGAAACCAACCTAAAGCCTCTGGTCCAACTGGTTGAATCATAAATCCTTTAATATCTCTTCCCATTTCTTTCCAAAGTTGGTCGTATAATTCTTTACCACCACCATATTGAAACCATGATAAGAAAGCTATGTTATCTATACCAACTCCACCACCAGCTACTGGCGAACCAAATAGCATAGCCGCAGGATGGTCTCCTGACCAATAATGTGTCCATGCGAATCCACAATCGATCAAACCTTTGTCAACAGCATCTAAAGTTTCTTTTACACCAACAACTGCTCCAGCCGGTAAGATTTCAAATTTAAGAGATCCACCTGTTAAAGTTGTAACAGTGTCAGTAAAGTCTTTTAACATCTTTACTTCATCAGCCTTAGTGTTAAGTACTGTTTGACATTTTAGTGTTTTTGCAGCGTTAGCACTTGAAGTAAATCCAATTACTAATAACGTTGCAAATAACATTGAAATGATTTTTTTCATTATTTTTCCTCTTGTTAGTTAAATTTAACGTGCTGCATAAAATCAGAAAAACAATGCTGACACAAGTGACAATTGATTAATATAAGTGTAAAAACAATAAATAACTTAAATTAAAAAAACTATTCAACTATTAATGGAAAATTTTGATTATGTAATTATTGGAGCAGGTTCAGCAGGATGTGTACTTGCTAACAGGCTTTCAGAAAACCCTAATAATAAAGTATTGTTAATTGAAGCTGGTGGAAAAGATATTTATCCGTGGATACATATTCCCGTTGGATATTTTAAAACTATGCATAATCCATCTGTAGATTGGTGCTACAAAACTGAGCCAGATGAAACAATGAATAATAGATCAATTCGTTATCCTCGAGGTAAAACTCTAGGAGGGAGTTCATCTATCAATGGTCTACTTTATATAAGAGGACAAAGTAGAGATTATGATGTTTGGCGTCAATTAGGAAACACTGGTTGGGGCTGGGATGATGTTCTTCCTTATTTTATCAAATCAGAAAATCAAGAAAGAGGGCAAAACGATTTCCATGGTGTCGGTGGACCCCTTTCAGTTTCAGATCAAAGAATTCAATTGCCTCTTTTAAATGAATTTCAAAATGCTGCTGAGGAATTTGGTATTCCTAGAACAAAAGATTTCAACACTGGCGATAATCATGGTTGTGGCTACTTCCAGGTAACTGAAAAAGACGGTTTTAGATGTAGTACTGCAGTAGGATATTTGAATCCAATTAAAAACAGAAAAAATTTATCTATTATTACTAATGCTCATGTGAAAAAAATTAATTTTGAAAATAAAACTGCTAGAGAAGTTGAATATTGGCAAGAAAATCAATTAAAAAAAATAACTTCAAATAAAGAGATAATCCTTTCATCAGGAGCAATAGGTTCTCCTCAGATTTTACAAACATCTGGAATAGGAAATTCTCAACAACTAAAAAATTTAGGTATTGAAATAGTTCATGAATTAAAGGGTGTAGGCGAAAATTTGCAAGATCATCTTATGTTTAGACCTATATACAAAGTTCACGGTCTTAAATCACTTAATAAGAAAATAAATAGTTTGATAGGAAATCTAATGATTGGTTTAGAATACATATTTAATCGTAGTGGACCAATGACTATGGGTGCAAGTCAAATGTGCATGTTTGCAAAAAGTGATCCATCATTGGAATTGCCTGATCTTCAGTGGCATGTCCAACCAATGAGTATGGATACGTTGGGTGCAACTAAAAATCATGATTTTCATGCTTTTACACCTACAGTTTCAAATATAAGACCGACTAGTAGAGGAAACGTAAGTATTGTAGACAAAGACTCAAGAACATACGCCAAAATAAAAATGAATTATCTTTCAACTGAACATGATCGAATGGTAGCAGCAAAAGGGTTAAAACTTACAAGAAAGATAGTTATGGAGTCTGAAACTTTTAAAAAATATAAGCCTGAAGAGTATAGGCCAGGAATTGATATAAATGATAATGAGGAATTAGTTAAAGCTGGTTCTGATTATACTCAAACTATTTTTCATCCAGTTGGAACCTGTAAGATGGGTCAAGATGATATGGCTGTAGTTGACGAAAGATTAAATGTAAAAGGAATTAAAAATTTAAGAGTAATTGATGCATCAATTATGCCAAACATTACGTCAGGAAATACAAATGCACCTACAATAATGATTGCAGAAAAAGGTGCTGATATGATACTTACAAGTTAATGTTTGCTGATTTATTTACTCCAGAGCAATTAACAATTTTAACTCAAATAATATTAATTGATTTAGTTTTAGCTGGAGATAACGCAATTATTATTGGAATGGTTGCTTCAAAATTTCCTTTGGAACAAAGAAAAAAAATTATTTTTTTTGGAATTGGTGGTGCTGTAATTCTAAGAATAATTTTAACATTATTAACTGCTTATTTGTTACAAATAACTGGGTTAAGACTTCTTGGTGGAATTCTTTTACTCTATATAGTTTATAAACTTTATACGGATGTGATTAAAGGCTCCGATCATGATGAAAATATTAAAGTAGATAATTCAAGTTTTCTTAAAGCTATTTGGACAATTTTATTAGCAGACTTCACTATGAGTTTAGATAACGTTTTAGGAGTTGCTGGAGCTGCAGGAGATCATTATAGTTTACTTGTATTTGGTTTAGTTTTATCAATTGTATTAATGGCTTTCGCTGCAACATTAATTTCTAATTGGATAAAAAAATATAAATGGATAGCATGGGCTGGATTATTAGCAATTTTAATTGTTGCTATTGAATTGATTTACACAGATATTCAAATATTATTTTTATAATGTATTTAAAAAATTATAACCTTAAAAATAAAACGGCAGTTGTGACTGGTGCCGGCAAAGGTATAGGAAGGGCATGTGCAATAGCTCTTGCTGAGGCTGGTGCAAATTTAGTAATAATCAGTAGAACTCAAAAAGATTTAAATGAGGTTTCAAAAATAATAAAAAAACTTAAATCTAAATGCAGATCTTATGTTTGTGACATTACTAATTATAATCAGATTAAAGAAATAATTAATAAACAAGCTAAAATTGATATTTTAATTAATAATGCGGGTAACAATATTCCAGAGCACTTTACAAAAGTTAAAACCAAAAATATGGAATATCTGGTAAAGATAAATACAATAGCTACTTTTAATCTAGCTCAACTGTGTGCTCTAAAAATGATTAAATCTAAAAATAGAAAAAAAGTTGGTGGTGCTATTATTAATATGTCTTCTCAAATGGGTCATGTTGGTGGTCCAATTAGAAGTGTTTACAACATGACTAAATTTGGCTTAGAAGGACTTACAAAAGGAATGTCCATTGATTTAGCTAAATATAATATTAGAGTAAATACAGTTTGTCCCACATTTGTTGTTACGCCTATGACTAAAAAATTTCTTAAGAGTAAAAAATTTAAAAACGAAGTTTTAGGAAATATCCCTTTAGGAAAGTTTGCAGAGCTTTCAGATGTAGCAAGTGCTGCTGTTTTTTTAGCTTCAGATGCAGCATCAATGATAAATGGTACTTCATTATTGGTTGATGGTGGATGGACTGCAAAATAATATATAGATTATTTTTAATAATAATCTTTTTTTTCACAACTCATCTCAATGCGATTGAATTTAAAGGTAAATTCGTACAAGGTCATTATATTATTGGGTTAACTGACCCATTAGCAAAAATTATTATTGATAAAAAAGAAGTAAGAGTGAGTAAGGATGGTTATTTTGTTTTTGGTCTTGATAGAGATAGAAAATTTGATGTTACAATTACAAAATATATTAATGGAAAAAAAGAGAAGATAATTAAGAAAGTCATTAAAAGAAAATATAATATTCAACGAATTGATGGTTTAGAGGAAAGTAAAGTAACTCCTCCAGAGTCAGTTTATAAAAGAATTAAAGAAGAAAATAATAAAATTGGTAAGGCAAGGGCAATTAATTCTGATTTACCTTTTTTTAAAAATCAATTTATCATGCCCGTTAAAGGAATTATTAGTGGTGTTTATGGAAGTCAAAGAATACTTAATGGAAAACCAAAATGGCCACACTACGGAATAGATATTGCAACTAAAAAAGGCACTAAAATAAAATCCTCTGCCACAGGAGTGGTTACGATGGCTGAGGTAGATTTATATTATACAGGTGGAACAATTATTATGGATCATGGTCATGGAATCTCTACGATTTATTCTCACTTAGAAACTCTAAATGTTAACGTTGGTGATGAAGTCCTTCAAGGAGATATAATTGGAACAGTTGGATCTACTGGACGATCAACTGGACCACATTTAGATTTTAGAGTTAATTGGTTTCAAACAAGATTAGATCCAATGTCTTTAATAAATTAGATAATTATTTTTTCCTGGATAAGAATTTTTTGATAAAGCGACCAGGGCTCAATACCTCTCTATATAAATAAAAAATTATTTTTTGGAATAAATTATAATCATCAGGAAAACGTCTTATATAGGAAGGAAGAGGTTGGATCTTTTCATTATTTATATTGATTTTATGCCAGCCTAATCTAAGAGGTTTTGTTGTATGAAAACTTCCGTCATAACCACAAAAAATAAAATTCTTAATTTCACTATCATCAATTAAATCATCTATAGAAATACTTTCTTTTAAAATTAATTCAAAATATGATTTATCAACAAAAAATAGATTGCAATGACTGCTTGCAACAACTTCATAATTTTTTATTTTTCCTAATTGAATTAAAGATTTTGCACTACAACCTTGTTTAATGGAAAAATCCTTTTTTTGAATAAATTCAACTGAGTTTGGTATTAAATGATTGAACTCGATGCAAATAATTTTTGGTCTGAATTCTATCAAACTTTCAAAAATATAGTAATCACAACCATCTATATCTATTGATAAAAAATCAAAATTCTTAGGAATTTTTGTATTTTTAAGTGTGTTATCTAAATTATTTTCACCTGTAAAATTTATAAATTTGTTAATCTTAATAATTTCATTTTGTGGAAAATTTTGACAAAGTTTTTTATAATATTTTTTGTCACCTTCAATTAATACAGCTTTATAATTATGGTTTTTTATTAAATTTAATGTATTCGAGTCCGAAACACCATCTCTAGCACCAAACTCAACACACCAATTATCATGATTTTTTTTATCAAGACGATTAAGAATTTCTTTCAGGATACCATCTTCTCCAAACTGTGAGTATATTTTATCACTAAATTTGTTTAATGTTTCTTTTTTCATTCTATTAATCGCTATTCATAACTCAGAAGAACTTGTTCTTTTGTTTCATTAATAATTTTAAAATTATTTTCTAACATAAAGTCAATAGAAAGATTTGTTTTTGACCCTTTATCATCCAGTAAAACTAATGATTTTTTATGAAGTTTGCTTTTTGCAACTTTAATTTCTTTTAATTGATGATCTGATGCTTCTTTAAATTGTCCATCCAAAGAATCTAAATATAAAAAATCTATATTCTTATTAAAAGACGATAAAAATTTAACACTATCGTCTGTGACAAATTCAACAAATTTTTCATTATTTCCAACAAATTTTTTAGCATTTTTGATATTTTTTTTTTCAATATCACAAGAGGTCAATTTACCATTAACAAATTTTGCATAATCAGAAAAAATCATAGTGCTCATTCCATCTTTCCAATTAATTTTTGAAAAAAAAATAAATTTTATTTTCCCCCTAGCACAACCAGTTTCTACAATTGTCTTTAAATTTCTTTTATTTGCCTCTAATAGCGCAAATTTGAAAGACTCATATCTTATATTTTTTGGATGATTGTATTTTTTCAAAAATTCCATCAATTCTAATATAATCAATTATTTTAATTTTTACATTAGAACTAAACAATAAAGAAGCCCCTTGAGGGAGGGGCTTCTTTTGTTAACTAAATAGAGGAAGTTAATTTTTTTAAGAGGCTCTTTGATGAGTAATGTTGAATCACACAGAGAGCAAAGAGCCCCTTTATTGCATGCAATTAGTCTCTAATTGAGTAAGCTATAACTCCAGTTTCTGATACGTCAGTACCTTTCATTTCAGCTTCTTTACTCAATCTGATACCCATTGTAGCTTTCATCAATGACCAAACTATATATGCAACAATAAATACAAATACATTTATTGAAATTACGCCTAGTAATTGAGTGCCAAAATTTGCACCCGAGTTCGTTGCAGGAACTATTAATGTTCCCCAAATACCTGCAAATAAGTGAGCAGGTACGGCACCAACTACATCATCGATTTTTAAAGCAAACAACATTTTCGTACCATAAACAACTATTAAACCACCTACAGCACCAATTAAAATTGAAGCTAACGGAGAAGGCATTAATGGTTCTGCAGTAATAGCTACTAAACCACCAATACATCCATTAAGCATTTGCACTACATCCGTTTTTCCAGATAATCTAGTGATAGCACCAGCGGCCATTACACCACCCGCACCAGCTAATAGTGTGTTTATAAATATTTTTGATACTGCGATTGCATCAGGAGCTGTTCCAATTGCTAATTGAGAACCACCGTTAAATCCAAACCAACCTAACCAAAGGATGAATACACCCAATGTTACTAATGGTATTGATGATGCTGCAAAAGGCTTAAGCACAGCCGCTTCACCTTTTTTGGTAAATCGACCAAGTCTTGGGCCTAAAATTATTGCTCCTGCTAGTGCAGCTGCACCACCTGTTGAGTGTACCAATGTTGAACCAGCAAAGTCTGAGAATCCTGCAGCAGCTAACCAGCCACCACCCCATTGCCAACCCATTACAATTGGATAAATTACACCAGCTAAAATTGCAGCAAACAAAAAGAACGGCCATAATTTTATCCTTTCAGCAAGAGTTCCAGATACGATTGATACTGTTGTTACACAAAATACCATTTGGAAATACCAATCTGAACCATCAGCATAACCTGTTTCTATTTTACTACCATCTGCCCATGGAATAAACTTACCGATATAACCGCCTGGATCAATTCCATAAGCTAAGTTATAACCCACAAGCCAAAACATTATCGCTCCAATAGATACTAAACCTATATTTTTTGCACAGATAACAGATACACTTTTTGATGTAACCATACCTGACTCCAACATTGCAAATCCACAAGCCATAAAAAATACGAGGAATCCACACATTAGGAATAGTATAGTATTGAAAATAAAACCTACTTCGGCAGAAACCGTTGTATCTGCCATACCAGCACTACTCATGTTTAATAATAAAATTAAACTAATAAGTGGTGCACTTACTATTTTTATTAATTTAGTCATAAGACCTCCCTGTAAAAGAATGTCTTATATTTTGAATAAAATTAATAACTAACGCTGATTAGGAAAATTGGGTATGCATTTTTTGCATATAGAAACAGCCTTAACACTTATTTAGTATTAAGGCTGTTAAAATTAATTATTTGTTGAAGACTTCTTTTAAAGCTTTTGCAGGTAAGAATTTAACCTTTTGAGATGCAGCAATTTGAATTTGCTCACCAGTTCTAGGATTTCTTCCAACTCTAGCTTTTCTCTTAGCTACTTTATAAGTTCCAAATCCAGCGATTTTTACTGAATCATCAGCTTTTAAAGCATCAAGAATAGTGTTGGTAATGGTGTCAAAAGTTCTCTCAGCATCTGCTTTACTTAGATTTAAAGCTCCTGAAAGTTTGACCACTAATTGTTTTTTATTCATTTTAGCTCCGGTTTATTAGGTTAATTATCATTTTTATCAAAAGTGTTGATAAATCAAGAATTTTTTTAGTATATTTGAAAAAGTTATACACAATATCTTGTAAAATGTTAAATTTGTGTTGATTTTATTGACTTTTTAAAATTATTTTAAAAATACTTATCTGAATAAACCAAGGTCTTTTAAGTCGTTAAAAGTAGTAAAAAACATCAATGATAACAATAAAAACAAACCGATTCGAAAAAAACCTTCTTGAGTTTTTTGAGATAATGGACGACCTAACACTTTTTCAAACGCATAAAACATTAAATGACCTCCATCTAACATTGGTATTGGGAATAAGTTAATTAATCCTAAACTTATAGAGATATAAGCCATCATACTGATGAAAGCCAAAACACCAAATTCAGCTACTTGACCTGAAATTTTAGCTATTCTTATAGGTCCTCCTAACTGGGAGGTATCTGCTTTGCCAAAAATCATAGCGCCAATGTATTTTAATGAGGAAATGCTTACATAAAAAACTTCATTTGCAGCATGATAGATTGCTTGAGCAGGGCCCAATTTTATATGATTAATTTGATTATTATAAGCACCTAATTTAATTCCAACTATTCTTTTATTAACTTGATTTCCAAGATTATCTTCACCCAAAACAGTATCTGGTTTTATTCTCAAAATTAATTCATCGTAAGAACGCTTAACTTTAAAATCAATAATATCATTTGTAGACAATGTAATGAATTTAGATACATCCATTATACTCTCAACTTTGTTACCATCTATCTCTAAAATTATATCATTTTGCTTTAAACCTCCTACCATAGCAGGGCTATCTTTTTGAACTTCATTAATAACTGCAGGTGTAAAATCTTTACCAACAAATGTATAAATAGAAAAAAATATAGCTAAGGCTAATAAAAAATTAGCTAATGGACCACCAAAAACAATTAAAACTCTTTGATATAAAGGTTTTAAAACAAATAGTTTTTCTCTATCTACTTCATTGTATTTTTGAATAATTTTTTCTTGATCAGCCTGTGAAAAAACATTCCGATCACCAAAAAATTTTACATATCCACCAAGAGGTATCCAACAAATTTTCCATCTAGTGCCTGATTTATCATTCCAACCAATAATTTCTTTACCAAATCCTATTGAAAAATCTGTAACACCAACTCCATACCTTTTTGCAAAGTAATAATGTCCGTATTCATGAATAAATACAACTACTAGTATAAGTATAATAAAGGGTAATATATAACTTAACATTTTTTAATCTATTTCTTAATATTATCTAACCAATTTTTTAACTCAATCATTCTTTGTGCTTTATTCGATAATGAAATTTCATCTTTAATAAAAGATATGTGATTTTTTATTTCTTCTTCATCTTTAAATGCTTTTCTATTTTGAATTAATTTATCTTTTCTAAATTCAATTAAACTTATCATTTTTTCGTATGTAATTTCAGGGTGATATTGTAGCCCCCAAATTTTTGTTTCTCCTATATTAAAATATAAACTTTGAATTTTATTAATTTTGTTTGAAGCTAAACAAATTCCGTCTTTAGGCAATGTGACAACTTCATCAAAGTTAAATGCAGGTGAATTAAATCTATTATTTTTATCTTTGTATATTGGATGATTTAAACCTTCTTTATTTATTGTTATTTCATTAGCAATTCCAATATGGCAATTCACTCCTTTTTTTACTTCTCCACCCGCTGCGGTCACAGCTACTTGCATTCCCCAACAAATAGCTAAAATATTTTTTACTTTTTTTTGACATTCTTTCATAAATTCAATCTGTCTTTTTATTTCAGGAGTATTATCGTAAATGTTAAGACTGCTACCCCCCCATATCAATCCGTCATAACTTGAAAGTTTTTTATTAATCTCTTGAATATTGTTATCTGAAGATGGATTTATTACATCAAAATCTAATTCATTTGAATAATGTTTTAAACTATACATTAAACTTTCAGTATGTGTCTCTATACCAACTTTTAAAAAACTTTGATTTTCTTCTCTTAAATTTCCTTCAACTATCAAAATTTTCAAATTGTTCATTTAAATAATTCACCTGACATGCTGTGTTGATACATAATTTTCATATCATTCAAATTTAATTTTTTTGGATTTCCTCCAGTTGATGGATCATCCAAAGCTAATTTTGATAACCTATCTAAATCAAAGTCTTTCTCATTAATAACTTCTGAAAGTTTATGAGGTATATTAAGATCTTTTCTCAAATTTAAAACCCATTTCAAAAAAGCTTCGAACGATTTTTCTTCAAATTCTAAATATTTACAAATTTTAATAATCTTATTTTCAATTTTATCTCTATTAAAAGTTAAAACATAAGGCATAAATATAGCATTTGATAAACCATGATGAATATTGTTTAAGGCATTTATTGGATGACTCAATGAATGTATCGCACCCAAACCTTTTTGAAATGCAGTGGAGCCCATGCTTGCAGCTGTCAACATATTCATTCTTGCCTCTACGTTTGATCCATTTGATACTGCCTCTAACAACCAATCTTTAATTAATTTTATACCTTCTAATGCTATTCCATCAGCCATTGGATGAAAACCTGGTGCGCAATACGCCTCTAGATTATGTGCTAAAGCATCCATACCAGTTGCTGCTGTAATTTTTGGAGGAAGTCCAACAGTTAACATAGGATCCAAAATTACTATTGATGGTAAAAATTTTGGATGAAAAATTATTTTTTTTACTCCAGTTTCTTCATTTAAAATTACTGAAGCTCTACCTGTTTCTGATCCAGTACCAGCTGTAGTTGGAACTGCAATAATTGGAGCAATATTATCAGAATTTGCTTTTTTCCAATTATCACCAATATCTTCAAATTCCCATATAGACAGTGTTTGACCAGACATGAATGCGATTGCTTTACCAACATCAAGACCACTTCCGCCTCCAAATGCAATTACACCATCACAATTTTTTTTTTTATAAAAGTTAACACCTTCTATTACATTTGTACCGGTTGGATTACCTTTGACATTTGAATATATTTCAGCGCTAATATTTAAATGTTCTAAGGTTTTTTTTACAATTTCTGAATTAGCTAAGTCACTGTCAGTTACCAATAATGGTCTTTTTATATTTAACGTTTTACATGCTAAACTGATATCTTTAATTCTATTTTCACCAACCCACATTGTTGTAGGATAATTCCAATCATATTTTTTCATAAATTAAATAAGTTCTTCTTTTATAATTTCCTCTATTTGCTTAATCATTATCTCTGGAGACTGCATGGTAGGATAAATTTCTAATGCTCGCTTGTAACTTTCAATTGCTTTTTCATAATTTTTTAATTTTATATTAACAAGACCTTGACCCGCTAGAGCTCCAAAATGTCTATTTTCAAGCTCTAAAACTTTATCAATATCATTTTGAGATTTTTGAAACTCTCCAATTAAATAAAAAACTGTAGCTCTTTTATTCCAAGCCTCAGCCCAACTTGGATCAAAATTAATTATTTTTGTAAAAATATCTATAGATTCGAAAAATTTTTTTTTACTAACTAAATCTGAGCCGTTTTGTAACAATTTAGTTAGATTTTCATCTTTAGGATGCGTGCTCCAAATTTTCCAAATTTTTTGTTCAATTGTTAAATTTGATAACATCTCCCCAGTTTTTAATTCTTTAAATAAACCATCTAATTGTTGGTTTCGTTCATCTGCAAACGTATTTGAAAAAAATACTATGTTTAGAATGATTATAATTAAAAATTTAATCCTTTTCATTTATCCCTAAAATTATCAAAATATAACCCATTATGAACAATCTCACTAGATACATTTTTTTTAAATCTTCATATCAATTTCATTTAAAGTTGGCATTGAATCACCTGCTCCTAACTTTGTTGTAGATAGACCTGCAACAGTATTAGCTAACTCTAAACAATCTTTTATTTTTTTTCCTTTAAGTAATGCTAATGAAAATCCCCCATTAAATGCATCTCCTGCTCCAGTGGTATCGATTGCTTTAACTTTTCTAGCTTTAATATAAATTTCTTCTTTACCATTTGAATAAAATACTCCTTTTTCCCCCAATGTAATTATTACATTTTTAATTCCCATTTTTATGAGCTCATTGGCACTTTTTCTTGCATCATTTTCATCAGAAATCTTTATTGATGTATAAAACTCTGCTTCGGTTTCATTAGGAGTAAAATAGTCAACTAATTCAAAAAAATCTCTAGTCAATTCACATGCTGGAGCTGGATTTAAAATATTAATTAAACCTTGTTTTTTGGCTATTTTTAAACAGTGTAATGTTACATCTAATGGTACTTCTAACTGAGTTAGAAATATTTTTGATCTGGTAATTAAATCAGTATCTATTTCATTTATAGTTAAACTTGAGGGAGCTCCTCTAACTACTGTAATCGAATTTTTTCCTGTATTTCTATCAACATGTATTCCAGCAACGCCGGTTTTATGTTTATCTGAAATAATAATATTAGATGTGTCTATATTATCTTTTTTAAGCTCATTAATAGCAAGTTTTCCATACTCATCATTACCTAATTTAGAAATAAAATTAACTTTTCCTCCTAATCTTGAAATGGCTATTGCTTGATTACATCCTTTTCCACCTGGACCAATATTATAACTATCACCTAAAATAGTTTCACCAATTGTTGGAATTTTATCTCCCGAAAAACTTATATCTGCTACAAATATTCCAAGAATAGTAAGTTCACTCATTAAATTTGAAAATCAATACTTATATTTTCTTCTTTTAAATCATGAATTATAAGATTATCACCTTCACCTTTTCTATCTACAACTAAGAAATTCATGTCTTCAGTGGATATCAATGGAAAGTGCCAGATACCAGGATTGTAATTAACTCCTATACCCTTTGGTATAATAAATGCTTCAACTCTTGTTAAATCAGGTTTCTCACCCTCTGGTGCTACAAAAGATAAAAAAACAGTTTCTTTCATCGGAATAAAAGCCTGACTTCCTAATGGATGTTTTTCCATCATATCAATCTTCATTGGAAATGATCTTTTTAAGGCTGAGAAAATACAAATTGTTGACTCTCCATTATTTTTTTTTGTGTCAAGATTTGCTATGCCATCATATCTTTTTGCAAAACCGTTATTTATTTCTAAAGGCTTAATGTCTTCAGTAGATATCATGTCACCAAATTTTTTAAAATTTTCTTTTGTAATTAATTTTGGTTTGATCATGGAGTTTTTCATATTTTTTTTCCAAAAATTTTAAATCTTGAAATTCCTCCATCAGGAAAAATATTTATTTTAATATAATTAATTTTTTCTTTTTTCATTAAAGAATTTTTAAATTTATGAGTTTTATTAGCTGATAATTTTGTATTCTTTAATAAATATTTCCATTTATTTGAGGAGTTTACAATTTGTTTAGAGCTTTTAGATGGTAAATAAGCAGCTTGTAAAGAACAGTAACTAGGATAATTTCCTTTAAAATGATGAGTTGAAATTTCAATTTTATCAATAGAGTTTCCATCAATAGAATTCAGAATTAACCAGTCATTCCCTTTACCTCTTCGTCTTCTAGTCTCCCAACCGTCACCCATATTTTTTGCTTTACCAGGAGCTAAAATATTCTCAGCTTTTCCAAAATGTTCATTATTGCAAGCAATAACTGAGGCTCCATCTAATAATGAAGCAAGATTTATTTTTTTGTTCTTAAATACTTTTGATTTTGCAATAGATCCATACAATCTCAATCTAGCAACGCCACCATCAGGAAAAATGTTAAACTTAATATGTGTAAATACTTTATTATTTTTTACTGTAAAAAAATGATGAGAATTGGCTTTAACCTTTTTTTTTGAGAGAATTGAAATCCATTTTAATTGCCTGGTTTTATTTGAATTGGAATTGGCTCCATCAATTGAGACCATTGAAGGTTGATTGCCATTAAAATGAGATGTGTCCACATCAATTTTAGAAATTTTTCCTGGCTTACCAAGTTTTAAAATTATGTAATCATGTCCAGAAGTTCTTTTTCTTCTAGACTCCCAACCATCCATCCATTTTCCATGTTTATCAAATACACCTTCTTTAAATACAGGAATAGTTGGACTAATAATCCTATTAGCTGATGCAAAAAAATCATCAGTTTTATAAATAACTTTGGTACCTAATCTTGGTTGTGCCAAATCAATTAATCCATTTGTAAATATTATTTTTTCTTTCATGTTATGAGTAATTTTTAATCCAATGCTTAGCTATATCAATTCTTTTACAAATCCAAACATCATCAAACTTTAAAACATAATCTAAAAATTTTTTTAAAGATTGAATCCTACCTGGTCTACCAATTAATCTGCAGTGCAAACCAACTGACATCATTTTAGGATTTGTTTTACCCTCTTCGTATAAAGCATCAAAACTATCTTTTAAATAATTATAAAAATGATCACCGGTGTTAAACCCTTGGTTCATAGCAAATCTCATATCATTATTATCTAAAGTGTAAGGGATGATAAGTTGTTTTTTTTTACCTCTATATTCCCAATAAGGTAAATCATCACTATATGAATCACTATCATACATAAAATTTCCATCATCGAAAACTAAATCTCTAGTGTTTGGGCTACATCGACCAGTGTACCAACCTAATGGTCTTGAGCCAAAAATTTCTTTAATTACATTAATCGCTTGTTTCATATGTTTTTTTTCAACAGATTTTTTTACATTTTGATAATCAATCCATCTATAACCATGAGCAGCAATCTCATAATTTCCTTTTTTTATCGCCTCACAAACTTCAGGGTTTTGTTTTAACGCTAGACCTACACCAAAAATAGTTACAGGAATTTTTTTTTCTTTAAACAATTTATCTAATCTCCAAAAACCAGCTCTTGAACCATACTCATAAATAGACTCCATACTGATATGTCTTCCTTTTATTGCTTTGGCACCAATTATTTCTGATAAAAAAGTTTCAGAATGTTTGTCTCCATTTAAAACACAATTTTCTCCTCCCTCTTCGTAATTTAAAACAATTTGAAGTGCCAATCTGGAATTATTTGGCCAACTAATTTTTCTTCCTTTGGCGCCATAACCTATAAAATTTCTGGTATTTTTTTTTGGCATTAAAGATTATATCACCATTTATAATTAAAATTTAGTTATTTCTTTTTTTCCACTTGATACTCAAAATTTTGGGTTGTTTCATTTACTTGTAAAAGCTTAGCTCCATTTCTAGTATGAAATCTGCTTGCCATTTCTGTTAGCGGAGACAAGGTTACCAATCTATTAAGATGATTAGATTTTTTAATTTTCTTAAAAACTTCTTTCACGATTAATTTACCTCCTCCTTTTTTTTTAGACCAAACAGTATAAGCGATAGCTATTTTTCCAACGTTTTGATCTCTTTGTGCACTTTGTAAAAATGCATCATGACTAAATTTGTCCAATTCATCTACATTTTTGGGTATTTCATTAGTATAAGCAAAACACATTACAGCATGAATTTCTCCCATATATTTTACTCCATAAATTTTTCGTCCATAACTTCTTCGGAAAATTAAATCTAACTCAGGCCTTACAGGGTCTTCTTCTACATTGCATTCTTTAAGTTCGATTAATTCAGCCCCTTTTACCCAGTCAAAAAAGTGTCGATATTTTTATTTAAAATTTGTTTATTTTTTCTAATTCTAGCTTTAATTCTAGGTTTAAACTTTTTTTTAAATATCATTTATAAAATTCTAAAAATATAGCAAAGCTAAAATGAGAATTAAAATTAATACTAATAAAGTTAGCATTATATAATTAATTTTAATTTTAAATTTTTTAAAAATGATTTCATTTATTTTTTCCCAAAATAAAACTATTAGAAAAATTACTACAGCTGGAACAATGAACTTTATCATTTGTATTTTTTAATTATTTTTATCACCAACATAAACAGAAACACCTCTAGTATTTATATCTACATCAAATTTTTTATGTAACGGAGGAAATGCTCTCTGTGAACAATCCAATCTATCACAGGTTCTACATGACACACCTATAGGTATCTCAGTTGACTTATCATTTAAGTTTATGTTTTCAGTATAGATAAAATCTTTTGCATATTTTGCTTCACAACCAAGACCAATCGATAGAATACTTTTTGTAGTTCCAAATCTTCCGATACCTTTTTCTACCGTTCTAGCGATACAAACATACTTTTCTCCATTTGACATTTTACTAACTGCACTTTGAATTACTCCTGGTCTTGTAAATGCTGAATAAACATTCCATCTTGGACATGCCCCACCATACCTTGGAATTTCTATTCCAGATAAAGAAAATCTTTTTGAAATATTTCCAGCCATATCAACTCTTAAAAAATGAAATGGTATCCCAGGTAATTTTGGATCTTGTAAACAAGTAACTCTGTGTGCTACTTGTTCAAAAGATGTTGCAAAAGTATTTTGTAAAAGTTCTAAATCATATTTAAGTTTTTTACATTCAGAATGAAAAAGTTTATAAGGCATTAAAATTGCAGCACCACAATAATTTAATAAAGCAACCTTTGATAATTTTTTTGATTCTGCTGAAGGAAATACGAATTTAGATAAATATTGCTCAATTATATTAATTGCACCTTCTTGAGCTATTTGTGCTGCTGCATGAAGTTTTTTTGTTTCAAGTGAGCTATAGTCACTTAATAATAACTCTTTTTTGTTTTTATTATAAATTTTTGAAAATGGTTTATTTTCTTCAGGAATAACATCTTTTACCGAAATATCATATTCTGATTTTAAGTAATCGCTAAGAGCATTATATCTTGTTCGATTATTTTTTTGCACTTTTCCAAAAACTTCATTTGCAAAATCTTCTAATTTTGGAAAGTAATTACTATTATCTTGCAAGAAATCTGAAATAACTTCCCCTGGAAAAGAATTTTTCCTATTATCAACAATTTTTCCCGAAATCTTTTCTATTCTATTAACAAGTTCATGATCTTTCTTTTTTAAAATATCTCCTAATCTTACTATTGCTTTTCCTATTTTTGGATTGGTACTTACTAAATCTTTAACCTCTGGACCTAAAATATCAAGATCCTCAAATAATTTGTCATCTAAAATTTCTGATAAAGTATTTTCTAAATTAACATCAGTTTTTGTACTTAACTGAGATAGTTCAATATTTAGTTTTTCACATATTTTTAAAAGTAAATCACCGTCGATTTTTCTTTTTCCACCCTCAATTAAGTTTAAATAACTGGGTGAAATAGCTAAATCCTCAGCAAGTTTATTTGCTTGAAGACCTAATTGCCTTCTAAAAGCCTTTATTTTTGGACCAATTTTTAAATCTAATTGACTCATATTTTCTATTTGTAAATTTTGTAAATTTATTTTTACAATGTTTTTCCTTAATTTACAAGCTTTATTTGTTTTTTTGTAGATTTTGTAAATCTTGTAAATTATAAAATTTACATGGAAGAAAAACTAAAAAATAACGAAAATGAAGCTCAAATCATAAGAAGTGAAGACTTAGCTAGACATAATAGCCGAGGTATTTACATGAGAGATGATCATTGTGATTGGGGTTCAAGTGGAATAAATGATTTAGCTGAGACAACTAACGAGTCTAACTAAAACAAGTTTTAATTTCACACTTTCACTAAAAATTTAAAAGGGTAATTTCCTAACATGAGTGCAGAAAATATATCATACGAACTAAAAAGATTTGCAGGAATAAAAAGAGACTACACTCCTGAAGATGTTGAAAGATTAAGAGGGTCAATAAAAATTGAATATTCTCTCTGTAAACAACAATCAGTAAAGCTTTGGAAACTTCTTAATACTGAAAACTATATCAGTACTCTAGGATCCTTATCAGGTAATCAAGCTGTCCAACATGCTAAAGCGGGTCTAAAATCAATTTATCTCAGTGGATGGCAGGTAGCCGCTGATGCCAACAGTGCTGGAGAGATGTATCCGGACCAATCTTTATATCCTTACGATAGCGCACCAAAACTAGTCGAGTCGATGAATAATGCTTTGTTAAGAGCAGATCAAATTCAACATATGGAATTAAAAGATGGAGATATGAAAAAAGAAAAAAGAATAGATTATATGTTGCCAATAATAGCTGATGGTGAAGCAGGATTTGGAGGTCCACTCAACGTCTTTGAACTTTCAAAGAAATTTATTAAAGCTGGAGCAGCTGGAGTTCATTTTGAAGATCAATTAGCTAGTGAAAAAAAATGTGGACATATGGGTGGTAAAGTTCTTGTTCCAACAGGAACTATGATTAAAAATTTGAAAGCTGCAAGACTAGCTGCAGATATTGCTGACGTTCCATTAATCATATTAGCAAGAACAGATGCAAATGCTGCAAAACTGATTACAAATGATTTTGATGAAAATGATAAACCATTTTTAACTGGTGAGAGATCGCCAGAAGGATTTTATTATGTCAACTCAGGTATCGATCAAGCAATTTCTAGAGGGCTTGCCTATGCTCCTTATTCAGATTTGATATGGTGCGAAACGGCTACACCTAATCTTGAAGAAGCAAAAAAGTTTGCTGGTGCAATTCATGAAAAATTTCCTGGTAAGCTTTTAGCCTATAATTGTTCTCCTTCATTTAATTGGAAAAAACATTTGTCTGATGATGAAATAGCTTCTTTTCAAAAAGAAATTAGTAAAATGGGTTATAAATTTCAATTCATAACACTTGCAGGATTTCATACTCAAAATATTGCAATTTTTGAATTAGCAGAAAAATATAAAAAAGAAGGTATGACTGCTTACTCAAAAATTCAACAACAAGAATTTGCTAGAGAAAAAGATGGATACACAAGTGTAAAACATCAAAGAGAAGTTGGTACTTCTTATTTTGATGCGGTTTCTAATACAATAAGTAGTGGAAAAAGCTCAACAACAGCAATGGATGGCTCAACCGAGACTGAACAATTCTAATAAAAACAATTCCTCTTGTATATTAGTGCTTAACTGGCCCAGAAATGGGTCAGTTAAGATTTGATATTATAGCCTTTTTTTAGAAGAATAATTACTATAGTCACACATACTATTAAAAAAGAAAACATCGTACCAATACTTATCCATATATTAAAATCTGAAACTCCATAAAAAGAAAATCTTAAACCATTAATTAAATAAACTACCGGATTAAAATAAGTAATAGTTTGCCAAAATGGTGGTAACATATCCAATGAGTATAAACTCCCACCTAGAAACACCATCGGGGTAATAAATAATGTTGGAATAATAGACATTTGTTCAAAATCGGAGCTCAT
Source organism: uncultured Pelagibacteraceae bacterium (assembly GCA_902540275.1). Taxonomy (GTDB): domain Bacteria; phylum Pseudomonadota; class Alphaproteobacteria; order Pelagibacterales; family Pelagibacteraceae; genus Pelagibacter. The sequence goes on along the minus strand of CACBMB010000001.1, from coordinate 114,511 downwards.
TAATCCAATTAAAAATCCGAACAGTGCAAATGTAAATGCTACTAAAATAAGTAAAAAAATCATTAATAATGGATACTTAACTTGAACATCCACAAAAAATAATGAGGTTATAAATATAACTATGCTTACAATTAATGTTTTGGTTGCCCCTGCACCAACAAATGCTAGCACCACTTCAAATGTTGAGATTGGAGCAGCTAATATCTCATAAATCGTGCCATTAAATTTAGGAAAAAAAATTCCAAAAGAAGTATTACTTATTGATTGAGTTAATAAAGTTAACATCAATAAACCTGGAACAATATATGATCCATAGTTTATTCCGTCTATTTTCTCCACATAGCCACCTATTACAGATCCAAAAACAATAAAATATAAAGAAGTTGTTAATACTGGAGATAGTAACGATTGTGTTAAAGTTCTTCTAAAACGATCCATTTCATGAAAATAAATTGATTTCAATGCTTGAAAATTAATTTTCATTTTTATCCCTTACTAAATTAACAAAAATCTTTTCTAATGTACTTTGTTCAGTTTTTAAGTCTTTCAATTTTAAGCCTGCATCTTTAAGATCTTGTAATAAATTTGTTATTCCAGTTTGTTTTGCTTGAACGTTATAAGTATAATTTAAACTCATTTTATTTGTTCCCATAGATAAATTATATTTATGAAGTGATGAAGGAATTTCATTAACTTTTTCTTGCAATTCTACTGTCAATTTTTTATGTCCCATTTTTTTTAATAATTCTTTTGTATCGTCTACAACAATAATTTCTCCTTGGTTTATTACTCCAACCCGGTCAGCTATAGCTTCTGCTTCTTCAATATAGTGCGTGGTTAAAATTATTGTTACACCAGTTTTCCTTAAATTTTCTACAACTTTCCACATTTCTTTTCTAAGTTCAACGTCGACTCCAGCAGTTGGTTCATCTAAAAATAGAATAGATGGTTCATGAGATAGAGCTTTAGCGATTAATACTCTACGTTTCATTCCACCTGATAATTGTCGAAGTTTTAGATCTTTTTTATCCCACAAGCTTAATTGTTTTAAAATTTTTTCTATATGACTGGGGTCAGGTTTTTTTCCATATAGCCCTCTAGAATAAGATACATTATTAAAAACAGTTTCAAATTGTTCTAATGTTAATTCTTGAGGAACTAAACCAATTCTTGATCTAGTTTCTCTATATTCATTAACAATATCATAATCATCTACGCTAACTTTTCCTGAAGTTGGATTTACTATTCCACAAATAATGCTTATTAAAGTTGTTTTACCAGCTCCATTAGGACCTAACATTGCAAAAATTTCACCTTTTTGAATATTTAAACTTATATTTTTTAAAGCATTGAAGCCATTATCATAAACTTTGTAAAGATTGTTTATTATTATTTGGTTTTGTCTCATGAAAAAAGATATATAGCTATTAATTTGATTAATACAATTGAGTTATTCTAAAACTTTTTAGCTTGAAAAATCAAAAATGGTAGAAAAGTTGCTACAATAAAAGACAAAAACAACAGTTGTTGAGAAATAAAAGGTGCAAATAATTCTTTTGGTAATAAAATTCCAACCAATAAGCTTTGAGAAAAATCAGGTGTCGGAAACATTAAAAATCCACCAATTAAACCAATTATAATTGAAACATAGGCAGTTTTCTCATTAATATTTTTATTATAAAAACTAAAAAAAACAGTCAAAACAAAAGCACAACAAAATAAGTCTGCTAATAAAAATAAATATAAAATATCAAAACCTTTAGAGGCAATTACAAAACAAATTATAGATAAAAATATTATTATGTATTTGGAAAATCTTAAATAATTAATTTTTTTATTAAGATTAAAAGTAGCCTTGCCGTCTACTACGATTAAGCTTGATATTGCATTAATCAAAGTATCAATTGTTGAAATTGTCAAAGCAAGTCCAAGAAAAATTACAACTAAAGATAAGAAAGCAGTTTGTTCTTTTAGTAATAATGAAAAAAAACTAAGATCCGGCCTTATGGAGGGGTCTATTGAATAAGAAACTAATCCTGTAAATCCCATAAAAAAAACAACCGGTATTATTGTGAAAAAAGAAATAATCAAACTTTTTTTCAATGTATTAAAATTTTTTGCAGCATAAACTCTTTGCCAATTACCTTGATGAAATAAATTTGTAGCAGCAACTGCAATAAAAAAAGTTAAACCAGCAGTATAATTTGGAATATATGAACCACTTAGAAGGTGAGGTTTTTTTTCTTTAATAAAATCAAAAGAAAATTGAGAACCTATGAAAGAGTTAATATATGTGAATGAAATTAATAATAAAATTAAAATTACAACCATTTGAATATTATCTGTAAATATTGAAGCCTTTAAACCACCGTATAATGTGTATACCAAAGTAGATAACAAAACTATTAAAGCAGTAATCCAGAGTTCTGTACCTGATATATAATTAATTAAAACTGCTACAGCGGTAACTTCAGCACATAAAAAAATAAACATATAAAAAATAGTCATTAGTAAAATAAGTTTAAATAAACTTTTTCCAAATTTTTTTCTCAAAAATTCAATTAATGAAGATCCTTTTGGAAATTGATTTCTAATTTTTTTTCCTAAATAAATTAAAAAGAACATTGGAAAGGCAGTTCCTAAAGAATATCCAATAATTGCACCTATTCCTCCCCACGATGCAGCAGATGTGGGTCCAAATAAAATCCATGCTCCCAATGCAGATGCGGTTAAACTAGTTGTTAAAGAGAATAGTCCAATATTTCTATTAGCAGTAAGATAATTATTAAGTCCTTGGTTTTTTTTTGAATGATAAATACCTAAAAAAGCAAATATTAAACTTATTATAATTACTAATAACAGTGAAGTTGATTGACTTATAAAATATATTTTATCCATTTTCCCTTTCTGAATTACCGGACAGGTTCTTAGGGTTTAATCTCAGTCTGTTAAGACACCCCTTTATTAATTTCTAATCTATTTTGTTTTTATTGTCCATTATTTCGATCATACATTTTGTTGCATATTCTCTCCAATCTGAGGAATTTTTTCCTTTCATACTATTAAGATGATCTCGATTATTTTGAATATCTTCTTTGTGTTTTATCCTGTCTTTTTCGTCTAAATTAGCTTCCATTTTACTCAAATTCATTTCCATAGCATGAATCCAGTTATTACCTAGTTCAACACATTTTTTATCGTTTTTTTCATCACAGATTTGTTTAAAAAAATTAAAAATCACATCATCAGTTTTAACTGAATTTTTCATAGAGAATAATTATTTATTAAAACAATTATTTACAAGGATCGCCATCAAAATCCAAATTACAAATACTTCACCATTTGTAAATGAATAATCAGCACCGGCAAAGCCAGCAATAAAATTTATTGCATAAATTATGATTGTTGAAACAATTAAACTTAAAATTAAGTTAATTAGACCAGTAATATATCTCATGACTAAAGATTATCTAAATTTAAATGTAATGCAAATATAAATTTCTATTTTTAGGTGAATTTTTTTTTGATTTGCGAATAATATTAAACAGTAAGGTTGTATTCAAGAAATATATTTTAAATAAACACAAATAAATTAATTGAATACAACCTCTTCAAAAATTATTTTTATATTTAAGGAGGTAAATTTAATGAATCCAATGCCACCTGACACTTAGCTGGCTAGCTTTATACTTCATAAAAACGAAATCAAAAAACTTAAAGTCCATTCGGACTTAAATGCCAATAAGGCGACTTAAGGGAGCTCTTTTGGTTGGAGAACGAAAGAGCGAACCCTTAAGAAATTTGAGTTGTTTATCTATAATTAGACAGGTTAATTTATCGTTAAAATTCAACATTTTCTTATATTTTAGTTGAATTTCATTAATACCTTTTAAAATTTCATTAGAGCTTAAATCTAATAATGTTGAAATATATCTATTTTTTATCATTTTTATGTAATTATTCTTCGATATTTTCACTTTAAACAAAAACTTTCTTTTTTTAATTTTAGGATAAAGTTTTGAGATAAATCTAATCATTTTCTTATCTCGATTTAGAGAGAATCTAAGTTTTTTTTTCATTAAAGGAAATGTAGGAATTTCATTATTTGAGGTTTCTAAAGTGAATATCAATATTTTACCTCCATCTTTAAGACTTTTTTTACAAAGAAAAAGTAATCTTTTTATATCGTTAAAATTTAAAAAATGAATAGTTTGTTTAATCAAAATTAGATCATATTTCTTTTTATTCTGTTTTAAATAACTGATTGCATGTATTCTTTTGAAACTAAATCTTTTATCTCTATCTTTATGTCTTTCTAAATCAATTCCAATTGGTCTATATCTTAATCTCAATTTTGAAAATAATGTTCCTATAATTTTTCCTCTTCCACAACCAATGTCTAATATTTGGGAGTCTTTTTTTAATTTAATTTGTTTAAGTAAAAAAATAAGAAATGATTGAATATATTTTTTTGAGGAAAGCCAAGTTTTATTGTCCCAATTTTTTAATGACACGCAATTCCAAATTTCTTTAGTCTCCAATAATTATAAGGCCATGGGGTTAAAAAACCAACTAAAAGCATAATTGGAATTATCCACCAAGTTAAAATAGCTCCTCCAGTTAAAAGATAATCTGTAAAATTCATTGTAATTTCCATACTAATCATTGATATAAAACTCATTCCCATAGCTGTCTTAAAAGCTTTTAAAAAATCTAAATTTTGTTTCATTAAAACTATCGTCTCTAAAATTATACTAGTAATTAAACCATTTATAATTGCCAATATCATTATTCCTAGGAGTGGAAATGGAATATCTGTTAGTTGAAAAAATAGAATTGTACCAAAATCTCCAATAGCACAACCTAATAAGCACCAGGAAGTATTTTTAGCACTTCTTTTCCAAGTATGTTTGCAAGACCAATTAAAATTGGTATCTGCAGTGTTATCCATTAGATTAATCTACATTAGCTTTAGCGATCATACCAGCTTGATAATGACCTGGAACATTGCATGCTATTTCAATATTTACAGCATTGTCAAATTTCCAAATAATTTCACCCTTTTGTTTTGGTTCTAACAAAACACTATTACTGTGTGAATGACCCATAGATTTATCCATCTTTGCCATTTTTTTCATTTTTTCTTTATCGATTGAAAAGGCAAGAAGAATTCCATTTTCAGCCATTTTTTGCATTTCAGGTTGATGCTTCATATGCATCATTTTATTTGCGATGTTAAACTCGTGGACAAGCATACCTGCATTTTCAACTTGAAACTTAATCGTTTCACCTGATTTAAATTGAAATTGATTTGGCTCATAATAGTTATCGTACATTACAACCTTGATTACTCGAGATACTTCGCTTTCTTTACCTTTGGATCCTATCTTCATATTTTTATCTGCATAGGCAAATGAAGTGAAAAATATTAGTACAAACAGAGTTTTTAGAAATTTCATTATTAAAAAAATATAATTAATTTCTTTATTAACAATGGGTCAATTTGTACTTATATGTTATTATAAATTAATGATTTTTAAACAATTATTCGATGCAAAATCGTCGACTTATACTTATTTAATTTCCTCAGGAAAAGGTAGAGAAGCATTAATAATTGATCCCGTTATAGAAAATGTTACAGAATATATTAATTTACTTAAAGATTTGGATCTTAAATTAGTAAAAGTTATTGATACTCACATTCATGCCGACCACGTGACTGGGGCATCGAAGTTAAAAAATATTACTAAATGTACAACAATTATGGGTGCACACACTCCAGCAGAGTCAGTAGAAATTAAAGTAAAAGATGACGAGTATGTTAACTTAGATAATCTCAAAATTAGAGCCATGTATACTCCAGGACATACATCTGATAGTTATAGTTTTTTAATGAATAATTACCTTTTTTCAGGAGATACATTATTAATTAATGGAACTGGTCGAACAGACTTTCAAAATGGTAGTTCAAAAGATGCTTACAATTCAATATTTAATAAACTTTTAAAATTACCAGAGGAAACTCTTCTATATCCTGCTCATGATTATAAAGGTGAAAAAGTTAGTACGATTGGAAAAGAAAAAAAACAAAATCCAAGATTACAAGTTAGCAGTGTTGATGAATATATTGAAATTATGAATAATCTTAATTTAAAAAAACCTGATCAAATTGATTTTAATGTATCAAAAAATATAAATTTAGGTAATTAATCTAAATTGAAGATTGTATAGCTTTATAAATTAAATCTTTGCTTGTTTCACCAACACTTCTATAAATCTCTTTATTGTTTTTGAAAATTAAAAGCGTTGTTTGATACTGAACATTTAATAAATTAGCTATTTCTTTATTTCTGACATCAAATTTAAAATATTCAATATTTTCAAAATCATTTTTAGCTTTATCTAAAACCTTCATTTGACTAGCGCAAGATGTGCAGTATTTAATCCAAGAGCTAACTATTACAATTTTTCCCTCGGATTGAGCTTTATCAAATAAATTTTTATTAAAAGTTGTTTCTTTAGCAATTGAGGCATTATTGAAAATAAGTATACAAAAAATAAATATAAAAATTTTTTTCATAGGTAATTTATATAACAAATATTATAAACCAATAAGATGCTAATCCTGAAAAAATTGTCGCAATAATACTTCTTGAAAAAATTCCAATTATTGTTGCTATTATTGCTGCAATAATTTTTGGATTATCTTCTAATTGAAATGATGCAGTATTATCCAAAAAAATTGCTGGAAATATGATTGCAGGAAATATAGCAGAAGGTACATAGGATAAAATCTCTCTTATCCTGTCATTGAACATTTCTTTTTTTATTAATGCTATCATTGAAAATCTTGTAAGATAGGTAATCAATCCACAATATATTATCAAAGCCCAATTACTCATTAGTTTTAACCATTTTTGTTAATATCATTGCTGCGAATAGACCTGTTAAGCCGGCAACTATTGCATAGGCTTTGAATGGAATATAATTATATCCAAGTGTAGCAACTAATCCTGAAACAATTATAACAATAACATTTATAAATTTTCTAAAATCATTAACTAAGAGGGCTAAAAATGTTAAAGGAACGGCAAAACTTAAACCAAGTTTTTCAGGTATTGCTGCACCAAGTATGATTCCTAAAAAAGTAGTTGATTGCCAAATAACCCAACATGTTGCACCAGCACCAACTAAATGAAAATATCTATTTTGATCTTTATTTTTCTTTAAATACCCATTTGATATTGCATATGCTTGATCAATTAAGAAATATGAAATAACGATTTTCCAAATTAATTTTAAATCTGATAAATGTTCAGATACAACAGCACCATAAAGAAGATGGCGTGAGTTAACAGCACCAACTGAACTAATAATTACTAATGATGACGCCCCTCCAGAAAATAATTGTAAAAGCACAATTTGAGATGCACCACCAAAAACTATTAATGACATTCCCATTGTTTCTAAAGGACTAAAACCAACATCAATAGCTAAAACTCCAAAAATTAAACCAAATGGAACAACCGGTATCATTAATGGACTGACATCAATAATACCTTTTATAAAAACTTTAAAATTACTGTTCATTTTTAAAAGACTCTTATTAAAAACAAACTATATGTTCAATATGAATTGGTCTTTTTATTCCAAATTTTTCATCTACCTCATGTTGATGAATATGATGAGAATGAACAAATACAGGTATTAAAGTATTACTAGAAGTTTTTAAAGTATAGATAAAATTTGTTCCTCTAAATTTTCTATCCACTACCTCAAGTTTAAGATTACTTTTATCATCATGCTCTAAATCCTCTGGCTGAAGTAACAACTGAACAATTGAACCCTTAGGATATTCCTTAATAAAATTTCCCTCAATAGTCCCCAAATCTAAGTTTTCTAAAGTATTTTTTCCCGTTACTTTAGCAGGAACTAATATGCCTCTATTTAAAAAGTTTACAACCTCTACAGAGTTTGGAAAATGATAAACTTTATAAGGATCATCATACTGTTTAAGTTCTTGATTCAAAATTATTCCACACTTCGATCCTAAATAAAATGCTTCATATGAATCGTGTGTAACTATAATTGTTGTAATTTTTAATTGATTTAAAATTTTTTTAATTCTTACCTGAATTTCTTCTTTAAAACTCTGGTCAACATTTGATAATGGTTCATCTAATAATAAAAGATCAGGTTGAGATAAAAGAGATCTTGCAAGTGAAGCTCGTTGTGCTTCACCAGCACTCACTTCATGAGGATATTTATTTAATATATGAAAAATATCAAGTAAATCTATTATCTCTTTTAAGTTTAGTTTTTGTTTTTTATTTTCTTTATTTCTATCTGAACCTAATAAAATATTTTTTTCAATTGTATAATGAGGAAATAAACTATTATCCTGGAATGCAAGTGATATATTTCTCTCCTCAGGCTCTACATTAATCTTATTAGAAGAGAGTGTTTTTCCATTTAATTTGATTGTGCCTTTTTTAATCTTTTCTAGCCCAGCAATTGTTCTTAGTATAGTTGTTTTTCCGATACCGGATGGACCTAAAAGACATATTATATCACCTTCGTTTTCAATTGAAAAAGAAACATTTTTAACTTTAGCTTTACCACTTACATTAAAATCTACGTCATTAATTTCAAAAAAATTATTACTCATCTTTATCTCTCAAAATATATTTAGATGTAACCATTATAAAAAAAGTTGCAATCAATATTAGAAATAATGAAGGAACTGCCGCTGCTTCTAATAAATCTTCAGATGCAGAAATATAAGCTGTAGTAGCAAAAGTTTCAAAATTAAAAGGCCTTAAAATTAAAGTTATAGGTAGTTCTCTTATAATTTCTAAGGAAATCAATATAAAAACAAACAATAAAGAATTTCTCAAAAAAGGTATATGTATGTTCATAAATGTTTTTCTTTTTGAATATCCAAGTAAATATGAACTTTCATCAACTGATATATTAATTTTTTCATATCCAGATTTAATTCCATTAAAAGCTAAAGAATAAAATCTTATAAAATAAACAATAACCAGTCCTAAGATTGAACCTATAAAAACTTTTTTTATTGATAAGAATCCGTAAGTTTTCACGACGGTATCATCAAACCAAGCAATAAAAGTAATAAAAGCAACTGCTAAAATTACACCTGGAATTGCATAGCCCGAAATTGATAAAGTTGACAAAACATTTAAAGTTTTATTTTTTGTAACTCTATTTCCATAATTTGAGGTGAGAGCAAATATGATTAAAACCAAACTAGATAAAAATACTAAATAAAGTGTATTTGTTAAAAGCTTAATAATCTGTAAATCAAACAGGTTTTCTGGAAATTTTAATGTCCAATACATCATTTGGCTTAATGGAAATAAAAAACTAAGAAAAAAAACAACAAAACAAAAAGAGAAAGCGGCGAAAGATTTTGCCCCAGATAGCTGAATTTTTTGTTTTTGTTTTAAACCGCTTTTAGAATTAAAATGATATTTCGCTCTTTTCCTTGATAAATTTTCTAAAATAAAAAGAGCAAATATGAATAAAAGTAAGAAAAAAGATAATTGGTTAGCAAAGGCTAAATCATCAAATGCTATCCAGGAGTTGTAAATTCCTGTTGTTAGAGTGTTTATTGAAAAGAAATCAACTGCTCCAAATTCTGCAAGTGTCTCCATTGCTACCAAAGAAAGTCCAGCAACAATGGCAGGACGAGCTGCAGGTAATATTATAGAATATAATGTTTTAAATTTTGTAAATCCTAGATTTTTTCCTAAATCAATCAAATTTTGAGACTGATATAGAAAAGATGCCCTAGCTAAAATATATACATAAGCATATAGAGAAAAAGATATGGAAAGAATTACACCCAATAATCCATCAAACTTTGGAATACTTTGATTGTAATTAGCTTCACCAAATAAATTTTTTAAAATTGTATAAGCAGTTCCGTAATTTTCAAAAAAAGCAGTTAATGAATAAGCATAGATATAAGGTGGTACAGCAAATGAAAGTATCAATGCCCATTTAAAAAAATTACTAAAAGGGAATTCAAAAAAAGATACTAAGTATGCAGATCCAGTACCAATTAAAAAGGTCAATATTAATACACACAATAATAAAATTACTGAATTTAATATATACTCTAACAAAAAAGTATCTTTTAAAACTTGATAATAATTTGTGGTATTTTCAAAAAAACTTGAAAAGACTGTTAAAATTGGAATTATAACAAAAAGTGAAATAATAAAAGAAGATATATACCAAAAATTAATTCTCATAATTTATAATCCGCCTTATAAAAATGAAAAGTATTTGTGTCTACGCTATGAGGAAGGAGACATCTTGCCTAATAAGCGTAGACACTCAGAACAAATCAAAAATTAAATACTTTTAGGATATGCGGAACCTCCTTAGTTTCAATTTCTGAAATCTTTCTGTTATTTATTCTTTTATTGATTTTTTCACACTCCTGACTACATGGGGAACATGCTTCGGAAGATTTATTATAATCAACATCAGACATAAATTTTTCTTTTTCTTTCACCATTATTACTTCCAACCAGCAGCTGTCATTACCTCAACTGCAGCAGCTTGATTTTTTCCATAAGAAGCTAGTTTAGTTTTCATATCTTGTTTAAAATCTAATCCTAAGTTATTTACTACTAATGGACTTGGTGAAACACCATCAATCATTGGAAACTCAAAAGTATTATTTGTAAAGTGCTCTTGAGACTCTGGAGTTAATAAAAACTCTACAAGTTTGATAGCATTTTCTTTATTAGGCGCTCCTTTTACTAAAGCTGCACAACTAACATTCATATGCGTTCCTCTATCATTTTGATTAGGAAAGAAAGCTTTTACTTTTTTTGCAGCTTCTTGTTGTTCTGCACCTTTTTTACCAGAAAGCATTAAAGCTAAGTAATAAGTATTAGCAACAGCAATATCAGCTTCTCCAGCTGCTACTGCCATAATTTGAGCTCTATCATTACCTGTTGGTGTTCTTGCCATATTGGCAACAACTCCTTTAGCCCATTCAGCTGTTGCAGCTTTTCCATTGTTTTTAATCAATGATGCTACAAGAGACTTGTTATAAATGTTGCTAGATTTTCTTATTACCAATCTGCCTTTCCATTTAGGATCTGCTAAACCTTCATAAGTCATTCCAGATAACTCTGCACCAGTAACTCTCTCTGGTGAATAATAAATTATTCTAGCTCTTTTTGCTATTCCAACCCATTTACTTGTTCTAAAGCTTTTTGGAACAGCATCTTTTATTGCTGCAGATGTTAAACCACCTTGTAAAGTGCCTTTTGTATCCATAGCTCCACATCGTCCGGCATCTGCTGTAATGTATAAGTCAGCTGATGAGTCTGCGCCTTCACTGATGATTCTTTTTTCTAAAGCTCCAGATTTTCCATTAATAAGATTAACTTTAATTCCAGTTTTATTTGTAAACTTAGAATAAAGTTCTCCGTCTGCTTTATAGTGTCTTGCATTAAATACATTAACTTCAGCTGCGATCGCAAAACTCGACACAAATAAAGATGCAATTAATGCAAATATCGATATTTTTCTCATTTTTCTCCGTGTTCTTCCCCATGATTTATTGAGAATGATAATTATTCGCAATGCGAATGATTATCAATTGCAAGTATGTCGCACCTTAAGTTGATTTTATCAATTTTAAAGAGAATTATAATTTCCAGTCGCCTATTTTGCTAAACAAGAAATTCCTAAAAGCTTGAACTCTGGCTGTATTTTTAAGTGACTGAGGATAAACAAAGTGAGCCTCAGTGATAGGACCTTCTGATTTTGGCAACACTTTTATTATATTATTTGAATTTTTTACCAAATACTCAGGTAATGCCGCTAACCCCACTCCACTTTCAACAGCTAATAGCAGCCCCATAACACTATTTACCTTCATAATTGGCTTTCTCTTTTTTCCATCGGGCATTCCTAATTTTAGAGCCCATTCAGGATTATAAACCGGTGAAGGAGCACCTTTTCCAAAAGAAATAAATTTGTGTTTATTTAAATCACTTATAGATTTTGGCATACCATTTTTTTCTAAATATTTACTAGAACCATATATAAAGTATTTTAAATCTATTAATTTTTTTTGAACATAATTAAGCTGTTTAGGCCTTCTCATGAAAATACCAATATCTGCTTGTCTAGTACTTAAATCCAGCTCTTTATCCTCAAAAATCAACTCAATTTCAATCTCGGGGTTCAATCTCATAAATTCTTCAATTCTTGGTGTTAACCAATGAGTACCAAAACTTCTTACAGTTGTTATCGTTAGTTTTCCTGTAGGTTTATTTTTTTGATCTCCCAAAGAAGTTTCAACTTCTTTTAACTTACTAATTACCTCGTGAGCAGTTTTAAAAACATATTCTCCATTTTCTGTTAAAGTAAGGCCTCTCGCATGCCTTTCAAACAATTGAACTTTTAAATCTTGCTCTAATGATTGAATTTGTCGACTTATTGCTGACTGACTTAAATTTAAATTTACTGTAGCATTCGTAAAACTTCCTGCTTCTGCGACAGCATGAAAAATTTTTAGTTTATCCCAATCCATTATTTATTTAAATCAACTAAAACTCTTCCTGAAATTTCACCTTTAAGAATTTTAGGATAAGTTTCTATTAATTCCTCTAAACTAACAGTTTGAATTGAAGCTTCTAACAAATTAAAATCTATTAAATTTGCTGCTTCATTCCAAATAAATTCTCTTCTTTTTATACTACAATTAGCTGAGTCCATACCCCAAAGTTTAATTCCTCTCAGCATAAAAGGAATAACATTTGTGTTTAATTCATTTGTATTTGCATTTCCACAAACTGCAATAATTCCATTAGGGTTTGTTTGAACGATGGCATTTGCTAAAATTTTTCCACCTACTGTATCAACTACTCCATCCCAAAGTCCTTTATCAATCAATCTTGGATCTTTGTCAAATTCGGATCTATTTACAACATTTTTAGCACCTAATGATTTTAAATAATCAGCCTTTGAATCTTTGCCAGTTACAGCTGTTACGTTATAACCAAGTTTACTACAAACAATGACAGCAACACTACCTACGCCGCCTGTAGCACCAGTCACTAAAACATTATTTACTTTTTCACCAAGTAATATTTCCTCTCTTGCTTTAATTGCAAAAGCCGCCATTAAAGATGTAAAGCCAGCAGTACCTAAAATCATTGCCTGCTTTGTAGTTAAATTTTTTGGTTTTTTGACTAAAAAATCACCATTCACTTTTGCTACCTGAGAGTAACCCCCATAAAAGATTTCACCAACTCTAAAACCAGTAAGTATGACCTCATCACCTTCTTTAAATTTTGAGTTTTCACTCTCAATAACCTTTCCAGAAAAATCTATCCCTGGTATATGTGGAAATTCTTTAACTAATCTTCCACCATTTTTTAAAATCATTCCATCTTTAAAATTAAGATCTGAATAATCAACTTTAACAGTTACATCACCATGTTTTAAAAAACTTTTATCTATCGATTTAATTTCTCTTGAGAATTCTTCACCTTTTTGATTTAGAACTAAGGCTTTGAATTGTTCAGACACTTGTTTATTCTTTTGCTATACTAATAAATCTCAAATATCTGTTTTGATAACTAAGATCTTCTTTAAATTGACCTAAATAATAATTTGTAACAGTTGTAGCTTGTTCCTTTTTAATGCCCCGCATAGTCATACATTGATGGGTTGAGTCTATAGTCACCGCTACTCCTTTAGCATCTAAAGACTCCATAAGTGTATTCGCAATTTGCATAGTTAATCTTTCCTGAGTTTGCAGTCTTTTTGAGAAAACTTCAACCACTCTTGCTAATTTACTTAGACCTACAACTCTATCTTTTGGAATATAAGCTACGTGAGCTTTTCCTATAATTGGAGCCATATGATGCTCACAATGACTTTGCACTGAAATATTTTTTTGGATTACCATATCGTCATAACCCTCTACATCACCAAATGTTTTATCTAAAATTTGATTTGGATCTTCTTGGTATCCTTTAAAATACTCCTTAAATGCCTTAACTACTCTTTTTGGAGTTTCCAACAATCCTTCTCTTGATGGGTCTTCTCCCATCCATGATAAAATTGTCCTAAAAGCATCTTCGGCCTCTTGGTCAGAGACTTTTTTCAAATTTTTATTATCTTCTGTATTTTTTACAAGTTTCATTGGACGTTTTATACCCATAAATACTTATTTTTAAAATATTTATTATATCCATATATGTGCTACATAATCACCGAATATGTTCAAAAAAAGAGAAAATGTAGCTGAAATAGAAGAAGGAAATCTACTTTCACCAAAATTTGATAATGATGGTCTAATTCCAGTTATCACTATGTGTTCTAAGACTAAGGATATTTTAATGCATGGTTATATGAATGTAGAAGCATTAAAGAAAACCATTGAAACAAAAGAGGCTCATTATTTTAGTAGATCAAGAAAAGCAGTATGGCATAAAGGAAAAACTAGTGGATTTGTCCAGAAAGTTAAAGAAATTAGAATAGATGATGATCAAGACTCTATTTGGTTAACAGTAGATATAGGGGATGGTGCTAGTTGTCATGTAGGATATAGATCATGTTTTTATAGATCAGTGCCATTAGGAAAAATAGATAATGGAAGAGAAATTGAAATGAAGTTTTTGGAAAAAGAAAAAAAATTTGATCCTGAAGAAGTATATAAAGATCAACCTAATCCAACTAAAATATAAATGAGTAAAAAACAAAAAAATGTTCTAGGAGAAGATCTAGAAGAATGCTCATTAGATCCATTAACAGGATGGTATAGAGACGGTTGTTGTAACACTGATGAAAATGATCATGGACTTCACACAGTGTGTGCTAAAGTAACAACAGAATTTTTAGAATGGTGTAAAGAGGCTGGTAATGATTTGATTACCCCACATCCTGAATTTGGTTTCCCAGGTCTTAAAGATGGTGATGGTTGGTGTGTTTGTGCAACATGGTATGCTAGGGCAGTTGAAGCTGGAAAAGGATGTCCAATTTTTCTAAAAAGAACACATCAAAATACTTTAAACATTTTACCAATCGAGACTTTGAAAAAATTTGCGATAGATCTTTCTTAAAAAATTTTTAATATGAGTGATGAAATATTATCCGTTATATATCTTTTATTGGTATTAGCTTTAGTCTTACCTGGTTTTTTATATGCAAATAAAAATAAAAAAATTTTTCTTAAGAACTTAATTATTTGGATTGGTATAGTTGGAACGATTGTTGTTTTAATAAATTTTTTTAAATAACTTATTACATATTCCCATACTTAGGTCCACCACCGCCCTCAGGAGTTACCCAAACAATATTTTGAGAAGGTTCTTTGATGTCACAAGTTTTACAATGAATACAATTTTGAGAGTTAATTACAAATTTATTAATATCATTCTCTTTTTGTATTTCATAAACACCTGCAGGACAATATCTTTGAGCGGGTTCGTCAAATTTTTCTAATGTGTAACTGATTGGTAAATTTGGATCTTTTAATTGTAAATGTACTGGTTGATTATCTGCATGATTTGTTCCAGTTAAATAAACAGAGCTTGTTTTATCAAAAGTGATTTTATTATCTGGTTTTGGATACTCAATTTTTGGCATTTCATTTGCAGGTTTTAATGTTTCATGATCGGCATGTTTGTGCTTTAATGTTAAAGGTAATCGTCCCCTAAATAATATTTGATCTATTCCTGTAAATATTATTCCTAAAATCAATCCCCAGCTAAAACTTGGTTTAACGTTTCTTGCTTTATAGAGTTCTTCATATAACCAACTTTTTTTAAAATTTTCTTCATATAACGATAAATCTTTTTTAGATTTAAAATGTTCAACAATAGTCTCAGCTGCAATGATCCCACTTTTCATTGCTGTATGTGATCCTTTTATCTTTGGCATATTTAATGTTCCAGCATCACATCCTATTAGTAATGCTCCGGGCATATACATTTTAGGTAAACTTTGAAAGCCACCCTCAATTAATGCTCTAGCTCCATATGAAATTCTTTTTCCACCTTGAATCATCTTTCTTATAGCTGGATGTGTTTTAAATCTTTGAAATTCATCAAATGGGGATAAATGAGGATTTTTATAATCTAATCCAATAACATAACCCAAAAAAACTTGCTTATTTTCAGCATGATAAATAAAGCTTCCACCATATGTATTATTGTCTAAAGGCCATCCTGCAGTATGCATAACCAAGCCTTCTTCATGATTTTCTTCGTTAATTTCCCATATTTCTTTAAAACCTATTCCATATTGTTGAGGATCTTTACCTTTGTCTAACTCAAATTTTTTAATCAATTGTTTTCCCAAATGACCTCTACAACCCTCAGCAAATACTGTTACCTTTCCTAAAAGTTCTATTCCAGGTTCAAAACTATCTTTTTTATTTCCTTCTTTATCGATACCCATATCTTGGGTCACAACACCTTTAACTACACCTTTGTCATCATACAAAATTTCACTAGCTGGAAATCCTGGAAAAATTTCAACACCTAGGGCTTCAGCTTGTTCAGCAAGCCATCTGCATAAATTAGCTAAACTAATAATATAATTTTTATGATTTTGTTGAACAGAAGGAAGTAGCCATGTCGGCCAACTTAAAGATTTTGTTTTTCCTAAAAATAAAAATTTTTCTTTTGAAACTTTAGTTTTAATTGGTGATTTTAAATCTTTCCAATTAGGTAATAATTCATCTAAAGCTCTAGTTTCAAAAACATTTCCACTTAATATATGTGCACCTATTTCCGACGCTTTTTCTAAAACACATACATTTAAATTTGCGTCTAATTGTTTTAATTTTATTGCTGTTGACAAACCAGATGGACCTCCACCTATTATCACAACATCATATTCCATTGTCTCTTTGGACATAATCTAATTTTTTACAGATTCTATTATTTTTGTATAGTGTTTAATTTGTTCAATTCTTCTAAGAATTGTGGAAGAGCTTCAAAAAGATCCGCCTCAAGACCATAATCTGCTACGCTAAATATTGGTGCTTCCCCATCTTTATTAATTGCTACAATTATTTTACTTTCCTTCATTCCTGCTAAATGTTGAATAGCACCCGATATACCAACCGCAATATATAAATCTGGTACTACCACCTTTCCTGTTTGACCTACTTGGTGATCATTGCTTATATATCCAGCATCAACAGCTGCTCTAGATGCTCCAATCGCTGCATTCAATTTGTCTGCAATCGATGTAATCAGCTTAAAATTGTCTCCACTTTGCATTCCTCTTCCACCAGAGATGACAACTCTTGCTGTTCCAAGCTCTGGTCTATCAGACTTTATTTCTTCTCTTTTAATAAATTTAGTATTAGCAAATTCCTCACCTGGTTCAGCTTTTTCAATTGGAGCTGATCCACCTGAGCTTTCACAAGGGTCAAATGATGTAGGTCTTATTGTAACACATTTTTTTGCATCTTTACTTTTGACAGTTGCAAAAGCGTTTCCAGCATAAATCGGTCTTAAAAATGTATCTGGTGAAATTACTTTAATAATATCACTTATTTGAGATGTATCTAATGCAGCTGCTATTCTTGGCATTAAATTTTTTCCAAATGTATTTGCTGAACAAATTATATGAGAGTAATTATCAGCTAATTTAACAATTACAGGTGCAAAATTTTCCGCAACGAAATTCTCATAATAAGCCGCTTCAACATGAATAACTTTTTTAACTAAAGGTAATTCTGATAATGCTTTAGCAGCATCTCCAGAGTTTTGACCAATTATTATTGCATGAACATCACTATCTATTTGAGATGCTGCAGTTACAGCATTTAGTGTAAAGGGTCTTAACTCTTTATTATTATGTTCTGCAATTAATAAAACCGCCATTTAAATTACCTTTGCTTCATTTTTTAATTTTTGAACCAATTCAGCCACACTAGAAACTTTAATACCTGCTTTTCTTTTTGGTGGTTCTTCAACTTTAATTTGTTCGATTCTTGGAGAAGTATCTACACCTAAATCTGACGCATTTAATTGTTCAATGGGTTTTTTCTTAGCTTTCATTATATTCGGTAACGAAGCATATCTTGGCTCATTTAATCTTAAATCACATGTAACAATTGCAGGAGTAGCTATCTCAATTGTCTCAAGACCTTCATCAATTTCTCTTGTAACTTCCAATTTTCCATCTTTAATTTCAATTTTCGATGCAAAAGTTGCTTGAGGCCAGTTTAATAGAGCACTTAACATTTGACCTGTTTGATTACAATCATCATCAATTGCTTGTTTGCCCATAAAAACTAAATCTGGTTTTTCTTTTTCAACAATTTTTTGTAAAAGTTTAGAGACAGCTAAAGGCTCTATAATGCCTTCGGCTTTAACAAGGATACCTCTATCAGCTCCAACTGCTAATGCTTTACGAACTGTTTCTTGAGCTTTTTCTTCCCCAATACTAACTGCTATTACTTCATTTGCTTTGCCAGCTTCTTTAATTTTGACTGCCTCTTCAATTGCATTATCGTCTGGGGGATTAGTAGACATTTTGACATTGTCAGTCACAACACCCGTATTATCTTCTTTAACTCTAACTTGAACGTTATAATCAATAACTCTTTTAACTGCGACTAAAATTTTCATTAAGCTCTCAATAATTTATTTTCAGCATCATATGGACTTTCCTCCAAAATTGTAGCCTCATACATCTTTCCTAGAATATCAACTTTAAGTTTTTCTCCAACATTTGCTAAATCAGGTTTTACCATTGCTAATGCTATAGACTTGTCCAATCTAAATCCGTATTCGCCACCAGTTGCTCTTCCAACAACTCTATCATCTTTATATATAGGATTATTCCCTAATACATCTGAGTCTGTGGTATTATGAACTTCAAGTGTTACCAATTTGTTATCAAAACCCTTTTCTCTCCATTTATTAAGTGCTTCAAGTCCAATAAAGTTTCCTTTATTAGGGTGTATAAATCTTTCTAAGCCAGACTCGTATGGAGAATATTCAATTGATAATTCGGTTCCTACAAGTTTATATGACTTTTCCACTCTTAAGCTATTCATGGCTCTAATTCCAAAAGGTTTTAATCCCAAATCTTTTCCAGCTTCCATTAATTTATCAAAGATATGATTTTGATATTCAATTGGATGATGTAGTTCCCAGCCTAATTCTCCAACAAAATTTACTCTCATAGCATTTACTGGAGCATATCCTACATTTACATTCTTAGCTGTTAACCATTTAAAGTTTTCATTAGAAAAATCATCGGTTGAAACTTTTTGCATCAATTCTCTTGATTTAGGACCTGCAACAACTAGTACTCCATTACTATTTGTAAGATCCTCAAAAATCACTGAACCGTCTGTTGGCATCCATTTTTGTATCCAGTCGTGGTCTAATCGTAAATTTGCTCCTGCAGAAACAAGATAATAACTGTTTTCTGCCTCTTTCATGATTGTGAATTCTGAATGCACACCACCTTTTGTATTTAGTGCATGACATAAATTAATTCTGCCAATCTTTTTAGGAAGTTTGTTTGCAACTAGATAATCTAAAAATTCTTCAGCTTTAGGTCCTTTAATTCTACATTTTGCAAATGCTGTCATGTCTAAAAGCCCAACGTTCTTTTTTACATTTTCACATTCTTTTTTTATTGCATCAAACCATTTTGATCTTCTAAATGACCAATCATCTTTTTGTTCCATCCCATCAGTTGCAAAAAAATTAGGTCTTTCCCATCCAAATTTTTGTCCAAACACCGCTCCAAGAGCTTTCATTCTTTCATAACAAGGTGAAGTTCTTAAAGGTCTTGCTGCTGGTCTTTCCTCATCTGGATAATGAACAATAAAAACATGACTGTATGCTTCTTCATTTTTAGCTTTTAAATAAGATTTTGTTGCATAATTTCCATAACGTCTTGGTTCTACACCAAGCATATCAATTGTCGGTTCCCCATCAACAATCCACTCAGCTAATTGCCAACCAGCACCACCGGCTGCTGTTATTCCAAAACTATGCCCTTCATTAATCCAAAAGTTTTTCAATCCCCATGCGGGACCAACTATTGGATTACCATCAGGAGTATAACAAATTGCTCCATTATAAACTTTTTTAACACCAACTTCTCCAAAAGCAGGAACTCGATGTATTGCTCCTTCAATATGTGGTGCAAGTCTATCTAAATCTTCTTGGAATAATTCATACTCTGAATTTTTTGATGGTCCTTCAACGTAACAAGCAGGTGCGCCATCTTCATAAGGACCTAAAATTAATCCTCCAGCCTCTTCTCTCATATACCATCTGCTATCACTATCTCTTAATACTCCCATTTCAGGAAGTCTTTCTTTTTTTCTTTTTTGAATTTCTGGATGAGGCTCTGTTACAATATACTGGTGCTCAACTGGTATAACTGGAATATCTAATCCAACCATCTCACCTGTTTGTCTTGCAAAATTTCCTGAACATGAAATTACATGTTCACATTCTATTGAACCTTTATCTGTCTCAACAATCCATCCATCTTTAGTTTGTTTCATACCTATAACAGTTGTATTTCTATAAATTTCAGCTCCTCTATTTCTTGCGCCTGTAGCAAGAGCTTGGGTTAAGTCTGCTGGTTGTATATATCCATCCTCTGGATGTTGAATAGCTCCAACTAAATCATCTGTATGACACAACGGCCAAATTTCTTTAACTTGTTGTGGTGTTAAAAATTTTACATCAACTCCAATAGTTTTTGCTACACCAGCATATTGATGATATTCATCCATTCTATCTTTAGTACTTGCTAAACGAATATTTGAAACAACACTAAAACCTACATTCTTTCCAGTTTCCTCTTCTAATTTTTTGTAAAGATCGACAGCATACTTGTGTAATTGTCCAAC
Organism: uncultured Pelagibacteraceae bacterium; assembly: GCA_902540275.1. Lineage (GTDB taxonomy): Bacteria > Pseudomonadota > Alphaproteobacteria > Pelagibacterales > Pelagibacteraceae > Pelagibacter. Next base: position 93,603 of record CACBMB010000001.1, on the reverse strand, counting down.
AGAATAGCTCATATTAAAAAGAGGTAATAATCCTGCAGCATGCCATGTTGAACCAGATGTTAATTCTTTTCTTTCAACTAAAACAACATCTGACCAACCTTTTTTTGCTAAATGATATAACGCACTAACTCCGACTACTCCGCCACCAACAACTACTACTTTTGTTTTAGATTTCATTAGCAGATTCCTACTAAATTTTTATTCATAACGAAACAAAATTGTATTGTAGACAATCAAATAGAACTTCCTAAAGCGATGGGGCTTGAAACCATTGTGGTTAACCAACAATCTTTCAAAGGCCCTTCACCTGTATATTTTTCAACTTGCCAGTTAAATTTATGGTAAATCTTTTCCTTGTCTAAAATTATAACCTCAAATTGAGCCCATTTGTCACTACTACCAACTTCTGTAATTGTGTGACTTATATGATTAAGCAGCATCTGATATGACTTGCCTTTAATCATCATTTTGAAGTGTGGTAAAGGACCTGTATACTTTTTGTTTTCAGGATGGGCAAAATTCCATGTTTGCTCTATTCCACTATCTTTAAAATTTTTGTCATTATTCATAAGTCCAACTAATTGAATTTTTATAACCTCATTTGGCATAATCAAATTATTAGGAACTTGAAGCTCTGCTTTTAGTATTGATGAACTAATTAAAAAAATTATTGTTGCACTAAATATTAAGTGCAGTTTTTTTAACATCATTAAGAAATTCTTCTCTTTTTTTATCACTTACAAATGGTACAGCAAAATATCTTCTATAATTGATATTATAAATGCCGCACATGTGAAAAACTCCTCTCTTTAATCTTCGAATAGGTAAATTTAGAAAAAAAGTTGTAATAGCTAATCTTGGTGATCCATAAGTGCAAAAAATAATTGCTTTTTTATCTCTAAGATTTCCAATTGGATAACCATAGTTACCCCATAATTGTTTAAATTTAAATGCCCAAGGCGGTGCTAAAACTTTATCAATCCAACCCTCTACAATTGCAGGCATTCTAAAATTCCAAATGGGCGCTATCAATACTATCGTATCGCAATTATCAATTCTTTTTCTATGATCTAAAACTATATCATCTGGTTCCTCACCAGCAAAAACTGGGTCAAACTTTTCTTTATAAAGATCAACGGTATCAACTGAATGACCTTTTTCTTCAGCAGTTTTAATGAATGTATCTTTAATAGCCGAATTAAATGATTTGTCATTATAATGTCCGTAAATTAAGAAAATTTTTTTCATTCAACGTTATATTAGCTTCTAAATTAAAATTTTAAATCTTTTGATTAAGACGTGGTTTCCAAAAAGGTCTAAAAAGTTCAATTTTTGGACATCTGTTCATTACTACTTTAAGACCAGCATCCTCTGCTAGACGAGCAGCTTCGTGGTTAATAACACCAATTTGTCCCCATAAAACTTTAGCACCTATAGAAATAGCCTCCTGTGCAACTTGATAAAGATCTTCAGGTTTTCTAAAAACTTCGACCATATCCACGGGTCTATCAATAGCAGCAAGATTAGGATATACTTTTAAATTACGAATTTCAGTAATTTCTGGTTTTGGATTAACTGGTATCATATCATAGCCAGTTTCATGTAGTACTCTTAAAACTCCATAACTAAATTTTGTTTTATCAGGACTAGCTCCAACCATAGCTATAGTTTTAACTGACTGTAAAATATCTTTTAAATATTCATCAGTGTAAGGTTCATTATGGTTCATTTTTTTTTACTTCTTTTTTAGTAGCTATATCATCTTTTAACTCATGAGGAGCAAGTGGGTCAAGAAAAGGATTGCGATAGAGTTTATTATGACTTTCAACTCCAATTTCAATCTTACAATCTGTTTTTGCTTTAGCAACACATAATACAACGTAGCCATTATTTATTTGTCGATTATTAAGTGCTTTTTGAGAGCGTTGATCTACTTCACCATCAATAAGTTTTGCAGCACATGTTATACATCCTCCATACTCACACCCGTAAGGAAGATCAAGTCCTTGAGTGCGAAGTTCTTGAAGCAAAGGTTTACGATCTGAAACTTTGAAAGTTTTATTGTCACGGTTTGTAATAGTAATAATCTTTATAGCCATATATCGCTTGTACAATCTCCACCCGGATATCTACTTTCATGACATCTACTTGGACCATTGGGTTCTTTTCCAAAATCAATAATAAAATCTTTATTAATCTTCATACCTCCATTTTCAACGTCACAATCAATCATAATCATAGCTCCACCTTGGGTTCTAATATCTGGGTAAAATTGATTATCCCAAGTTGAAAATAAAGAGGTTGTTACATACATTCGCTTTCCATCTAGTGATAATTGATACATCTGTGGACCACCAGCAATTTTTACTCCATTTATAATAGGCGCTTTACCTAAAAGTCCTCCCATCCACACCTGTCCAGTTAATTTAGGATTATGAGGATCAGTAATATCGTATTGTCTCATATCGCCGTGAAGCCAATTATTCAGATAAAGATATCTATCATCCATCGAAACAAGAATAGCAGACATTACACCAGGTATAGGAATAGGCCAATCAGGGTGTGGTTCATTATCAACATCAATAATTTTCTCCCATTTCCATTTTCCCTCTTTTGATTTCCAGAAATGGATCACATTTGAGCTAAGAGCTGCTCCACAAAATCCATGACTACTATTAGGATCATGCTTGAATTTTACCTCTAATGGTATTAAACCATCTTCACCAAGATACATAGTTTCAACAGGCTCTTTTTTTTTAAAATCCCAGATATGTAGCCTTCGTCCATATTTTAGATGTCCTACTTCTTCAAGATCAAATCCCGGCATAAAGGTATTTGGTGCAGCCCACTCAGAACTTACCATAACATTATGACGTGGTTGATACCAAAAATCATAACTAAATGGAATATCACCCATTGAATTTTCCCACCGACCAACGATTTCAAAGTCCTTATTGAGATGGAGATATCCGCCAGGAGCTTCTCCTTTAGCATTACCAAGAAAAGAAATAATAATTTCTGAACCTAAACAATGAACTGTATGAGGTCCTGACAAATTAGTTTTTGATTTGATTTCTGAGCCCTTAATCACTTTATGAATTTTTGGTGCAAAAGGGTCTGTTGCGGTATCAATTATATGTATATTATTTGAACGAACACCAGGAATAAGAAGATATTTTCGACTCATTTCAGAATTAGCATGACATGAAGAACAAGCGTTCCATCCCATATGATGCAATTCGTCCCCAATACCTGGCATTTCAAGACGGTGAATTACTTTTGAATAAGTAGTGCTGTCTGGATCAACATCAATAGTTGCAAGATAGTCTGGTTTTTGAATTCCTGTACCAGTATAGATAGCTATTGTATATAAAAGTTTTTCACTTGGTGCTTTGATTGCCTCTGATGGGCTTGCATAACCAGGACCACAACATGATTTATCAATAATTTTATTATTACTCATTATTTTTCTTTCTTTATTTGTTTTTCACAAAAATTTTTTGCCTCTTGAATGGTCATGGGTTTTTCTAATTTCTGACTACCAGCGATACAGGCATCAATAGCTCTTTTAAAATTATGATCTCTAAAAAGAAAAATAAAAAAAATTCCAAAGATTATTAAAACTATAGTTATTATATTTTTTACTTTCACTTATTTTTCCATTTTGGTTTTCTTTTTTCCAAAAAAGCAGAGATTCCTTCTTTAGCATCTAAAGCCATCATATTAATAGTCATCATTTTACTTGTGTATGCATAGGCATTTCTTAAAGGCATTTCTAATTGCTTGTAAAAAGCTTGTTTACCAATTTTTATAGTAAGATTTGATTTAGATGCTATTTTTTTCGCAACTTTCAAAACTTCTTTATTTAATTTAGATTTAGAAAAATAATCATTTATCAAACCAATATCTTTTGCATAATTAGCTTTAATTGGTTCTCCTGTTAACAACATTTTCATCATTGGCTTTCTATTGATTTTTCTACTAACTGCTACCATTGGTGTACTACAAAATAATCCAATATTTACACCAGGTGTCGCAAATAAGGCTTCTTTTGTGCTGTAAGCTAAATCGCAACTAGCAACTAATTGACAGCCAGCAGCATAAGCAGCTCCATGCACTTTAGCAATAACTGGTTTTTTTCCTTCAACTATTTGAAGCATCAATTTTGAACAAAGATTAAATAATTCTTGATATCTATTTTTTCGTTTAAGATTTTTAACCTCTCTTAAATTATGTCCTGCACTAAAACCTTTTCCTGCTCCTTCAATAATAATTACTTTTATATTCTTATCTTTATCAAGCTTTTGAAAAACTCTAATTAAATCTTTTAAATTTTTATATGACAATGAATTATATGTTTTAGGCTCATTAATAGTGATTATAGATATTCCATCAGATAAATTTTTAACCTTTATGTTCATTAAAAATTCTATTTAAGCTTTCCTTCTTCTCTCATTTTAGCTCTTATTTTAGTAGCTGAAATTTTTTGTATTTCCTCAGGTAATATAATCTCCTCAATTTTATAACCAACACCTCTTCCATAACAAATATTTGTCACATTAGGGACTAGCATAATTTTAAATCTTCCCTCAAATTCAGGATTTAATCTGTCCTCTATATTTTTTTTTACAGTTTCAAAATCAAAAGGATTATCATCTACTCCTTGAACATCTCTAATTTGAATACAAACTTGACCCGTTTTTTTAATTATTTCTTTAAATAATGTATAATGACCGTCATGGAATGGTTGCCATCTTCCAAGCATTTGAGCTGTCGGTTTTTTATTATCCCATTCGTAAGCCATTATTTAATTTCTTTGTATATTTTTGGTGCCCAGTTTTTAGCATCTTGTGTGGTCACATGAAAGTCATACTTATCAGGTTTAACAAACATTTTGTTTGTATCGTCAAATCTTCCCTCTTTAATCGTATCTACCCAAATAATATAATCTGCGGGAAATAAACTTCTTGCTTCTGGTGTTGGACAAATAAAATCTGCAACAACAAAGTTTCCAGCCTCTTTTAACTTAATTGCAAAATCAGCCATTCTTTTAGCTTGTTTTTTTCTACCTTCCTCAGAAAAATCCCAATCGTTAGCAGCTTTTCTAACTTCATCCGCATTCAACCTTTTTGCATTTAACATTGGACCAAGTTCGTTAGCCAAAGTAGTTTTTCCAGATCCTGGTAGTCCCATAATTAAAATTATTTTCATTTATTTACCCTATATAATCCGAGCCATGCATTTACATCTTTACTAGCTATATAATCAGATTTAAAAAATTCTAATTCTTTCCATTTACCCTCTTTTTTTAATGTATCAATCTTTTTATCAAAACCATACTCTTTATAAATACCCTCATTTATTGTGAAACATATCAATCCATCTTTTTTTGTTATTCTTACAAACTCATCTAGAGCCTGTGGTTTAACATGTCCAAAAGTAAAAGTTCCAACACACATTACGGAGTCGTAAAAATCATTTTTTTCATCTATAGCTTTATTTAAATCAACTTTAATTAATTTTTGGTAAAGATTATTTGGAATTGTATCTAATAACTTTTGTGAAAGATCAGCTCCGTAAAAGTTTTTATAACCAAATTTTTTTAGTTCTATTCCTACTAAACCAGTTCCACAACCAGCATCAAAGATAAGTGCATCCTTATTCTGTTCATATTTTTTAAAAACTTCAACAGTTTCTTTTGGACCGGTATAATTCCATTCAACCATGTCTTTATTATATTTGTTCTGCTCACCCCACTCATCATAATATTTCATCACCTCATTAGTTGTTTTGAGTTTATAAATAGGAACTTTGTTTCCAACGTCTTTAAGTGCCATTATCTTTTACCTTATTAAACTATTTGCTACCCATTTATGAAATTGATGAGTTGGTTTATCCATTACAGGAGAAAAATTTCCACCATTATAAACTGGTGAATTTCTTCCATCTTGCATTCCCTCAATTGCTCTTACATCCTCTATCATAACATCTTTCCAGAACCTTGAATTTTCTTTTCTTAAATCTTTTAATTCATTGCCGTTAGCACTTTCACTTCCAACATAATACATTTGCATATGTTCTTTAGTTTTATTCATTGCTAACGGTTCTAACCAAAAAACATAAAAATGATCTATGTGCAAGCCTATCATTACATTTGGAAACAAAGCTATATACTCAGAATTTTTTAACATATCTTTATCCCAATGAGGAAAGGTATTAAATTTTTTATTCCCCTTCATAGGTTGTTCATACTTTTTACTTCCTTGACCAGCAAATCTATTTGGCAATCCTTCAATATGATAATGATCATTAATGTTTGAAACTTTATTTAACTCTGGATGAATCGTAGGCAAATGATAACTTTCACAATAATTTTCAATTGCAAACTTCCAATTACATACTACTTCTAAATTAAAATAACCATAATCATTTGAATGCACTAGAAAATTATGATCCTCTTTTCTAATAAACTTTGACCATCTATTTTCTAAAGGTTTAATATATTCATCAAAATCAATTTCATTTGAATTGATATTAACAAAAATTATATCCATCCAAACTTTGGTTTTAACTTCTTTTAAATTACTTTTTGTTTTATCAAAATTGTTTGATTGATGATTATTCAATCCACCAATATGCGGTGTTGCAACAAGTTTACCATTAAAATCATAAGACCAAGAATGATACGGACATCTAATAACATTTTTTAGAGTACATGGTTTGTCTATGAGTTTAAAACCTCTATGACTACATACATTATGAAAAACACGAATCTGCATTTTTTTATCTCTTAAAATAATCAATGGGATGCCTAAGAGACTGTAAGGTTTAGCATCTCCAGGCTTAGGTAAAGAACTTGCTACCCCAACAACAGTCCATTTATTGAAAAAAACCTTTTCCCTTTCGTGTATAAAATAATCTTTACTAGTATAACACTCATTGGGAAGGCCATTAGCTGCTTCTATTGGTTTATCAACATTATTTAGTTTCTCGATATCTAGTATTTTTGAGAGGGGTAAATTTTTGAGATTTTGGTCCACAAAAAAAATTAACATGAGCATATTTTTTGGCAACAAATTTCGTCACACCCTACAATGAATTTCTTTGACAGCTTTTTCAAAAAAGATAATGATCTTAAAATGAAATTTTCTTTGGAAATTGGTCCCCAAACCGACCTATCAACAGTACCGCCAGTAAATGATATTTACATCACAATGTTGCCTGGAGGAGACTACAAAGAAACAGCTCAACAAGCAGTTGAGTTGGTTAAAAAAGGTTTTAATCCAGTACCTCATTTTCCTGCCAGATCAATGTATGATGAAAAACAGCTAAAAGATTACGTATCAAGGTGCAAAGATGGAGGGGTTAAACAGGTTCTAATAATTGGTGGTGGAAGAGAGCCTCTTGGTAAATTTGATAGCTCATTTCAACTTTTAGAAACTGGTTATTTTGAGAAGATGACAATAGGAATTGCTGGACACCCAGAGGGGAGTCCTGATATATCCGATTCAGATTTAGAAAAAGCTATGAAAGATAAAAAGCCTTATGCTGACTATATTGTAACCCAGTGGTTATTAGATCCTCAGCCTATCATAGATTTTATTTCTAAACAAAGCGTACCAGTGCATGTTGGAATTACTGGACCTCTAAAAATATCAAGCTTAATTAAATTTGCTAATATTGTTGGAGCAAAAAATTCCATTAACTTTCTTAAGTCTAATTTTAGTAAGGCATTAGATTTATTGAAACCTAAAGACCCTAATGATTTAATTGGGAAAGTTAAATCGCATACTGATTTCTTCCACATTTATACATTCGGCGGCTTGAAGGAAACTAACAAGTGGTTGAAGGAGAATGGTTATGTCTAAAGAATTTGACTATACTAAACTAAAACATGTTACTTCTGTTGATCAATCAGATCGAAAAGTACCATATAATTTAAGACAAAGTGGGCCAACTAAAGTTGAAATGTTGATTTCAACAAGAGTAAGAAAATCACCTTATTGGCATTTATCAATGCAGGCAGGATGTTGGAGAGCAACTGTATATAATCGAATTTATCATCCAAGAGGTTATGTAAAACCTGAAGACGGTGGTGCAATGGTAGAATATGATGCAATCGTCAATCATGTAACAATGTGGAACGTTGCTGTCGAAAGACAAATTCAAGTAAAGGGTCCAGATGCAGAAAAGTTTGTTGATTATGTGATAACAAGAGACGCAACGAAAATTTCTCCTATGAGAGCAAGATATGTAATTTTATGTAATGCATATGGAGGAGTTTTAAATGATCCAATTCTTTTAAGAATTTCAGAAGATGAATTTTGGTTTTCATTATCAGACTCCGACATTGGAATGTATTTACAAGGAGTAAATGCTGATGGTAGGTTTAATTGTACAGTCGAGGAGATAGACGCATGTCCAGTTCAAATTCAGGGTCCTAAATCAAAAGCTTTAATGAAAGATTTATTGGGGGATCAAGTTGATTTAGAAAATATGCCTTTCTATGGTTTAGCAGAAGTAAAAGTTGCAGGTAGAAGTTGCGTAATTTCTCAGTCAGGTTTTTCAGGTGAGGCTGGTTATGAAATATATCTAAGAGATGCAACTTTGTATGCTGATGATATGTGGAATGCAGTTCTTGAAGCTGGAAAAAAACATAATTTAATGGTCATTGCTCCTGCACACCATAGAAGAATTCAAGCTGGAATTCTTTCATGGGGACAGGATATGGATCAACAACACAACCCTTATCAATGTAATTTAGGTTATCAAGTTTCTTTATCTGGAAAAGGTGAGTGGAATAAAAAATCGGATTATGTTGGTAAAGCTGTTTTGGAAAAAATGGGTGCTGATATTAAAGCTGGCAAAAAACCATATAAGTTACAGTTAGTTGGAATGGAACTTGGTGGTAAGCCTATTGACGATTATGCACCTGACTTTTGGTTAGTATCACCAGAAAGTGGTGGCGATCCAGTTGGATTTATTACTTCACCATGGTGGCATCCAGAAAAAAAAACCAATATTGCAATGGGATATGTGCCTTTTGATGGGACTTTAAACCCTAATGGATTTCCAAAAAATAAAACTGGAACTAAATTTAAAGTACATCTTCCCGAAAAATACTCAGAAACTCCTGGAAAACCAGTAGATGCTGTAATAGTTGATATACCATTTAAAGAGTCTTTCAACGCTAATACTAGAGAAGTTGTAAAAGGTTAATATTTCTTGGGAGGGGAATTCAATCCCCTCCCTTTTTAATTTAATGTCTAAAGCCTTTTTAATTGCAATTTGCATTATTATTATTATTGCATTAATAATCTTCCCATTAATAGTTTCTTATAATGATCAAAAAAATAATAAAAAATAAATGTTAGCTGAATTTTTAAGTATAATATTAAGATCAATTAAATTAGATAAATCACTCTATAAAGATAATAAAAACTTTGGTGAAGCATCTATTTATTATGCAATCTTAATTATTTTACTTGGATCAATCATAAGTATTATACCTAATAGTTCTTTCCTCAACTACATGAATCTTAATTTTAATCTGGGAGTAATTAAAGGACCAACTTTAAAAGCTGTAATGTTGTCTTCTTTTATAATGTGGGTTCTAAAAACAACTTATTTATATTTTGTTGGAGTAACTTTATTTCCAAATAAAAAAACAAATTGTAATTTTAGAAAAATTATTATTTTAGTTGCTTTTGCACAATCTCCGTTACTTCTTAATTTTATTGTAATCAATCAAGTGTTTTTATTTTTTATTCTTATTTCATACGTATGGTATAATATTTCGTTAATTATTGGTTTAAATATAATTTTGAATTATGATAATTATTTTAAAACCACATTAATTTCTTTAGCTCCTCAGATTGTTTTCTTTTTGTATATACTTTCGCTATTTCAAGGTGCAAATGGTGTTATAAGCTAAATTGGAAATATAGTCTTTGATACTCTACAAGATTTGCAAATCTTAAAACCTGTTAAAATCAAATTTTGAGAAACGCTCTCATCTTTTTCTTTACATTCATCACATATATTATCTAATTCCTTCAGATCTTTTTCTTTTAAATCTTTATCCTCAATCATTATCAGTTAATCCAGCTCCAGCAGCACCTTGTTTTAAACTATCTGTTTCTTCAACAAAAGTTTCTTCAGAAAGTTTGTAAAGATTTATCCATTCTAATTCGCTAAAGTTATCTTTATTATCTAAAAAATTAATTTCTACATCTTTCGCTATAAGTGGGCATTGTTCTTGAGTAAAATTTGATGAGATACTTGTGTTAAAATTTAATAAAAATTGATTTTTATCAAAATTAAAAATAATTTTTTTTCCAATTACCTCTGAAGCCCGACTTAAAAAAGGTAAAAACAAAATTGGATAGGCGATATTCTTAAATGAACAATACTTGAATGTTTCCAAAGTTCTAATTTGGTCTAAAAAACTTACTCCAAGATTTATCGGGCAAAATGTATTTTTTTGAGGTTGATTTTCTTTATTAATCAACTTTAAATCTTCAAAGTTATTTAGTTTTTTTTCGTTAAAATAAGAATTTAAATTTTTAATGCCAGGAAGGCCAAAAAGTTCTAGTAATCTAATACATTTTCCAACTTCTTCAGAAACACCCCATGAAAATCCAGCTGCTCTAGTTGCTCTTTTTGATGTGGTTTCTATTTCACTAAGAGATTTCATAACTTAAGAGTTTATTTTATAAACCCAATGATCATCATAATTTTTTAATTCATTAGGTAGTGGTGCACCCTGAAACATGCATATTCTAAGCCATTTATCAGAACGTGGATCAAATTTTAATGCACCAAAAAAAGATAGTTTTAATCTTAACATATCTATTGGAATCGTATTTTCACTAATTGTATTGTCCTGGATTTCAGAATAAGGAAATTTTTCAATTATAAAAGCTCTTCTAACTACATGTCTTAAATCTGCATTTTCACTTAGAAATTTATCAATTGTCATATCTTTTTTTGTAATTAATAATTTTTCGTATAGTTTTTTTATATCCCTAGCGATTGCAAGTGGTTGTTCTAATTCACATCCCTTTTCTTCAAATCTATCAGCAATTCTAGGCTCTTCTTTATTTTTTGAAATAAACCAAAATTTTTTATAATTTTGTTTTTTTTCAAAATCGACAGATAAAATATTTGGGTATTTTGCATCAATTATGAGTTTTAATTCCTGAACTTTTCTATTTGTAGGTATTGTGAAATACTTATCCTCTTCAGAACTCATTTGTTTTACAAGTGGTTCGATAATTTTATCGTATGGTTCCATCATTAGGGAAACAATAAATTCTATACATTCTTCGCAAGTTTCTTTCTCAACCCATAAATATAATTGATTGAATGCATAATCTATTTCAAAATCAAACTTTGTCTCAATGAAATCTAAAAATTTTTTTACATCATTTAATAAATTTTTTATCTTTTTTAACTGATATTCACTTTCAGTATTCCAACTTGTTATATTTTTAATTGAATTTCTTAAACATTGTTTAAATAAATCACTGTCTATTGGATCTACTTTTTTAATTTCTCTAATTTTTTTTAGTGCTTTTTCTCTGCTCATTATCCAATTATTCAATAAGGTTGGATGATTAACTATAAATGGAGCCATTCCTAAGCCTGTCGAATTTCCAATACCAAGATTTTTACAAATTTTAGCGTCAAGTTTAACAGCTTCTTCTGGGTTCTTATTTTGAGCTACATGGTTAACTTGATCGAAAGTAAATTGTCTTACCAGGTAGACTAACATCATTTCTAATCTAAAAGGACCATTAATTTCTTCCCTGTTTTTTATTCTAAATCGATCTGCAAGTCCAAATTTACCTGAACCGTAAACCGCAGTTGTTCTATAAAGATAACCAACTTTTTCCAATAAATCTAAATTCGGTTGTTTGCCATTACTTAAACTTTCTACAACATGATCAAAAACTCTTACTGATTTATTTGCTCTCGATAAAGTTAATTCCTTGTAAGATAATCTACCAACTTCTTGTTTAGGTACTTCTTGTTTTAACCTTTCAATATCTTTTTTACTTGGAATACCATCATATAGAGTAAAAGCTGCATCCCATTTTGTAGCAATTACTCGATCTGATCTTTCATCATCCTGAATTTTATTTGCAAAACATATTAAAGAATAAACTCTATCTTTTTTTTTAAATGAATAAACTACAACACCAAATCCATCTTTATCTAAATCAAATAAATCTCTTTTATATTCCCAATCTTTAAATTCAGATAAAAAACTTCTCAGAAATGATAATTTAGACTGATGAAAAGATCCTAACCTTGAAAGTTTCATGATTATATTAGGATCTCTTAATTCTATTTCCATGCTTAAATCATTTTATAAAAGTTATACCAATTATTACCAAGTATTCCGTCAATTTCTGTTTCTTTAAAACCTATTTTTCTTAATCCTTTTTCTATATTTATAAAACCTCTAGCATCTTCAAACCATTCTGGTTGTTTTGGAAAACCAGGTTTGTTTTTAGTACCTTCTCCATAATTTTTTTTTTTTGACCATGTTCCATTTCTCATCCATTCAACAACTTTATCTGGTTGGTTCAAGCAAAGATCAGATCCAATTCCAATATTTTTGATATTCATTATCTCTGCTGTTCTAGCAACCATTTCACAAAAACTTTCAATGGTACAGTTTGTGTTATTTTTTAGGTGATGAGGATATAGGGACAATCCTAGTATTCCACCACTTTCACTTAAAACTTTAAGTAATTCCGAGGATTTATTTCTTTTGGCTGGATGCCAAAATGAAGGGTTGGCATGTGTAATCGCTATAGGTTTTTCGCTAAGATCAATAGCATCAAAGGTGCTCTTCTCAGCTGAATGAGACATGTCAACTACAACGCCTACTCTATTCATTTCTTTTATTACCTCTCTACCAAAATTTGTAACGCCACTGTCTATTTTTTCATAACAACCCGTAGCTAATAATGATTGATTGTTATAAGTTAATTGCATAAATCGACATCCTAATTCATGAACTTTTTCAACTAGATTGATGTCATCTTCAATTGGAGAACAATTTTGAAAACCAAAAAAAATAGCTGTTTTTTTTTCATTGTTTGCTTTTTCTATGTCCTTAAAATCTTTACCTTGAAATACTAAATCTGAATTATCTTTAAATAAGTTGTCCCACTTCTTAATTTGATTGCCAAGCTCATTAAAATCTTCATGATAGACTATTGTAACATGCACTGCATCAAGACCCGCTTCTCTATTTATCTGAAATACATCTCTTGTCCAATTACAATACTGCAGGTTGTCAATTTTAAATTTCATTTTGTTAATTTTGTTTAAACCATATCAATATGTTTTTTTAAATTCTATTTATTTTATTGAAATTTTAATTTAATATTGAAATAAAGTTTAAACTAAAAAACTCATGAAAAAGAATAAAAATCTTAAAGTCGCTATTGTTATGGGTAGCCAATCTGACTATAAAACAATGAAATTAGCTGAAAAAGTACTTAAATATGTTGGTATTAAATTTGAAACGAAGATAGTTTCGGCACACAGAACTCCAAAAAGAATGTATGAATTTGCAACTTCGGCTAAAAAAAATAAATTTGGGGTTATTATTGCTGGAGCCGGTGGATCTGCACACTTACCAGGTATGATTGCAGCTTTGACAACTATTCCAGTTCTTGGAGTTCCTATTGAGAGTAAAAAGCTTAAAGGAATAGATAGTCTATTATCAATTGCCCAAATGCCTAAAGGTATTCCTGTAGGAACTTTAGCTATTGGTGAGGATGGAGCGATTAATTCGGCTCTGCTTGCAGCTTCTATAATTGCAAATTATGATTTAAAGGTAAGAAAAAAAATAGAGAATTTTAGATTAGTACAAACAAAATCTGTTAAAAAGAAACCTAAATAAAATATATGTCTCAAATATATTTGGGTATTATTGGTGGTGGTCAACTTGGAAGTATGTTGTCAGCTGCGGCTAAAAAGATAAATATTAAAACAATTGTTTATTGTGATGATATAAATGCTCCTGCACAAAATTTTTGTGATGAATTTATATTTGGTAAGTATGATGATAAACAAAAAATTTTGGAATTTATTAATAAAGTAAATATTATTACTTTTGAATTTGAAAATATACCCTACAAAACTCTTAATGAAATCAACAAAGAAAAACCTGTTTTACCAAAACCTTCTATAAATAAACTGATACAACATAGATTATCTGAAAAAGATTTTATAAATAAATTAAATATTAGAACTACAAAATATTCATCTGTTAAAAAAAAATCAGAATTAGAGTCTTTAGTAGATTTTATTCCAGGGATCTTAAAAACAACTACTTTGGGATATGACGGCAAAGGTCAATACCCAATTCAAAAAATTGAAGATATTCAATCTTTGAAAATTGATTTCTCAAAAGAATATATTCTAGAAAAACTTGTAAAACTTAAAAAAGAAATTTCAGTTATTGTCACCAGATTTGGTAGTAATAATTATGTAGTTTATGAACCAATAGAAAATGTTCATGAGGATCAAATATTAAAATATTCAAAAATACCAGCTGAAATTAGTAAAGATATATTCAATCAATCGAAAGATTGGGCAATTAATATTTCTGAGGAATTAAAATATATTGGAACTTTATGTGTAGAGTTTTTCATAGATATAAATGAAAATTTATATGTTAATGAAATAGCTCCAAGAGTTCATAATTCAGGTCATTTAACCATTAATGCATATAATATAAGTCAGTTTGAAAACCACATAAGAGCTGTTTGCTCTCTTGAAAAAATTCCATTGAAAAAGTTATCTAATGCAAAAATGATTAATTTAATAGGTGATCAAATAGAGCCTTATAGAAAAAAAATAAAGTTTAATGATAATGAATTTTTCTTTGATTATTTAAAAAAAGAGGTAAAAAACAAAAGAAAAATGGGTCATATAACAACTCTATACAAATGATTAAATCAGTTGAAGGAAATTTTGATCATCCCGAAGTTAATGAACTTCTTAGTAAACATTTTATCGAACTTAGAGCAGCATCACCAGAAGGAAGTGCGCATGTTTTAGATATTCCTGGTTTACAAGTATCTTCTATAAAATTCTGGAGTTTATGGGAAAATGACCAATTGATGGGTTGTGGTGCATTAAAGTTTTTAAATGAGGAGCATGGTGAATTTAAATCTATTAGAATTCATGACAATTTTAGAAATAAAGGAAATGGCATAAAAGTAATAAATCACCTCATAAGTGAAGCAAAAAAACTAAATATAAAGAGAATAAGTATTGAGACTGGAGCAGGAAAATTTTTTGAGCCAGCGAGAAAACTATTTAAAAAGTGTAATTTTGAATTATGTGAGCCATTTGCACATTACAAAACTGATGTTAATTCGCTTTATTTAACAAAGCTAATAAGCAACGATTTAGATTAAATAATCATAAATATATCTATTTTGTTGACAAAAGTCTTAAAATTCTAAAGAAAGCGTAAATTACTTAATTATAAGTAATAAATTAACGTAACAATAAGTAAGAAATAAATATGAGTCTACAAGGAAAAGTAAAGTGGTTCAATCCAACCAAAGGATATGGTTTTATTGAAAGAGAAGATAAAGAAAAAGATGTGTTTGTACATGTTTCAGCAGTAAGAGATGCTGGTATGAACGGTTTAGATGAGGGTCAAGCTTTGACTTTCGATGTTGAAGATGGTCCTAAAGGTCCTTCAGCAGTTAACTTAAAAACTGCATAATTTTCACAATATAATTTATTGGCTATATCGATTAAATAATTAAAGAGTTGTTTATTTTTATAGCCAATAATCTATTCTAGATAAGATTAAAATTATGATTGGTATTCTTGGAGGGATGGGAACACAAGCCGGATTGGATTTTTGTAATAAATTAGCGATCCAATACAGAGGAAGAATTGATCAAGATTACCCATTATTTTATCTATATAATAAATCTAATATCCCTGGAAGACCAGAGTCTATTGGAAAAACTACAGGTGTACTCTCTGATAAATCAAAAAATATTTCTTCAAAAAGAAAATATGAAAAAGTGTTAAAAAGTTTAGTTGATGGTTGTAAAAAATTAGAAAAATCAAAATGTAAATTTATTGTGATACCATGTAATACTGCTCACTATTGGTACCAAGATCTTCAAAAAAAAATAAAAATTCCAATTATAAATATGCCTAAAGAAGTATTCAATCATACCAAGAAAAACTGCAAAAAAAATTCTAAAATAGGTTTGTTAGCAACGGAAGGTACTTTAAAAACTAAAGTTTATGATAAAATTTTTAATAATGACTATGAATTATTTTTTCCAAATAACAATCTTCAAAAAAAATGTGTAAATAAAGCAATTAAATATGTAAAAATGGGTAAAGTTAAACAAGCCTCTAAAGTAATTCAACCCGCAATAAATTTTTTAATCAAAAATAAATGTAAAAGAATTATTCTTGGCTGCACTGAATTACCAATAGCTATTTTTGCTTTTAAATCGATTGAAACTGTAAAATCCTCAAAAATTTTTTTAGATCCAAATCTAATTCTAGCTTATGCTGCGATGAAAAAATATAATAAATAGATGAAACAATCTAAAGATCGTCCATATATTTTAGTTGTTGCAGAAAAAATCTACGATGAAATTGTAGAAATTAAAAAAAAAAATTCTGATTTATCAACATTAGATGCTATTGATGCATATATTGGTTCAGATACCTATAATCTTATCAGCAGTGGTAAATTTCATGATAAATGGTTTAAAGAATTAGAGCAAAATAACTTTGTAGATAAAAGAACTAAAAAAAAAATACCTAGCGAAACAATAAAATTACTCAATATACAAAAAAATATGATGATTAAACAATTAATTCAATTTCCTAATTTATATTATGCAAAAAGTCATTTTCCGCTAGAAATTTCGCAAAGGGCATTTGATCATCTATGGAGAATGTGTGAAAGCTACGAATTGTGGTGCAAAGAAACTAAACAAATTAATTTAATTAAATTAAATATTATCGATTAGAGTTATTTAAAATTCTGTTAGCTTTTTCAACTCTACTTATGATTAAATGCTTGAAATCATCACTTTCAAGAGTATCCTTTTGAATATTATTTTCACTTGAAGTAATTTCAATTACATTTTCCATTGGTGTTTTACCAGTATACATTGTAACAAGTTCACTAGATCCATAAGAGAAACCTGCTTGAATCACATTACCTGAAGAAGTTAAAGTATAAGCTGGTCCCAACATAGCTGTAGGTGTTGTGCAAGCCCCTAAAAATATTAAAGAAAATAATCCCAAAGTTATTTTTTTATAAATCATTTTAAAGAACTTTAAGCATTTAAATTTACAACTCAAGGTAGTATTTAAATTAATTTCTAAAAGCTTTATTTTCATGGACAAATTTAACTAAATTTGAGAATCAAATGTAAGCATAATTTTTTTATAAAACCTAAAATGATCAGAATTTATCCGTTTATATTTATTTTGTTATGGTCATCAGCTTTCATAACCACCAAACCAATTGTAGATAATAGTGATCCATTTTCTGCACTAGCATTTAGATTTTTCTTAGTGGCTATTGGATTTTATTTTTTTTCTCTTTACTCAAAAAATTCAATCATAATCAAAAGTGATAATCTTATAGAGTCGGTCCTTAGTGGAGTTCTTTTTCATGGATTTTATTTAGGGGGAGTTTTTTTTTCTATTTCGATTGGGATGCCTGCTGGAATAGCTGCTTTAATAGTAACTCTACAACCAATTTTAACTAATGTACTTAGTGGCCCCTTTTTAAATGAAAAAATTACAATCAAACAGTGGATTGGTGCACTTCTTGGTTTTGTTGGTGCTATTTTAGTTTTAGGTTTTGATTTAGGTTCAAAAATACCTGTTTTAGGTTTAGTAGCGACTGTAATAGCTTTGATTTCAATTACTACGTCTACAATCTGGCAAAAGAAATTAAGTAATAAGCTGCCTTTATCAGTTAGTAACTTTTATCAAGCTGCTGGTGGATGTTTATTTCATGTTTTAGTAGTCATTTTTTTTGCAGAACCTTTTATAAATTTTTCAACAACCTTTATACTAGCTATGAGTCACCAAATATTTTTAGTCTCTTTTGGAGCTTTTACGATATTAATGTTTTTAATCAAAAAAAATTCTGCAAGTAAAACAGTTTCAATATTTTTTTTAATTCCCGCAGTTTCTGCTTTTATGGGATGGTTTTTTCTTGATGAAATATTAACTAAAATAGATCTTGTTGGTTTTCTAATTGCATCTACTGGAGTTTATATTGCTACCCGAAAATAAGTCTAAATTGATTTATATCCAAATTCTAAACAAGAGTCAGTAATCGAGTGATGAAGAGATTCACCAAAACTTCTTAAACCAGATATTCTTACTTTTTTAGGATTATCTGAGACAAAGTCAATTGTAACTGTTATTCCGTTATAAAACGAGTTTGCACAATCACCTTCTTTAAAAGAATTGATATCCAAAGGACATCCTTTTTTTAAAACTTCATTAACCAAATTTCCTTCTAATTCAATTATAGCTCTTGAATGTGAAATATCAGTTATAGCAAAGTCTAATTCACTAAATTGTTTTTTTTCTTTTTCAATTAGATTTAAATTAGATGAAAAAACTAACCAATTATCAGGCCCTAACCATAATAATCTTGTATTCGAGTTAGAAGATGATTTTAATGATGATGGAAGATTTAATCCATCTACTTTTACTTTAGAAATATCAAAATCAGAATTTTTAAATTTAGCGATTTGAAATATCGATAATTTATTTAATTCTGAAACTTTCAATAAAGTTTCATCATTTTTTCCGTTATGATCACCAAATTTTCCAATTTTATGAATAAAGTTTAGAGCTGAAATATTCGTCATGATCTAACTCTCTTTCCTTCATGATCAACATAATGAGAAGAGATTATTTCAACCTCTATAGCAGTATTTTTTAACGGAGATACTGCAAATAATTTTTTACCAATCATATTTTTTCCATCTTTTACTATTGCTAAAGAAAATGGATTATTATTTTCTACACTCCAACAAGATGAAGAGACATGTCCTAATTTTGGATTTGGAAGTTTAGCGTTTTTATCTACAACTAAATGTGAACCCTCTGGTATACTGGATTTTTTATCTGTTGGAACAAGACCAACTATTTTTTGCCTATCATTTTTATTAAATGCTTCTTTTTGTAAAGATCTTTTTCCAATAAAATCTTTTTTCTTTGACAGTAAACCTTCTAAAGAAACGTCATAAGGAATAGTTCTTCCATCAAGTTCAGGTCCAGCTACGTGACCCATTTCAATTCTTAAAGTTGATAATGCTTCAGTTCCATAAGGTTGGATATTAAATTCTTTACCTATTTCGATTATTTTTTCCCACATATAAAGACCGCAATCAGACTCAACATTGATTTCGTATGCAAGCTCTCCTGAAAATGAAATTCTAAATATTCTTGCTTTTACACCAAATAAATCTCCTTCCATGTAACCCATAAATGGTAGAGATTCATTAGTTACATCAAGATTAGGAAATAATTTTGCTAACACATCTCTTGATTTAGGGCCTGCAAGTGCAGCTCCAGCCCATTGCTCGGTTGTTGATATAACGTTTACATTTAACTCTGGCCAAACAATTTGAAGATAATATTCCAAATGAGACAACACATTCGCTGCCTGTGCTGTTGTCGTTGTCATGTGATAGTGATTTTCAGAAATTCTAGTTGTAGTTCCATCATCCATTACTATTCCATCTTCTCTCAGCATAACGCCATATCTTGCTTTACCAATAGGAAGCTTTAACCATGCATTGGTATAAACTCTATTTAAAAATTCTGCTGAATCTGGTCCTTTAATATCAATTTTTCCTAAAGTAGTTACATCACAAATACCTACATGGTCTCTAACATTTTTTGCTTCTCTTTTCGAAGCCTCAAATAAAGACTCATTGCCTTGTTTGTAATATCTTGGTCTCTTCCAAGCACCCGCATCGACAAAAACTGCATTATTTTTTTCATGCCATGTATGCATTGGCGTTTTTCTTGTTGGCATATATTCCATATCAATTTCTCTTCCAACAATTGTACCTATCGTAATTGGAGTAAATGGTGGTCTGAAAGTTGTATGACCAACTTGTGGAACAATTTTTTTTTCAACATTTGCAACCAATTGAAGACCATTAAGATTGCTAGTACGACCTTGATCGGTTGCCATTCCTAATGTTGTATACCTTTTAACATGTTCAATTGATCTATAACCTTCCCGTAAAGCAACTTCAATATCTGAAACCGCGACATCATTTTGAAAATCTACAAAACGTTTGTAGTTTTTCCCATTAGGTAAAGGAGAGCACCAAAATTTATCATGTGCACTTTTCTTAGTTTCATTTGAATTTGGAGTTGAGGTTAAAATGTTATTATTAGTTATATTTTTCGAGACTTCAAATCCAGTTTTAAATCCATCCTCTAAAGTTTCCTTTAATGTAAAAGTTCCATTCGAAGCTCCTACAGATTTTTCGTTTTGTTTTGATTTATCAGGAATAAAAGCATCTATATCATCATTAAACTTAAGTTTATTACCTGATTGTGATGCTAGATGGACTGTTGGAGTCCAAAATCCAGATACACATATACAATCACATTCGATAGTTTGAAGATTTTCAAATCCTGTTTTCTCTTTATTCAATTTACCAATTTGTGCCGATCTAACTTTTTTATATCCGTTTGCAGAAATTACAGCATGACAAAATTTTATTTGAATATTTTGATTTTTTGCACTGTCTATTAATTCAGATGATTGTTCCTCCCTTGTATCTAAAATTATAGGTTCAATACCTTGTTTTTTAAACTCTAAGGCAGTTTCATATGCACTATCATTATTCGTAAATATTAAAGGTTTTTTACCAACCAAAACTCCATAAACTTTTATATATTCTTTTGCTGCAGCTGATAAAAATACTCCAGGGGTATCATTATTTCCAAAGACTATCGGTCTTTCTATTGAACCTGTGGACAACAATACTTCTTTAGCTCTTACGTACCATAACCTTTGTCTAGGAGTATATTTAGGTTTATCATTCAAATGATCCCCTGTTCTTTCAAACATAACCATCATATTATGATCATAGTAACCAAAAACCTGTGATCTATTCTTAACAATCACGTTGGGCATTTCTTTCAGCTCAGTAATAATTTTATCTGCCCAGTCTTTACCTGATAAATTATCTATAGTTACATCATCTGTTAGTAATGACCCACCAAACCTCGGTTTATCCTCAGCCAGAATTACTTTTGCTCCATTCTTTGCAGCTGAATAGGCGCTTGATAAACCAGCAGGGCCAGATCCAGTAACAAGTAAATCACAATATTCATATTTATGTTCATATCTTTCTTTATCTTTCTCCACAGATGCAATACCAAGACCAGCTGCTTTTCTGATAAATGGTTCATAAATTTTATACCAAAAGCTTTTTGGCCACATAAATGTTTTGTAATAAAAACCAGCAGGAAAAAATCTATTCAAAAAATTATTTATAGCTCCTATATCAAATTCTACTGAAGGCCAGCAGTTTTGGCTACTAGCTTCAACACCCTCCACTAATTCAAATTCTGTAGCATTTACATTAGGTTCTGAGTGACCATTTAATTGGATTTGCAGTTTCGCGTTTGGTTCATCTACACCCGCACCAAAGAAACCTCTAGGTCTATGATATTTGAAACTTCTTCCTACTAAGTGAACTCCATTTGCAAGTAAAGCTGAAGCTAGAGTATCTCCTTCATATCCGGTATATTTTTTTCCATTAAACTTGAAAATTATTTCTTTGTTTCTATTAATCAAACCTTCATTTTTTAATCGATATGATTGACTCATTTTATTTCTTCATTCATTTTTGCAGTTTTAAAAATTTCGTGTGTAACTGTATCTCTTTGAACTTTAAACCATTGTCTACAACCCGCAATATGATGCCATAACTCAATGTGTTTTCCTCTTGGACTTTTTCTTAAATAGACAAACTCATTCCATTTTTCATCTGACACTTCTTTATTTAATTCTGGTCTTTTTACCGTTCCATCTCCACCATAAGCAAATTCTTTTTGAGATCTATCTCCACAGTAGGGACAATTGATATTAAGCATTTACGAAATCCAAGTTTTTGTTCCAAGTCCCTTTTCGTCCAACAAATATCCTTTTGAAAATCTATTTAAACTGAAACCCTCATTTAATTCATGTACTCTATCTTGAGCAATAGTGTGAGCAAAAGTCCATCCCGATGATGGTACAGATTTAAATCCTCCATAACACCAACCACAATTTAAATATAGTCCATCAATATGAGTTTTATCAATTATTGGTGATCCATCCATAGACATGTCCATTATACCTCCCCATGTTCTGAGCATTTTCAACCTACTTAAAAAAGGAAACAATGCTATACCACCAGTTAAAACATGTTGAATAGTTGGTAAATTTCCTTTTTGAGCATAACTGTTATATCCATCTAAATCTCCACCCATTACCATTTCGCCTTTGTCTGATTGGCTTATGTAAAAATGTCCTGCTCCAAAAGTTACCACTCCATCTAAGATAGGTTTTACTGGTTCAGATACACACGCTTGTAAAAGATGTGTCTCGATTGGCAATGTTATATTTAATTTTTCTGCTAAAACATTTGTACTACCGGCTACACAAAGACCAATTTTTTTTGTTTTAATATCGCCCCTTGAAGTTCTAACTCCTAAAATTTTTCCACCTGAAACATCAAACCCGGTAACTTCACAATTTTGAATTATGTCTACACCCATTGAATCAGCTTGCCGGGCATATCCCCATGCAACAGCATCATGTCTTGCAGTACCAGCGCTCGGTTGAGCTAATCCGCCAAAAATTGGATATCTAACATCCTCAGAAAAATCTGCCATAGGAATAATTTTTTTTATTTCTTCCCTGTCAAGTAAAACAGCATCAATACCATTTAATCTCATAGAATTACCTCTACGAGCATATGCATTCATTTGTGCATCCGAATGAGCTAAATTTATTATTCCTCTTGGTGAAAACATGACATTAAAATTTAATTCTTGGCTCATATTTCTCCATAAATTCATTCCAAACTCATTAAATCTTGCATTATCATCGTACATAAAATTTGACCTGATGATTGTTGTATTTCTTCCAATATTTCCTCCACCAATCCATCCTTTTTCAATTATAGCTACATTTGTAATTTTGTGTTCTTTTGCCAAATAATAAGCTGTTGCTAAGCCATGACCTCCCCCGCCAATTATAACGACATCATATTCTTTCTTTGGAGATGGGTCTTTCCATGCTAAATCCCATTTTTCATGATTAGAAAAAGCGTTCTTAATTAGGCTAAATATTGAGTATTTTTGCATTCTAGAATTTTATAATAATGAATATAAATAGTTCATATTTTTTTTATATATAATTTTTAGATATTTCCAAAGGCTCTAAAAAGAGATACTAATCGACGGAATTTAATATTTTAGAGAGATTTAAATGAGTGACGTAAAATCGGACATACAAATAGCTAGAGAGGCTAAAATGCAACCGATTAAAGATATTTTAGCAAAAATTAATGTCCCAGATGAAAGCTCGGCTTTCAGTCCAATGGGGCGTCATATAGCAAAGATCAATTTGAATTATATAGATAGTTTAAAAGACAAAAAAGATGGAAAATTAGTTTTAGTCACTGCCATAACACCAACTCCAGCAGGTGAGGGAAAAACTACTACATCTGTAGGGCTTAATGATGGATTAAATAAAATTGGAAAAAAATCTATAGTATGTTTGAGAGAACCAAGTCTTGGTCCCTCTTTTGGATTAAAAGGTGGTGCTGCTGGAGGGGGTTATGCTCAAGTTGTTCCTATGGAACAAATCAATTTACATTTTACTGGAGATTTTCATGCAATAACTTCTGCTCATAATTTATTATCTGCTCTTATTGATAATCATATTTATTGGGGCAATAAACTAAACATCGATGTAAGAAGAGTTTCTTGGAGAAGAGTGATGGACATGAATGATAGATCTTTAAGATCAATCATCGTAGATCTGGGTGGTGTAGCAAATGGATATCCACGTCAAGACAGTTTTGATATTACTGTTGCCTCAGAACTAATGGCTATTTTCTGTCTGGCAACAAATTTAAAAGATTTAGAAAATAGGATTGCAAATATAACAATTGGATACACTAGAGAAAAAAAACCTGTACACGCAAAAGATTTAAATGCTCAAGGTCCAATGACAGTTTTACTTAAAGAAGCAATTAGACCAAATGTGACTCAAACTTTAGAAAATAATCCTGCTATTATTCATGGAGGTCCTTTTGCCAATATTGCTCACGGTTGTAATTCTGTAATAGCTACAAAGGCAGGACTTAAATTAGCAGATTATGTTGTTACAGAAGCTGGGTTTGGTGCAGATCTTGGAGCAGAGAAATTTTTAAATATCAAATGTAGAAAATCAGGATTGAAGCCTAATTGTGTTGTTATTGTTGCAACCATTAGAGCTCTTAAAATGCATGGTGGAGTAGCAAAAGATGAATTAAAAAATGAAAACGTAAAAGCTTTGAAGAAAGGTTTAGTTAATCTAGAGAGACATATAAATAATATACGAAAATTTGGATTACCAGTTACGATTGCAGTAAACCACTTCATTACAGACTCAGATAAAGAAATGAAAACATTGCTAGATTTTTGTAAAACTCAAGGTGTGAAAGCCTCTAAATGTACACATTGGTCTAATGGAAGTGAGGGAACAGAAGAACTTGCAAAAAATGTTGTACGTATTTGTGAAGATGATCAAGATACATTTAAATATTTATATGAAGACAAATTACCATTATTTAAAAAGATAGAAAAAATTGCTCAAGAAATTTATCATGCAAGTGAAGTGGTAGCTGATACAAAGGTTAGACAACAATTAAAGGAATTTGAGGAAAAAGGTTACGGTAATCTTCCAGTTTGTATTGCAAAAACTCAATATAGTTTTTCAACTGATCCAAATCTAAAAGGTGCACCTACGGGACATGTTCTTCCTGTAAGAGAAGTTAGATTATCTTCAGGAGCTGAATTTGTTGTTGTTGTTTGTGGAGAAATAATGACAATGCCTGGATTACCTAGAGTACCAGCTGCAGATTCTATTAAGTTGAATAATAAAGGTGAGATTGAAGGTCTATTCTAAATTACCAGTTAATTTCTAATTTCTTGTTACTACAAATACAATCTACAACACTTAATAATAGAGGGAACTCCTCTTTTTTAAATTCTTTTAAAATTTTTGAACCAATGGCAAAAGCAAGATCTGCTCCTTCAACAGTAACATCTTTCATAAATTTTTCTTTTGCATCTTTAAAAAGGTGTCCTTGACCCAAATAATATCCCATCTTACTATTTCTTCCCCCAGCTGAACTTACATATAAATCTCCTAGTCCCGCCAACCCATATGCTGTTTCTGGTTTACCACTTAATTTTTTTGTTAAATTTTTCATTTCTGAAACTGCTTTATAAGCTAAAGATGCAGCTGTATTTAAATAGTATTTATTTTTAATCTCATGACTCTGAGATTTGCTGCTTAATCCTTCTGAGGCCCCTATTAACATAGAGTAAATATTTTTTGTAGCTGCACAAACCTCAACTCCTATTAAATCATCTGAATATTCTGTAGAATAATAATTAGTAGAAATTATCCTACCAATTTCGCTGACAGTATTGATATCTTCATTTGCAAGAACAACACTACTGTTTATTCTGTTTGCCAAACCGTTTGCAAGGCAAGGTCCCCCTACTGCAGAAATTTTAGAGTTATTAATACCTTTTGTAATTAGAATTTTTTTTAATTTTTCAGCTAAAGTTTCAAATCTGTTTTCAATTATAGTTAAACCTTTTGTTAATAATAGTATGTTAGTGTTTTTATTATAAAATTTTGATATTTCATCACCAATCCAATCAATACCTTTAGAGCTTACACCAACAACTAATAAATCAATTTTCTCTTTAACTTTCTTTTCAAATTCTGAAAATTTGATTACTTTGACTTCTTTTGGAAGTTGACATTTTAATATAGGATGGAAATTATCTAACCTATTAATTTCATTTATTAAATCATCTTCTAAAAAAGAACCAACTAAAAATACTTCGTGAGAATTATCAGCACATGGAACAGAAAAAGCTGAACCCATTGCACCAGCTCCAATAATTACTATTTTTTTCATATTTTTTAAACAAATCTAAAAACAAAAATTGCAAAAATAAAAGAAATTATTGTTGCAATCCACAACATTGGACCAATAAGTCCTAGCCATCCTAAATGAATATAAGCAGAACTTAACAATGATATGAACAATCTATCTCCTCTTGTTGTATCCAATCCTAGAATACCTTTCCTTGGACTACCTCCAGGTTTTTTCTTTTCCCAAATAATCATGACTATAAAACAAAGAACAATAAACAAAAAAAATGCTGCAGTTTGCCATGTCCATGCCATCCAAGTAATAAATTCAAAGTCAAAAAATCCTTTTTCTTGTGATTTGGCAACAGAATCCCAAGAGTTTGCGGCATATGAATTAGTAAATATCATACTCTTCCTAACGCAAAGCCTTTCGCAATATAATTTCTTACAAAATAAATAACTATCGCACCAGGCACAATAGTTAAACTTCCAGCAGCTGCTAACAATCCTAGTTCATAACCTGAGGTACTTGCAGTTCGAGTCATTGTAGCTGCAATAGGTTTTGCAGCGACAGCTGTTAAAGTTTTTGCAAGTAATAATTCTACCCACGAAAACATAAAACAGAAAAACATAGTAATTCCTATTCCAGCAGTTATTGTTGGGATAAAAATTTTGAAAAAAAACTTCCAAAACGAGTAACCATCTACATAAGCAGTCTCGTCTAATTCTTTTGGCACTGAGGACATGAATCCTTCTAAAATCCAAACAGCTAAAGGTATATTGAATAAGCAATGCGAGAGAGCTACAGCAACATGCGTATCAAATAAATTTACTGATGAATAAAACTGAAAAAATGGTAATGCAAACACTGCAGGAGGTGCCATTCTATTAGTTAAAAGCCAAAAAAATAGATGTTTATCTCCTAAAAATTTATACCTTGAAAAAGCGTACGCAGCTGGAAGTGCAGCTGCAACCGATATAAATGTATTTAAAACAACATAATATATTGAATTAAGATATCCTGTGTACCAAGTACTATCAGTAAAAATTTTCTTGTAATTATCCAAAGTAAATTCTTGTGGCCACAATGTATAAGTATTTATAATTTCAGTTGTAGTTTTGAATGACATATTTAATAACCAATAAATTGGTAACATTAAAAAAATTATATAAATTGTAGGTACTAACCATTTAAATTTTTTCATGATTTACTCTCATTTCTCATCATAAGATTATAAAAAACCCAACAAACAGTTAATACTATAAAAAAATAAATTAAAGACATTGCAGCAGCAGGTCCCAAATCAAACTGTCCCAATGCCATTTTAACTAAATCGATAGATAAAAAAGCTGTTGCATTTCCTGGCCCACCACCAGTTAAAACAAAAGGCTCAGTATAAATCATAAAGCTATCCATGAATCTTAGTAAAATTGCAATAGTTAAAACTTTTTTCATTTTAGGAAGTTCAATATGTCTAAATACTGCCCACCTTGTTGCACCATCAATTTCTGCTGCTTGATAATAAGCAGGTTGAATTGATCTTAGTCCTGCATATGACAATAAAACTACTAATGAAGTCCAGTGCCAAACATCCATTAATATTGTTGTGAACCATGCATCTCCACTTTGTTGTGTAAAATTATAATCGAATCCCATAGCATTTAATGAATGACCAAGAAAACCAATATCTGGAAGAGCAAAAATATTCCACATTGCTCCTACTACATTCCATGGAATTAAGAGTGGCATAGACATCAATACCAAACAAATTGGAACACCAATTCCTTCTTTTGGCATGTTAAGAGCAATAAAAATTCCAAGAGGTATCTGTATAACTAAAATTATTAATGTAAATAGTACTTGTCGTCCAAGTGCTGCATGAAATCTTTCAGAAACTAATATTTGCTTAAACCATCTTGTTCCTTCCCACATGAATTGATTATTTCCAAAAGTTTCTTGAAATGCATAATTAACAACTGTCATAAGAGGAATAATTGCGTTAAATGCAACTAAAACAAAAACAGGTATTACAAAAAACCAGGCCTTTTGATTTACAGTTTTATTCATTTTTCTACTATCCAGTCATCTCCATAAACATATGTATAATCCTTTTTAAAAGTTAAGAAAGCTGATCCTTCAGGTACTTTTTCTCCAGCTTTAATAATTAATTTAATTTTTCCACCATCACTTTCCGTTTCTATAATCTTATTTTTTCCGGTGTTACTCACATTTAATATTTTTACTGGTAAACCCTTCTTATCAAAGGAAATAAATTCTGGCCTGATGCCTAATTCTATTTTTGAAAAATTTGAAATACCAATTTTAGAATTTGAAGTTTCAATTCTTGTACCATTTATCGCAACTGAACCGTTGTTTATTTGACACGACAAAATGTTCATTCCTGGAGAACCTATAAAATGACCAACAAATGTATGCTTTGGTTTCTCAAATAATTCCACAGGTGTTCCTGTCTGAACTATTTGACCATCATGCATTACGACAACTTGATCCGCAAAAGTAAGAGCTTCTGTTTGATCATGTGTAACATATATCATTGTTCTTTTAATTTTTTGATGAAGTTCTTTTAATTTTGATCTTAAGATCCATTTAAGGTGTGGGTCAATAACTGTTAGTGGCTCGTCAAACATAATTACATTTACATCTGATCTTGCTAATCCTCTTCCGAGAGAAATTTTTTGTTTTCCATCAGCTGTTAAACCTGAAGCTCTGTTATTCAAAGTAGATGTAAGTTCTAACATCTCTGCAATTTCATTTACTTTATTATTAATTTCATCTTCAGGAATTTGTCTATTTCTTAGTGGAAATGCTAGGTTTTCAAACACTGTCATAGTATCGTAAATCACAGGAAACTGAAATATTTGAGCTATGTTTCTTTCTACTGGATTTTTTTTTGTTATATCTACATTGTTAAAAAGTATCTTTCCTTTTGTTGGATTTATTAATCCTGAAATAATATTTAATAGAGTAGTTTTTCCACAACCAGAAGGTCCTAACAAGGCATAAGCACCTCCGTCCTGCCAATCAATATTTACATTTCTTATTGCCCAGTCCTCATCTTTATTTTGAGATTGTAAATAACTGTGACTTAAATCTTGGAGAGTAATTTTAGACATTGCCTACCAATCTATCGTTGTTATCAAAATATAAGAACTCATCAGAATTCATAAATAATTTTGTTTCTTCCCCAACATCCTTTTGATGAATACCCTCAGATAATGATACCCAGTTCAAATCTCCGTTAGTAAAATGAATCATACTTTCAGATCCACTTAATTCAGAAATTAAAACTTTCCCACTAATTTCAATTGAATTTTTTCCCTCTTTATATGTTGTAATATTGTGTGGTCTAATACCAACTTTGTAGTTCCCATCTCTTAAATTTAAGTTTGTTTTCCAAGTTACATTGTCAGCTAATAGGGAGCAAATTTCCCCTTTCTTATTTATATTTGCAATATTCATAGGAGG
The DNA here is from genome assembly GCA_902540275.1 of uncultured Pelagibacteraceae bacterium. Lineage (GTDB taxonomy): Bacteria > Pseudomonadota > Alphaproteobacteria > Pelagibacterales > Pelagibacteraceae > Pelagibacter. The sequence continues at coordinate 63,883 of CACBMB010000001.1, read as the reverse complement.
ATCACTGAATACTTTTGCAGAGTCTAAATTGTTTGGTTTATTATAAACTTCTAGAGTTTTGCCGTGCTGAATAACTTTTCCCTCTAATAAAGTGGCTGTATAACCTCCAATCAATAAAGCGTCAGATGGTTCAGTTGTTGCATACACAACTATACAGTCTCTATCTTTGAATAATTTTGGTAATTCTTCTCTAAGTTCCTCTCTTAATTTAAAATCTAAATTAGCTAAAGGCTCATCTAATAAAATCAAATCTGAATCTTTTACCAAAGCTCTTGCTAAAGCTGTTCTTTGTTGTTGACCTCCCGATAACTCATTTGGCTTTTTATCAAGCATAGGAGTTAATTTTAATAAATCAGCCACTTTACTAACTCTTTGATCTATTTCTTGATTATCTATTCCAGTAATTTTTAGTGGAGATGCAATATTTTGTTTAACTGTAAAATTTGGGTAATTTATAAACTGTTGATAGACCATTGATACATTTCGTTTTTGAACTTTTACTCCAGTTACGTTTTGATCATTGAACCAAATTTCACCTTTTGTAGGTTTGTCTAAACCAGCCATTATTTGCATTAGAGTTGTCTTGCCTGCTAATGTTGAGCCTAGCAAAACATTGATTGTATTTTTTTCGAATTTAAGATCTGTGCTATAAATATGAGTCTCTTCTCCAATTTTTTTTTCTATTCCTTTAAGTTCTAGACTCATAAATTTTTTTGATTAAAAAAATAAAGAGGGGCTTTTATGCCCCTCTTTATTAATAGATTTTTTACAAAATAAAATTAGTTCCAAGCTTTTTCGTAAGGAACTGTTTTACCTTGTGGTTTCTCATTACGCTTAGCTTTTGGTGATCCCGGTTGACCTAACCAATAATCTGCACCTTTCGGCTTAGATAATCTTGGACCACATCCACCATATGTATTGTTTGCTTTATCAGCAGCTTCCATACGTGACATTACTAAGTTCATCTCTTCAGCAAGACGATCCATTGCTTCTTGTGGACTAAACGCACCTGAGTTTACATCTCCAATTTGTTGCCACCAGATTTGAGCAAGTTTCGGATAATCCGGAACATTGATACCTGTTGGTGACCACAATACTCTGTTAGGCGATCTGTAAAATTCTACTAATCCACCTAATTTTGGAGCTCTCTCAGTGAAAGATTTATGATTGATATCACTATCTCTTATAATAGTTAAACCAACATGACTTTTCTTTAGAGATACAGTTTTTGATACAACAAATTGAGCATATAACCATGCAGCTTTTCTTCTATCAACTGGAGTAGACTTAAACAAAGTCCATGAACCAGCATCTTGATAACCAAGCTTCATACCATCATCCCAATAAGGTCCCTTTGGTGATGGACCCATTCTCCATAAAGGATTTCCATTGTCATCAACTGTTTTATTACCTGAACTCTTCGGAGCAACCATCGATGCAGTAAACGCTGTATACCAGAATATTTGCTGAGCAACGTTACCAGATGATAATGCTGGTAGAGACTGATAGAAGTCCATACTTGCAGCACCTGGAGGAGCATAAGCTCTTAACCATTCATCCCATTTTCTGATTGCATACACTGCCGCTGGACCATTTGCAGCTCCACCTCTAGCTACATCAGCTCCAACTGGATTACATGTACCTTTTTCCATTCTGATACCCCATTCATCAACTGGAACACCGTTTGGTTTTCCAACAGAACCTGCACCAGCCATAGATAACCATGCATCAGTCATTCTCCAACCTAAGTCAGGAGCTCTTTTACCATAGTCCATGTGTCCATAAACCCTCACGCCATCAATATTTTTTACATCATTTGTAAAATATTCAGCGATATCTTCATATGCAGACCAATTTACTGGTACACCTAAATCATAACCATATTTAGCTTTAAAACCTTTTTTGATTTCAGGTTTATCAAACCAATCTTTTCTAAACCAATAAAGATTAGCAAACTGTTGATCAGGTAACTGATAAAGTTTTCCATCTGGACCTGTTGTAAATGATTTACCAATAAAATCATCAACATCTAAAGTTGGTAAAGTAACACTTTTACCTTCACCAGCCATCCAATCTGTTAAATTTACAGCAAGTTGAAGTCTTGAGTGAGTACCAATTAAATCAGAGTCATTGATATAAGCATCATACAAGTTTCTTCCAGTTTGCATTTGCGTTTGAACAGCTTGAACAACTTCACCTTCGCCTAAAAGTTGGTGATTTACTTTTATTCCTGTTATCTCTTCAAATGCTTTTGTTAGTGTTTTAGACTCATATTCGTGAGTAGGAATTGTTTCAGAAAGGACATTTATTTCCATTCCTTTAAAAGGCTTCGCAGCTTTTTGAAACCATTTTAATTCCTTAATTCTGTCTTTCTCTGATAAAGTAGAAAGACTAAACTCACCTGTTGCATACTTCTTAATTGCATCAGCATAAGAAGATGTAACAAATATTGAGAATGTAACTACAAAAGCAAGGATCTTATTTATTTTATTAAGCATTATTTTTCCCCTTGTTTGTGTTTTAAAAATAAAGTCTAACAAGAATTTAATACTCGTGTAAAGAGTTAAAATTGTTTTCACTTTTTAGTTGAACTAAGTGATTAGGCTTCGTTTTATAGCCTTTCCCCAACCTTGAACGTTTAATTTTCTTTTTGATTTTTTCATTCGTGGAGAAAATTTTTTATCTAATGACCAATTTTTTGAAATATCTTTTAAAGATTTATAAACTCCAATTTTAAGTCCTGCCATAAATGCAGCCCCAAGTGCAGTTGTCTCGTCTACTTTTGGTCTCAAAACTTTCACATTAACAATATCGCTCAGAAATTGAGAAAACCAATTATTTTTTACCATACCACCATCTACTCTAACTATCTTGGGTCTCAAACCATCATTTTTCATTGCCTCAAATAAATCATAAGTTTGATAAGCAACTGACTCTACTGTTGCTCTTACAATTTCTTTAATCCCAGTATCTCTTGTTAATCCACTCAACACTCCTCTTGATTTTGCGTTCCAATATGGAGTTCCTAAACCTGTAAACGCTGGTACCAAATAAATACCTTTATTTGTCTCAAGACTTTTAAGAATTTTTTCTGTATCAGATGCTTTTTTAATAAAATTAATTTTATCTCTTAACCATTGAACCCCTGCTCCTGCAACAAATATTGAACCTTCCAAAGCATAAGTGGTTTTTCCATCTACTCTGTAACCGATTGTAGTTAAAAGTCTATTTTTAGAATAAATGACTTTATTTCCAGTATTTAATAAAACAAATGCTCCAGTGCCATAAGTGCTTTTTAATGATCCTGGCTCAAAACAACACTGTCCTATCGTTGCAGATTGTTGATCACCAACCATACCAGTGATCGAAAAAGACTCTCCTGTAATCTTAGGATCAGTGTGACCAAAATCATCTGAACAATCTTTAACTTCAGGTAATATATGTTCAGGTATTTTTAGTATATCTAGGATCTGTTTATCCCATTTATTATTTACAATATTAAATAACATTGTACGGCTAGCATTTGTTGCATCTGTTGAATGATTTGTGCCTCCTGTAAGTCTCCATAACAAAAAACAATCTACAGTGCCAAATAAAAGTCTTTTTTGTTTTAATAATTTTTTAGCCTTAGGGACATTGTCTATTATCCATTTAATTTTTGTTGCAGAAAAGTATGCATCGATTAACAAGCCAGTTTTATTATAAATAATTGTTTCTTTTTTTTGTTTGATAAGTTTATTACAGTATTCAACTGCTCTTCTATCTTGCCATACGATTGCATTGTAAACTGGTTTGCCTGTATGTTTATCCCAAAGAATAGTTGTTTCTCTTTGATTGGTTATACCTATTGTTAAGATTTTACCCTTTAAACTTTTGCTTTTTTTAATTACATTTATTAATACTTTTTTTGTTGTTGACCAAATTTCCTCTGGATTATGTTCAACCCAACCGTCCTTTGGGAAGTATTGTGTAAATTCTAATTGTGAAATAAATATTGGTTTACCTTTAAGATCAAATAATACAGCTCTACTAGAAGTAGTTCCCTGATCAATCGAAATTATAAATTTTTTCATATTAAAATTTATTTTATTGCAATTTTTAATAATTTGTTAGTAAAATGCTTTTATAAAATTTTAAAATTGTTAATAAATAAATGACAAAAGTTGCAATAATTGGGGCTGGACCATGTGGTTTGTCTATGCTCAGATCTTTTGAATTAGCTGAAAAAAATGGTGAGAAAATCCCAGAGATTGTTTGTTTTGAAAAACAAGAAGATTGGGGAGGATTATGGAATTACAATTGGAGAACTGGTTCAGATCAATATGGAGATCCAGTTCATAATAGCATGTACAGATATCTTTGGTCTAACGGACCAAAAGAATGTTTAGAGTTTGCGGATTATTCATTTGATGAGCATTTTGGAAAACCTATACCATCTTTTCCTCCTAGGGCAGTTTTGTATGACTATATTATTGGAAGAGTCAATAAAGGAAATATGAAAAGTAAAATCAAATTCAATACTAGAGTGGTAAATACAATTTATCAAAATGATAAATTTGAAGTAAGTTATCAAGACAAAGTTAACGATAAAGTATTAAAAGACAATTTTGATTTTGTAGTAGTTTCAACTGGACATTTTTCAGTTCCCTTCATCCCAGAATATAAAGGAATGAATTCTTTTCCTGGAAGAATTATGCACTCTCATGATTTTAGAGATGCAGAAGAATTTAGAAATAAAGATGTAATTGTTTTAGGAAGCAGCTATTCTGCTGAAGATGTAGCTCTTCAATGTAACAAATATGGCGCTAAAAGTGTAACTATTGGATATAGAAATAATCCTATGGGATTTAAATGGCCAAAAGGAATGAAGGAAGTTCATTACTTAGATAGATTAGAGGGAAAAAAAGCAATTTTTAAAGATGGTACAGAACAAGAAGCAGATGTTATAATTTTGTGTACTGGTTATCTTCATCATTTTCCATTTTTAGAGGAAAATTTACAATTAAAAACTAGAAACAGACTTTATCCACCAAAACTATACAAAGGTGTTGTTTGGCAAGATAATCACAAACTTTTATACCTTGGTATGCAAGATCAATTTCATACATTTAACATGTTTGATTGTCAGGCTTGGTATGCAAGGGATGTAATAATGAATAAAATTAAGATTCCAAATGATAAAGAAATTGAAACTAATATTAATAAATGGGTTGCTATGGAGGAAAAATTAGAAAATCCAGATCAAATGATCGATTTTCAAACAGAGTACACAAAAGAGCTTCATGAAATGTCAGATTATCCAAAAATAGATTTTGAATTGATAAGAAAACATTTTAAAGAATGGGAACATCATAAAGTTGAAGATATTTTAACTTATAGAGACAAATCTTTTTCTTCACCTGTGACAGGATCTGTTGCACCAATTCATCATACTCCATGGGAAACCGCTATGGATGACTCATTAAAAACTTTTTTAGATAAATAAATTAAAATTAATCAATCCCTAGGTGTTTTTTTCTCTTTTGAACATAGGCTCTTATTAAGTTATCAAATATTAAAGCAATAAAGGCTACGCATATACCAAGTGTTAATCCAATACCTGCACCTTTTTTATCTGATAATGCTTTTAAAATATATTGACCTAAATCCTCTGTACCAATGAATGCTCCAATAATTACCATGAATAATGCAAATACTATTGTTTGGTTTATTCCAAGCATCATATGTGGAAATGCTAAAGGAAATTCTATTTTAGTTAATCTTTGAAACTTATTTACACCTGACATGGTTGCTGCATCATGCAAGCCTGCTGGAACACTTCTAAGTCCTTCAATTGTATATCTTGTTGCTGGTATTGTTGCGTAAACTATTACAGCAATTAATACTGATGTATCAGTTATACCAAACAACATCATGACAGGTATCAAATATACAAAAGATGGGAATGTTTGAAAAATATCGCATACACCCAACATAAAGTTTGCTGAATGCTTATTTTGAAAACATAAAGTTCCAACAGTAAATCCAATAATACAAGAAACAACTACACCAAAAGTTGCCATATATGCTGTAACTAACGCTCTATCCCACCACGGACTAAATGCGATAAATAAAGTTAAAGCACAAACAACCAAAGCAGAACGTAACCCACCAATTAAATATCCTGCACCAACAACTAAAACTATTGTAGCTATTGCTGGCATTCTTAAATACAGCGCTCTCATTGGTTGAAGCACTTCTTTAATTAACCAAGTATTAAATGCTTTGATATATACAAAGAAAGTATCAAAAATCCAATCAACTCCTTTGTTCCAGAAATCAGCAGTTGATATTCCTTTATTGTGCGGAATCTCAAACAAATAATTGAATGAACCTTTGAACAAAAATGTTCCGATATAAGCAAGTATTATTCCAACCACTACTGTTACTGCAAAAAATAGCAAATTTTTATTTCTTTGGAAAAACGTTAAGTTGCCAAAATAATCTTCTTGTTTATTTGCCCAAGCCAATGACATCTTGTCTAATAAAATTGCAATTAAACTAATACATAATCCTGCCTCTAGTGCTAATCCAATATTTAACTGGTTTAATGCTAATAATAAATTGAATCCTAAACCTTTTGCACCAATAAAAGCTGAAATAACTGCCATTGAAAAACAAACCATGATAACTTGGTTAACTCCAATTAAGATATCTCTTCTTGCAGTTGGGATTAATACTTTAAACATTAATTGAAAATTGTTACATCCACTCATTCTACCAGCTTCAATAACTTCTGGTGGTACAGCTCTTAAGCCTAGTATAGTCAATAATATCATTGGTGGTACAGCTACAACCATAGTTATTATTACTGCAGCATGATCACCAACACCAAAAAGAACTAATGCAGGAACTAATACTGCGTATTGTGGCATTGTCTGCATTACTAACAATATTGGATATAAAGCTTTTTCAACTCGTTTACTTTTAAATGCTGCAATTCCTAAGCCTAAACCAAAAATAAAAGATAACGGTGCTGCAACCAATATAAATGAAAGAGTCTGCATTGATGGTTTCCATTGACCAAAGACAGAAATATAAACCATGGTCAACCCTGCGAATAAAGCCAAACCTTTACCACTAAGTTTATAAGAAAGTAATGCTGCACCTGCTGCAACAATTGTCCATGGTAATCCTGGTAACTCTGCCCAAGAATTTTTATCTATCCAATCCCAACTGGTAAAAGCCACTATAGTTTCAAGACCTCCTAACAAAATTTCTCTGATTAACTGTATTAGAAAAGTCATGAATGCTGTTAAATTTCTACTTATTTGTAAAACTATCGGACGACTTTTAAATTCTTGAGTATCTTCATTCCAAACTTCAATTGGCATCCATTCGTTCATTAGAAAAAATAAAGAGTCGTTTATCCAAATAGGTAGCCATCCAAGCAATGGGGGTAATCTCCAAAAAACATCAAAAGCATAGTATCTTACTTCTTTACCTAAAAATACATAGCTACTCTGATTGGGATCTTTTACAAATTCTGCTTGACCTCTAATAAATTTATATGTTTCAGGAACCTCGATTGCAAAACACAAAGCAAAAAATACAACTAATAAAAATAACCATTGAAATGTTTTGGGATATTTCTTTAAAAGTTCCATAATCAATTATTATTTTTTCTTCCCCCAAAAACTGTGTTGATTATTTTAGCTGGGTTGATAGAACCAATAATATTTTTATTGCTATCCACCACTGCTACTGATTTTTCTTGAGTAAGAATTTTTTCAGCAACATTTTCTATAATTTCATCTTTCGAAACTTTTAAATCACCCAAGTTGTCTTTAGATTTATCCATAACATCTTCTATTAATAAAACTTTTTCTCTAGGTACTTCCTCAGTGAACTTTCTTACATACTCAGTAGCCGGATTTAAAACGATATTAGCAGGCGTATCCAACTGCTCAATAATACCATCTTTCATAATTGCAATACGATCTGCAAGTTTTAAAGCTTCATCAAAGTCATGAGTAATAAACATGATTGTTTTTTGTAACTTTTCTTGAAGTCTTAAAAACTCATCTTGCATTTCTTTTCTAATTAATGGATCTAAAGCAGAAAAAGGTTCATCTAAAAACCATATATCAGGCTCAACTGCTAACGATCTTGCAATACCAACTCTTTGTTGTTGTCCTCCTGATAATTCTCTTGGGAAATAATTTTCTCTTCCGTCAAGTCCGACCAACTTAACCATGTCCATTGCTTTACTAATACTTTCTTCAGTTTTCACTCCTTTAATTTGGAGTGGAAAAGCTATATTCTCAACTACAGTTTTGTGTGGAAGCAAAGCAAAACTTTGAAAAACCATTCCCATTTTATTTCGTCTAAGATCAATGAGATCTTTGTTGTTTAATTGTAATAAATCTTGACCTTCTATAAAAATTTTTCCACCTGTTGCATCAGTTAATCTTGAAATACATCTTAATAAAGTTGATTTTCCTGAGCCAGATAAACCCATTACAACCAACATCTCACCTTTAGAAACTTCAAATGAAGCATTATTAACTCCCACAATACATCCATTTTCTTGAAAAGTTTTAGCGTCAACATTCCCATTGGAATCTTGGAGCATTTTTTGAGCATTTGCGCCAAAGATTTTATAAACATTTTCACATTTGATTACTGGTTCAGACATAAATTTTAATCAAGTTATATGAAATTAAGATAAAATTAAATCCATAATATTAACGTTTTTCCTCCTTAAAAATTTTTAATGTAATAAACCCTAGTATCAATTCCTGTGCTTAAAAAACTTAATGCCTCACCACTCACACTTATAGACTCATTAACTCCAACATTATCTCCACTTACTGTAAAACCTGCGTAACATTTATTTTTTTCTTCATCCCACTTAACAAAAGTTTCATCAATTTTATTCCCATTAATTGTATAAATTTCGTGTGCTCTAAAATTTAAAAAATTTGCACCCATAATTGCTCTTTGAGGAATGAGTTTTGTTGCTTTACAAACCTGTTCATATACTTCATCTGTTAACTTATAATGATCAGTACCATCAAAAGTTACTAATATTCCAGAGGGTAATTTAGATATTAATTCACTTAATTTTTTTTCTTTAGCAATTCTTTCTTCCTCCAATTTCATTTTTCTTACTAACTCATCACCCCCGCCAAACATTATGTTTAAAATTGAAAAAGAGAAAAATATGATAAGGACTATTAACATTAAACCTCCAAATTGTTTTACAGTTTCTGGCAAATCCTTAATTTTGTTTAAATAATTTTCTTTTGACATTATTCTTGTAGCTTTCCATTTTTCCATGTGCCTGATTTCTGTGTGCCATCTGATGAGGTAAAAGTTCCTTTTCCATTCATAAATCCTTTGGCCCATTCACCTTCATAAGTTGAGCCATCAGGAAAAGTTAGAACACCTACTCCACTCCATTCACTATTTTTAAACTCACCTTTATAAATGTATCCATTAGGCCAAGTTTCAACTCCTTGACCATTTTTTTTAGTTCCTACCCATTCTCCTTCGTAAGTAGTTTTATCTGTATAAACCCATTTACCAAAACCATTTTCACAATTGCCCTCTTTGCAGCCCGTACTTCGTGCTAAAGCAACTGATGTAATTAATAAACTTAAAATTATGCTGAGTAGATATTTTTTCATAACAATACTTTACACAAAATTTACCAAAAAAAAATCAGACTTTTTGATCATGTTTCATGCATGAATATATTGAAATATATTTTTCTGCATTTTCACTTTTTATATTTCTTGTAATTTCATGAATTAACTCTCCTGTTTTTCTCGTGATAATACCTGACTCTGAATAATTTTTTTCTTGATCAATCGATTTAAATAAAACCACATCTTTATTAACAACCTTAACATTTAATTTTTTTGTATCTGAGAGAAATAATGATAATCCTCTAATTAAAAGTGTCTCTGGTTGTTTTGATTGAATTTCAAATTTATCCAAACCTTTTTCATTCAAATCTTTGGCTAAAAAAGTTTGATAATTATATTCTGAATTTTTAATTATTTTTTTCTCTAAATCACAAACAAACTTAAGATCAATATTCTCATTAATACTTACATCTTTTGCAAAAGTTTGACCAAAAAATGATAAACTAATGAATATGCTTAAAAAGTATTTACTCATATTTTTTTAAAAAAAAATCTCCCCCAACATTGTTGGGGGAGATTTAAAGATTTAATAGCTCTTATCCTTATTTAGTAAAAGCTTTCCAAACTTTCTTATTATCTTTCAGCCATTTCTTAGCTGCATCTTCATGAGTCATCTTATCAATGTCAACTAAAGCTGCCATCGCACCAATTTGACTTGTTGTGAAAGAAAGTTTTTTGAACATAGCTGCTGCTTTTGGATGAGTTTTTGGAAAATCAGCGTTAACTGCTTTTTTCAAATAACCATCTGGCGAACCACATTTTCCATCTCCTCCATCTTCAGGTCTGCAACCTGCTGTGTATGGAGGAAAATCTATAAATGTAAAACCAGCACCATCTGTAAAATTAGGCGTCCAGTTAAAGATGATTGTTCCTCTTCCTTCTTTTTCAGCTGCTGCTAACTCCGCCCAAAGTGCATCAGCACTTCCAGCAAATTTAACCCACCAAAGATCTCCTAAACCTAAAGCGTCAACCCTTTGTGGAATTAAGTCACCATGCCAAGTTTGTGGACCTTCCAACATTCTTCCTTTTCCATCTGGTGAGTCAGGTGTTGTAAAGTTTTTAGCACAGTCAGGATTTTTCAAAGCAGTCCAGTCTGGTAATCCAGGGCATAACCCTTTTTCAGTAACCCAGTTTGGATATCCCATATCTTCAAGTGTTCTTGCTTCGTGGTCACCCCAGTCAAGCAATCCACCTTTATCCAATGCTGTTGTGAATGATTTACCAAAAGCTGATTCCCACACTTCGTGAGATATAGTTACATCGCCAATTCTAATTGACTCGTAAACTGCTTGTGAGTCAGCGTTAACATATTTTACATTATTTCCCATATCTTCCATAATTCCACCAATAACGTAAGCCATTACAATTTGGCTTGACCAGTTATGAGTTGGGATTACGATGGGCTTTTTACTATCTGCAGCATTTGAAATTCCAGCAAAACTTACTGCTGAGATTATCATAGCAGATAATAATGATATTATTTTTCGCATTTATTCCCCTTTCTTAATATTAAGTGACGTTAGTATGTGCTTAAGTAAAATGATAGTCAACTACTAGATATTTATATATTATAACAATAGATTATAAAAAATGTCGCAAACTACTTTAGATATTAAAGAACCGGGACTAAATGTGCTACCACCTGGAGTTGAAAGGCATGTTGTAAATGCTGGTGGTCTTACTGGTTTACAAATTTTTCCTGATGATGAAATAGAAATAATAAACGATGAAGGAAATCAAATTTGTGAAATAATTTGTTTTGATAAAGATGGAAAATCTGAACTTGGAATTCTAAATCAAAAAGAAAATGGCAAAATAAGTTTTATTAAGGAAATACTAAAAAAAAAAGATGAAAGTTCCTTAATTACAAATCTACAATTAAAAAAAAGAAACTTAGATATTAATAAATCCAAATCATCTATTTTATTTGATGAAAAAACTCCTAGTGGCGAAAAAATAAAAATCAAATCAAAAGATAAATGCTATGTAATTTTTTCAGCCCCACAAAATGATATGCTAGTAAGTGAACAAAATCCCTCAAGTGATTTAACAATATTTATAAAAAGAGCCAAAATTATTAATGATAAAGAATTATCGATTATACCTGATCCAGTTTTTGAACCAAATTATGAAAAAAATATAGATAGAATGACTTCAATTTCTTATCAAGTTAAAGAAGGTGATTATATTCAAATTATTAGCCCAGCAGGAAGACAATGTTCTGACTTTGTAGCATTTGATACTAGAAAGCTGGATAAAAAAATTGAAAAGGGTCTCGATTGGCAAACAACTAGAACATTTATGGGTAATACTTTTCCAGGACCAGGTTTATTTTCAAAATTCTATGATACTGATCATGAACCCCTTGTTGAAGTTATCAGAGACACAGTTGGAAAACATGATACATTTAACTTAGCTTGTACTTCAAAATATTACGAAGATGCAGGATATTTTGGTCACTCAAATTGCTCAGATAATTTAACAAATTCAATGTCTAAATATGGTGTTCAAAAACAAAAAGGTTGGCATGCTATCAACTTATTTTTTAATACTTCATCTTCAGGATTAAATTCTGTTATTTCTGATGAATCGTTTGCAAGGCCTGGCGACTATGTAATGTTTAGAGCTCTAAAGGATTTAACCATTGGAACTACTGCATGTCCAAGTGATATCGATGCATGTAATTCGTGGAATCCAACTGATATTTTTGTTAGAACTTATGACAAAAAAAAAGAATTTTCAAAATCATTTGCTTTTAGAATGAAAACAGACTCTGAAAAAAAACTAACAAGAAATTCTGGTTTTTATGAGAGAACATCGAAATTAACGAGAAACTTTATTGATGCAAGAGGATTTTGGTTACCTAACGATTACACTAAACATGGTGTAGTTGAAGAATATAATGCTTGTAGGGAAAAAGCTGTACTAATTGATTTATCATCTTTAAGAAAATTTGAAGTTATTGGACCAGATGCTGAAGAGTTAATGAATTATACATTAACAAGAAATATCAAAAAGCTTTCAGTTGGCCAGGTTGTCTATTCTGCAATGTGTTATGAAAATGGAATGATGTTTGATGATGGTACATTGTTAAGATTAAGCGAAACTGGTTTTCGATGGATTTGTGGTGATGAATATGCTGGTGAATGGTTAAAGGAAGTGGCTAAGAAAAAAAACTTTAAAGTAAATGTAAAAAATTCTACAGATCAAATTAGCAATGTTTCTATTCAAGGACCTAAAAGTAGAGAAATACTAAAAAAATTAATTTTTACTCCTCCTACTCAACCATCAATAGATGAATTAGAGTGGTTTAGGTTTACAATTTGTAGAGTTGAAGAACTTCAAGGTATTCCACTAATAGTTTCAAGAACAGGTTATACAGGTGAGCTTGGTTATGAGGTTTGGTGTCATCCAAAAAATGCGCCTGAGGTATGGGATAAACTCATGGAAGCTGGAAAAGATCATGGTTTAATTCCTGCAGGATTTGCAGCTTTAGATAAATTAAGAATTGAAGCAGGTTTAATTTTATTTGGTAATGAGTTTGATGGTCAACAAGATCCCTTTGAAGCTGGGATCGGTTTTGCAGTACCCCTAAAAACAAAAGAGGAAGATTTTATAGGAAAAGAAATTTTAAAAGAAAGAAAAGCAAATCCTCAAAAAAAACTTGTTGGTTTAGAGCTTATTGGAAAAGAACATGCTGGTCACGGTGATTGTTTGCATGTTGGAAGATCACAAGTTGGAATAGTGACAAGTGGCTGTTTATCAACAACTCTAAATAAAAATATAGCTTTATGCAGAATTGATACTCAATATTCAGAACCTGGAACAGAAGTTGAGGTTGGAAAAATTGATGGTCATCAAAAAAGAATTTCTGCAAAAGTTGTAGCATTTCCTCATTTTGACCCCAAAAAGACTAGAGTAAAATCTTAATGGCAAAAACTACAAAAGATTTATTAGAGTTTTGGGAAGATCAAATGAAACTATCTCATATGTCTAGTAATTACTTTTTTAGAAAATCACCATCACATTATCATATGATGCTTCTTGTAATGCATGCTTTTAAATATAAAGAAAATCTGACTGTTGAGGAATTGAAGACAAAATTGTTTAAAACTTCACGACCAAAGTCTGCTTTAATGATAAATGAGGCATGTGAAAAAGGTTTTTTTTTCCTTGAAAAAACTTCTGGTGATCAAAGAAAAAAACACATAAAACCTAGTGAAGCATTCATTGAGGAATTCAATCAATATTTGGCTACGCTTAAAAATATTAGCTTCTAAAGGATAAGTAATTAATTACTTATATATTTTATATATATAAAAAATTATATATTTACGTCGCATGAAAAATAAAGATGCATGTATGTCATTACCGACAAAAGCAAAAGTAGTTATAATTGGTGGAGGTATCCACGGTTTAAGTACTGCTTGGAAATTATCAGAAACTTATAAAAATCCCGGTGACATAATAGTTTTAGAAAAAAAAGATACTGCTGCTGGTGCAAGCGGAATAGCTTGCGGTGTAGTGAGAAATAATTACTTCCAACCAGCAATGAGAGAATTAATGGCTCATTCAGTTTCTGTTTGGGAAAGTGACCCAAAAGCATTTAAATACAATCCAGTAGGATATTTACAAATCTCACCAGAGGTAATGCATGAGGATGTAGCAAGTATTTACAAACAACAAAAAGCTATTGGGTATGAATCTGTTTTTATAGAAGGTGAAAAAGATTGCACGAATTATATGAAAGGTATTTTTGATGATTGGCAGGCACAAGGCATCACATCAATTCTTCATGAAAAAAAAGGTGGTTATGCATTTAATAAAGACTCAATTAAAGCTCTCGAAAAAAAATCCACTTCAAATGGTGTTCAAGTAATGAAAGGTGTAAAAGTTACAGGTTTTAAAAGAGGAAGTAATAGTAAAGCGGTAACAGGTGTTGAAACAGATAAAGGTACAATTGATTGTGAACAAGTGGTTATTGGAGCTGGACCTTGGGCTAGAGATTTTTGGAATATGTTAGAATTGCCTAAAACTGCAAATATAAAAGATAAAGATGGTAAAATGCATGTTACTGATATGTGGACTTATTGGATGCTTCAAGAAGGTGTTATTGGAGTTGAAGCTGATTTCTTAAAAACAAACGATGGTAAACAACCACCTGTTGTTCATGTAGATTCTACTGCGCCACTATATTCTGACAAAACAAAAAAATTAATTACAGATAAAATATGGGGAATTTATTACAAACCAGATATTGAAGGTTTAGGAGTTCAGGGTGGAACATCTCCTTACATAGTAAAAAAACATTTTGATAAAGTGAACGTTGATCCGTATGGAATTGATTCACCAGAATATCAAACTACTGATGCATTTAGTGAAATGTGGTGTTCAGCACTAGCTCATTGTCAAAAAAGATTTGAGGGAAAATCTGATTTATATCGAAAAGGTCCATCGGGAGGACTTGGATGTATGACCCCGGACTCGTTTCCAATCTTCGATAGATTTTTTGAGAATGTTTATATGATAGCTGATGCAAATCATGGATACAAAATGATTGGAGTTGGAGAGCTTGTAGCAAAAGAAATTCTTGGTACTGAAAGTGATTTATTAAAACCGTTTAGATTCAACCGTTACGAGAAGGGTGAACTTCACCCTACTTCGAACAGTCCTTTTCCTTGGAGTTAAACTTCAAGCCTAGACACTAATAAATTTTTCAGCTACGTTTGAGTAAATATTAATTCATTGAGGGGAAAATGACGGATCTAGAAAAACATGTTAACCAACCAGGTAGAGCTAAATTAGTTAAAAGAGTAAGGGAAAAAATTAACGAGTTAGGAATTTCATATATTTATTATCAATTTATTTCAGTAACAGGAAGAGTAGTAGGAAAAGGAATTCCAGCAGATCATTGGGAAAGAACAGCGGAAAAAGGCTTTCAATTAGTATACGGTGCTACAGCAAATTTATTTTTAGATCGTCACAACAATTATATTGGGTATGGACCTGAAGCAATGGAGCTTGTGGGTATTCCTGATCCTGAAACATTTTGTCAATTACCTTGGGATAAAAGAGTAGGCAGAGTTTTTGTAACTTGTTTTAGAAATAGAGAAGAAAGAAATAATCCAGGTGGTCATTTAACTTCTGATTGCAGAGGAAATTTAAGAATTTTTATGGATGAATTCCAAAAAAAACATGGTCTTGAATTAAGAGTTGGAACTGAACCAGAAATGATGTGGCTTACAAAAAATCAGGATGGTACTCCAACAGGTAAAGGGTTTTCTAAACCCTTCTGTTATCACATAGATCAATTCGAATCTTTAAGACCAGTGTTTATGAAGGTAATAGAATATGCAAAAGCAATGGGTCTAGACATGATTCAAGGTGATCATGAAGATGCTCCTGGTCAATTAGAATTAAACTGGACATATGATAACGTATTAAGAAATGCAGATAGATTATCTACATACAGACAAATTTGTGCTCAAGTTGCAAGAGAACATGGTTTGATTGCGTGTTTTATGACTAAACCTTTTATGGGCGTTTCAGCAAGTGGATGTCATACAAACATGTCTTTATGGAAAGGTGGAAAAATTAAACTAAATAAACTTGGAAATAAAACTTTACCAGGTGTTGAAGAAGTTTTTAGCTATGTTGAAGGTGGAACTAATACCTTTATGCCAGATACAAAAGATATGCAGTTGCCAGGTAAAATTGGTTTGCAATCGATAGCTGGTATCATGGAACATTTACCTGCATTAACTGCTTTAGGTTCATCAACGGTAAACTCTTACAGGAGATTATGGGACCAAGGTTTTTGGGCACCTGTTTATGCTGACTGGGGTTATCAAAATAGAACTTGTGGGTTGAGAGTATCTGCGCCTGGAAGATTTGAATATAGGTCAGTAGACTCTATGCATAATCCATACTTATTGGGTGCAGCTTTATTAAAGGCTTGTGACCATGGAATAAGTAACAAAATGAAACCTGCTGCTCCAGAATCTAGAAATATTTATGAAGCTCAAAAAGCAGGAAAAGAC
The DNA here is from genome assembly GCA_902540275.1 of uncultured Pelagibacteraceae bacterium. GTDB lineage: Bacteria > Pseudomonadota > Alphaproteobacteria > Pelagibacterales > Pelagibacteraceae > Pelagibacter. The sequence goes on along the minus strand of CACBMB010000001.1, from coordinate 47,151 downwards.
GTTAAAAAACTTCCGCTAAGTTTAGGTGAAGCTTTAGCAAGATTATCTGAGGATGAAGTTATTAAATCTGCTATGCCAGATGAAATGTACAAAGTTTTTCACTGGTATAAAAATGATGAGTGGGAAAGATTTTTAGGAGCAACAACTCAATGGGATCTAGATACGTATTTAGATTGCTTACCATAAAAAATACTAAGTGAGGAAAAGTATATGTGCGGAATAGCTGGATTAATTCATAGAGGAAAATCTTCAAAAGTTGGTCATGAATTACAAGGTATGTTACAAGCCTTAAAGCATAGGGGTGAAGACTCTACTGGTTATGCATTATATGGAGATACTGATGGAAAAAATTTCATCATGAGATTCAAAGTAGGTGAAAATGTTGGTGAAGGTAGTACATCAGTTGCAGAAGATGTATCAGTTTATGATGAAAGAAAAAAGATTGTAGATAGTTACCTTTCAGAAATGGGAGCAAAAATTATTAAAGAAGATAGAATTCTTCCATACTCTTTAAGATATGAAATTGAATACAATAAAAAAGATTTATTGGAATTTTCACAAAAAATAGAAAGTATCCCAGGTGTTGAAATTCTTTCAATGGGAAAATCATTAGAAGTAATTAAAGATCTTGGAAATGCTAAAATGGTTTGTGATAGATATAATCTTGATAAACTTGTTGGTACTCATGCAATAGGCCATGCTAGAATGGCAACAGAGTCTGGAGTAGACATTAAATCAGCTCACCCTTTTTGGGGTTATCCTTTTAGTGATGTTTCAGTTGTTCACAATGGTCAGTTGACAAATTATTGGAATAACAGAAGAGCTCTAGAAAATAAAGGAATGCGTTTTATGTCTGAGTGTGACTCTGAACTTATCGCTGTTTATTTGGCGGAAAAAATGAGAGATGGGGCTTCACTAGAGGAAGGTATGAAAGAGTCTCTTACAGGTTTAGATGGTGTTTTTACATACTTCGTAGCAACTAAAGATTCTTTGGGTATGGCAAAGGATACAATGGCTGCAAAACCTTTAGTTTTATATGAGTCTGATGAGTTGGTAGCAATGGGCTCTGAGGAAATAGCAATAAGATCAATATTGCCTCAAGAAATAGATACTTATGATCCGTTTGATGGAGAGGTAAAAGTATGGCAAATTTAAAAAACGTTACAAAAAAAACTAAAGCCCAAGCTATGGGTATGCACTCAGAAGTTTTAACAGGTAGAACGCAACAAAAATTTTTTAACCCTGATGAGGCAGAAAATTTTTATTACTTTGGAACTTACGACGTAGATTTCAATAAAAGAACAGATCTTGATGTTAAAGATATGACAGCAGCAGATGCAAATAAAGAAATTGATAATTTAATGAGCCAAGGTTATGGAACTATAGTTATTAAAAATCCTCAAGGTAAACATAGTATAGGTGTTGGAATTTTAAATAAACTAAATTTAATCTTTGAAGGTAGTTTGGGTTATTTTGGAATAGGTTCATGCGATGGACCAATAGTTCGAATCAATGGTCGAGTTGGCTGGTCATGTGCCGAAAATTTAATGGCTGGTAAGGTAGTTATTGAAAAAAATGCTGGATCTTGTTTTGGAGCAGCCATTAGAGGTGGAGATCTGATATGCAAAGGAAGTGTTGGTGCTAGAACTGGTATTGATATGAAGGGTGGAACTATAATTATTGGTGGAGATGCTGGTGCTTTTACAGGCTTTATGATGCAAAGAGGAAGAATAATTATTTTGGGTAATGTAGGGATAAATCTAGGTGACTCGATGTATGATGGGACAATTTTCGTAGGTGGAGAAATTGGTTCTTATGGTAGTGATGCAGTTGACGCCGAATTAACTAAAAGTGATCAAGATTGGCTAAAAAGAAAATTGAAGGTTGCTGAAATCGGTGAAAATTTTAATGTGAGTAAAATGAAGAAAATTGTAGCTGGTAAAAAATTATGGAACTACGATAACTTAGAACCTACTGAGAAAAAAGGAGCAATTTAATGCCAAAGAAAAAAAAGAAAAAAAACGGTAAATTAAAAACTAATGGGAATGTTGGCGGAAAAGCTGACGTACATTTAAGTAGTAATGGATCAAGAAATAAAAGTCTACTTGGTCATAATGCAATTTTTACTCCAGAAGTAATAGATGATATTCATATAAAATCTCAATTAGGAAGATACAGAATGCGTGGAATGGCATTAATGAAAAAGATTCCTACTTTTGATGATTTGGTTTTTCTACCAGGTACTCTTACTAGATTTGTAATTGAAGGTTATAGAGAAAAATGTGAGACAAAGACTGTAATTGGTCCAAGATGTGAAAATCCAATTGAATTGGATATTCCAGTTTACATCACTGGTATGAGTTTTGGAGCATTATCATACGAGGCTAAAACAGCTCTAGCAAGAGGAGCAACAATGGCTGGTAGTGCAACATGTTCGGGTGAAGGTGGAATGATACCTGATGAAAGAAGATATTCAGAAAAATGGTTCTATCAATGTATTCAATCAAGATATGGATTTAATCCACATCATGCTCAACTTGCAGATGGAATAGAAGTGTTTATTGGGCAAGGACAAAAAGTTGGAATGGGTGGACACTTAATGGGTCAAAAGGTAACTGACCAAGTAGCTGAGATGAGATCATTACCATCTGGTATAGATCAAAGATCTCCAGCAAGACATCCTGATTGGTTGGGTCCAGATGATTTAGCTTTAAAGGTAGAGGAGTTGAGACAGCTAACCAAAAATAAAGTTCCAATTCAACTAAAATTAGGTGCATCTAAAGTTTATGATGATGTTCGTATGGCAGCAAAATGTGATCCAGACTCTATATATCTTGATGGTATGGAAGGATCAACGGGAGCTGGTCCACACATCGCGGCAGCTAACACAGGTATTCCAGGTATTGCTGCAATCAGAGAAGCTCGAAGAGCGTTAGATGATGTAGGTAAAACTGGGAAAGTAACTTTAATTTATGCTGGTGGTGTAAGAGATGGTGCTGACATGGCTAAAGCATTAGCTTTGGGTGCAGATGCAATAGCTATTGGAACAGGTTCTATGATCGCACTTAATTGCAATAAAGATATTCCAGAAGCAAATTTTGAAAAAGAGATGGGTGTAAAAGCTGGTGAGTGTTACCATTGCCATACTGGAAGATGTCCGGTAGGTGTTGCTACTCAAGATCCAAAACTTAGAGCTAGATTAAATCCTGATGATGCAGCTTTAAGAGTTTATAATTATCTTCACTCAATGACTCTTGAAGCACAATTATTAGCTAGAGCATGTGGTAAGACTAATATTCATTCTCTTGAGCCTGAAGATTTGGCAGCACTAACTTCTGAAGCATCTGCTTTAGCAAAAGTTCCTTTGGCAGGTACTAATTATACTGTTGGGGTTGATAACTTCCATAAAATTTAAGGTAACTATGGTTAAAAAAAAGAATAAAAAGAAAGTTACAAAATCAATAGCAGTCAAAGACCAACAGTTAGGTAAGAAAAAAGAAACGGCCAGAGAAAAAATGATAGGCCAATCAATAGGTTATAGATATGACGTTAATCTTCTTCCAGACTACAAAAAGATTACTCCTTTTTTAAAAAAATATATCGAAGCGATGGGCTGGGATGATCTTAATTGGTTAGAAGATGTACATATGGGTTATGAAGAAGGAAGACCAGCAGTATTTTGTAGAAATGCTAATGGTTGGGTTACAATTCCAAAATCAATTAAATTACCTAACAATCAACAAGATAGAGATATGATAGCAAGAGAGCTTTTGGTAAAATTTCAAATGTCTCCAAAACATCCTCTTGTTGATCTTAAAAAAGCCTACCTAAAATTCTAGTTACACAATCTAAAGTTGATTTTATTTTAAAATCTATTGTCAATATTAGGTTTTATTTTATTGTTTCATTTGTCACACCCATAGAAATTTTATAGGGTTTTAAAAACTAATATGGAGATAGGATATGACTGATCAGTTAGCGGCTCTTACTACCATATTTACAGAATTTTATTACTGGGTAACAGTAGTACTGATGTTTTTAATTCACGTCGGTTTCTGTATGTATGAGGTTGGAGCTTCGCGATACAAACATCACCAACATACTCTAATGAAAAACACTATGCTGATACCTTTGGTAACAGTAACTTGGTTTTTGTTTGGTTGGTGGATTTATTGGGCTTTTCCAACAGGACCGGGATTAGCACCATCAATAATGAATGAAAGCACTGCATTAATTACCGATGACTCGGCATTCAGTGCCAAATTCTATACTGCAACAAGCCAATTAATGGCTGTTAACTTAGGTGACCACATTTCGGGTGTCTTTTGGGCTGCGTTCCTTTTATTTTCTTGGACCGCTGCTTCAATAGTCTCAGGAGCAATCATCGAAAGAATTACTACTTTTGCATTTGGAATTCTAGCAATTGCAATAGGTTCAGTTTTCTGGACAATAGATGCTGCTTGGGGATGGCACTTTGATGGATGGATGCTTAAACTTTTAGGTTACCATGATGCTTACGCTTCAGGAGTAATTCATGCAATTGCTGGTGGATTTGCTTTAGGTGTACTAATGGTTTTAGGACCAAGAATTGGAAAATTCTCATCAAGTGGTGAGCCAAGAAACATAGGACCAAGAAATCCTTGGTTAGTAACAATTGGATTATTTCTAATTTATACTGGTTTCTGGGGATTTTATGCGGCTTGTAATATTCCAATATTTGATCTTGGACCTGAATACGGTATGGAAGGTATATCTTATTGGACAGCTACAAACATTTATGTAACTCCTACTACACTTAGTGGTATTACTTTTAACTTCTTGATGTCATTATCAGGAGGCTTATTAGCTGGATACTGGATTGCAAAAGGTGATCCTTTCTGGACATACTCAAGTGGACTAGCTGGTATCATATGTGCTTCAGCTGGAAATGATTTATATCACCCAATTCAATCTATGATTATAGGTATGATAGGGGTAGTACTTTCATATAAACTTCATTATTGGGTTGAACGTAAGTTTAAAATCGATGATGCAGTTGGTGCAGTAGCAGTTCATGGCTATGCTGGATTTATTGGTTTAGTAATTTGTGGTTTTGTCTTAAATGGTTATCCATCATCTGGTTATAATGTTGGAGCTATGTGGGATGGAACAACATATGCAGCTATAAATCCTTTAGGAATGTTCATAGGAGCAATCATTATGTTTGTTGTTCTTGGATTAATACCAGGTTATGTCATAGCTAAAGTGCTTCATGGAATGGGTAAATTAAGAATCCCACGTGAAGTGGAAATAGCTGGACTAGACTATGAAATAATGGAAACTGCTAAAAAAGACGAAAGAGCTGTTTCGTCTGCAACCAGGTAAAGGAGAAACAATATGGCTACAGTAACAAATTGGATCGATCACCTTAACAAACCTGCAGAACAAGTTGCGGGTGCAGTTTATCCTGGTGCTGGATCTAGTGAGGGAATACTAGTGATACTTGCCATCATTATATGGGTTGGTTGGCATGTTTTAACTTCTAAATCTGAGAGTGAAGAACTCGAAAGACTTGCAAGAAAAAGACATGGGGCTAATGACCATAAAAGCAATATGGCTGAATGGTAAGATAATATAATAAAATTTGGGCGCTAGGATGCTCTAGCGCCCATTTTTTAATTCAAAATCAATAATGTCTGAAGAAAATAATAACGAAGAATTGAGACCTAGTAAAATGAGAGGAGTTGCATTTCCAAAAGCAAAATATGGTGCAATATTAGCAGTCATTGTAATCATTGTTGTAAATATAATTTTTTACAAGGAAACAATTTTATCTTTTTTTAAATGAATATGATAATCTAATTAATGCCAAAAAATTTATTCAAAATAGCTAAAGAAAAAAAAATAAAATACTTTCTCATAAGTTTTGTAGATTTATTTGGTGTATTGAGATCAAAATTAGTTCCAGCACATGCAATTAAAGAAATGCAAGAGACAGGTGCAGGATTTGCCGGATTTGCTGCATGGTTAGACATGTCTCCTGCTGATGCTGATATGTTTGGAATTCCAGACCCAGATAGTCTGATTCAACTACCCTGGAAAAAAGAAATAGGTTGGTTAGCATCTGATCTTTGGATGAATGGAAAACCAGTAGAAGCATCACCTAGAGTAATGCTCAAGAAACAAATTAAAGAACTTGCAAAACAAGGTTTAACAATGAAATCTGGCGTGGAATGTGAGTATTTTTTAATTTCTGAAGATGGAAAATCAATAGCAGATCCAAGAGATACACAATCAAAACCTTGTTATGATCAATCTGCATTGATGAGAAGATATGAACTTATTAAAGAAATTTGTGATTGCATGATTGAAATGGGATGGGGTCCCTACCAAAACGATCACGAAGATGCTAATGGACAATTTGAAATGAATTGGAATTATTCAAATTGTTTAACAACAGCTGATAGACATACATTCTTTAAATACATGGTAAAAACAATTGCAGAAAAACATGGACTAAGAGCAACTTTTATGCCAAAACCATTTCAAAATTTAACAGGCAATGGTTGTCATGCACATATTTCTGTTTGGCAAGGTAAAAAGAATAAGTTCTTAGATAAAACAGATAAACTTGGTTTAAGTAAAATGGCATATAACTTTTTAGGAGGAGTTATTAAGAATGCTTCATCATTATCTGCATTTTTCAATCCTACAATAAATAGCTATAGAAGAATTAATGCTCCGCCAACAAAATCAGGAGCTTCATGGTCTCCAAGTAGTATTTCTTTCACAGGGAATAACAGAACCCACATGATAAGAATTCCAGATCCTGGAAGATTTGAATTAAGATTAATGGATGGATCTGCTAATCCATATTTATTACAAGCCGGAGTTCTAGCTGCTGGACTACATGGTTTAAAAAATAAAATCAATCCTGGAAAACCTTTATATTGCAATATGTACACAGACTACAAAAAATACCCTAATCTACCAAAACTTCCTAATGAACTAAAACAATCTTTAGAGCAATTAAATAATAATAAAGAGATGAATAAAAGTTTTGGGAGAGATACTATAAATAGCTTTATAAAGCTTAGAAGTTCTGAAATAAAAGAATTTAATAGTAAAGAAAAATTTGATAAATCAAAGCCCGTTACCGAATGGGAAAGCCAAAATACTTTAGACTGCTAGAGTGAATTATTCGAAAAAGATTAAAGGTTGGAAGTTAACAAAATTTTTAATTAACAAAAACTTTCAATTTAAAAGAAGTCATGTTTTAAACTATATGCCTTCAACTATGCTTGCTAAAGCTTATAATTCAATTTCTAATTGGAAAAGTTATAATGCTAGCCCCCTTTTAACTCTTGATAAATTAAAAAAAGATTTAAAAGTTAAGAATATTTTTTACAAAGATGAGTCAAAAAGGTTTCACTTAAAATCTTTTAAAGCTTTAGGTGGTGCTTATGCCGTAGAAAAAATTTCTAAGGGAAGAAGACATATTATTATATCGTCAGCTACTGCCGGTAATCACGGTAGATCGGTTGCGTGGGGTGCACAAAGATTAAAGTTAAGATGTAAAATTTTTGTTAGCCAATATGTCAGTGATACTAGAGTGGATGAAATAAAAAAATTTGGTGCAAAAGTTATTAGAGTTAAGGGTAATTATGAAGACTCTTTAAAAGAATGTCAAAAATTATCAAAAAAAAATAATTGGAAAATTGTTCAAGATGTATCGACAAAAAATTACAAATATATACCTCAACTTACTATGGCAGGATATTCAATTATAATAAAAGAAATTTCTAAACAAACGAACCAATATATAACTCACATATTTCTTCAAGCTGGTGTTGGAGGATTAGCAGCTGGAATAGTTGCTGGAGTAGCAAAATATTTTAAAAGAATACCAAAAATTATCATAGTTGAACCCGATAATGCAGATTGTGTACTTCAGAGTATAAAAGACAATAAGTTAAAAAAAATTAAAATTAAAAAAGAAAGTATTATGGGTGGAATGTCATGTAACGAGATGTCTCTCGTGCCATGGCAAATATTAAAAAATGCAAGCAATTGTTGCGTTTCAATATCTGATAAAAACATAGCTAAAACTGTAGCTGGCTTAAAAGATAAAAAATTTAGTAAAACTTCTATTATAGGTGGTGAATGTGCAGCACCTGGAGTTATCGCTTTGATTGGATTATGTAACAATGTTAAAGCAAAAAAATTCCTTAATATAGATAAAAACTCAAATATCTTGGTAATTGGCTGCGAAGGTAATGCAGATGTAAAACTTTACAAACAACTGCTATCTAAAGGTAGAAAATAAGATTCTCTATGACAAAAAATGCAATTACATGGATTCGGGAAGATTTTAGAATAGAACAAAATCCTGCTCTTGCATATGCTACACAAAATCATGAAAACGTGATCGCTTTATACATTTATAACAAAGCTGACTTCGATAACAAAAGAGAAGCCCAAAAATGGTGGCTCTCTAAATCTTTAGAGGTATTCAAATCAGAATTACTAAAATACAAAATTAATCTCCAAATATTAGAGGGAGATGAATTAGAAGTACTTTCAAAATTAAAAAAAAAAGATGATATTTCGATATATTGGAACAAAATTTATGAGCCTGATGTAATTGCTAAAGGAAAAAAAATAAGAGATATTTTTATCAAAAATCAAATTGAGTTCAAATATTTTAAAGGAAATATATTAAATGAATTTCAAGAAGTTACTAAAAATGATGGAACCCCTTTTAAAGTGTTTACTCCATTTTGGAGAAATGCCGAACAAAAATTTTTAGGGTTACCTCCGAGTAAAAATTATATTGTAAAAAAAAAGACAAAAATAATTACTTTATTTAAGAATTCAGTTGAGCCAAAAAAGATTTTACCAAAAAAAAATTGGTATAAAAAATTTGAAAAATACTGGAACATTTCAGAAAATGATTCAAAAAAAATACTCAATAATTTAATAGAAAATAAAATTAAAAATTATGGAACTTCTCGAGATATACCATCTGTTGAAGGTACTTCAAAATTATCACCTTATATAAAATTTGGTCAAATTCATGTGGGAACAATATGGAAAAAATGTAGTGAGATTAAATCAAAAGGTATTGGTTATCGAAAATATGTTAATGAATTAGGATGGAGAGAATTTTCTCATAGTTTGATTAATTATTTTCCAGAATTTCTAAAAGGTAATTTTAGAAAAGAATTTGACAAATTTCCTTGGGTAAAAAATGAAAAATTTCTAAAAGCTTGGAAGAATGGAATGACTGGTTATCCAATTGTTGATGCTGGGATGCGAGAACTTTATGAAACTGGATGGATGCATAACAGAATTAGAATGGTTGTAGGATCTTTTTTAGTAAAACATCTGAGAATAAATTGGATAGAGGGAGAAAAACATTTTAGAAATTGTTTATTAGATTTTAATAAAGCAAATAATGTAGCTCAATGGCAATGGGTCGCCGGTTGCGGAGCTGATGCCGCTCCTTATTTTAGAATATTTAATCCAATTCTTCAGGGAGAAAAATTTGATAAGGAAGGTATTTATGTAAAAAAATGGGTTTCAGAATTAAATAAAGTTCCATCAAAATTTATTCATAAACCCTGGGAAATGGAAACAAAATACCAACAAGCTATTAAGACTATAATTGGAAAAGATTATCCAAAACCTATTGTAATTCATGAGGAAGCTAGAAAAGCTGCATTATTAGCTTTTCAATCTCTTAAAAAATAATACTTATTTAACTTTTAATCTTGTTCTACTTGCCCACCACTTATCCAATATAAAATACCAAATTGCATTAGCTAAAGGTTCTACAATTGCATCAGTTAATGCAATTATAAAAGAAACGTCGGCAATTAACATGAGAACTATAATCGCTATAGCAAAGTGTCCGATTGTATAAACTATAGTTCTTATTATGGAACCTTTGTTATTATCAAAAATATTTTTGGCTGATTTAAATATACCTGTAGTTAATTCCATTTTTCAATATTTACAAAAACAGATTTTAAATCTTTATTATTATTTTTTTTATTTCTGCGAACAGACGTCTTTAATAACTGGTACATTTGCACAATCGGAACATTTAGTCTTTTGCACTATACAACCATTATCAAGAACTTTCACATCTACTACTCTGTCACACTTAGAGCAAATAGATGAAACTGTTAATCCACATTTTTTACAGCTATAATTTTGAGTCTCCATAATTAATAAGATAATTTTAAATAAATATTTTTCAACTTTAAAGTAAGTGAATGATTATCAATCTAAATCTTTTTTTGAGAATGATTATCATTATCTCTTTTTTCACAAGAATTATATTTTTTATTATTCTCCAATAAAATGATGAATAATTTTTCTTTTTTGTTTTTCAATACGATGTTCAAACAAATAAATTCCCTGCCATGTTCCAAGTAATAATTCTTTATCTTTAATACTTAAAGAAATTTGATTATTTGTTAATGCTGATTTTATATGAGCAGGCATATCATCTTTTCCTTCAGTAGTATGGACATACAATTTGTTATTCATTGGTGCTAGATTGTTAAAATAATTTACTAAATCAGTTTGAACATCTGGATCTGCATTTTCTTGTACAATTAAAGATGCACTCGTATGTTGAATACTAAGATTAATTATGCCATTTTTAAACTTATTCTTTTTTATCCATTCAGTTGTTTGAGTTGTAAATTCATATAATCGTTGACCATTGGTTTCTATTTGTAAATTGTAAAATTCTTGTTTCATACTTAAAAATCTTTTGATGTTAACTCAAATAAACGACTAATTGTACGCTTGAATGGTTTTTCTAATGACTTAGAACTAGTTAATTTTTCTAAACTTTGTTCAGCTGTTACCGCAACAGTAAGATTTTTATCGTATATCACGTCAACAAGTGTGATGAATCTTTGTTGTTGATTTGAGTTGATATCATTAAATTTTGGTATGTTTTCAATTATTATAAAATTAGATTTTTCAGCAATTTTTAAATAATCTTCAGCTCCTAAATTTTGATCACATAATTCATCAAAGTTAAATCTTGAAATTCCTTCATAAAAATTTTTAATCTCAAAATTTCTTCCTTTTATATTTAAAATCTTAGTTGATAGTCTTTTATTTTTGGTGATTATTCTAAAAAACTTATTTATCTTAAAATTAGTTTCTTGATTTAAAGGATAAAAATATCTTTGTTTTTGATTATCTTTATTTTTTCTATAATCATCTTCAATTATAAGCTCATGTTCTATCGATTTTTCCTGCATTATTTGAATAAAGGGTTTAAATTGATCTCTTTGAAGTCCTTCTTTGTAAAGGTCTGATATTTTTGTATTAGAGGTCACAATAACTTTTATATTTTGACTAAATATTTCCTGGAATAATTTTCCTAATATCATAGCATCTACAATATTTGTAACTTGAAATTCATCTAAAAAAATTAAAGAAAATTTAGATTTTAAATCTTTAACAAAAAAACTAATTAGATTCTCTTCATTATTTTTATCTTTATTTTTATGCACAAAATCATGAAAATTTAACATAAATTCATTAAAATGAAGACGATGTTTTTTTTTATCAACTAAATTAAAAAAAAAATCCAAAATCATAGTTTTTCCAACTCCAACATCTCCATAGAGGTAAAAACCTTTTTTAGAATTTTTTTTTGAAAAAAAATTTAAAAAGAAATTCTTAAAATTTTCTTTGTAATAGTTTTCAAGGTATTTAACTAAAAAAATCTGATTTGGATTTAATTCTAAATTTTTTATATTACAATGAGATATAAATTTTTTCTCAAAATTAATAGCCATTAATTTTTTTTACTTTTAAAATCAATTCCATATTCAGACCTCGGTCCTTTTCTTAAACCAAATGGACCAGATAAAAACAATGTTAAAGGTTTGGTTCCGGGTTTTAAATCTACTCGATGTAAGTTATTTGCAGATCTAAAACCTATATATCCAGGAGGTCGCCAAAATTTTCCAGTGCTCAATGTTTCCCAATATCCGTGTCTTAGAATTATGGTGATGTAAGGAAATGTATGATTATGTACACCTTCGCCATGATCATCAGCTAACATTTCATGTATCAATATATTAAATGGAAACCATTTAGGTCTATATCTAAAAAGAACATAATATCTGTTCATCCATGGTTTTGCTTCATTAAATTTAGGATGCGAAGGGCCTCTATCTAAAACAACTTTTTTCCTGCCTAAAAATTCTAAAAATTTTAAAAACATTTTAATTTAATTTTACAATTGAATTATCTTTAATTAAATACATTACTTGATTATTAACAAATGCTCTTGAAACTTTACTATTATCTATTTTGAGAATTTTATCAATTTTACCTGTTTCAATTTTTATTACAATTAATCTTCCATTATCTGTAGAAACATAAACATTTTTTGAATTCAAAATAAATCCTGTTGGGTAAACACCATCTTTTTTATTTGATTTAATTTTGTTGATAGCATCTGTTATTCTCAAAATATTCCCATTTATTTTATTAATTACAAAAAGATAACCATCATTTGAAATAGTAAATATCAAATCTCCAACAATGGCAGGTTTAACTTCCGAGTTGATATTTTGAATCCAATTAATTGCACCAGAAGTTATATCAACGGAAAAAAATTGATTCTTATTATTTGAAAAATACACAGAACTCTCATTTTCAACTAATTCAGATGTTTTAAGATTCATTATTTCCTCAAATATTTCTGAGTTTTGAGTTGATATTTGCCATAATAAACTTCCATTATTTAAATCGAGAGCAGTAATATCCCCAAGGGAGTTATTAAAGATTATGATATCTTTTTTAATAACTATAGAGAGTTTTTTAAAAGAATTAACAAATGACTTTTCAGTAATATAAGACCAATTTTTTTTTCCAGTTTGTGTTGAAAAACTATGTAAATTATTACTTGTATCTACTACAAAAAAATTCTTATCATAAATCTTAATTTCAGAATTAAAGGAAGTTTTATTTTTTTTTGACCATAAAATTTTACCATTATTAATATTTATAGCATAAGTTTTAGCAAGATTATCAGCTGCAATTAATATATTTTTTGAATTGGCAAAAGTTATTAATGGTCCTGATTTTTTATCTTCTTTATTGTAATCATTTAATTTCCAAACTAATTTTGAGTTCTTATCAAAATTAAGAATTGTTCCTTTGTCATCAAAAAAAATTACATTTTCATTATAAAATATTAAATTTGGATCAAAAAGTGAATAATTCTTAATTTTAGAAAAATTATATTTTGTTATTTTTTCTAAATTATTATTAAAAGATAAATAACCATCATTATTATTTAAATCAGACAAAGAATTGAATTTGATGTCTAATTTATCAATTGAAAAATTAAAATTTTTATTAAACTCTTGAGTGACTATTTTTTTTTTTAATAGTACATTTTTAAATTCATTTTTTTCTTTATCTAGATTCTCTTGCTTTGTCCAAAAACCACTATTATGAAATGAACACGATAAAAATAAAAATAAAATAAATATTATTCCTGAAATCTTAATCACTTAAATCTCTATTTAATCTTTTTTGAGCTTCTTTTAAAATGTCTGGATTTGAATTTTTTAAGTTTAAAATTTGATTAAAAAAATCTTTAGATTTTTGTTTTTCATTTTTTGAATAAAAAAATTCAGCAAGTAGATATAAAGCATGAGATTTCCAAATACTTTCTGATTTTATTAAGGGATTCAGAATACTTAATAATTCATTTTCACTGATTTCATCAGCGTTAAACAATCCCTTTTTATAAATAACTAAATTTTTAATCTCTTTATCTAAAGAAGTTTCTTTTATTAATATATCAAACAAGGTATTTATCTGATTTTTGTCACTTATTAAATTGTTATCTATTATAAAATATAAAGATAAAAGTGAATAAGTTGGATCTTTTTTATTAATTATTTCAATTAAATTTTCAGCTGATTTTATTTTTTTGGTATCATCATATTCTATAATTATTGAATTATACAAATTTGATAATTTTATTTTTTGATTTTTTTTAAATTCAGAGTACCCAAAAAATATTAATAAAGATAAAATAATAATAACTATAATACTTAAAAGTTTTTTTTTGTTATCAATTAAAAAATTTTTAATCTTTTCGCTACGAGTATTTGTGTTGATAATTTCTATATCTTCATCCATATTTTAAATCATATTTCGAAGGACATATTGAAGGATGCCTCCATTTTTGTAATATTCTAATTCATTTTTAGTATCTATCCTACACAATGTTTCAATTCTTTTAATTTCACCTGATGCGTATTTTATTTCTAAATTTACTTTATCAGAGGGATTAAGTCCTTTTTCTAAATCAATAACACTAATTAATTCTGATCCCTTTAAATTTAAATTTTTTCTATTTACATTATTTGTAAACTGAAGGGGTAGAACTCCCATACCTACTAAATTTGACCTATGTATTCTTTCAAAGCTTTCAGCAATTACTGCTTTAACACCTAACAGTTTTGTTCCTTTGGCAGCCCAATCTCTTGAAGAGCCAGTTCCATATTCTTTGCCACCAATCACAACTAAATCGATTTTTCTTTTCTTATATTCTACTACTGCATCGTAAACTGACATCACTTTTTCATCAGGATATAGTGTTGTAAACCCACCTTCTGTTCCTGGTGCCATTTCATTTCTTATCCTTATATTAGCAAAAGTACCTCTCATCATTACCTCATGATTTCCTCTTCTTGATCCATAAGAATTATAATCTTTTGGTAAAATCTGATGTTTCATAAAATATTCTCCAGTTGGACTTTCTTTTTGAATACTTCCTGCTGGTGATATATGATCTGTTGTAATCATATCACCTAAAATTAACAAAGGTCTTGCATTTTTAATTTCAGAAAATCCCTCTGGTTCATCTGTTAAATTTTCAAAAAATGGTGGTTTTTTTACATATGTAGAATTTTCTTCCCAATTATAAATACTGCTCTTTTCTGTTTTGATATTTTGCCATTGTTTTGGTCCCTCTGAAACATTCGAATATCTTTTGATAAACATATCAGCACTTAACGAATTTTTTAAAGTTTCCTCGATCTCTTTGTTGCTTGGCCAAATATCTTTCATATAAATTTCTTTACCTTGATTGTTTTTTCCTAATGAATCTTTATATAAATCAAAATCCATTTTACCTGCCAACGCATAAGCAATAACCAATGGTGGAGATGCTAGATAATTTGCTTTTATATGTGGTGAAATTCTTCCCTCAAAATTCCTATTACCAGATAAAACAGATACTGCATAAATATTTTTTTTTTGAATTGCATCTACTATATTTTCATCTAATGGACCAGAATTACCAATACATGTTGTGCACCCATAACCTACAAGATTAAAACCCAACTTGTCTAAATATATATCTAAACCAGCTTTTGCCAAATAATCTGTTACAACTTGAGATCCTGGTGCTAATGAAGTTTTTACCCAAGGTTTTACTTCAAGACCATTCTCAACTGCCTTTTTTGCTAATAATCCTGCACCAATTAATACATTTGGATTAGATGTATTGGTACATGAAGTTATTGCTGCAATTAAAATTGAACCATCTTTGATATCAAAATCAGTGCCTTGAACTTTTGATGAAATAAAATCTTTTCTTTTTGTGGTTTCCATAAAACTTTTTTTATAACTTTGTGCTGCCTCAGTTAGTAAAACTTTATCTTGAGGTCTCTTAGGCCCAGAAATAGTTGGGACTATTGTAGACATATCTAACTTCAAGGTATCTGAAAATTCAATTTCTTCACTTGCCCATAACCCTTGTTCTTTTGCATACTCTTCAACTATTTTCACATTATTAAGACTTCTGCCTGAGAATTTTAAATACTTAAGTGTTTCCTCATCTATTGGAAAAAAACCACAAGTCGCCCCATATTCAGGTGCCATATTTGCAATAGTGGCACGATCAGCCAACGTTAAATTTTTTAAACCATCTCCATAAAATTCCACAAATTTTCCAACAACACCTTTGTCCCTTAGCATTTTAACAACTGTTAAAACTAAATCAGTTGCAGTAGTCCCCTCAGGCATCTTATTTTTCATTTCAAACCCAATGACCTCTGGAATTAGCATTGATATTGGTTGGCCTAACATACCAGCTTCTGCTTCTATACCACCTACACCCCATCCAAGAACTGATAGTCCATTAACCATTGTTGTATGACTATCTGTGCCTACTAACGTATCTGGAAAAAGGTAGTCGTCGCCTTTAAATTTTTCATTCCAAACTACTTTAGATAAATATTCTAGATTTACTTGATGACAAATTCCTGTTCCTGGTGGAACAATCCTAAAATTATCAAAAGCATTTTGTCCCCATTTTAAAAATGAATATCTTTCTCCATTTCTTTCAAACTCAATTTCAACATTTTTATCAAATGAGTCTGATTTTGCTGATTGATCAACCTGAACTGAATGATCTATAACAAGATCAACAGATGAAAGTGGGTTGATTTTTTTTGGATCTTTATTTTTTTCTTTTACTGCCTCTCTCATAGCAGCTAAATCAGCAACTGCTGGAATACCAGTGTAGTCTTGAAGCAAAACTCTTGCTGGCCGATAAGCTATTTCAGTTTTTGATTTTTTTTCATTCAACCAGTGTTTTACTGCTTCTATTTGATTTTTTGTAACAGAAATATCATCCTCATATCTTAAAAGATTTTCTAACAGTACTTTTAATGATTTTGGTAATTTTGAGATACCTTCTAAACCATTATTTTCTGCTTCTTTTAATGAGTAAAATTTGAATTTTTTACCATCTATATTAATCTCTGAGAGAGAATTATAAGAGTTCTTTGTGCCTGGTTTCATAGTTTATATATAAAATGTAATTATGCTCAAAAGAAGAAGCCCTGACATAGCATAATTAAAGTATTTAATAAATTTATCATTTGTCGCAAATTTCCTCAAAAATTTTCCAATAAAAGTCCATAATGTTATACTTGTAACTGAAAACAAGAATGCAAGAAAGACAACTTGAGTCGCGTAACTAAGATAATTTGCCCCAAGCTCTACATAAGTTGATACAACAATTATAGCTACCGTTACTCCTTTAGGATTAAGATATTGAAAAAGAAAAGTTTCTATAAACTTTACCGGATTTTCTTTTTTTGTGTCATTTGATCCTTTCGAAAATGCAATTTTATATGCTAAATAAATTAGAAACAATGTTCCAAGATATTTAATTACAATTTGTATAATTGGAAATAATTTAAATACATTGATTAAGCCAATAGTTAAAAAGAGAACTAATGAAGTAAAACCTAAAGTTACACCAAGAATATGTGGAATAGTTTTTATAACTCCAAAATTAAAACCAGAATAAGATGCTACCACATTATTTGGACCAGGAGTATATGCTGTAACAAACCAAAATAGTGAAATGGATAAAATTTCAGGATGCATATTTAAGCTACTGGCAAACCATTTTCAGATTTCTGAGAAGGATGAACTAAAATTACTTTACCTTCTTTATCGATAGAGCCTAAAATTAAAACTTGAGAAACTACACCAGCTATATTTTTTTCTGGAAAGTTACATACTCCAATGACCTGTTTTCCTTTCAAATTATCTTCATTATAATAATGAGTGATTTGAGCAGATGATTGTTTTATTCCAATCTCTTTTCCAAAATCTACTTCAACAACTAAAGATGGTTTCCTAGCTTTTTCATTTTTTTTTACTGAAATCACTGTTCCTACTCGAATATCAACTTTATCAAAAATATCATATGTTATTTGTTCTTTCATAAAATCAGTATATATATTAGTTATTGAAGATGAGTACAGAAATTAATTTAGAAAAATTATTCGATAATTCGATTAAAATTTTAACTGATTTAATTGGTTTTAGAACTATCTCTGGAGAAGATAATAGCAATCTAATAAATTATTGTGAGGAATATCTCCATAAATTAGGAGCTACATCTTTTAAAACATTTGATGATGAAAAAAAAAGAGTAAATCTTTTTGCAACTATTAAAGCAAAGAAGCCAAATGGTATAAAACCAATAATTTTATCAGGTCACACAGATACAGTTCCTGTTTCAAAAAGTTGGAGCACTGACCCCTTTAAAGCAACTATTAAGGGAGATAAACTTTACGGTAGAGGGTCATGTGATATGAAAGGGTTTATTGCATGTGCATTGGCTTTTGCTCCAATTTATTCACAAATAAACCTGAATAGAGATATTCACTTTTCATTTACTTTTGATGAAGAGACTGCCTGTTTGGGTGCACCCATACTCATCAAGGAATTAAAAAAAAGAAATATTAAAGAGGGAATTTGTATAGTTGGTGAACCAACAAAAATGAAAATTATTGATGCTCACAAAGGTTGTTATGAATACACAACTTATTTTGAAGGCTTAGCAGGTCATAGTTCAATGCCACACAAAGGTGTAAGTGCAGTTGAATTTGCAACAAGATATGCAAATAAATTAATTGAACTGAGAGAGGAATTAAAAAAAAGAGTTCCTAAAGACTCTATTTTTGATCCACCCTTTTCAACTTTACAAGTTGGAGGTATATTTGGAGGGATAGCTCATAATGTAATAGCTGACAAATGTCGTGTTGAATGGGAGACAAGACCAGTTGTCAAAGAAGATGGTGTCTTTCTAAATCAACAAATAGATAAATATGCCAATGAAGTTCTATTACCAGAAATGAAAAAAATATTTCCTCAATCTAATATAAGAAAAGAAATTATTGGAGAGGTAATAGGATTTGATCGTGTAGAAAAATCTGATGCATGTGAATTAGTTTCAAGTTTGACAGGCGATAACTCAAGAGAAGTAGTTTCGTTTGGGACTGAGGCAGGTTTATTTCAAGAAATAGGAATAAGCACTGTTGTGTGTGGTCCTGGGTCAATCGAACAAGCACATAAAGTTGATGAGTTTATTGAATTGAATGAAATTAAAAAATGTTTGAATTTTTTGAACGGTATAAAATCTAAATCTACTATAAATTAATTTGTCCACCCACCTACAGATTTCACTTCTAGAAATTCTTCAAGACCATGTTCTCCAGCTTCTCTACCAATTCCAGAATGTTTAAATCCACCAAATGGTGCATCAACTGCTATACCAGCTCCATTTACATCAACCATTCCGGATCTTAATTTTCTTGCAATTCTTTTTACTTTTTCTTTATCTTGAGTTTGAATGTAATTCGTCAAACCATAAGGTGTATCATTTGCAATTTTAATAGCCTCCTCTTCAGTCTCGAATGGCATTACAGATAAAACTGGACCAAAAATTTCTGTCCTAGCAATTTCCATATCATTGTTTACATCTGCAAAAACTGTTGGTTTAACAAAGTAACCTTTTTGTAAACCCTCAGGTTTACCGGGTCCACCAGCAACTAATTTAGCACCTTCATCTATACCTTTTTTAATTAAAGATTGAATTTTATTATACTGAGTTTCAGAAATTACAGGGCCAATGTGCTCTCCTTCCTTTTTAGGGTCACCGACTTCAAATTTTTCAGTGTATTTTTTTAATCTTTCTACAGCCTCACTATACATAGATTTTTCAACAAGCATTCTTGTAGGAGCATTACAAGATTGACCTGAATTTCTAAAACATCTTAAGGCACCTCGTTCTATCGCTTCAGGATCTGCATCTTTAAAGATAATATTTGCACCTTTGCCACCAAGTTCTAGACTTACTCTTTTAAAATCTTTTGCAGCATTTTGTGAAATAAGTGCTCCTGCACGAGTTGAACCAGTGAATGAAATCATGTTTATATCAGGATGACTAGTTAATGCGTCACCAGTAGTTGCGCCATCTCCATTGACCAAATTAAATACTCCATGTGGAAAACCAGTTTCATCAATTAATTCTGCTAAAATCATTGAAGATAATGGAGCAAGTTCAGATGGCTTTAAAACCATTGTGCATCCAGATGCTATTGCTGGCATCACTTTTAAACAAACTTGATTCATCGGCCAATTCCAAGGAGTAATTAAAGCACATATTCCTTTTGGTTCATAAATAAGTCTTTGATTTGGGGCGTGATCTCCTAATGGTTTTTCAAACTCAAAATTTTTTAAATATCTAATAAATGACTTTAGATGAGCCGCTCCAGTTCCAGCCTGTAATTTTGTTGCAAAATCTTTTGGTGCTCCCATTTCAGTTGTAATTGCTTCTGCAATATCAG
This sequence comes from uncultured Pelagibacteraceae bacterium, assembly GCA_902540275.1. Taxonomy (GTDB): domain Bacteria; phylum Pseudomonadota; class Alphaproteobacteria; order Pelagibacterales; family Pelagibacteraceae; genus Pelagibacter. Next base: position 26,953 of record CACBMB010000001.1, on the reverse strand, counting down.
CCCATCTTTTTTTATAATTTTCATAGAGTTTTTCTAATAAACTTACTCTTTCATCTTTTGTAGAAAATGCCCAAGAGTTATAAGCTTTTTTTGCAGCACTGACTGCACTATTAATATCCTCTTTAGAGCCCAAAGAAATAACTGCACACTCTTTTTCTGTTGCAGGATTTATTACTTTAATTTCTTTTTTACTTTTTGAAGGTACCCATTTTCCATCAATATAAAAATTTTTTTTATCTTGCATAATAGACTACTAACCTAACCTTATTTTTTTGCAAACAAATTAGTTAATTCATAAACAATTGTTGCTGCAGCCAATGCAGTTACTTCTGCATGATCATACGCTGGAGACACTTCAACAACATCAGCTGATATTAAATTCATTCCAGACAAACCTCTAATTACATTAACCATTTCTCTTGTTGTCATTCCAGCTATTTCAGGTGTGCCGGTTCCAGGTGCAAAAGCTGGGTCTAAAACATCTATGTCTATGGATAAATATAAAGCATTGTCTCCAACTCTTTTTCTAATTCTTTCAGCAATTTTATCAGTTCCTTCTGTTTGAAATTCATCACAGTGAATTATTTTAAATCCAAAACTTTCATCATTTTTAATATCATTTCTACTATATAGTGGTCCTCTAATTCCTACATGCATAGACGCATCATCTAAGAATAAATTTTCTTCTCTCGCTCTTCTAAAAGGAGTTCCATGTGTATAAGGTGCTCCAAAATAGGTGTCCCATGTATCTAAATGTGCATCAAAGTGAACTAAAGCAACTGGACCTTTGTTTATTTTATTGACTGCTTTTAATAAAGGAAATGCGATAGTGTGATCACCACCTAAACTTATAATGCCACCAGTTTTTTTTAATAAATCTGTTGCCCCATCTTCAATTTGTTTTATTGCTTCATTGATGCTAAAAGGGTTGCAAGAAATATCTCCCGCATCTGCAACTTGTTGTACTTTAAAAGGCTCTACATCGTAATTTGGATGATAATTTGTTCTTAAATGTCTCGATGCTTGTCTAATGCTCTGTGGACCAAATCTTGCACCTGGTCTATAGCTTGTTCCGGCATCAAAGGGTATTCCCACAATAGCAACGTCACAGTATTCGACATCTCTCAACTCTGGTAATCTTGCAAAAGTAGATGGTCCAGCAAACCTAGGTACTTTAGTTCCGCTTACTGGCTGGATAGGTTCTTTACTACTTTTTTTTTTCATTGTAAAAAGTCTATCACATTCTTACAATTTGGAATATCTTCAATAATACTAATTATGAAATTATTTAAGTTAATTTTATTGTGTTTATTTTTGTTCTCTAAAGCTCATGCAAACACAATTTTCGAATTGATTAAAATACCTAATCTTGAGGTTTATAATATAAAAACTGAAAATAAGTTGAGATATTTATATGCCAAGCAACCTTTTACAATCGGTGTAGATAATAATATCAATTGCTTCAATTCAACAAAAAAAGATTTAAAACAAAAATATGTTATTATAGAAAAAAATCTTAATAGATATTCAAAGGATTTTCTTAAAAAAATAAATTTAAGATATATCGTTTTATGTGAAGATTTATCAATTTCTGGGATAGGAACTGCAGGTATCCCAGATAATATAATGAAAACTCTAATTGTAGATATAAAATTTAATGAAAAGTATTTCGAGCGAGTGTTACATCATGAGGTATTTCATATTATTAATGATACATACAAAGAATTATTTAATGAAAAAGTTTGGTCTTCCTTTAACTCTGAAGAGTTTAATTATGCCGAATGCTCCACATGTACAGAGAAAATTGGATTAGATACATACACGAAACCTAATGGTTTTATAACAGAATATTCACGATCTACAGCATCAGAAGATATGGCTGAAGTTTTTTCTCACTTAATGTATGGAAATTTACCTGATGAGATTGATCCTATTTTAGAGAAAAAAATAGAATTTATTAAAAAAAGTATTCTAAAAATTGATGAAAATTTTATTTTATGATTAAAAAGATTAAAGCCTCAACTTCTGAAAAATTAATATTTATTTTCATTTTAATTTTAGGATTGTTCACACTTACTTCTTTTCTTTTATTAAAAAACAAATGCTTGTTTGTTAAAAATTATGATCCTGAAAAAATTAATTTTAAAAATCCTGCTAATGTTGCAATTCTTAATGTTGGTTGTGGTAATGTTATAATAGAATTATACCCAGATGTATCTCCTAATGGAGTTGAAAGATTTAAAACTTTAATTAAATCAAAAGCTTATGATGATGTTGCTTTTCATAGAGTCATTAAAGATAAACTTGTTCAAGCTGGTGATTTGGAATTTGGAAAAAAAGGAAATATAGATTATGGAAAAATTGGAACAGGTGAATCCGGCTTAGGCACTATAAAATCTGAAGTTGATAAAGAATTTAATTATGTAAGAGGTAGCGTTGGGTTAGCAAGATCTTTAAAATATAACACAGAAGACAGTCAATTTTTTATTATTCTCCAAGATGAGCCTTTGTATGAAGGTGAATATACTCCAATTGGTAAAGTAATTTATGGAATAGAAGTATTAGAAAAAATAAAATACTTAGATAAGTCTGAATATGTATTAAGACCAGATTTTATAAATTCTCTAAGATTGTTTAATTAATTAAAGGTTTACCTGTTGCAAGAGTATGCCTAATTCTATCTTGAGTTTGTTTCATCTCAATTAATTTCATAAAAGCATTAAGTTCTAGTTCAAATAAATTGTCTTCTGATAAAGTCTTATCCATTGATGTTTCACCACCACTAAGTACATGAGCCAATTCTTTTGCAACAGTTAAACCGTGGTCTAAAATAACTTTTTCATTATACAATTTATCTAATATTTTATTCATCTCTCCAATAACTGCTTTTCCAGGTAAATTAAATTTTAGTTCATTTGGTGCTTTAAAATCTTTGTTCTCATTTAGAATATTTTTTGAGACTTCTAATAAGCTATTTCTATTCATAATCTTTTTATTTTCTGGAAGTAAATATTTTAACGGTTCTGCTTCAATTGGAGAAGTGGCTGTTTTTCCATATCCAATAATATCGAAAACTTTTAAAGGAGCAAAGTTAGGATCTTCTTTTGCCTCATTAGTATTTAGCCATCTAGCTAACATTTCTTTACATCCTCCACCTGCAGGGATTAAACCAACAATAGTCTCAACAAGACCAATTACTATATTTGTATGTGATGCTACAAAATTACTTTGAACTAAAACTTCAAAACCACCTCCCAATGTGAGACCTGATGGAGCAGATATAACTGGATATTTAGAATATTTCAGATGTTTACATGTTTCTTGAAAGTACTTAATGAACTTTTCAATTGATTTAAAATCATTCTTTTCTGCAAATTGCATTGTATAAGTTAAATTTACTCCTGCTGAAAATTGCATACTTTCATTTATTATGATTAGTGGTTTGTCAGTTGCTTTCTTAAGTGCATCCATTGAATCGTAATCTAATGCGTTTGCTTTGGTCGTAAATTCAACAATATTATAATCATTAAATCTATAAATTGATGCAGAACTATTTCCATCAACGCTTAATGCCGTTTTCTTAACCTTTCCTAAGGTTTCTATAGAAGTGTATTTTTGTCTTTCACCATAAAAATTTTCATTTTTTGTTTCAGCTAAATTTTCTAAAAATTTATTACCTTTAAAATTATCAACTTTCTCAAAAAAGTTTTTGACCCCTATTTCTTCAAGCATTTCAAAAGGTCCCTTGGCCCAATTAAAACCAAGTCTCATAGCTTCATCAATATCATTGAATTCTTTTGTAATTGCAGGAACTAATGAAGATGCATACTTAATAATTTTTTCTAAAACAGACCAAGCATATTCGCCATATTTGTCACCTCTATTAATAAGACCCTTTAAATCAACTTTATCAGATTTTATATCAATTTTTTTACTTGGTGAATAATCTCCAGTTTGAAGATTTATAGCTTCCATAATTTTTCCATTGTCGGTTTTCTTCATTCTATAAAAGCCACCTTTGCCTTTTCTTCCTGTGTAGCCAGTTTCAATTAACTTTTTTACTAATGGGATTTCTTTTGCAACTTCGTGAAACTCATCAGACTCTGGCAGTTCTTTAATAAAACTTTTCAGAACATCAGCCATCAAATCAATACCAATCAAATCATAAAGACCAAAAACTCCTGTCTTTGGAATACCCATTGGTCTTCCAAATATTGCATCAGCCTCTTCAATAGAAAGTTTCATCTTAAAAGCCTCTGTCATTGCAATTTGCATAGCGTAAACACCTACTCTGTTTCCCAAAAATCCAGGTGTATCATTACAAACAATTGCTCCTTTACCTAATTCAATTTCACAAAATTCTTTTAATTTATTAATCTTATCTAGATCATTATCTTCATTTTTAACAATTTCTAAAAGACCCATGTATCTAACTGGATTAAAAAAATGGGTAATGCAAAAATCTTTTTTTTGTTCTTTATTTAAATTTTGAGATAAAACTTTGATGGGGATTGATGAAGTATTAGATGAAACTATCGCACCTTCTTTCCGACTGTTAAATATTTTTTCATAAATTTGATGTTTAATATCAATTCTCTCTACAACTGCCTCAACAACCCAATCTGCCTTTTCAACAACAGAAAAATCATCAGAAATGTTTCCAACTTTAATATTGTTTATTTTAGATTTATCAATCAATAATGGTGGTCTTGATTTATGAATTCTATCTCTTGCATTCTCACTTATTTCAGTTTTTAAATCTAATAAGGTAACAGGAATATTTGCGTTACAAAGATGTGCGGCTATACCACTGCCCATAGTACCTGATCCAATAACCACTACATTCTTAATTTTCATGAAACAATTTTATTATTGATTAATTCCTCTGAGTCTCTCAGATCTTCTTCTCAAAAGCTCAGCAGTTACTAATATTAATGTTGATAAAATAATCAAACAAGTTGCCACAGCGAGAATTGTTGGACTCAACTGTTCTCTTAAACCTGTCCACATTTGAATTGGAATTGTAGTATTTTCTAATCCAGCTAAAAATAAAACTACAACAACTTCATCAAATGATGTCACAAAAGCAAATAATCCTCCAGATATTACTCCTGGTAAAATTAATGGTAAAGTAATTTTCATAAACGTATTTACCGGATCACTTCCCAAACTTGCAGCAGCTCTTGTAACACTATGATCAAACCCAGATAAGGTAGCTGTGACTGTAATTACAACAAAAGGTGTTCCTAAAATGATATGGGCAAGAACTATTCCTGTATGAGTTGCTGCTAAACCAGCTTTTGCCATAAAGAAAAATATTGCAACACCAGAAATAATTAATGGAACAATCATTGGAGAAATTAAAACAGCCATAATCAAACCTTTATAAGGCATATGTCTGCTACTCAATCCAAGAGCAGCAACTGTTCCAAGTATTACGGAACCTATTGTTGCAAAAATTGCAATGATAAAACTATTTTTTGCAGCTAAACCCCAAGGATTTTTAGTTCCATAAATCATATCTTCATACCATCTTAAAGAAAATGCGTCGGGATCTAGACGTTTCATTCCATCAGAAAAAACTAAAAATTCCTCAGCATTAAATGATAATGGGAAAATTACAAACAATGGAGCAATTAGAAAAAAGAAAACAGCACCACAAATTGTTAGATAAGTATAATGCCAAATTCGGTAATGTGGTTCAGTATATTTTGGTAAAGCCATTATAATTATCCTAATTTTATATTATCTATTCCAACTATTTTGTTATAAAGCCAATAAATTACTAATACTCCAGTTAACAACATAAGCCCCATAGCAGATGCAAAACTCCAGTCCAAAGTACTTTTCATATGAAAAGCAATTTGGTTACTTATTAAAGTACCAGATGCACCTCCTACCAATGCTGGAGTGATGTAATAACCTATTGCTAAAATAAATACCAATAAGCAACCTGCACCTATTCCTGGTATTGTTAATGGGAAATAAACTTTCCAAAATGCAACGAATGGCGTTCCACCTAGTGATTTTCCAGCTCTCATTAAGCTTGGCGAGATAGTTTTCATCACACTATAAAGTGGTAAAACCATAAAAGGCAACAATATTTGTGTCATTGCAACATAACTTCCTGTTTTGTTGTACATCATCTCAGGTCTATTATCGTCAGCTACCAATCCTATGCTGACAAAAAAATCATTTACAATTCCTTGTTGTTGTAACAAAATCATCCAGCTTGCGGTCCTTACAAGTAATGAAGTCCAAAATGGTAGAAGTACGCAGATCATTAATAAGTTACTGTACTTCATAGGTAAAGTAGCTAATAAATGAGCTATCGGATAAGCCATCAAAAAACAAAAGACAGTTACGAAGAATGCAATCTCGAGAGTTCTCAGCCACAAAATTCTATGTATTCTTCTGTCTTCATCAACACTAACTATTTTTCCTTCCTCATTTGTGTACATATCCATTGCTTTTAAATATTTTTGACTTGTAACCTCAGGAGCTCTTCTTTTGATTGCTCTCCAATATTCAACATCAGACCATCTTTTATGAACTGACATTATTTGTTCCTTATAGTTTCCCTCTTCAAATTTTTTTGATGCTCTTCTTAATTTTTTAATAATACTTTTAAATCCATTTTTGGTGTAATTAAGCTGAGTTGATAATTTACCTTCACGTTTCTCTTCTACCAATTTAATAAAATCTTCATGAAAAGCTGCAAAAACTTCTTCCTCAGGCAATTCTTGGCCATCCCACTTTTCCATTGCTTTAAAAGTTTTAGGAAGCATTTGTGTTACCATTTTATCATCTACACTTCTTAATAACATATCACCTATAGGGAATACGTAAGTAATTATTAAAAACAGTAATAAAGGTGCAACAAGTAAGAAGGCTTTGATCTTATTCTTTCTCTCTGCTTTTTTAAGACTTACCTCTAAAGGTATTCCGTCTGTTGTTAAAATCTGTTTTGTTTCTGAGCTCATAAATAAAAAGGGCGGTTATAAATAACCGCCCTTAAATTATAATATATAATTAAGTTTAAGAAAACTTAAATTATAGACCGGCTTTCATAGCTTCCCACTTCTCACCAAGCTCTGTTCCATTATCAGCCCAGAAAATTGGATCTACTAGAAAATAGTTTTTAGTGTTAGCTGGTGCTGTTGGCATGTGTGGTACCATGTTAGTCTTACCATCTTTATACCAAGGCTCTCCTGCTTCCATAACTGCGATTGATGATTTTCTCCAAGGAGCATAAGCAATATACTTAGCACTTCCTGCTAAACCTTCAGTGCTTGTCATCATTGCAAGAGCTTTTTTAGCCATACCATTTGCATCGTTTGGTCCACCTTTAACTTGTACGAAATATTCGTAGTCTAGTCCTTGAGCATCCCAAACTTGAACGATAGGAGCACCTTCTCCAACTGTTGCGTTGAAGAATCTTCCATTCCAACCAGTAGCCATAACTACTTCACCGCTCATTAACAGTTCAGGTGGTTGAGCACCTGCAGACCAAAATACACATCCACCGTTAGGGTCTGTGCAAAGTTTTTTGATCTTGTCCATTGCTCTGTTAACACCTTTTTCTGTTCCTAAAGCTTTGTAGATTTTTGCTCCACCTTTTCCTGGTTTAATACCATCTGCAGCTAAAGCGATCTCTAAGTTAGTTAAAGCGCTTTTGTAGATAGCTCTTTTTCCAGGAAATTTCTTTGTGTTAAAGAAATCTTTGATAGTCTTAGGAGTGCCTTTAACATTGTCGCTGTTATAAGCATAGTTCCAAGAATATAAAATGTTTCCTACAGCACACTTACTAGGCATAGCAGTAAAGAAATCTTTACTTGCAGGGGTTCCATCTGGAGCTGGCGGGAAATCTTTGTCAAAATCAAATTCAACAAATAATCCTTCATCACATCCATTGATAGTATCCATTGCAAACACGTCGATTATATCCCACGTGATCTTCCCAGCTTCTTTTTGTGCTTTTATTTCTGATAAACCACCTGAATAATCAACCCAAGCAATGTTAATGCCAAGTTTCTTAGCAGTTGGATCACCATAACCTAACTTTTGAGACTCAGTATAAGCCCCACCCCAAGACACTGCAGTTACTGTTGTTGCAAATGCTGAAGTAGTTAGTGAAAGTACAAAAGAAATAGCTAGTAATATTTTACTTAGTTTTTTCATTTTTCCTCCGTTTAAACGTTTTTATAAATCAAATTAAAACAACTTCAGGAGGGAGAGTCAACAGCCCTTTTTTACTTATTCTATAATAATTTTAAGATGTTTATTTTGGGTCTAAAGCCCGAGCGTCTTCACTATTCCAACCAATCTTAATTTCATTTCCTAGTTTGATATCTAGATTTGCAGAACTATTTGGTACTTTCAAAATAAATTCTGAATTTCCTAACAAATTTATTCGAACTCTTGTATGGTCACCATGGTAAATCACTTCTTCAATTTTTCCATTATGAATATTGTCCATTGTGCCACTTGGATTAATTAAAGCCCTTTCAGGTCTTAAAGATACCTTAGTTCTCTCTCCTTTTGATTTTACAGATATTGGATTTGCCACAATTTCTGCATTAGAAAGTTTAACTTTGCATTTCCCACCTGATATATCAGAAACCTCACCATTAAAAGTATTATTCTCTCCAATAAACTCTGCAACAAAAGAGTTAACTGGTTTTTCATATAATTCATCCGGACTAGAAAGTTGTTGGACTTTTCCATCATTAAATACTGCAATACGATTTGACATCGTTAAAGCCTCACTTTGATCATGAGTTACGTAAACAACAGTTACTCCAATATTTTCATGAATATGTTTAATTTCATATTGCATACTTTCTCTTAAATTTTTATCTAAAGCTCCCAAAGGTTCGTCCATTAAAACTAATTGTGGATCAAATACTAAAGATCTTGCAACAGCTACCCTTTGTTGTTGACCTCCAGATAACTGACCAGGCATTCTTGAAGCGAAACCTTGAAGTGATACCATTGATAAAGCTTTATCAATTTTTTTATCTGCTTCATCTTTCGGAATTTTTCTAACTCTTAGTGGAAAAGCTAGATTTTCATAAACAGTCATATGAGGAAATAATGCATAATTTTGGAATACCATCCCAATTCCTCTTTTGTGAGGTGGTATACTTGAAATAGCATTACCATTTAAATAAATTTCACCATTGGTAGGTGTTTCAAATCCTGCTAGCATCATTAAACAAGTTGTTTTACCAGAACCAGATGGACCCAACATAGTTATAAATTCACCTTCAGCTATATCTAGTTGAAGATCTTTAACAACTAAAACTTTACCGTCATAGCTTTTGTCTACCTTGTCAAATTTTACGAATTCTTTATTTACAGACATAAATTTAAAGTAAATTTAAAACATTTGTGAGAATAAATTTCAACCTTTAATAATTAGCTTTTAACGTGAAGTTCTTTGGACATATTACAGAATAATTCTGCTCCTCCCTCTATAACTCTTACTGCCTCTGAAGCCTCAACACCCCAATCTCCAAATTGCATAACTGCAATCATATGAAAACAAATATTTGGTTCTAAAGGTGTCATATCTCCTTTATATATATTGAGTGTATGTTCTCCCCAATCAGGTGGATAGCCAATTCCAATTGAATAACCTGTTCTTGATTTTTTTTCTATTCCATATTTATCTAAAATTTTCCAAAATGCTTGAGCTACATCATCAACAGTATTTCCTGGTTTTGTTGCATCGATTCCAGCTTGAAGTGCTTCAATCGTTTTTTTCATGGTATCAATCTTTAATTGATCAGGTTTTCCAAGTAAAACAGTTCGAGCCATTGGCGCATGATATCTTTTATAAACTCCTGATAATTCAATAATCGTTGCTTCACCTTCTACAAACTTATCTTGAGTTGCGGTTAAATGTGAGGCTGAAGTTCCTTTTCCAGTTGGTAATAAAGTTGAAATACTTGCATATTCACCACCAAATTCAGGTGTTCCGTAAAATAATGATTTTTGTATTTCACCTACAGCATCACATTGTCTTACACCTGGTTTAATTACTTCAAAAGCTTTTTTCATTCCTATTTCAGAAATTTTTGCTGCAGATTTCATGTAACCAATTTCAGTATCGGATTTTACCAACCTTGCCCAATTAACCAGTCTATCTGAATCTTTTAATTTTGCATTAGGTAAACCTTGTTTGATTTTTTCATAACAAAATGCTGTAAAATAATGAGCATCCATTTCTAATCCTATTGAAAGTTTATCCCATTTTTTATCTTTAATAATTTTTACCAAATAATCATAAGGATGTTTTGGCCAAGTATGAATATAATGTTCATCATAAACAATTATATTTTCTTTTTTGATGTAAGTTTTAATATAAGCACCACCTGCATCTTGATCTCTTACAAAACACATTGGTTCATCAGTGTTTACATGAATTATAACACACTGAGCATAATAAAAAGACCAGGCATCATAGCCTGTTAAATAATTCATATTATTTGTGTCATGTGAAATTAAAAGTTCGATACCTTTTACTTGCATCATCTTTTGAACTTTTTTTAATCTTTGTTTATATTCTTCTGTTGAAAAAAGCATGCTTAGTTTATATTAAATAACTTCCCAAAACCTATCACAGATTTGTTTTTGCCTATACTTTCTAAAGAATCCCAAATTAAAGCTTGGTTGCTAGATAAAACTGGCTTATTCAATTTTTTTTCTAATTTATCAATAATATTTAATACTGGCAAAGCAGTACAAGAAATGAATAAAGCTTCAGCGTCATTCATTTCGATTTGAGACAAAGTATTATATAGAAATTCTTGTTCTACTTTTCCTATATCATAATCGGCTTTGATATCTAAATAAGAATTTGAAGTAACATTAAATCCTTCCTTTATAAAATAATTTACAACTTCATCATTTAATTTCTTACTATAGGGAGTAAAAATTGCAATTTTTTTTACATTAAATTTTTTTAATGCCTTGATGGCAGCTGAACTTGGCGTTGTTAATTTTGCTTTTGGTTTTGCAGCTTTAACTTTTTTTTCTATCGATTCATAACCGGCAGCAATAGTTCCAGATGTGCATCCATATACAACGCAATCAATTTCCTCGTTTGGTAAAATATTATTTGTAACTTCGGTTACTTTCTCTGACATTCTTACTAAGTTTTCTTTCGAAAGAGGATTATAACATTCAATCCTATTCACAAAAAAATCTATGTCTTTATCTTTGATTATATTAATAAAATCCTTTTCGATCATAAAATCAGTTGCTAAAGCAATTAATCCAATTCTAGGATTACAATTTTTGATAAATTGAGGCTCAATTTTGTTTAATTTCATAATAAATCATTAATTTAACAGTCTAGATTAATTAAACATATTATAAAATAAGATAATTTGATTGTTGAAAATCTTTTTAAATAAGATTTAATTTATCTTTTATAAATTGTTAACAAATAGAGGAAAATAATGAAAAAACTATTTATTGCTGCATTTATTTTTGTTTCTACTTTTACAACAAATGTTTTTGCAGAAGTTAAAATGGGGATCATTTTAGGATTTACTGGTCCTATTGAATCTCTTACTCCTGCTATGGCTGCATCTGCAGAACTTGCTTTTAAAGAGGCATCTGACTCAGGTTCACTATTAGGCGGAGAAACTATTTCAGTAATAAGAGCAGATTCAACTTGTGTTGACTCAGCAGCAGCAACTGCAGCAGCTGAAGGAGTAATTTCACAAGGTGTAGCAGCTATTATGGGTGCTGACTGTTCAGGTGTAACTGGAGCGATCGCTTCAAATGTTGCTGTTCCTAACGGTGTGGTAATGATTTCACCATCAGCTACATCACCAGGATTAACAACACTTGACGATAAAGGATATTTTTTTAGAACTGCTCCATCAGATGCAAGAGGTGGACAGATTTTAGCTGATATTACTAAAGACAGAAAAGTTAAAAGTGTTGCAATCACTTATACAAACAATGACTACGGAAAAGGTTTAGCAGATGTTTATAAAGCAGCTGTTGAAGCTCATGGTATCAAAGTGACAACTGTTAATGCTCACGAAGATGGAAAAGCAGACTACTCGTCTGAAGTAGCAACTCTTGCTTCAGCAGGTGGTGATGCAGTAGCTGTTATCGGTTACCTAGACCAAGGTGGTAAGGGTATTATTCAAGCTTCTTTGGATTCAGGTGCTTTTGATAAATTTGTTTTATCTGATGGTATGATTGGTCAATCTTTAGTAGATGCATTTGGTAAAGATTTAAGAAAATCTTTTGGTTCAATGCCTGGATCAACTGGAAAAGGAGCTGGCGTATTTTCTAAAGTAGCAAATGCTGCTGGTATCGATAGCTCTGGTCCTTACACAGGCGAGTCTTATGATGCAGCTGCTTTGATTGTCTTAGCGATGCAAGCAGGTAACTCAGCTGATAGAGCATCAATTGCAAAAAATGTAATGGATGTTGCTAACGGTCCTGGAACAAAAATTTATCCAGGTGAGCTTAAAAAAGGTTTAGATTTATTAGCTAAAGGTAAGAAAGTTGATTACGAAGGTGCAACTGGAGTTACTTTTACTAGCGTCGGAGAAGCTGAAGGTTCTTTCTTAGAACAAGAAGTTAAAGGCGGAAAATTCAAAACTAAAAAACAGAGATAATAATTATATCTTAAAATTTAAACCCCCAGCATTAATTTATTGGGGGTTTTTTTTTAAAAAAATAAATATTTATCTGCCATATATAAAGCCCAAGCAAAAGCTGCACCTAAAATTATATATTTCATAAGATTATTTTATTTCTATTTTTTCAGGAAGTATACCTCTTGGTCTATATCTCATGATCAATAAAAGACCCATACCCATCATTAAAAATCTAAAATAAGGTACACTTTCAATTAAATGAACTTTTAAAAAGTGAGTGTCATCTAATCCTGCAGTTGTTAAATTTACTAAGTATAATCCAATAGGAGCTGCTTCGATCCATAAAAACCAAACAACGAAACCTCCAAGAATTGCACCAAAATTATTTCCACTTCCTCCAACAATTACCATTACCCAAATTAAAAAAGTATATCTCATTGGTCTGTAACTACCTGGTGTAAATAATCCATCTTGAGTTACTAACATTGCACCAGCTATTCCAACAATTGCTGAACCCAAAACAAAAATTAATAAATGTTGTTTAACAACATTTTTTCCCATAGCATTAGCTGCTTCCTCATTATCTCTTATAGCTCTCATCATTCTTCCCCAGGGTGAGTAAAGTGCTTTTTGAGTTAAGATTAAAAGTATAATCACGACAACTAAGAATAAACCTGAGTAACAAAGTTTTACAAAAATTGATGATCCTTCAATAACAAATTGGTTAAGAGTTGCTTGTCTTTCAGTTAAATCTGAGATTAAACTTAATTTACTAGAATTAAATTTTTCAACTAAATTAATAAACCATTCAGTTTGTTGCAAATTTACTTCATAAGGTGCAGGACGTTTTAATCCAATTACGTTTTTAACTCCTCTCGTTAACCAATCCTCATGTTTAATAATTGCTATAACTATTTCTGATATTAATAAAGTAGCTATAGCTAGGTAGTCAGCTCTTAAACCCAAGGCAACTTTACCGATTACAAATGCTAATCCTCCAGCAAATAAAGCTCCAACTATCCAAGAAAAAATAATTGGTAAACCAAAACCTCCTAAGAAACCAGTTTTTGCAGGATCTACTTCTTCGATTGCCTCAATTCCAGGCTCAGATACAAATCGTATTATAATAATTCCTAAGATGATAATTGAGGCAATAATATAAGTTCTTGTTTTCGATTTTTCGTATTTATTTAAAACATATCGAACTGCTAAAACCATTCCTATAATAAGAAACAGACTAAATAAAATATTCAAACCACCTGCACTCCAGGCCTCTTGAACTGGATTAACAGAAATTAAAACTGCTGCCAAACCACCCAATGCTGTGTAACCCATTATTCCAAAATTAATTAACCCTGCATAACCCCATTGAATATTTGCTCCCATTGTCATAACAGCTGAAATCAAACAAAGATTAAATATTGACAGGGCAATATTCCAGGATTGAAATATTCCTACAAGGATAATTAATCCCATCATAATACTATAAGCTGCAATTACGTTTAAATTTTTTCTCACAATACCTTCCCTTTAAATATTCCAGATGGTCGATATAACAGTACAATTACCAATATTGAGAACGATACTGCAAATTTATAATCAGTTGAAAGTAGCTGAATCAAACCGTCTGGCGCCATACTTTCTGGCAAGACATACATAAAGAATTTTTTATAAGCATATGTTAAAAGTATTTCAGAAAAAGCAATTACATAACCTCCTAAGAATGCTCCAAAAGGATTTCCAATTCCTCCAACAATTGCAGCAGCAAATATTGGGAGCATGTTATTGAAGTATGTAAAAGGTTTAAAACTTTTATCTAAACCGTAAAGTGCTCCTCCTATTGTGGCCAAAATACCTGCTATAATCCAGGTAATCATTACTATTTTTTTTGGATCAATTCCTGAAAGTAAAGCTAAATCCTCATTATCAGAGTATGCTCTCATACTTTTTCCAGTTTTAGTTTTGTTTAAAAACCAAAAAAGAGTAGAAACAAGAACCACAGTAACTAGAATTGTTATTACTTGTGTAGATTTAATTGCTAGTCCTTCATTTAAACCTGTAATATCCTTAAATTCCCCTGCTTTAATTAAAAACTTCTCTCCATCAAAAAATCTTCTATCAGAAGGTCCTATTATTATTCTAACTACAGCTTGAGTTACAAACATTACACCTATACTAACCATTGCTAATTGGACTGGCGGGCTTTTGTTTACTCTATAATATTTAAAAACAAATTTATCTATTAAAAGCATGTAACCAATCATGAAAATTATTGCAAAAGGAATTGCTAAAAGTGCAGTAGGCAATAGACCAAGACCAATACCGACTGATTGAAAATACCAAGTAAATAATATTGTAAACATTGTTCCAAAAGACATCATGTCTCCTGTTGCAAAGTTAGCAAATCTTAAAATTCCATAAATTAAAGTTACAAAAATTGCACCTAATGCTAGTTGCGAGCCATAAGCAAGTGCAGGAACAAATATATAATTCAACAATAAGATAATTGCATTTAAGAAATCCATATTAACCACCTAAAAAAGAGCTTCTTACTCTTGGATCATTTAATAATT
Organism: uncultured Pelagibacteraceae bacterium; assembly: GCA_902540275.1. Lineage (GTDB taxonomy): Bacteria > Pseudomonadota > Alphaproteobacteria > Pelagibacterales > Pelagibacteraceae > Pelagibacter. The sequence continues at coordinate 11,748 of CACBMB010000001.1, read as the reverse complement.
CTTTTCCAGTTCCAGCATATCGATTTTCACCAGTGACTAAAACATAACCTCTATCAGAAATATTCAAAGCTTGTTTTGCATTTTGTTCAACCATCAAAATAGCAACATTAGTTCTCTTAACTTTGACTATATGATCAAATAATTCATCCATTACAATTGGTGAAACACCAGCTGTAGGTTCATCAAGCATTAAAACTGATGGTTTTATCATTAATGCCCTACCAAGTGCAACTTGCTGTCTTTGTCCTCCTGACAACTCTCCAACTAACTGATTTTTTTTCTCTCTAAGTATTGGAAATAAATCATAAATTTCATCAATGACTGAATTATAATCACTGTTGATTAAAAAGGCTCCCATTTCTAAATTTTCTTCCACAGTCATTCCTGCGAAAACATTCTTTGTTTGAGGTACGAAAGAGATACCTTCTTTGACTCGATCTTGAGGTGAAAGATTTGATATATCTTTTCCATTAATAATTACAGATCCTGATTTTAAATTTAGTAAACCTAACATTGCTTTCATTGCTGTAGATTTTCCAGCACCATTTGGACCAAGAATTGAAACTATTTCTCCTCTTTCAACATTGACAGAGCACGAACTAATAATATCTGGGCCGTTTCCATAACCACCTGTCATATTATTACCCTCAAAAAATGCCATTATTAATTGTCCTTTAACTTTGAACCTCTGCCCAAATAACTTTCAATAACTTTTTCATCTTTTTTTGCTTCCTCAACTGATCCCTCAAATAGAACAGATCCCTCTGCCATAACAATTACTGGATCGCATAATCTTCCTATAAAATCCATATCATGTTCAATCATGCAAAATGTATATCCTTTTTCTTTATTCAATTTTTCAATAGCTGAACCAAGATCTTTAAGTAAAGTTCTATTAACTCCGGCACCTACTTCATCTAATAAAACTAATTTAGCATCTACCATCATTGTTCTTCCTAATTCTAATAATTTTTTTTGACCACCAGACAAATTTCCTGCTAATTCATTTTTTAAATGTGACAAATTTAAAAATTCAACAACTTCCATAGCTTTTTCTTTAATTTGACTTTCCTCTTTTGCAACTAATGAAGGTTTCAATAATGCATTCATTAATTTTTCTCCAGATTGATTGCCTGGAACCATCATTAAATTTTCAAGAACAGATAGGTTAGTAAACTCATGTGCTATTTGAAAGGTTCTAAGTAAACCTTTAGAAAATAATTCATAAGATGGGACATCAGTAATATCCACATTATTAAACAAAACATTTCCCGATGATGATTTTAAATTTCCAGCGATTAAATTAAATAAAGTTGTTTTTCCTGAGCCATTAGGACCAATTATGCCTGTAATAGTTCCTTTTTTAACTTTTAACGAGCAATCAGAAACTGCAGCCAACCCTCCAAAATACTTTGATAAATTATTAATTTCTAAAATGTTTTCAGACATTGATTACTTATTTAATCTTTTATGAATACTATTTAAAGTATTAATAACAGATTTATAAACACGTTTTTTACTCATTTCTTTCAAACCTTGTTCGTTTAATCCTTTAGGTGTTTGAGACTCTTTTACCAAATATTTTAAATCTTTTTTAGAATTTACAACTGCATCTTCAGATAAAGCTAAAAACAATGAAGTAATATACTTTTGAGCATCCAATCTTTTAATGCCTTTACTTACTAACCAATTACTCATTACATTTAAAATTTCATAATAAGATGCCATCATTCCAGAAGTCGACCAAAAATTAATAGATAATTTTTCGTTTTTTATTTCAACTGTAGAACCTATTTGATCAAAAAATTTTTTTACTTTTTTGTTTGGAGGACAAATTGGAACCGGTCCTTTCTTCAAAGATATTGGTGGTAATGGTATTGCTCTAACGATATTTGCTTTAACTTTAATCATTTTTTTTAAATTTGGAATAGTTATGGTTGAAATAAAACTAACAATAGTTTGATTTGATCTAAATTTTAAATTTCTAATTATTTTTTCACCAACTGTAGGTGTAACCGCTAAAAAAACCCAATTACTACTACTTACAATTTTTTGATTATCTTTTTCTATAATAATTCTCTTAAATTTTTTTTTTAATTGTTTAGAAATTTTGTTATTCCTATTAGAAATGAATATTTTATTATACTTAATTGATGATTTACATATTCCTGTGATAACTGATGATGCTATTTTTCCAGTTCCTATAAATCCTAATTTCATAGACTGGGTACTTTATAATGAGCATATAAAAAAAAAGATAGTCCTTAAAAACCGGGAGCTAAAGATGGCTAAGAAGGACTATCTAGGCTAATATAACAGATCTCAGAAAAAATGCATTATTGAATTTTTTCAAATATAAAGGATTTATGAAAAAAAAAGGTCACAGGCCAGTCACCCGAGTCAAAAATCCTGAGCCAAAAATTGAGGATCCAGATTGGGTCATCTGGGCAGCTTGGGCTGATAGGATCACTTTTGAGGAAATTAAAAAAAGGACTGGAAGGTCGGAAGCTGATGTCATCAAAATTATGAGAAGGTCTCTTAAACCGTCATCTTTCAGGTTATGGAGAAAAAGAGTCCATCAAAAAAGTATTAAACATAGAAAAAAATTTGAATACTCTAGAAAACAAATATCTAGTAAAATAAAAAAAGGTGATTATTTATAAGTTATGAAAAAAATTACAATCTATACAGGTCCAATGTGCAATTATTGTGATGCAGCAAAAAGATTATTAACTAGGAATAATGCTACTTATAATGAAATTAATATTGCAACAGTAGATGGTGCTATGGATGAAATGATTAATAAAGCTAATGGTAAAAGAACAATACCACAAATATTTTTTGATGATCAACACATTGGTGGTTATGATGAAGTTAGAGCTTTAGAAAAAGAAAATAAATTACAAGAATTACTTAAGTAATTTTATTCAATAGTGATCGTAACAACTGGCTCTTCAGCCCAAATTTGACATAATTCATTTACTTCTTGTGCACTAACTGCAGCTGAAGTTCCAAAAGAAATATCTATTTTTGGCGCAATCAATGCTACAGTATATGGAGATGTGAGCTCATATATCATTACATGATCATCATCAGTACTGCCATCAGCGTGTTGTGATTGATGTTTTGAGGATCCTGTTCCTTGAGCATAAGAAATGCTTTGATCATCTGTTGTTCCTCCATCACCTGAACATCCTGCAACGTTACATCGAGTATACTGATCATTTACTAAATAAATATTCATTTCAGCTGCAGTTTGATTGTTAGCTACAACTGGCTTATGAGTATATTTTCTAGTTGCTTCAGCAGTTCCACCATACATTGCAGTAGTTGTAGCAATCGTTCTGCATGCAGTTGCATTTTCTCCTGCTGCTATCGCAGTAGAATTTTTAATTGTAAATTTTCTATCAATAGTAACTCGCATATGAGTATAAGTTTCTCCTAGAGGTAATAAGGCAGGTTCACCATAACTTGCAGCTGCTGCTCCAGCACTAACAGATGCTATATCTACTTCTTTGTCTCCCGATCCTATCACTACCGCGTTATCACAACTTCCAACACCTGTACTTCCTGTGCATAACTCAACTTTTCTCATTGTAACTTTGTAAACATCTGCAGCTCCAGTTACAGCATAAGCAGAAACTGAGAGAAAAAATAAAATTAAAATATTTGAAATAACAATTTTAAATAATTTATTCATATTTAATCTGTTCTTGATATTGTTGATAGGCCTTTAAACTCAACCACAATCTTATTATTTCTTTTAACTTTTGTTAAAAGTTCACCTGACATATTTTTTTCTTCTTTCCAAGTATCACTACTTAAAAAACCATCCTGTAATGATGGTCCAGTTCTAGGAGGATGTATAAACATAATCTTTGCATACCACTCATCTTTTAAACCGGCTTTATCTTTATCATCATATGCCAATTCTAAATTTAAATTTGGATTTAATAACAATTCAGAACCTATTTTGGTTCCTTTAATATCATCCCTGTCTCTACCTTCCCACTCATAAGCATTTATAAATATATCTGCCCAGTGCATATAGGGGATTTGAGAAGCTAATCTCAAATCATATCCATCTAAAACTTTTTCATCAGTTCCATCATCAATTCCAAAGTAATAATTATATCCAAATTCTAAAACTGCGTTCCTAGCCTCTAAACCAAGACTAGATCTAGCATTACCAATGTCATCATAATCTATAAAAGCATTAAATCCTGTCATCATAGTTTTATCATCACTAAGTATTCTTTTTCCAAACCCTAGATTGCCAACTAATCTCTCGTCGTTATTTTTTTCAGTATTAAAAAAAGAAAATTGAGTGAAAAAATTTCCATCTTCTGTTTTTTGGATTTCTCTTACAGCCAAGATACTATAATCAGGTTTATTATTTTCTCTTAAATCTATACTTACTTCTGTATCACCCTCACCAGGAATAAGGTTGCTAACATATTCAGAAACTTTGCTAGAAATTTCTCCAGAATTGGAGGCAGTAGTAAAAATTAAAAATATAAATAAAAAAAATCTATTCATTAATATAAAAGTATTATATTCAAAATGTGTTGTATAGTTACTTTTTATAAAATTTCAGGTTTAAAATTCACCAATAATTTCAATATTTGCCCCATATTCAGGAATTTTACTAAATAAACTATAATTTGAATTTACATTAAGATCAAAATTATTAAATTTTTTTGTGTAATTTATTTCTGTTTTATTATTTTGGTTTGGATCATAATTCATTGCAAACTCTGAGATATTGTTATCTACACGACCAAGTTTAAACAAAAAAGTATCTTGATGTGAATATGATCTCGCCCTATCTTTATGCATTATTTTTTCATAATTAATTGAAAAAGTAAATCCATTTTCATAGACTGCTTCAAATCCTAAGTTTCCTTTTAATTTTTTTTGAGAATATTTTTCAATCTGAGCTGTATTAGTCTTTGTACCGCCAACATTAGAATGATTGAAGGACATTTTAGGTGAAATATCAAATATCATTTCAAATCCACCGTTTGGTCTAAAAATTCTTCCATCAGGGACTTCTATTTCATTAATATCAAACAAAAATCCTGCTGCAATTTCTCCACTTTCAAAATTTTCTTCATCATAAATAATATCAGTTCCTGATTTAGCAGTTGAAATAAAATCAGTAAAATGGGATAAATTTGTTATACCGTAGTTAAATCTGCCCGATGGTGTTAAATTTAAATTACCATAAGTTTTTTTGGTTCTAAAATTTAAGGAAGTAAAAGCTTGTTGACCTTTTCTTCCACCTGTTTTTTTACCTAAAAATTTTTGATCAAATCTAAGTGTACTTAATCCAAAAACAGCGTTTGTATATCGATATTGATCAATAGGAATTGTTCCATAGAAATTTAAAGTTAAAGACTCTAAATAAACTCCCTGAGGAGCATGTTTGATATCTGCGCCACTGTTTCCATATCTTATTGCGGTACCAAAGTATTTGTTTTCATTATATTTTTTATCAGCACCAAAAGTAAGACCTCGTGTCCGAATTTGTTTAGCTTTTTCAAAAGAGGTTTTATCAAAGCTTCCAAAAGAAATATCTGCATGATTCCAAAAAGACCAGTCAGATTTTCTTTTTTCTTTACCAGTTTGAGATTTCTTATTATTTAAAGAAGCTTGTAGATTATTTTTTAAAGCAATTAATAAACGATTATTAGTATCAATATCTAAAGAAAAATTATTAAGATTTTCTTTATTTCTATTTCTTTTAATCCATTCAAATCTTTTAAATATTGTTGATGTATTTAGGCTGATATTTTGTTTTGCAAGTTCTACTTGTGCTCCTAAATTAGATCTTGCATCTGATGTACATTCATAAATACCATAAGGACATTCTAAATTGTATTCATTAGTTCTATCAACTTGATTTGCACCTGTTCTCAAATTCGTTACAAATAATTTCATTCCTGAAGTACTAAATGCGAAACCATATGGAATTCCTATACCAGCATTGTCATCACCAGGATCAAATACTACATTCCATCGACCTTTAAATTTAACAGATGATATGTCATAGTTTGCTGCCATGTTATATTGGAAGATGGCAGACTTACTATAACCAGTATCATTTCCAGGACTTGTTGTTTGCGCCAAGATATAAATTGCACTTCCAGTATCATTAAATTCAAAATCTAAAGCTTGCATGTGTGCTGGGGATTGTAATGTTTCTATAGCGGTGTTATTTAAATCTAAGGTATAATTTAATGTAGCTGAAGAAGTGTCATAAGGACCTGGTAAATCATAGACTTCAATTGTTGGATCTAGATTTTTTCCATCCAATTTGAATAATTGCATACCATCACCACTAAACTCTATTGATATTCTAGATCCAGATAAATCTAACTCAGTAATATATGACCGGGTTGATAAATCAAAAGGAGTAGAAAGATTATAACTAAAGATTTCTCCATTTTCATTTACAATAAAAAACTTCGTACCATCACGATTAAATCTTATAGACTCTACTCTTGTATTTGTTTCAGTTGTCATATCTTTCCAAGGATTAAAACGAAACTGTGAACAATCATTTTTGACAGTGTCTAAATCAAAAGGTGTGGTTAATTTATAAGCTATTATTCGATTATTTATACCATCACTGAGTATATTACCGATAACATAAGTTAAACCATCATTACTAAAAGCAACGTCTGATGGATCTTCAGCTCCATCTTTAACTATTTGAGTTCCTTGTTCATCAAAACATACGTGGCTTCCACTTGAAGCTATATCTGGTCTTGGAACAAGCAAATTTGTTCTCCATTTTATTTGTAATTCAGATGCTTTGGCTGTGGTGATTAGAAATAATAAAATAAAGAAAGTAAAATTTATTACTCTCATCTTTAAAAAAATTATCTTAAAATACTCAATGGATCATAGTAACAATCCATATGTTCAATTGTTTCAAAAAAAATTTGATTTAATTCAGAAGAGTGAGTTGTTGGACAAATTTTTTCAACCTTTAATTCATCAATAAAATTATTTGTCATTTTATTCATAGCTAAAGAGCTTGATAATGACGCTGAAGCTTGAATAACATTTCCTGTTTGAGCAAGTGTTAAACTTGGTCCAACCATTGCAGTGTATTGAGTACAGTTACTCAAAAAAGGTACAATCAATAGTAGTAAAATTATTTTTCTCACCAAGATAATTTATTCAAAAATTTTTAATTTGAAATACCTAAAATTAACCAATTTGGGCTTTAAATCCGAATTTTTTTTTTATATTTACTCAAGTAAGTTAAAATATACCAAAAATTTCAAGATTTGCACCGTAATCAGGGATTTTACTAAACAAACTATAATTAGATTTTAATTTTAAATTAAAATTACCTATTTCTTTTAAATAACTAATCTCAGTATTATTATTGTTCATAGGTTTATAAATTAAATCTAAATTTGCATTTTTATTATTTTTTTTCCCAAATTTAAATAATAAACTATCTATGTGTGCACTATCATCAAGACTTTGATATCTTTCATAGTTAATTGCAACTGTATAACCATCTTTTTTCATATATTCGAAACCAATATTTCCTTTTATATTGTGTAATGAGTGTGCACTTATAGTTTTTTTAATCGTTGTATTATCAGCATGATTTTTATAATGATGATCAATATCAGGAGTTAAATCATAAATATATTCGACAAAACCATTTCTACTTAAAGTCCTATCATCAAGATATAAAATATTATCAAATTTAAAACCTGTTGAAACATTACCTGTTTTAAAAGTAAGGCTTTCGTGTGTTTCTACGCTATTAGTTGAAGAAGTACCAAAATCAGTATAGTCTGAAAATTGTGTGATACCCAATTCAAATTTACCAAAAGGTATTATATCATATTTTGTATACTTGTTTTCATTTTCATAACTCAAGGATGTAAATACTTGTTTGCCATTCCTCTTTCCAGAAACAATATCGGAAGTCAACTGATCTAAACTTAAAAAACTTGCACCGATCAAAGCATTTAAATGAGATTTATTTTTCAAAGGAATGTTTCCATAAATATTTAAAGTAAATGATTGAGAGTCTAGTTTATTGTTGGCATTAGACTTTATATCCACTTTGTCATTTCCGTATCGAAAAGCATAACCAAATATCCTATCATCTACTAATTTATCAGCTCCAAACATAATACCTTTGGTTTTTATTTCTTTAGGTTTGAAAGAAAATGTATCGCCAACTCTTCCAAATGAAATATCTCCATGGGACCAATTAGACCAATTTCTTTTATTACTTTTAGGTTTTTCATTTTTTAAGGATACTTGACTATATTCAGCGTCTGTAAATGATTTTTCTAGAGTGTTTTTTAATGAGCTTTCCAAAATGTTTTTCAATGAGGCTAATATTGGATTATTAATATTTAAGTTGATATTATGACTATTTAAATTTGTTTTTTCCTCATTTCTACGTAACCACTCAAATCTTTTAAATATATTTGATGAATTTTGGTAAATGACATTTTTAGCTATCTCCACCTGCGCACTTGTAACTGAAGCGGTTTCAGGATCACAAAGTACAACTCCATAAGGGCAGGTTAAATCATATTCATAAATTATATCATCGCCATCTCCTGTAGAAGCATCCTCTGTTCCAATATAAAGTTTCATACCATTATTTCCAAAAGTCCATCCGTAAGGTGAAATGTTACCGCTATTGCCTAATATTTGCCATTTGTCCACAAAGGTTGCAGAAGCAAGATTAAATGGATCAGATAATTTCCAAACATACATATAATTTTTTTTGACACTAGTACCTGACTCGGTCAAATATAATCTGGTACCATCATCATCAAAAGCCATATCCATTGTAAATCTTGCAACATCACCATTTGTCTCTGTATCAAGAATGTGTTCTGATACCCCAGTACTAGGATCAAATGGGGTTGTAAGTTTTATTTGTGTTATATCTGTTAAACTTTGACGACCATTAACAAGATACATTTTGGTTCCATCATTGTTAAAAGCAACACCCTTAGTGGAATCATCTGCATGGGTACCTAGAAATGTGTCTGTATAATTTATTCCATCGTCAGCTATTAATGTTGCAGCAGAAATTGAAGCAACATCATATGGAGTGGCTAAATTATGGAATTGAGCTCCACCTTTTTCATCAAAAAAGAAAACCTTTGTTCCATCATTGTTAAATTTTATCTTATTATTTGTATTATTAGAACTCAAATTATCTCCAAGACCATCTGTATTTACAACTGTTCTATTATCAACATCCATAGTGCTTATATCAAAAGGTGTTGCTAGATTATAAATATAAACCTTATTATCAAAGTGACTCATCACAAACATTTTTTTTCCATCAGGTGTTATATTAACTCCGGTTGGTGATGGAACATCATCTACCCCATCCAAATTTGGATCTTTTAATTGTTTAAAAACAGGCTCAACTATTCCTGCATGAACAGTTTGCATTAAAAAACATAAACAAAATGAAATTAAAAATAACCTCTTTATCATGTTGGATTATTTTTTTTTTATTAATTCGGTATTATTTATATTGATAGCCATACAAGTAATATCATCTCTTAATTTTTCAGCACCCCAATTTAACTCTTTCTCAATAGACTCAACTATAGTCTTTGGTGTCACTTCAGACATATTATCAATAATTTTTTGAACTCCTTCGGCTCCTAATTCTTCACCATTTTTCAAATAGCCTTCTGTTACACCGTCAGTATAAACAACAAATGTCTTATCTTTTAGGTTCATGGTATTGGATTTAACCATAGACTCTGTAAAATATTTAACAATTCCAATGGGTGGCATTTCTGATTTGATATATTCATAATTTTTATTTTGATCAAAAGTTAAAATACTCTCGTGCCCTGCATTGATAAAAACCAGTTCTCCAGTTTTAATGTTTAATTTCCCAAAAACAGCAGTAACAAACATTCCTTTAAATTTGGCCTCAACAAGCTCATTGTTCACTCCAAAGACAACTTTTTCTAAAGGGAACTTCAAATTAGTAAGCGTTCTAAATATGGATGATGCTTTTGCCATATACATTCCAGCTTTAACTCCTTTTCCTGAAACGTCAGCTAAAGTAAAAAAATATTCTTCAGGAGTAGATCTTACAACATCAAAATAATCTCCTGATACATCTCTTGCAGGTACATTTTTAGCAAAGATAAAATTTTCAAATTTAGAAATATCTGGAAATAGACTTTTTTGAACTCCTGCAGCCAGCTCTCTTTCTTTTAAAAGTTTAGCTTCTTTTTGCAGATTGGCTAATGCCATTTTATTTTCCTCAATAAATCTGAAGTACAGCCCAGTCAGGAAAGTTATGGTAATAATAAAGATAGGATAACTAAAATCTACTAATTCTGATCTAAATTTATAAATTGAAAATCCAATAATTAAAGTTGCTAGAATATTCCCAAAGAAAATTGATAAACTATATTTTGGTTTTATTTTTTGAGATAAAATAAAAGTAATGAGTGCAGCTATAATAGAAAATAATAATTCAAAAATATAAGTATTTGGATTCCTGATTAAATAAGATTGATCCAAAATATTTTCAATAACATTTGCATGAACTTCAACTCCAGGAATAGTTACTCCAAGTGGAGTTTTTACTAAATCGAATAATCCTTGAGCTGAAGCACCTATTAAAACATATTTGTTTTCAAAAAAACTTTTATCAAATTTACCATCATAAACATCACCGGCAGAGATATACTGTTCTTTCTGAGATTTTTTATATTTAATCCAAATTATTCCATTTGGATCAGACTCTATTTTGTAAGGTCTTGCACTTATTCTTTGAATTCCAACTTCATTTAACTCAACATAAATATTTTTTTGTTTTGATCCTACTCGAACCATTTCCAAACCCATGGTTGGATAAATCTTTTTATTAAACTGAACGATTAAGGGTAAAGATCTTATAATCCCATCTAATTGATCTAAAAATGAAATAGACCCTAAACCTTTTACATTTTTTTCTAATTTTTCTAAAGAACCTATCGAATAAGGATAAGAATAAGTAAATTGTTTTGGGTCACCCCCTTTAGATAAAAATCTAGCTTTTGCTTTTCGATCATAATTTGAATGTGAAGGAACATTGCTTCCTAATACTGCAATAATCGATTTAGACTCTTTTAATTTTTCTGAAAATATATCATCAGGACTTTTTAAATTTTGAAGTTCAGCTATATCAGCTGGAATTAAACCAAAAGATTTAAGTACTTCTTCTGGAGATTGTTTATCTTTTTCAGTAAAAAAAATATCAAATCCAATAGCTTTTGGGTTTGAAGTGTTTAATTGATCAAGTATTTGAGCAAAAACATTTCTATTCCACGGAAATTGTCCAAACTTACCTAAACTTTTTTCATCAATATCTATAATTACTACATCAGTTTTTTTTTCTTCAGCAAATAATTTTTGATATAGATCAAAACTTAAATAGGAAACTGATTTTATAAAGCTCGGATTTAAAAATTTTAAAAAGATTAAAAGAATTAGTAAGAATAAAAAGACAAAATAATTTAGATGTTTTTGTAAAAATTCTTTCACTAAAACAAACTTATAGTTAAATTAATTAAAGTAAATAAATCTTATTCTAAAGTAATGAGGTGATTATTTCTTTTTTCTTCTTTTCTTCTTAGCTTTTTTCTTCTTAGCTGCTTTTTTCTTCTTAACTACTTTTTTCTTTTTTTTAACCTTTTTAACTACTTTTTTCTTCTTTTTAGGTTTTGG